>CAYMRS010000001.1:0-119712 GCA_964392915.1 uncultured Nitrospiraceae bacterium
TGAGAGAACTTGTCAGCTTGCGAAGCATTTTGTCGCACTTGGAAACGAATGCACCCTCCTAACCATTGATTGCGGGGTGACAAACGACCTGCTTGCCCGCATGCAAAGTAACCGCATTACGCTTTTCACGCTTCCGAGCCTTAATCAACGCTTCTTTATTCCAAGGTTTCGATTGAATGATATTTATCATCTGGTTGATCATGCCGATATCATTCACATAATGGGGCATTGGACTTTTCTGAATGCCCTTATCTCTTCTGTAGCCCGAGCACGCAACAAGCCATATGTTGTCTGCCCCGCCGGAGCCCTGCATATCTTTGGAAGATCTCGGCTCCTTAAGCGCGGCTATAATACCTTGGTCGGTAAGAATATCATTCGTGGCGCTCAGGCACACATCGCAATTGCCGACAATGAAATCGCTCAATTTGCCAAGTATGGAATAACTTCAGATTGCGTGGTAATAATACCGAACGGCGTTAATTCTCAAGACTATCAAATTGGGGATGTTTCAGGCTTTCGGCATAAAATAGGTATCGATGCGGCTCCCTATGTTCTTTTTGTTGGCCGCTTAGATCCCATTAAAGGACCAGATCTGCTTCTAATGGCCTTCAGCAAGATTGCTCATGTTTATCCCGATTATCATCTTGTCTTCGCTGGACCCGATGGAGGAATGAGGATGTCACTAAAACATATTATTGATAAAAATGACCTCCAAAAACGAGTCCATTTGATTGGCTATGTTGGAGGTGCAGATAAAGTTGCAGCCTACCGAGGCGCATCCATGATTGCTGTACCCTCTCGGCAGGAAGCAATGTCAATAGTTGCTCTTGAAGCAGGCATTTGCGGAAAACCAGTACTTATAACAGATCAATGCGGCTTCAATACAATCGAGCATTGCGGTGGTGGGCTTGTTGTTGCCGCGACGGAAGAGGGGATCCGTGATGGCTTGCTGAGTATGTTGCTAAACAGTGGGCAACTTGAAGAAATGGGAGCTCGCCTTAAAAGTCATGTTGAAGAGCGGTATACGTGGGAAGCCGCTGCAAAAGCCTGCATTGAACTCTTCCGCAAGGTGTTAACATCGGTAAAACACTGATGAGAATCTTAATTGTCTCTCAATATTTCTGGCCGGAAAATTTCCGAATTAACGATCTTGCGTTGGGATTGCAGAGTAAGGGCTATACTGTTACTGTATTAACGGGAATGCCAAATTATCCTCAGGGAAGCTTTTTTGAGGGATACGGAGTGTTCAAGAAAAGAACCGAAGACTATCGAGGGATAAAAGTATTGCGAGTTCCGCTGATACCACGAGGACGAGGCGGCTTTTTCAACCTGATTGCTAATTACCTTTCATTTGCCGTGACAGCAACTGTTTTAGGTCCTCTCTATTGCCGGGACCGTTTTGATCTAATTTTTGTCTATGAACCGTCGCCAATTACCGTTGGGCTGCCGGCGCTGCTTCTAAAACAGCTGAAATCTGTTCCTATCATATTGTGGGTGCAGGACCTCTGGCCTGAAAGTCTCTCTGCAACCGGAGCAATAAAATCAAAACCGCTTCTCAGCGTTATTGAAAGGATTGTCAGGTTTATATACGCAGGGTGTGATCAAATCCTCGTGCAATCAAAAGCTTTTATTGATCCCATAAAGAAACTGGGGGTGCCCGGGGAGAAAATCAATTATTTCCCGAACAGTGCCGAGGATTTATACCGCCCAATCGCGAGGTCATCAGAAAACGTCCTGCCCATTGATCTTCCCAAAGGGTTTCGGGTGATGTTCGCCGGCAACATTGGTGTTGCACAGGATTTTCAGACTATTTTGGACGCGGCGGAACTGCTTAAGGAGTATGATGATATTCACTGGATTATAGTAGGCGATGGCCGGATGCGTCTGTGGGTTGAGGAGGAGATAGAAAAGCGGCAATTGACGAATACTGTTCATCTTGCAGGCAAATACCCAGCTGAAAAAATGTCTCTTTTCTTTGCTGGTGCTGATGCAATGCTCGCCACACTCAAAAAAGAACCCATTTTTGCGCTCACCATTCCTGCGAAGGTGCAATCGTACCTGGCTTGCGCCCGACCTGTCATTGCTGCTCTGGAAGGAGAAGGTGCGCGGATTATTGACGAGGCAAGGGCTGGAATCATTTGTCCTCCTGAAAATCCTGAAGCGCTCTCCCATGCTGTGCTGGCGATGTATCATATTCCTCTAAAAGAAAGGGAGACTATGGGAGAGCGAGGCAGGAACTACTTCGAGTTGCATTTCGAAAGATCAATGCTTATGGAGCAACTGGATAGATGGATGCAGTCATTGGGAGGAAGAAAAAAATGCGCATCTTGATTCTTGGCGGAGACGGAATGTTGGGGCATCAGTTGTTCAAACATTTACGACTTAATCATGACGTTAAAGTCACTTTGCGACAGGACCTGCCGGCGTATAATCAATACGGGCTGTTTGATGCCGGCAATGCGTATTTTGGTATAGATGTTCGGTCGCTCGAGAGACTTTTTGAGGTCGCAGCAGATTTCTTGCCCGAGGCAATAGTGAATGGGGTTGGAATCGTAAAACAGCGAGATAGTGCGAAGGAGAGCATTCCAAGTCTGGAGATCAACTCTCTTCTTCCCCATCGCCTTGCGGTATTATGCAAGGCAATAGGGGCACGTCTTGTTCATATGAGTACTGATTGTGTTTTTTCCGGAAGAAAAGGAAATTATGTTGAATCTGATTCTTCTGATGCTGAAGACCTCTACGGAAAGAGCAAGTTTCTTGGAGAGGTCCAGGATAGCCAGGGTCTTACCCTGAGAACATCCATTATCGGCAGAGAGCTTTCACGCAAAAAAAGCCTGCTGGAGTGGTTTTTAGCCCAACAGGGAGTCGTTAGCGGCTATAAGAAAGCAATATTCTCAGGATTTACTACCCCGGAAATGAGCAGAATCATAGAAAAGATGCTCGTCAATTACCCAGATGCATCAGGGCTTTACCACGTCTCAAGCACTCCAATAAGCAAATTCGACCTCTTGGTGATGCTGAAAGATAAATTGTCAGTCCCTGTCGAGATTTTGCCGGATGAAAACGTGCATTGTGACCGAAGTCTCGATTCAGCCCGATTCCGACAAGAGTTTCATTATGCGCCTCCTTCATGGGAAGAAATGATTGAAGAATTGAAATATTGAAAACAAAGGAAGAACATTATGATTTTTGAAAACAAGACAATAGTGGTTACCGGTGGAACCGGATCCATGGGAAAAACTTTTGTGCGTCGTGTATTAACTGGGGATCTCGGTACGCCAAAAAAGATTATTGTCCTGTCTCGTGATGAGGCGAAGCAGCATGATATGAGAATGTCTTACCTGCATAAACTGGTTGCAACAGACGAAGTTATCTATCGGAATTTCATGAACGTCCTGGAGTTCCGCATCGGGGACGTGCGTAATTATGCGGATGTGTGTTCAGCGGTTCGCACTGCTGACATAGTTGTTAATGCGGCTGCCTTAAAGCAGGTGCCGGCATGTGAGTACTTCCCGAGCCAGGCAGTTTTGACGAATTGTATCGGCGCATACAATATTGTGCGCGCAATTGAAGAAAATGGATACCCGGTTCATACTGTGATTGCTATCAGCACTGATAAGGCGTGCAAGCCCGTTAACGTCATGGGCATGACTAAATCCATTCAAGAGCGAATTTTCATTGCCGCAAATGTTCTTAATCCCAAAACGCGGTTTATCTGTGTCCGATACGGAAACGTTCTCGCTTCGCGCGGTTCAGTAATCCCTCTTTTTCATGATCAGATTAAAAAAGGAGGACCGGTAACGGTAACGGTTCCTGAGATGACCAGATTTCTTCTGAGCCTGGACCAGGCAGTGGATACTGTCTTTGCTGCTGTTGCGGAAGCAGAACCAGGAGAGACATATGTGCCGAACGCTCCTTCAGCAACCGTTATAAATATAGCAAAATCGCTGATCGCAGACCGACGCGTTGAGATACAAATAACGGGTATTCGACCCGGTGAAAAAATGCATGAAATTATGGTTTCTGATGAAGAAGCCAATCACTGCGTGAAGCGAGGCAATTATTACGCAATATTGCCCATGTTGCCGGAGTTGCGCAAATCATATGAGGATGAAGAGAATGCTCTTTCGAAAGAGTTCAGTTCTGCTGACAATCCATTGGATCTTGCGCAGACAATTAAACTTTTGCAGGAAAATCGGCTTATGGTAGATGACGTTGTTACTATAGAAGAAGAATTGCTGCGATAAAATAATCTGCGACTCACTCAGACAAACAAAGGAAACAAGCTATGAAGATTACTACTGTAGTTGGTACGCGTCCGGAGCTGATAAAGCTTTCAAGGGTCATTGCTGAACTGGACAAGCATGTTGAGCATATTCTTGTACATACAGGGCAAAATTTTGATTATGAACTGAATGAAATATTCTTTAAAGAGTTAGAGATTCGCAAGCCCGACCATTTTTTAAATGCTGCATCCCCTTCAGCCGCTGAAACCATCGGCGCAGTTATTGCTCGATCAGACGACATTTTTTTCAGGGAAAAGCCCGCAGGGCTTTTGCTTCTTGGTGACACAAACAGCTGTCTCTGTGCGATTGCTGCAAAGCGCCGCAAAATACCGATTTTTCATATGGAGGCTGGAAATCGCTGTTTTGATCAAAGAGTGCCAGAAGAAATTAACCGGAAAATAGTTGACCATATCAGCGATATTAATCTTACGTATACCGAACATGCTCGTCGCTATCTCCTGGCAGAAGGGTTGCGGCCTGAAACGCTTATTAAAACCGGATCTCCTATGAAAGAAGTGTTGCAGTATTATCGTGCCGGAATAGATAGTTCTGGTATTCTGCAAGAACTTCACCTTGAAAAACGAAACTACTTTGTCGTGAGTGCTCACCGCGAAGAAAATATCGACAGCGAAACGAATTTCGACAATTTTCTCACTACGTTGCAGGCGGTTGCTACCCGCTATGACATCCCGGTTATAGTTTCGACTCATCCCAGAACCCGCAAGCGTCTTGAGGAGCACGGCATTAACTCACTTGATGACCGCATACGCTTTCTGAAGCCGCTCGGTTTTTTTGACTATGTAAAACTACAGACAGAGGCGCTCTGTGTTATCTCCGACAGCGGAACTATTACGGAAGAGTCGTCAATATTGAACTTTCCTGCGGTCACTATACGTCAGGCGCACGAACGGCCGGAAGGAATGGATGAAGGCACCCTGATTATGTGCGGACTTCATCATCCGCAGGTCATCCGCGCTATTGAGGTTGTCACGTCACAGTCTTGCCCTGGCGAACGGATTTTCAGGATGGTTCCGGACTACGATACTGACACGGTTTCCAAGAAAGTTGTGAGAATTATCTTGAGTTACACGGAGTATATCAATAGAACAGTTTGGTTTAAAGATTGAAAGCTGGCAGTGTTCTGAACACCGGCGCATCCGGGTTTGTCGGCCTTGCGCTTTGCAGACGCCTTGCCGCCGACGGCATCTCGGTGCGTGCCGCGCTCCGTGCTTCCCAACATGGTCTTCCGGCAGAGCAGGTTATCGTTCCATCAATAGGACCAAAAGCCGACTGGGGCGAAGCGCTTTCATCGGTCGAAACTGTTGTTCATCTTGCCGCCCATGTTCACGTGATGAAGTCCGGCGTTGTTGATGAACGGAAGTTTCATGAAGTGAATGTTGAAGGTACGCGACGTCTTGCTGAATCTGCCGCTGCTGCGGGAGTCAGGAGATTTGTATTTATGAGCACCGTGAAGGTCCACGGTGAAAGATCGCACGCTTTTCCTTTGACTGAGAAGATGCCTCTTGCGCCTGCGGATGCATATTCGCGTTCAAAAGCTGAAGCTGAAGCTGAACTGAAGCAGACAGGGCAGGCCGGCGGGATGGAAGTTGTCATAATCCGTCCGCCATTGGTGTACGGTCCTGGAGTGAAGGCTCATTTTTTACAGCTCTTGAAGATTGTCCAGCGTGGAATTCCGCTTCCTCTCGGGTCGATTCATAATGCACGGAGCTTTATTTATCTGGACAATCTTGTCGATGCCATCGTGACATGTATTCAACATCCCTCGGCAGCCGATGAGACGTTTCTCGTCAGCGATGGGCAAGACCTTTCGACCGCTGACCTTGTCCGCCTGATTGCCAGCGCTATGGATAAACGCACGATTCTCCTGCCGATACCGCAGACACTTCTTCGTCTTGGCGGCAAGGTGCTCGGTAAGGGTGATATGGTAGGCAAGATAATGGATTCGCTGCAAATAGACTCATCGCATATCCGAAAAAATCTCGGATGGAGTCCTCCTCATACAGCCCGGGAAGGATTACGGGAAACAGTGCGTTGGTTTCTTGATCAGCAAAAGAGGCGTGCAGGTAGATGAAGCGCCTTTTCGATCTGATAGCTGCCTTGTTTTTGATCGTTCTTTTTGCGATCCCGATTATCCTGATTGCGGTTCTTGTCAGGATAACGACTTCAGGTCCCGCTCTCTACTGGTCGAATCGCATCGGCATCAATAACTCATTGTTTCGCATGCCGAAGTTTCGCACCATGCGGACGGACACACCGGCTGTGGCAACCCATTTGCTGAGCAAACCTGATGCCTTTATCACGCCGATCGGCCGGTTCCTCCGCAAAACAAGTCTTGATGAATTACCTCAGCTTTATAGCATACTAAAAGGCGATATGAGTTTTGTCGGTCCGAGGCCTGCACTTTTCAATCAGGACGATCTGATAGCACTAAGAACGGAGCGGGGAATTCACCACCTTGTTCCCGGACTGACCGGCTGGGCGCAGATTAACGGCAGGGATGAGCTGCCGATTCCCGAAAAAGTGTCATATGATGAATACTATCTGGAGCACCGCTCATTCTTTCTTGATATGAAAATACTTTTGCGTACTTTGCTGAAAGTTATGAAAAAAGAAGGGGTTAGCCATTGATGACTGAACCGCGTTCTCTGATCGGGCGGATTTTGCAGCCCTCGTACGAAAAAAGGGTCGTTTTTTTCATACTTGGGGATGTTGTGCTCATATCAGTCGCCCTCGTACTTTCATTTCTTGTGCGTTTCGATTTTCAGGTTCCTGCAGACTATGCCGCAGTGTTGTCGAATGCGCTTCCGCTTTTTGTTATTGTAAAAATTACCGCTTTTGCTCTGTTCGGGGTCTATCGTATGACATGGCGGCATGCCGGCATTCATGATCTCTTTAATCTGATGGGTGCGATGGCGACGGCTCAACTTATTCTTGTTGTCGTGGTAATTGTGCCCTTCGGCGATAAAATTCCAGCAGGGTCGTTTCTGCATATTCCAGGGTTCCCGCGAAGTGTTTTCCTTATGGATTTCTTCATCTCCGGGCTATTGATCGCTTCTCTGCGTATTTCAAAACGGTTATACTTTGAGGCACTCAGGCCGAAGACGAGAACAAAAGGCGGAAAACGAACTCTGATAATTGGCGGAGGAGTCACAGGCGAAATGATTATCAGAGATTTGATGCGAAGCCAGAAGCCTGCTTATGCGCCCGTGGCAATTCTTGATGACGATCCTTCCCGCAAAGGGCAGTATATTCATGGCGTTCGGGTATTGGGGAGACTTTCCGACCTCCCGTCCCTTGTCACTGACCTCAAGGCGGAAGCCATGATCATCGCGAACCAGAAGCTCACTCATCGAACGCTGCGCACCATTTACGAACAGGCACTGAAAAGCGGTATCAGCACTATCAAAGCTGTATCGCCGGTTGCGGATCTCGAGCAGCCCGGTGTTTCTCTCAAGAATCTGGAGGAAATATCAATTGAAGATCTCATCGGGCGTCAGGCCGTTGAAGTCGACCGGGAGGAGATTCGGGCTTTTCTTGCCGATAGAATTGTCCTAATCACCGGAGCAGGGGGGTCCATCGGTTCGGAAATCGTGACGCAGGTGTGTGATTTTCGGCCGAAGGGTCTTGTGCTTTTTGATATTGATGAAACAGAATTGCATAATCTGCAGCGCAAACTGGACAAAAATGGCATGATGGACAGGTTCCCGATTTCATACGTTACGGGGGATGTTCGTGATGCCGTGCGTGTTGAGGAGGTGTTCAGCCGATTTCACCCTGAGATCGTTTTTCACGCGGCAGCTTATAAGCATGTTCCGATGATGGAGCTGAATCCGCTGGAAGCGCTGAAGGTCAACATCATGGGGACAAGTATTGTGGCCCGGACAGCGCAAAATTATGATGCGAGCAGATTTATTATGATATCGACCGACAAGGCAGTGCGGCCGACCAGCGTTATGGGAGCATCGAAACGACTTGCGGAAGAAATCTGCCGGACTGGAAACGGAATTGGCAAAACAGCCTTTATTTCAGTGCGTTTCGGTAATGTGCTCGGCAGCAGGGGCAGCGTGCTGCCGATTTTTATGGAGCAACTGAAACAGGGCGGACCACTCACCGTGACTCACAAGGAAATGCAGCGCTACTTTATGACAATACCTGAAGCGGTCTTGCTCGTCTTGCAGGCTTCAGTCATAGGGCAGGGCGGCGAGGTGATGGTGCTGGACATGGGCGACCCGGTAAGAATTGTCTCGCTCGCAGAGGAACTTATCAGGATACACGGTGTTGAGCCATATCGGGATATTGATATTGTTTTCACCGGAATGCGTCCAGGAGAGAAACTCTTTGAGGAAATGCTGACAGCAGAAGAGGGCACCAGCGCAAGCAGGCGCGACAAAATCCATGTTGCCAACGGCAAACAAGGGTTGTCGGCAGAACAGGTCTTGCAGGCGCTTGATGAATGTCGGCTGCTTATTTCAGCGCACTACGCATCTTCCGCAGATGAGCTGCAGGCTGTCAAGGCTTTTTTAGAGCGCCATGTCAGTCACTATCGCCATGAAAAACAATGAATAACAGGAAATACTATCTCGAAACCTTCGGCTGCCAGATGAATGTTCACGATTCAGAGAAGATGGCAGGCGTCCTTGAAAGTGAAGGCTACATACGAACATATGAGCCTAAACATGCTGATTTGATTGTCTTTAACACCTGCAGCATCAGGGAAAAGGCAGAGCAGAAATTTTACAGCAGGCTTGGAAGGATCAAGACGGTCAAGAGAAATATACCTCATGTCAGGATAGCGGTTGCAGGCTGCATTGCCCAGCAGGATGGCACAAAACTAACTGAACGCGCACCGTATGTTGATTTTGTCTTCGGACCTGACAATCTGCGCTATATAAAAGATATCGCAGCAGAAACCGCACTGCAACAGTATATGCTTTCTGAAAACCCTAATCTTACGGAGGAGTTGTTGCCGTCAGTGCGGCAGGACGGTGTGAAAGCCTGGGTCAATATCATGTACGGATGCGATAATTTTTGCAGCTATTGTGTCGTTCCCTATGCGCGGGGACGCGAGCGGAGCAGGCCGAGCGACGATATTGTCCGGGAATTGATCGAGCTTGCAGGAAAGGGCTACAAAGAGGTGACACTGCTCGGTCAAAATGTCAATTCGTACCACAGCGACTGCGATTTCCCCGAATTGTTGCGGCGGGCGCACGATGTCGAAGGGATTGAGCGGATCCGCTTTGTAACGTCTCACCCGAAAGACCTGTCTTCAACGCTGATGTACGCCATGCGGGATCTGAAAAAGGTCTGTGAGCATATTCATCTGCCGCTTCAGTCCGGTTCAACAAGAATCCTGCGCCTCATGAATCGTAAGTATACCTTTGACGAATATCGTGCAAAAATAGATGAATTAAGGGGAAACATTCCTGATATCACCATAACATCCGATATTATCGCGGGATTTCCTCAGGAGACTGAAGAGGATCATGCTGCCACGCTAGAAGCAATGAAAACCATAGGGTTTGATGGCCTCTTCGCGTTCAAGTATTCGTCACGTTCCGGTACGAAAGCCGCAACTCTCCCCGGACATCTTGACGAAGAAGACAAGTCAAGGCGGCTGAATGAAATCATCGCATTGCAAAACAGGGTTACTGACGAGAAAAACAAGCGGTTGGAAGGAACTGTGCAGACAATACTTGTAGATCGACCTGATCCGAAAATGAAATCAGGGCAGGTCGCCGGAAGAACTCCGGCTAATAAGATTGTTCTGGTTCGCACCGGATCATTCTACCCGCCGGGGACGCTTCTTACGGTTCGCATCGTGCGGGCTCATCGTCATTCACTGGTCGGTGAGCTTCTGCACTCCTCATGAAAGTGACAGTTCTGACAATGGGCTGCAGATCGAATCAGGCGGAAAGCGCCAAGATTGAGGCGGACCTGCTGCAACACGGACACGAGCTTGCCGATTCGGCAGATGGCGCTGAAGTCTTCATCCTGAACTCCTGCACCGTGACGGCAAAAGCTGACGCGCAGTGTCGCCGGATGATCAGCAAGGCACTGAAGTCGGGGCAACGCGTTATTGTCACGGGATGTTCGGCTGAAATCAACAAGGAAAAACTACTCAAGGCGTTTCCCTCAGTTGAACTTTTTGGCAATTCTGAAAAAAACAACATAATTAATAAGATAGGTCAGTCTTTCCAGAATTTGGATAATGTTATCCCTGTTCCTCATCGCCATCGTCCCATCGTAAAGATTCAGGATGGATGTGACAACTTCTGTTCGTACTGCATCGTTCCCTATGCCCGCGGCCGGTCACGGAGCAGGCCGATGCAGGACATCATAAATGAAGCAATGAATCTGGAGCAATCAGGCTTCAACGAGATTGTCTTAAGCGGAATACATCTGGGGATGTATGGCAAAGACATCCATGAAACAATTGACTTGGTTGTTTTGCTTCAGGCATTACTCCTCAAAACGCATATTCCAAGAATTCGCCTCAGTTCACTAGAAGTCCCTGAGATGAATGAGAAGCTTCTTGAAGTGATTTCTGAGGAACGCATCTGTAACCATCTGCATTTGCCGCTGCAAAGTGGAAGTAATGCCATATTGCGTGCGATGAATCGGAACTATACTGCAATGGATTATGAAACGTGCGTACAGACAGTGCTCAGACGCATTCCTGATCTATGCCTTGGTGCTGACGTAATGGTAGGGTTTCCTGGGGAAGACGACTCTTCATTTGCGGAGACAGAAGCTTTTATCGAACGGCTGCCTCTGTCATATCTTCATGTATTTTCGTTTTCGCGGCGTGATGGCACACCAGCCGCCACAATGACAGGTCAAATCCCCGAAAATGTTAAGAAGTCGCGTTCAGAAAGACTCAGGCAGCTCGGAATGCGTAAGAGAAGGGCTTTTATCTCATCACAGCTTGGAAGAACCACGCCAGTACTTGTGGAATCCGTTCACCATACGAAGTACCATGCGACTACACGAAATTTTATCAAGGCTGTTTTTCAGTCCACTAAGCGCCATCCCATGGGAAGCCTTGTCACCGTTACGCTTGACGAGGCCATTCATGATTTTGCAACCGCGCATCCTGTAAATGAGCAGTAAGTGGTTCAGGACAATGTATTTTTCCAGTGCCCATGACTTAGACATGTTCGGGGTGTTCGTTGCTGCTCGGTGCTTTGCGGAGAGAGTACACGCAAATCGTAACAGCTTTTTAACATTTTCTGTTTATTCCTTACGTCTGATAATGTATATTATGTTAAATATTATGAGCGCGGTTAAGGTGTTTCTTGTCAGGCATGTTATAATCATGAGTATCGAACAACACACCCTGGAGGCATTGAATACATGAAATTTACGCAGCTTTTCATTCCGACGACCCGTGAAGCTCCATCTGACGTTACCGCCGTCTGTCATGCGCTGAGTCTCAGGGCCGGCTTTGTCCGTCAACTGGCTGCCGGGCTGTATATATTTCTTCCGCTTGGATGGCGAGTTCTGAATAAAATCAACCGAATCATGAAGGAGGAAATGGAGAGCATCGGCGCACAGGAAATCTCGATGCCCATCCTTCACCCTGCCGAAATCTGGCAACAGACAGGCCGCTGGTACACTATAAAGGAAGAGATGTTCCGACTGAAGGACAGAAATGGCCGCGATATGTGCCTTGGCATGACGCATGAAGAAATAATGACGTGGGTTGCGGCAAAGGAGTTGCGTTCTTATCGTGACCTGCCCCAGATCTGGTATCAGATTCAGACAAAGCTTCGCGATGAGGCACGACCACGCGGAGGCATTCTCAGAACCCGTGAGTTCATCATGAAGGACAGCTACAGCTTTGATGTTGACCAGGCAGGGCTCGATCGTAACTATCAGTTGCACGCTGACGCATATCACAGAATATTCGGGCGCTGCGGTCTCACGTATCATCAGGTTGAGTCTGACGCCGGCATGATGGGTGGCGCAATGTCACATGAATTTATGGCACCTACTCCGGCCGGAGAGGACGAAATAGCTATATGCAAATCATGCGGTTATATGGCAAATGTTGAAGTCGCGCATTCAAAACATGCCCCTGTAAAGCATAGTGCTTTGCCGTATGAAGAAGTGCATACCCCGGGAAAACGGACCGTCAGGGAAGTAGCTGAATTTCTGAATCTTGCCCCATCCTCTTTCATGAAAAGCATACTGGTCATTGCAGAGAGCGGTCCGGTGCTGGCCCTTCTCAGTGGTGACCATGAATTGCATGAAAAGAAGCTTGCAAAGGTTATCGGAGCCTTCCGGCCGGCCAGCCGGGAGGAGATTGTCCAGCGCCTGAAGGTTGAACCCGGCTACATTGGGCCGATCGGGCATTCCGGCCTCCGGATTGTTGCTGACCACTCAGTCAAAACAGGGACCTTTGTCTCCGGGGCAAATAAGATTGATTATCATCAGACAGGCATCGAATCAGATAAGCATTTCTCCGCCGAATGGCATGATATCAGGACGGTAAAGCCCGGGGACGCATGTTCTTCATGCAATTCCTCATTGGTGATAGAGAAAGCTATTGAAATCGGAAACATTTTCAAGCTTGGTACGAAATATTCCGAACCGTTGCGTGCCGTCTTTCTCGACAAGGAAGGTCAGGAAAAGCATATGATTATGGGCAGTTACGGCATCGGCCCTGCCCGTATTGCGGCTGCGGCTATCGAGCAGAGTCATGACGCGGATGGCATAATCTGGTCGAAAAGCATAGCGCCGTTTGATATCGAAATTATTCCGCTCAATGTAAATGATGCCCTGACCATGGAAATAGCTGAGAACCTCCTTCTGAATCTGTCGGCTATATATAACAGCCTTTCTAGGCGATCTTTTGATGTTCTAATGGATGACCGGAATGAACGTCCTGGCGTCAAATTCAAGGATGCCGACCTGATTGGCATTCCGCTTCATATCGTAATCGGGGAGCGCGGCTTGAAAGAAAACATTATCGAACTGAAAATCCGCCGCACCAAGCAGACTATCAAGATTCCTTTGCACCAGGCGGTTAAAGACATAATGCGGGTTTATTACGAAGCCGAGTAAGAGTTCAGTATGTAGCGATGATGTTATATCGCTTGGCGCAACCGGAGTCGGCCAACTTTCTGTTTATACCGAAGGGAAGCGGCAGTGACAGTTGTGCTAATTATTGTGCATCAGGCTTTTTCGGATAGCCTTCCGCCAGGGTCGGGCAACGTATCGCATCAAAAGCATACAGAATGCGGCGTTCCTTATCGCATTTCTCTTCCGGATAACATGACACCGTCATTGCGGAAATCACGTGGAGAATCTCTTCGCGTGAAGGAATGTCAACAAGTTTTCCTTCGCTGACCGACCCGTCAAGGCTGCTGATCAACCGGATGTCATCCCCATCAGTAACCACAGCAAATGGAATCTGCCGCGCTGCCCCTACTCTGCAGAATGCCACGGAATGCCGATCCCAAGAAGTAAGCGAACTCATCGAGCACTTCACAAAAAGAACCGGCTTTTCATCAATAACTACAAGGACATCGGCAGCGGTCTGGAAGGTTTTTCCGTCTGCAAGCGTAAGTTCGGCGTTGTGGTTCACTTTCAGGTCTGCGGGATAATACCCCTTGGGACCCAGCAGAAAATTGACGACCACCGCCTGCACCTGTGTAAGCGCCTGCTGTTCGATAAGGCTCTCCATGAACTCCCGCTTTCCGAGCAGTTCCTGACGCTCCTCAGGAGTGTCAGGAGCTTTACCGAGGTCAAAGTATTCAGCCATGACAGCTACCTCAGGCCTTCTTTGAGCAGTAGGCCATACTTCGGGTGCTCAAACGCATGCACGTCAGGCAAATTGGCAAATATCCACCCCTTATGCAGAAGCTTGCCCTGTTCGTATATCTCGATGCGCACTGCCGGCTGTTTCGGCTCATTGCTGCGCGACGTAATCTCTCCGCCTGCCATCGTAAACTCCGGCAGAAACTCACCGACCTTCACCTTCAGCGAGGTGCCTTCAATGCTCAGTTCATTGCCGAGGGACGCAACGATATCTTTCTTTGAACCGCCGGACTTATCGATAAGCTGCAGGCGCACTTTAGACCAGCTTGTTTTGACCGCATCAGGCACCACAATCTTTTTTCCACTCTTGTCGACAGCTCCGTGCGGGGAGCCTCCCATCGGAGCAGCACCCTTCTCTATCGGCGGGTGAGACGGCGGAAGCTGCGGGGGCTGAGCAGGCTGCTGTTGCGGAGCTGTAGCGGCACGCGGAATAATCGGCTCTTCTTTTTTATCAGAACATGCGGCAAGAGAGAACAAAAGCGCCGATGAAAGAAAAAGGAGTGCTGTTTTTTTCATGGGGAGCCCCCTGCATAAGATGAAATAATGAAAAAATGGCGGAGAGGCAGGGATTCGAACCCTGGGTAGGGTGTTACCCCTACAACCGCTTAGCAGGCGGCTGCCTTCGACCGGCTCGGCCACCTCTCCAAGAGCTTTTTATATTATCAGCCCGCCCTCTCTCTTGTAAAGCTTTCAATATCTCCGTTCGGTTTTTTCCGCGCCTCCGTCGTCTATGCTAAAATGAACATGCAATGAATATATTAGATAAAGTCAAACTGACCGTGCAGAAACACGACATGCTTCGTGCCGGGGAACATGTACTGATCGGTCTCTCCGGCGGCGCCGACTCGGTCTGCCTGCTCGCCGTTCTTGACCGCCTGAAGCCAGAGATGAATCTGCGCATAACCGCGGCATATCTTGACCATGGATTGAGACCTGCCGAAACACCGGCTGAAGTCGATTTTTGCCGTGATCTGTGCGGGTCATTCGACATTCCGTTTGTCATAAAAATGCTGAATGTCCTTGAGCATTCCAAAACAGAAAAACTCAGCAAACAGGAAAGCGCCCGCGATCTGCGTTACCGTGCCCTCCAGGAGATCGCGGCTGAAGTCGGAGCTCACCGGATTGCCATAGGCCACCATGCCGATGATCAGGCCGAAACGATTCTGATGCGCCTTTTCCGAGGAACCGGCCCGTCCGGCATGGCCGGGATTCCGCCGGTCAGAAAGAACATTATCCGTCCGCTGATTGATATCGAACGGACACAGATTGAGTCGTTTCTGGACGCAGAAGGCATTGCGTTTATGGTGGACTCGTCAAATCAGCGTGACGACTATCTCCGCAACAAGCTGCGCCATCATGTCATGCCCGCGATTAAAAAGCTGAATCGTGATGTGATAAAAACGATGAGCAGAACTGCGGAGATTTGCCGCGAAGAGGAGAGGTTTTTCGGCGTCCAGGTTACGAAAACACTGATGAAAATGATCTCCCGCAAGACGGACAGCTCGATCGAACTCTTTATCGCCCCCATGGAAGCAATGGATATCGTCATTCTGCGGCGCGTGCTGCGGCGGGCTCTTGACGAAACGCGGGGGTTGCGTGAAATCGGGCTTGTCCATATCGGGGAAGTCATACATCTCATCCGTTCGGGCACAGCCGGTGATCGCGTTTACCTGCCGGGAGGTCGAAGAGCAATAAAAAAATACGCTACCCTGCTTATTACTGCGGATGTTCCGAAGCGCATTGAGACGCTCGTACTGGATGTCGCGCAGAGCCTTCCGATTCCTGAGACGGGCATTGTTCTCACTTCCCGCCTGATTCCGCGTCAGCAGTGGGATGGCTCATTCGGCGACGGCAGGACATCGGCAGTATTCGATGCGGCTAGGCTGTCGCTGCCGCTTATCATTCGTTCCCGGGCCGCGGGAGATTTCTTTTATCCGATGGGCTTTGGCAAACGCAAAAAAATTCAGGATTTTTTTGTTGATCAAAAGATCGCGCGCGATGAACGTGATGCCGTTCCCTTGCTGGTCAGCAACGATTCCATCGCATGGGTGGTCGGCTACCGCATCGATGACCGCTATGCGGTAGGTGATGCAACAGAGCAGTTGGTGCAGTTCCAGATCAAACCATTGAGAATTTAATATCCGGAGGTGCAATGTTGAGGAAAACAGGCTTTGCAGTAACGATCTTCATCACTCTTTTTGTCATTGTCGCCGCATTCGCGGCACTGCCCGCAGGGGCGGATTCCGGCACGCTCGCAAAATTGAGTGACGACTTGGCTTCTATTACCGAAAAAGTGCGTCCTGTTGTGGTAAACATCGCAACATCACGCACCGTGAAAACGCCGAGACTCCCGTTTGCCGACGACCCGTTCTTCAAGCGCTTTTTTGGAGAACCGAAGTCCCCGGCTCAGAGGAAGGCGATCAGTCTCGGCTCCGGCGTGATTGTTTCATCCGACGGTTACATCATAACCTGCAACCATGTTATCGAAAGCGCGGAAGACATTATCGTGAAAACCGCTGACAACAAGGAGTACAAAGGGCAGGTCATCGGCACTGACGCGAAAACCGATGTCGCAATCATTAAAATCGACGAGAAGAATCTCCCGTCTGCCGCGTTCGGGAACTCCGACAAGCTCCGCGCCGGTGAAATCGTTCTCGCCATGGGCAACCCCTTCGGGTTGAACCATACCGTCACCATGGGCATTGTGAGCGCACTGAAACGCTCCGGCATGGGGATAACCGAGTATGAAGATTACATCCAGATTGACGCTGCCATCAATCCCGGCAACTCCGGCGGTGCCCTGCTGAACACCAAGGGAGAACTTGTCGGCATCAACAATGCCATCTTCTCAACCAGCGGCGGTTCGCTCGGCATCGGCTTCGCGATCCCGGTGAAAATGGCCCGTTCCATCATGGAGAGCATGCTCACGAAGGGCAAGGTAGTTCGTGGGCACATCGGCATTTCGATTCAGCCGCTCACCGCAGATCTCGCAAGACAGTTTGGGCTGAAAGACCAGAACGGCGCCCTTCTGGTCGATGTGGCTGAAGGCGGGCCTGCTGAAAAAGCGGGGCTGGAGCGAGGCGATGTCATGATCGAGTATGACGGAAAGAAAATCGAAAGCCTGCCGGAGCTCAAAAACTGGGTTGCGGCAACCCCGCCGGGGAAAACCGTGCCGGTGAAAGTTTTCCGTGACGGCAAAACAATTCCCCTGAAAGTAGTGATGGGCGAATTGCCCGGATCTCCCGCGGCGCAGGAACAGCCTGCGGTTGCAGGACCGCCAAAGATCGTCGACAACAATCTCAAGGGCGTTGCCGTTCGCGAGATTACGGACGACTACCTTCAGAAGCAGGGCATAAAGCGACGCCTGAAGGGTGTGGTGATTACGGCAATCAGTGAAGAGAGCCCCGCGCTCGGCCTGCTTGAAAAGGGAGATATTGTTTTGGAAGTGAACCGGAAGGCTGTCCCCACGCAAAGCGACTACACGCAGGTGGTTGGCACAATCGGCAAGAATCAGGATGTGTTGCTTCTCATTATGCGCGGTGGTGCTTCTCAATACCTGACAGTATCGTCGCGATAACATCATTGCTGAGCAGCCAGCCGCGCTGAGTCAGTCGCAGGCTGTCGGCATCAAGTACCGCAAGGCCCTGCAGATATTCATTCTGCAGGGCCTTTTCCATCGCTGTGAAGATATCTTCCTGAAGTGCAGTGCGCCGGACGCCATCGATCGTACGTAGCCCGAGAAAAACGGTTTCGTTTATCACGTCTCCTTCACTGAGTACAGCCGTCTCGGCAACAACAGATTGAGCGGTTTCAAGCGACTCGATGTATCGGTGAATGTCCTCGATATTGGTGAATCGTTCAGCGCCATTGAATGAATGCGCGGACGGACCGAATCCGGCATAGGGTTTTCGCTCCCAATAGGCCATGTTATGCCGGCAGCGGCGGCCAGGCAGTGCGTAATTGGAGATTTCGTAGTGTTCATAGCCACATGCGGAAAGGACCTCATGGGCGGAATAAAACATCTCCGCAACAGCTTCCTCATGCGGCAACGAATACTTTTGTGACGCTAACTCGGCAAAAAGGCGTGTTCCCGGCTCAGGTGTCAACTCATACGCGGAGACATGCTCAGGCTGCAGTTCAAGCAGCATGGAGAGTGTTTCACGCCACTGCCTGACGTCCTGCCCGGGAATGCCATACATGGCATCAACGGAGACATTGCTGAATCCGGCCCGTTGTGCCGCACGGACAGATGTTTCGGCCTGAGGCCAGTTGTGGAGACGGCCGAGGACCTTTAATTCATTGCCACGCGCAGACTGAATGCCAATGCTGATCCGATTGAAGCTGGACGCTCGTAACAAGCACAATCGTTCCTCATCAACAGTCGCCGGGTTTGCCTCAATAGTCACTTCAGCGTCGGGGGAGAAAGCGCAGATATCGTTCAGACACCGCATGATCTCACTGATAGAATCTTCAGAAAGGAGGCTCGGCGTTCCTCCCCCGAGAAACAGCGAGTCGATCACGGCAAGCTCATTGCGCCTTTGCCGCATTTCCAAACAGAGGGCGCGAACAAAGCGCTCAGCGTCATGATTGCCAATCGGTTCGGAACAGAAGTCGCAGTATGAGCATTTCTGCAGGCAGAAGGGAATATGAATATAAATCGCTCCGGCTTTTTGCACGGTCTTCACCGATCTATTATAATCGAGCGATACCGATGCGCAATACATGATTGGAAGCTATAGGAGAAAATCAGCTATCTGCGGATTTTGCCTGAAGGGAGATACCTATGGAACGCACAGTGACCTATTTTGAACGCCCGGGAGAACAAAACACTCAGGAATGCCTTACGGTGGTGCATAAAATTCTCTGCGAGGAAAATCACAAGCACGTTGTTGTGGCCTCTACTTGGGGAAACACCGGGGCCCATTTTGCGGAAGCGCTCCGCGACAGCGGCGCAGATGTCGTTGTCGTCACACACTCTGCCGGATTCAAAGAGCCGAATTCCTTCGAGCTTTCCGAAGAAAATCGAAAGCGCATGATCGAAGCCGGAGCCAAAGTATTCACCGGAACCATTTTGACCCACTCCATCGAGACCGCATTCGCGCAAAAGTTTCAGGGCATGTATCCGACGCATGTGGTTGCCGCTGCGCTGCGCCGTTTCGGCGAAGGCACAAAAGTCTGCTGCGAAATCGTCATGATGGCTGCCGATGCGGGACTGATACCGGAGGGGGAAGAAACTATTGCCGTCGCGGGGACCGGCAAGGGTGCTGATACCGTGCTTCTTGTCCGGGCTGCGGTGTCAAAGCGATTCTTCGATCTGAAAGTGCTTGAGGTGCTGGCTAAGCCCCGCGGTTGAGGTATCCTTCAATCATGAGGTCTTCGCCGATGCGGCGGGAACGCATGTCTTTAATGAGATACGGATTGCTCATGGCGCGAAAGGATTCTCCGCCCACCGGGGTGAGCGATTTTTTGCCGCCGATTATTTTCGGCGCGATAAAAAAAACAACTTTATCGACGATGCCCGACTGAAACGCAGAAGCGTTCAGCGACGATCCTCCCTCAATCAAAACCGAGGTGATGCCGCGTCCCCCCAGCAGCGACATCAGCCACGCAAGGTCAAGCCGCTCTTCGGCGTAGGAAATAACTTCTATGCCGCGTGAGTTCAAAAGTCCGGCTTTATCGGCAAAGTGCTTTCGCGCCTGCTCACGCGCAACGAACACAGTTGCCGGCGGCACGGTGCTGACATGAAAGGAAAGCGGAGTTTCGAGATTCGGATCAAGAACAATCCGTATCGGATCGCGGCCTCCCCTGATGCGTGCGGTCAGGCGCGGATTGTCGGCCTTTACGGTGCCGACTGCGGTTAAAATCGCGTCGACACTGCTGCGGAGCTGATGAACGCACCGCCGCGCCTTCTCTCCGGTTATCCATTTCGACTCACCGGCCGGCGTGGCAATCTTTCCGTCAAGCGTCATGGCAGATTTCAGTATCACAAACGGAAGACGCGTTGTGATGAATTTCATATATGACTCATTCAACCTGTGTGCGGCCTGTTCCGCAACGCCGGCAATAACCTCGATACCGTGTTCGCGCAACTCCGCTATTCCTCTGCCGGCAACCTTCGGGTTCGGGTCTTCCATAGCGACGACAACTTTTTTGATTCCCGCGGAGATGATGGCTTTCGTGCAGGGCGGGGTTCGCTTGCCCGTATGGCAGCAAGGCTCAAGGGTAACGTAAAGAGTTGCATCGCGGGCGGCAGTTCCGGCAGCCTGAATGGCGAGCGCCTCGGCGTGCAGTTCACCCGCTTTTTTGTGGTAATCCTCAGCCACGATTCTGTCATGCCTGACGATGACCGCGCCGACCATCGGGTTGGGACTTGTCTTTCCACGCGCCCGGGCGGCAAGCCTGAGCGCGCGGCGCATGTATCTTACATCCGAATCATTCAACCGGGAAACCCATCCTTCTTCCTTCTTCCTTCTTCCTTCTTCCTTCTTCCTTCTTCCTTCTTCCTTCTTCCTTTTGATTGCCTCTAAAATCCGTATTCCTTCCAGCGCCGTTCGACCAGTTTCAGAATATCCGGCGACATGAAGAGCTCTTCCGGCCAGTCGCGCATCATGCCCTCTTCGCGGGTCTTCCGGGTCGCGTCAATTCCCATTTTCGATCCATAGCGGGGAAAATTCGCGGCATGGTCAAGGTCATCGAGCGGACCGTCGGCAATAACGGTATCGCGTTTCCAGTCCACATTGTTCAGCACGCGCCACGCGGTATACGAGAGGTTCTGCACATCAACATCGTCGTCGACAACGATGAGCAGCTTCGCGAACATCATCTGCCCCTTGCCCCAGAGACCGTGAATAATCTTCTTCGCATGCCCGGGGTAGCTCTTCTTGATTGAGAGGATGGCGCAGTTGTGGAACACGCCTTCCATCGGAAGATTCAGATCGCGGATTTCCGGCATGTCGAGCTTCATGAGCGGCAGGAATATCCTCTCGGTCGCCTTTGCCATGTAACAGTCTTCCATCGGCGGTTTGCCGACGATAGTGGCGGGATAGATCAGGTCTTTCCGGTGGGTAATGCAGGTGACATGAAAAACAGGATAGTTGTCCGCCGAGGAATAGAAGCCGGTATGGTCGCCGAACGGACCTTCAATGCGGTGCTCGCCCGGATCAAGATACCCTTCAATAACCAGCTCGCTGTTGGCGGGAACTTCAATATCGGAAGTGATGCATTTCACCATCTCTACCGGCTCGCGGCGGAGGAAACCCGCGAACATCATCTCATCAACCGCCTCGGGCAGAGGCGCGGTTGCGGAATAGATGACCGCGGGATCGCTGCCAACCGCTATCGCCACGGGCATTCGCTGCCGGAGCGCCTTGTATTTGTCGTAGTGGCGGGCGCCGTCCTTGTGGATATGCCAGTGCATGCCGGTCGTCTTTTTATCGTAAATGTGAATGCGGTACATGCCGCAGTTCGGGCGGCCTGTTTCAGGGTCTTTCGTAAATACCATGGGAAAGGTGATGAAACGTCCCTCGTCGGTCGGCTGACCGTCGCCCGGCCAGGTCTTCAGCACCGGGAACTTCGAAAGGTCAGGATTGTCCCTTTCGATCACTTCCTGGCAGGGAGCGGTCTTCACCGTTTTTGGAAGATACCGGGAAAATTCCAGAAGCTTCGGCAGCATGGCCAGCTTTTCCATAATCGACCTGGGCGGCGCCTGATTCATCAACTCCTCGATACGCTTGCCCACATCGTCGAAGTGGTTGATTTCGAGCGCAAGGCACATGCGTTCATACGAGCCGAATATGTTCGTAACAACAGAATACTGCGACCCCTTCACCTTCTCGAAAAAGAGCGCCTTGCCCCCGTTGGGGCTTTTGCACATGCGGTCGGTGATGGCGGAGATTTCGAGAATGGGATCGACTTCGGCTTTTATGCGGTGAAGCTCTCCGCGCTGCTCAAGAATGGAAAGATAGTGACGCAGGTCTTTATAGGCCATTGATGCTCCTTCTTTTTTCGGCATAAAAAACGCAGTGCCTTATTATAAAGGCACTGCGTGCGATGAGGCAATCTGTTCGCGCAACAAAACTGCCGTGCTATTTTACTTCAACATTGAATTCAAACATCTTGACGGTTTTGACCCGATCAGTAGTTGTCGCGGATGCCTTAAACTGAATTACGCCCTTTTCTTTCTTTGACGGATTCCAGCGGAGCACGCCGGTTTTTTTGTCTATCGAAAGACCCTCCGGAACAGGCGGCTCAAGTTCATAGGTCAGCGCGCCGCCGTCGGGGACAACGCCCACCAGTTGCATCTGCGCTGTGCCGTCGGTGCCGTGCGGCAGGGCTTTTAGCTCAAGCATGGGGGATGCGCCAACAATAACAGCGCACGCACGCTCTGATGGAAAGCCTTTATTTCCGTTAACAATGGGGATAACAATGACGCATACCCGGTCGCCTTTCTTGAAAAACTTTGGCGGCAGACTGCTTCCCTGTGCATCGGCAAGCGGGTTGCCATTCACCATCCAGGAATATTCCAGGGATGCGATTGCCTTGTTCCCGCTGGCTGGAACCACCTGCGCCGTAAGCGTGTCCTGGCTGGTGGGCTGGTCAGGCTGAAACTTTACTGATTGAATCAGATGAACATCGGTCGGAATCTGCAGAGGCGTGCTTGCCTGCTCGGACAACTTGTTTTGATCAACCAATGGCGCTCCGGAATGCGAACTTCCCGCCGGCTTCGGGGGTGAAGAGAGCAGAAAATACGCGAGTATAACAGCGACTATGAGAATCATAACCAGGATGATTCTCATAGTCGCCTTACCAAACTGATTGCTCACCATCAATACACGCTTCTTTTTCAAAGCTACGCCTTAGTTGATATCGCCATTACTTACTGTACCCTCATATCGCGCCAGTAACGAAGCTTGACGTTCCTCTTAGGGTCAGGAGCTATGGGACGAATTGTCTTTGCGTCTATACCCCCGCCGCCGCTGATAGTAACGTACAGATCCGCCCTTGTTCCGTCAGGGCTCAATGAGATAAGCGGCGCGGTAGGAATGCCGGTGCCTAAAGGCATGCTGACAGCGTTGTTTGTTAACATCCCCGCGGCAGTCAGGTAGTTGACCCCGTAAAGCTTACCAGTCCCACCAAGATCGCAGGGATTGGCGCTCGTAGTGGGCTCAAATGTTGTAAAATAAAGCACTTTGTCAAAGATAACTGGTTCTGCCAATACCTTTTCCCCCTGTCCCAAAAGCTGAATGCGCCAGCCGTTCGTAACACCGCTGTATGTCGCCCCGGCGGTCACAAGGGTCTGGAGATTTGCCGGCGTATTCGTGGATGAGAGATTCGTGTCTTTCAGTGCGTAGAAATACTCCTGCACCGTGGTTACCGCCGGGCATTGCTTGTCGCCCGTACCCCAATAGACCCAGAATGCTCCATTGGGGTCAGCAGAGACAGTCACCGCTGAATAAATCGGTCGTCTTATGCCGGTCGAGGCGCTGTAAAAAAGCCCGCCGCTCCAGGATGCTGTCCCGCAGGAGTTGCCCAGAGCGTTTGTGCAGAGTTTGAATCTCCAGACATTGCCGCCAAGATCCCCGACATAGACCGTATCGACAAATCCGTCGTTATCAGTATCAATGAGGGATGGCTGCGCGGGAATGCTGTATGCCATTGCTGAATTTGTAGCCAAGGTATAGCTCCACAGTATATTGCCATTGCTTAAATCAACAATAAAGAACCCCTTTGTCTGCGTGCCGGATGGAGAATAGGTCGGGGATGTGCAGGAATATTCAGACGCGCCACCTCCGATAAAGCCAACCCACTTTTCGCTGCCGCCAATCTTCACCCGCCCGATGGTCATTTTGCTCCACGGGTCGCTAAGGTACGGTGCCTGCGCCGCTGTCGGATTGATGCGCCACATGAATTGCGGCGACAACGTATTTGTAAAATCAAAAGCGTAATACCCGCAGTAGTATGGCGTTCCCGCGGTATATATGGGACTATAGCCAAAAGGTGACGTGGACGATGTGGGCGTGCAGTTTGAAGAAGCACTCCAGAGATATTGGCTGCCTGGCCCCACGCCCCTGCCGAGTGAAGATACCAATATCGTTTTCCAGTCGGTTGCCAATTTGCTGCTCCCTGTGCCGCTACCGAGCCATACATTGGCGACAGACGTTGGGCCGTCAACAAAAAACTGGTGCGTTAGCGCTGTCGGGTCAGTAACGTGTGCTATGCTGTTCAGTTTGGCAAGCAGGTTCGGCGGTATGAAGCTAAAGGTCTCCACGCCGTCCGAAGTCCTGAACACATGGAACTGGCCGTCGTTCGCGCCTGCGACAACAGCCCTCTTCCCGTTTACCGATGTCCTCTCGTTATTTGTTCTGAACGTCGCAAATGCGTTGTTCGCGTCAAAGATGTCTGTGAACTGCGCTGATGGCGAAGAGATAACAACAGGGCTTGAGTGCCAGATATCGCCCAGCTTCCAGTCGTCCGGATTGAACGCGGCTTCACCCCTGATGTAGCCGACTATCTCATTTCTTCTCACGGTATTCGCGGCTAGGAGACCCAAATCCTCCGGAACTATGTTGGCGGTCGTGAAATTAACCAGCGCCCCGCTCTTATAGGTCTTGATGTTTCTGACGCTCGCATTTGTTGCATTGAGCACATTGCCCGCATTCCATGCGACAGCGCCCACCGTGCCGTCGGCATTAATATCGTATTTTTTCAAATTTCCGAGCCAAAAGGGCTCATCATCAAGGGGCGTAAAAGAAGCCTCGAAGAGATTGTTCTCTGATACTATTCTCGCGGTCGATACGGAAGTAATCGTAAAAGAGTAATTTGCTGACCTTATTATATTAATTACCGCCCGCAAGGCATCTGTCAGCTCATCTGCGCTTCCCGAAATAAACGCGTAGCCGGACAGATTCGCGGTAGCAGGGTCATTGGCATTCGCAACCGTATCGCCCACACCGCCGCCTTTGCCGGAGATGTTATTGATTATTGATGTGAGCGGAGCTACCGCGCAAGCTGTCACCCCTGCAGGATACAGGCTGCCCGTTGGTATATTGTAATCTGAGGTGCTTCCGGCATTGGCAACAAGTGGGTTGTCCGTGCCGCCGTAATATGCGGCCCAGTTTAACGTCCTCTGGAGGGCTAGTGGCATATCTCCCCCAAAACCTATGACAAACACCTTATACCCCGCGTCTCCAAGGGCTTTTGCCATGGCGACGGTCTCTCTTCTTCTTTTATACATGTCATTGACGTCTTCACTGCCACCGCCTCCGCAGGCATAGGTGTCTGCGCCGTCTGTGACAAGGATGACGAATTTATCGCGGCAGGTTTTGGCAGGGTCCGCCGCCTTGTGCACATTCAGATAGAGCCAGGCTTCATTCAGTGAAGAGGAAAGAGGCGTTCCACTGGTTGCGGAGGTAGTTGCTATCGGCTGACCAGCGCCTCCGGTGGCAGGATTTGCTCCGGGGAATGCGCAGGTCGTGGCATTATTGCAAAATATCGTGCTGTACGGAGTGCCAATAGGGTTTACCAGCAGAATATTGCCGGCAGCGTAATTCCCGGCAGTGTCATTGCCACCATAAAACCGCATATATCCCATTCTGATGTTCAGGCTGACATCGTCAGAATTTGTGCCCGTGCTCGTGATAACATTATTGTTCGTATCATCAAGCATGGCAAAGAGTGCCCTTTTGGCAATGGCAAGACGGCTGCAATTGGTATTGCAATTCGTGGATATCGTGCAGCCGCTGTTGGCGTAAAAAATAGTGCCGCTGCATGAAGAATTACCCCATACATTCGTCCCGCCCGCAGGATTCCATGCCATGCTTCCGGACAAATCGAGGACTATCAAAGCATCGGGGGCGACGGACGTAAAGAGCACGCTTTCGTCAGCGGCATACGCCGGACATGTCAGGATAAACATCGTCATGCATATCAAAAAAAGCTTTTTCATGGTTCGCATTTCAACCCTCGTTTCTGTTACTGACAACTGGTGTAATACTCAACTCCCACCTCTATCTGCACAGCCGTGTTATAGTTGGCGTCTCCGCCCCGCACTCTTTTACTTCCCGCAAACGCATAACCAAACTTGCCCGAATCTTCTTCTGCTGAGTTACCCTGCACAATGGGGCGGCATGCAGTATTATTTGGAACCACAGGCGTCCCGGGCACGGAAAAGGCAAATCTTGCCAACGGTGGCTCAGTTATCGATTGAAACGATTGCTGAGTCAAGAGACCTGATAGTTTCAATTGATCTGTCTGGAAAAGCAGGTTGTTGATGCCCGACTCGGTCGCCACAAATGCTCTTTTCTCGCCGGCAATTCTGGTGCTGATGCGAAGATCTTTCGTCGTTATGTAAAAAACGAGTGCCGAAACTGATAAAAGAAGAGTAAGTATCATGAGGGCATTGACAAGCACAAAGCCCCCCTGCTTGGTTCCGGAGAAATCTTTTTGCATAACGTTTCTTAAGTCTTTGAACCGCACAGTTCTCTCCTTTTTCCGTTTCCGCCCGCTACTCAACGGCGTGGTTGCGCGGGGTGACAATGGCAGAGTAAATCATGCTGTTTCTGGTATTTGTCATCGGATTCACTTCATTGGTCTGCACTGCAAGCGTTATCTCTATTCTCCGGATGTTCGGAATATTCGCGGTCACAGGGGCAGCCAGTTCAGCTCCTTGTCCGTCGAAATACCGGAAGACCGGCAGTCCCAATCCATTGTTCACAACGCGAACCTCTCTGGGACGCCCCGCTAAAGGATCCTCCCCGAGGAACGGTTGTCCACCACCACAATTTGTCGCCCGGGTGATGCGCATGTTTGCAGCGTCATAGACATAGCGGATAACTTCGTTCGGATCGTCCCCAACCCAGTCCGCGCCGCCCGCGCCCGGACCGGACGCCATTGCAATAGTGAGAGAGTTCGCGGTTGCTTCCTGAATGCCCCGGTATTGTTGATTTGAGCTTCCTGCACATGCATTCGTGACCCAGAAAGCCGAATCAGCTTTTAAGAGGGGATTATACGAAGCCATGCCTATTTCAATCTGCATAATCTGAAGAGCTAATCGGGAGTCTTCCTGAGCCGATGTCTTAATCTGAATGCCTGTGGTTGACTGAAGTCCGGACCGCAGCGCAAACGTAAGAGCCGCAAGCAATATGGCGCCTAAGGCTATGACAATCAGCAATTCAACCAGAGTGACGCCATTCTGATTGCGCACTCTCCTGTTTATTGTTCCGATCACTGTTCAGCACCCCTGTTTGTAATTGTCATCACGTACGACAAGGCTTGAATCCTGAATGCCTGTGGGATTGCCCGTCCATGTCACTTGCACGGTAACAAGCCATGCATTCGCCCCTGCGGTCTGCACAGTCCTCGTCACCATAAAACTCGCATCGCCCGGCTGGGCCGTAGTCCTGCCGCTCGAATAAACAGTCGGACTGTAACTGCTGGTCGGCACGGCGTTGCAACTGTTCATAATCGTCAACTGCAGCGTTGCCATTTCACCGCTCATGATTTGTGCCGCCCGCCCTATTCTCTCCGCACGAACATTGGTCTGCCAGCCGGAGGGGAAAACCGAAAGAACACCCAATATGCCGGTCATTATCAATACCAGCGCGATAAGAACCTCTATGAGCGTGAACCCCCGCCGGTTGTTAATAGAAGTATTCCACATACGTCCTCGCCCGCATGTTATTAGTGATGATAGCCTGAGAGCCGCGGTTATTTTGTATGGTGACCGTGCCCGGGTCGGCGGTTCCCCGCATTTCAAATCGGATGAAGTTTGTACTGCTAAAATTGACCGCATGAAAAAAAAGCCCGGCGCCGGAATCGACTTCTTGACCAAGCGATTTTGAGCTAATTGCATTAAATAAAGGGCAGTTAGATGTGGCCTCAGCACTGCATTCTTCAATTACATAAGTGGGGCTTCCGACCACAAAGGAGATTCGGTGCTGCCTGTTGCGGGAAATGGCCCTTGTTCTCGTTTCGGTTATGTCACCTTCCACTGCAAGAGCGGCGGCGCGCAAATTTGAATTGTCTCGGGCGCGAAGCAGGCTTGTTGAGCCAATTGCCAACAAAATCGCAATAATTCCAATGACTATCAGAACCTCCACAAGAGAAAAGCCGCCATGCCTTTTAAGCTTCATAGTGCTGAGTTTGCAACATCTGTGCCAGTCCGTTATCAATGTATATTTCCCTTTATTTTCAACGCTGATGAATCAATTGCCCTTCGGCGCATGTGTCGGCTGATTCCCAAAAATATGTAACCGGCTCCATAGATTTTCGAGCGCCATCAAAATCCATACTCCTTTATCTTCGTCAAGAGCGTCTTATAGCTCACTCCAAGCATTTCAGCGGCGCGACTCTTGTTGCCGCCGGTTTCGCGGAGTACCTGTTCAATCCGCGCCTTTTCCGCCGTGCGGGCGGCTGCATCACCAATGGCAAGGAGCGACCCGGATGACTCGGTTGTCGTCGATGTGGCACCAGATGCGCAAAGTGCCAGATGACAGCGCTGAATGCGCGTTCCGTCTGCCATGATGACCGCGCGCTCAAGCACATTCTTCAGTTCCCGGACATTCCCCTTCCATTCGTATATCTCCAAAGACTGCCTGGCGCCGTCATCCAACACGAGCGGCTGCCGGTTCATCTCGCGGCAGTGAAAATCCAGAAAATACCGGGCGAGCGGAAGAACATCGCCCCTGCGATGACGAAGCGGAGGTATGAAAAGCGGAAATACATTCAACCGATAAAAGAGGTCTTCGCGGAAGGTCCCGTCGGACACCGCCTTCTGAAGGTCCTTGTTGCTTGCCGCGACAATGCGGACATCAACCTTAATAGTCCGCGTTCCGCCCACCCGCTCAAACTCGCTCTCCTGGAGTACCCTGAGCAGTTTCGCCTGGAGCGATAAATCCATATCACCTATTTCGTCAAGAAAGATAGTGCCCTTATCCGCCAGTTCAAACCTGCCCTGCTTAATTTCCGTTGCACCGGTAAAAGCGCCTTTTTCATGACCGAGGAGTTCATTTTCGATAAGGTCTTTCGGAATCGCCGCGCAGTTTACGGCGACAAACGGCTGCCCGGCTCGCGGGCTGAAAAAATGGATCGCCCGGGCGATCAGCTCCTTGCCCGTTCCGCTCTCGCCCAAAACGAGCGCGGTGGTTTTGAGCGGAGCCACTTTTTTGGCGTTTTCCACAACTGCCTGCCACTGCGGACTTTCGCCGATAAGTTCCGGCATCCGCAGATACCGGGAAAACTCATTCTTCAGGACAATGTTCTCGCGGCGGGAGCCGCTTTCGCTCAGCGCTCGCGCGACAATGAGCAACAGGTGGTCTGGGTCGAAAGGCTTCGCGATGAAATCATACGCGCCCTGCTTCACCGCGCTGACCGCGTTTTCTATGGTGCCGTGTGCGGTCATGACCACGACCGGCAGAAGCGGCGATCGCTCTTTTGCCGCGGCAAGCACCTGCAACCCATCGCCATCGGGCAGCTTCAGGTCGGTGACCACCCCGTCAATTTCGGCAGCGGAGCGAAGCCCCGCCAAAGCATCGGAAACACAATGGGCGGTCAGGACAAAGTAGCCCGCGCCCGCAAAAGCCCGCCTAAGCATATCTAACATGCTTTTTTTATCATCTACGATAAGTATCGTATTCAGAACCCCTCCCTGCTCATATGCCCTCGCCCGGTAAATATATCCTGAAGAGAGCGCCGCTACCTTTGGTACTCTCGACGGATATCGACCCTCCGTGTGCCAACACAATCTTCTGCACCAGAGCAAGCCCGATTCCGCTGCCATCTGCTTTCGTCGTATAGAAAGGAGCAAATATTTTTTCCTGCTCAGCAGCGTCAAGACCGGGACCGTTGTCCCGCACAGAAAACCAGACCCCCTTTTTCCCGGAGATATCCCCGGCGGTAGCATCGATCCAGACATCCTGCGCCCCTGCTTCCAGAGCGTTCTGCACCAGATTCTTTAATGCCTGCCGCAGGAGCGTGGCGTCGCCAAAACACTGAAGACCGCCAGTTTCAGCAATATGAACGCGCTTCCGGTCAGAAAACCCGCGCATGGTGTCAATCAGAAGAGATTGAACCGGGATGAGGGATTTATGGATGGGCTCGGAGCGGGAAAAACTCAGCAGTTCTGTCATAACGCTGTTCATGTTCGCAATTTCCTGCAGGATGCCTTCCGCGAGATCCCGGCGGTCATCTCCTTCAGGCAGGCTCTTGAGCAGCAGTTTCGCATAGCCCGAAATAACGCTCATGGGATTGCGGAATTCATGGGCAATGCCGGCCGAGACTTCGCCGAGAGCGGCCAGACGTTCCTTTATTACCAGTTGCTCCTTAATTGCCTTCAGCTCATTGCCCATCGTCTGAAAGGACGCCAGCATCACGTCCATCTCGGTCACCCGCCGGGGCTGTTCCTTTTCTTTCAGAAGCCGTGGAAGCAGCACGAGCACGATTGCAAGCACAACGAGTAGGATGCATAAAGTTAGCGCTAATAAGATTGTATCGTGCATGTTTATTGCTATAACTATACCATGTTTTCGTTTTGCATTTAAGGATTGCGTTTGCTATACTATTCGCCATGGACAATCTGCAAGACCGCGTTCAGCCTGAAGAGGCAGCACAGCAGGACGATGCGATCCTTGACGCGCAACGAAAAGCCATTCTTGAAGCTATGCTCTTCGTTGCGGGAGAAGCGGTTTCAGTTTCAGTCCTTGCGAAAACCGCTGATATCCCAGAAAAACAGGTCATCGAACTTTTGCGAAAGCTTGCTGACGAATACCTTCAGCGGGGCGCGGGGTTGGTAATCCGTCAGATCGAGGACAGTTTCCAGATTGTGACCAATCCGGAATTAGGTCATTGGATAAAACGCTTCAGGAATATGAATGTAAGCACAAAGCTGTCCCAGCCGGCACTCGAGACGCTGGCGATTGTTGCCTATAAGCAGCCCGTAACAAGGGTTGAAATTGATCAGCTCCGTGGGGTAAACTCCGACGGAGCGATGAAAACGCTTCTCGAGAAGCGTTTGATTAAAATCGTCGGGAAAAAGGAAGCGCCCGGCCGGCCGTTTCTGTATGCGACCACAAAAGACTTCCTGCAGTACTTCGGGCTTTCGAGCTTGAGCGAACTGCCGTCGATTCCGGATATTCTTCGGGACGAGGCAGCGTAAAAAAATCGAAGTGGAGGTGGCGATGAGAAATTGGATCGTCGCGGCATCCCTTGCGTCGCTGCTCTGCGCGGGCTCTTTTGCCGATGCAGATGCAAAGACAGTGCACACTGTGCAAAAAGGCGATACGCTGCAGAAAATTTCAAACCGATACCACATATCCATCCCCGACCTGAAAGCAGCAAACAATCTCTCCTCTGTCAAACTCGCTATCGGCGACAAAATCGTTATCCCTGAAAAGGGGAAGACTGCGGCCTCGCAGTCCGGTGCGGCCCGCACCGAAAAATCCGCACAAAAAGCGATTGTTGACCAGTCGGTTCATACGGTCAAAAAAGGCGATTCTATCGCAATAGTCGCGAAGCAGCATGGAATGTCAGAAAAAGAGCTGAAGGCAGCAAACGGCCTGAAATCTGCCAAACTGAAGGTCGGCCAGCAGTTGACGGTAAAAAGGGCAACGCCGGCTCTTTATACGGTTAAGCAGGGCGACAACATATGGACTATTGCGCGGAAGCACAATATGCAGGTTGATGAACTAAAGGCAATCAACGGGCTTTCAGACAGCAATCTTAAGGTGAATCAGAAGCTTGTCCTGGCAAATAAGACTGAGCCGCAAAGAACGCGCTCAACCGAGGGTGAGGAAGACCGCCCGGAGCGTATCGCATACGATCCGAAAACTACCCCTATTATCACGTCGGCAAAAATTGCGGAAGTCAAAGAGCTTTCCAAATCCGAAGAAGTAGCGGACATGAGCCTGAAAGACAGACTTCTTCTGTTTGCGAAGAAGATGCTTCACCTCCCCTATCGCTTCGGTGGCAACGGTATCGCGGCGGTTGACTGCTCCTCCTATGTGCAGAAAGTGTTTCATATTGCCGGGATCCAGTTGCCGAGAAGCGCCCGGGAGCAGTTCACGGTAGGTGAGGAAGTCAGCAAATCCGAGCTAAACGTCGGCGATTTGGTATTCTTCAGGACATATGCTTCTTTTCCGTCGCATGTCGGCATATACATGGGGAACAATCTCTTTATTCATGCCTCGTCGCGGGAAAAGCGCGTTACGATAGACAATCTGGATCATCCCTATTACACTTCACGATACATTGGCGCCAAACGCATGTTTCCGGACGCAAAACTGGATGTGCTCGATTTGCAGGCGGACATAAAAGACTAAAGGATATACAGACAGTAAAAAAGGCGCCGCTTCAAAGCGGCGCCTTTTTTTATGACCCGATTGCACTCACGGCTGCGGCGATTAAGCCTCCCGCGCCGGGAAATCAATCACATTTGTGGCATCCTCATCCCGATGAACGTGCGAGCGTCCTTCAAAAATGCCGCCTTCGGCAACCGTAAGCTTCCGGGTATAAACGTCGCCGAACAGCTTTCCTTTCGGCTTAATCTCCACGCTCTCCCCCGCATGGACATTGCCGTCGATTCTGCCGCCGATGAGCACGCTCCTGGCATTCACATCTCCCCTAATCGCCCCGCTGTCTCCGAGAACAACCGCGTCGGCCTTCACCTGACCGGCAACTGTTCCATCGACACGAATGGTCCCGCTGACCTCGATATTGCCTTCAACGGACGACTGGGAACCGATCATCGATTCAAGCTTGCTGCTGTCATTTCTTTTCAGAAACACTGGCATCCTCCCAGATATAATCGCGCGGGTTCACCGCTTTTCCGTTCACCCAGACTTCATAGTGCAGATGCGAGCCCGTTGTATATCCGGTAGCGCCGGCAAGGGAGACTATCGCTCCCCGCTTCACCCGTTTGCCAACCGCAACCTTGTTTTCAGAATTGTGCGCGTACAGAGTTGAATACCCCATGCCATGCTCGATCACAACGAGATTGCCATTGCCCGGACTCCAGCCGGAAAAGCTGACAACTCCGTCAGCTGTCGCACGGATCGGAGTTCCCTTTGGCACCGAGATATCGATGCCGGCATGAAACTCAGGTCCGCCGTACTTTGGATCTTCACGATGGCCGTAATGGGACGTTACCCGACCGGTGACCGGCCAGCCTCTCGGCATTGCCGCATAGAGATCCTTCTGCTCCTTCAGATAATCCCCGACAACGGCAACAGTGTCAACCGTCTTTCTGATCTGCTCGCGCAACTGCTCCATATCAAGAGAACCGGCGTTGTCAGTAGTTTTCTTTGCTTCGACGTTCTCCAGAAGCTGCTCTTTTGAACCAAATGACAGGAGGCGGCGAAACTCCGAATCAGCCTTCATTATCATATTCATCGCCTTCTGCAGTTCCGTGAATTGCGAGGAATAGAAGTCAACCTTGTTTTTCATCTGATAATATTCTATGGTGTTCACGGTGGCGGTCAGGACATAAAATGTTCCGAAAATCCAGAGAAATACTGAGAGCACAATGCCGATGGAAGGCACACGAAAATTGATGGTCCGCTTGCTGTCATGCGGTATCACCATGATGCTCACCGGCGTGAAAATCTTTTTCAGGAAACGCTTGAACTTATACATAGCGAACGCGCTGTCTGCCTCCCTCTTCGATAAAGCCGATCTGAAACGCAGGATATCCGGATTTTTTCAAAAGCGCAACCGAGGCATCGGCATCTTTTGGTGCCACTACTATAACATAGCCGATTCCCATATTAAAGGTCTTTTTCATGTCTGATTCAGGAACGGAACCGAGGCTCTGGACCAGCGAAAAAAGCGCCGGAACCTCCCATGAGTTTTTGAAGAGAGATGCCCTGAGTCCTACAGGAAGTATGCGCGGCAGATTCCCGGGAATGCCGCCGCCGGTAATGTGCGCCATGCCCTTTATTTTCACTTTCCTGCTGACGGCAGCCACTCCCTTGACATAGATCCGCGTGGGGGTGAGCAATGCCTCGCCGAGCGTCTGGCTGAGTTCCGGCACGTACGTATCAACACTCATTCCCTGATGTTCGAACAGCACCTTGCGGACAAGCGAATATCCATTGCTGTGGATGCCGGATGAAAGGACACCTATCACCGCGTCTCCCGGTTTGATGGACTTTCCGTCGACAACCTTTCTCCGGTCAGCGATGCCGACAGCAAACCCCGCGAGATCGAATTCACCGGCTTGATAAAAGCCGGGCATTTCCGCAGTTTCTCCGCCAATGAGCGAACAGCCCGATTCAAGACAGCCATTGGCGATTCCCTTGACAACATCACGAGCCATTTCTGCAGAAAGAACGCCCGTGGCGTAATAGTCAAGGAAAAACAATGGTTCAGCTCCGAGCGTCAGAATATCGTTGACACACATTGCGACCAGGTCAATACCCACGGTATCGAATTTTCGGGTCAAAAACGCTATTTTCAGTTTCGTGCCGACACCGTCGGTGCCGCTCACCAGGACCGGTTCGCGATATTTTTTCAGGTCAAGGCGAAACAGTGCGCCGAATGAACCTATGTCAGCAAGAACTTCTTTGCGAAAGGTTCGTTTCACAATCGGTGCGATGAGCCTGACAAGGCGATCTCCTTCATCAATATCAACCCCTGCCTGTTTATACGTGATAGGCTTCATGCCGCTATCCTCTTTTCCTGATTTTCATGCTGATATCGACTGCCCTCGCCGAGTGCGTCAGGGCTCCGACCGATATAATGTCGACACCGGTTGCGGCTATCTGCTCAACCGTGTCCAGTGAAACGCCGCCGGAGGCCTCCAGCAGCGATCTGTCGGCGGTGACTTCGACCGCCCTGCGCATTTCATCAATCCCCATATTGTCGAGCATGATGACATCAGCACCGCTGGCGATAGCCTCCCGGAGTTCTTCGATTGTCGTTACCTCGACTTCAATTTTCAGGAGGTGATGCGCCATTCTGGCACGCGTGACTGCCTTTGCGATGCCGCCTGAAGCGGCAATATGATTGTCTTTGATCAACACTCCGTCAGAGAGGCCGAAGCGATGGTTCAACCCGCCACCCATCCGCACACCGTATTTTTCACATATGCGGAGACCGGGAGAGGTTTTCCTCGTATCGGTAATTTTTGCAGGAAAGTTTTTAACCTTCTCAACATAGCGAGCGGTTAATGTTGCTATTCCCGAAACGCGCTGAAGGATGTTGAGCGCCACGCGCTCACCGAGCAGGAGCGAACGGGTTGCTCCGGACAGTTCAGCAAGCGTATCTCCTGATTTGACCGGCTTGCCCTCTTTCTTGAAGATCTTTATCTTCACGGCAGGGTCAACCTGCGCGAAGACTTCCCGCACATACGGCATACCTGCGAGAACAAAAGGCTCTTTCGCCACAAGAACAGCGAGCGAACGGGACTGTTCCGGAATGGTAAGCTGCGATGTTATATCGCCGCAACCGGCATCTTCTATTAAGGCGCGTCGAATCGTCTCGACGACAAACGGATCGACTGGCATGGCCTGCTATCGCCGCCGGAAGAGAGAGAAAAGGCCGAAAATCCCTCCGGCAACAGCACCAATAGCTGCTGCTGCCCGCCAGTCCAGAAGAGTTGTGACATTGCCCTGAATAGTACGGCCAATCATCAGGAGAGCTGTGCTGTTTTCCGTGCGAATTTCATTTGCAACGAGCATGCCGACGGCGCTGCTGTTAATGACAACATCTCCGGATGAAACGCTTACCGGCGTGCAGGAAGAATTGATGTTTGCCGTCGTGCTTGCGGAAAGCAAGCTGACGCTCTGGTTCAGTTCCAGCGATTCTGCTTTCACGAAAACGGCGGCTCCCTGCGTAACTTCAATTCTGTCTCCGTCAATGCTCAGGGAGGCAACCTGCTGAAGATCAACATGGCCTCCCTCCACCGCCCTGACGGTACTCTGGCGGATATTCACAAACTCCGCTTCAACGATATCAAGGTTTTCGTTTTCAATGTCTAGAACGTCCTTCTCCATGCACTGCCCCCCTATTGAATCGTTTTCAGCAAATTCAGGTTGTCGGCTATTTTATCATTTTTCTTGATGAGTTCCTCAAATCGCGCCCGGTCTTTTTCCACAACGTTTTTGGGAGCGCTCCTGAGAAAGTCCTCGTTCATCAATTTTTTATTAAGGAACACAATCGCCTCTTCGATTTTTGCCCGTTCCTTCTGAAGCCGCGCAACTTCAGCATCAAGGTCCAGAAGACCTTCTATCGGTATGTATCCTTCGACAGAATTCGTTACAAACATGGCCGACCCTTTTGAGCGCGATGCGTCCTTTCCTGTCTGCAAATCCCTGCAGCGCGTCAGTTTCACAATGGAAGACCGGTATTCCGTCAGCGCATTCAGGGCATCTTCGCTCAGCGTCCTAATCCGGACCGCAATTTCCAGTGACGGATTGATATTCAGCTCGCCGCGGATACTGCGAATCCCGGAGATGACATCAAGAACCACGTTCATGCGACGCTCTGCGTCGGGATAGCTCGCGAGGTCGCGCGGAAATGGAGCATACATGATACTCTCTTTCTTATCGAGCACACGCTGCCAAAGTTCCTCCGTCACAAACGGCATGAACGGGTGGAGAAGCAGCACAACCCGCTCAAGTACAAAGAACAGACAGTCTACAACGAGGCGCTTCTTTTCAGCGGCATCGCCGTAAAGGTCAGGCTTGACGAGTTCGAGATACCAGTCGCAGAATTCATGCCAGACAAATTGATAAATGCTGTTCGCTGCTTCATTGAATCGATATGCGCCGAGATGGCGGTTTACGTCATCGGCGCACTGTGAGAGTCTGCTCAGAATCCAGCTATTCCGGGTATCAGCGGCCAGTTCAGTCACGGTCGGCGCTTTTGGCGAGCGGAATTCGGCATAGCTGACCATAAAACGAGTCGCATTCCAGAGCTTGTTAATGAAATGGCGGTAACCTTCAACCCGTTCTTCGGAAAAACGGACGTCACGCCCCTGAGCGGCAAATGCGGCAAGCGAAAACCTGAAGGCGTCCGCCCCGAACCTCTCTATCATGGTCAGCGGGTCAATGACATTGCCCTTCGATTTGCTCATCTTCTGACCTTTTGCGTCCCGAACCAGTGCATGAACATAGACATCACGGAACGGCACATCACCCATGAACTTCAAGCCCATCATTATCATGCGGGCAACCCAGAAGAAAAGAATATCGAAACCGGTAACCAGAACGCTTGTCGGATAAAAAGTCTTTACATCCGAAGTCCCGGCAGGCCAGCCCAAGGTCGAAAAAGGCCAGAGCGCAGATGAAAACCAGGTGTCAAGCACATCGGGATCGCGCAGAATCTGGCTGCTGCCGCACGCGGGACATGTAGTAATGTCGGTTCTGCTGCATACAGGCATTACCTGCCGCGGAATGCGTATTACCTTCGAGCAGGCAACGATGTCTGCATGGGTCAATCCCCTCCGCCGCAGCTCTGCATAGGTTCCTCCTGAGATAACTGAGCCATCTTTCAAGCCGAAGGGCTCAAAGAAAATGTGCTCGATCAGGTCTCCCTGAATCTGCTCTTCTGACGTCGTGCAGTCAGGGCAGTACCACACCGGAATCTGATGTCCCCACCAGATCTGACGGGAAACGCACCAATCCTTGATATCGCGCATCCAGCCGAAATAATTGTTTTCCCATCCTTCGGGAATAAGATTTATGCGTTTCTGCTCCACCGCGGCGATGGCTTCTTTCGCGAGCGGTTCAATTTTTACATACCATTGTATCGTGTCATATGGTTCGATAACCGTCTTGCACCGATAGCAATGCCCCACTGAATGCTTGTGCTTTTTTTCCGCATCAAGCAACTCAAGCTGTTTGAGATCGCCGACAACTTTCTTTCGACATGCCATGCGGTCAAGGCCGGCATACGCAGTGCCCGCCTCACTGTTCATATGTCCGTCCTCGGTCATCACATTCAGAAAAGGCAGGTTATGCCGGCGCGCTGTCGCTTCATCGTTAAAATCATGTGATGGGGTAACTTTCACCGCACCGGTTCCGAACTGCGGGTCGACCGACTCATCGGCTATGATGGGGATCCGGCGGTCAGTGAGCGGCAGGCGAATTTTTTTGCCGATAAAGCGGCGGTATCGGGCATCTTCAGGATTGACCGCGACAGCGGTATCTCCCAGCATGGTTTCAGGACGCGTTGTTGCTACTGTCAGCGCTCCCGGCCCGTCCGCCAGAGGATAGATAATATAATAAAGGCGGCCGTCAACCTCCTCGTACTCAACTTCGAGATCCGAAAGTGCGGTGTGACAGCGCGGACACCAGTTGATAAGGCGGCTGTCGCGATACATAAGCCCCTCTTCAAACAACCGCACAAACACTTCCCGGACAGCCTCTGAAAGACCTTTGTCAAGCGTGAATCGCTCGCGCGACCAGTCGCACGAGGCACCAAGTTTTTTCAACTGATGAATAATTTTGCCGCCGTATTCGGTCTTCCACTGCCAGACCCGGTTCACAAACTCCTCGCGCCCAAGCCGGTGCCGGTCTATCTTGTCTTTTGCAAGTTCGCGCTCAACTACATTCTGCGTCGCAATGCCTGCATGGTCAGTGCCCGGCAACCACAAAACCTTGCAGCCGAGCATGCGCTTCCAGCGGCTCAAAATATCCTGCACCGTTGCATTCAGTGCGTGCCCCATATGGAGCGAGCCTGTTATGTTCGGTGGCGGGATGACGATGCTGAACGGCTCTCCCTGCGCATCGCTGCGCGGCTGAAAGAGACCTTCCCGCTCCCAGTGCTCATAGCACCGGTCTTCTATTTCCTCAGGATTGTACGACTTGCCGATTTCCATTCCCGCTCCTTAGTGTAAAGAAGGAATGCGCAAGAAAGCAGATACTTTCTTGCGCATTCCCGGTTCTTTTGGTATTCGTGTCCAGACTAGTCAGCGGAAACTGAACGATCCAGTTCCCGAAGCAGAATCGCTTCTGCGACATCCTTGACAGCTTTCCGGACAGTGGCCTCAAATTCCTTCTGAATTTTCGACCGCTCTGATTGTAGCAATTCGGCAAGCGCTTCATCAACCGCGGAGCGCACCAGTTTGCGAATTTCGTCCGGCGTCAGCGGAGTCTGCATCGCTGTCTGATGTTCACTCCCGCCCGTTCTTTGCTCCATCTGCCGGGCAGATACTGCTGCATCATAATGCAAAGGAACCGCAACAGATGCATCCAGTTCCGCGCTGAGCAATTCGGCAAAAGAAGTTCCGCTTGGAGAAGGTGGTGGTGAAGCATGCTGGACCGTCTGAGCGGTGTCTTCAACAGGTTCAGCAGTTTCCTGCACCAGGGAAGCTTCCCACTGGCGAGCGAGTTCGTCATCCAGATTTTCTGACGTTGCGGATGCCACCTGAACATCATCGGTCGTCCCCTGATCTTCATCATCATCTCCCATTGCGGCAGCCCATTGTTTTGCCAACTCTTCATCGGTGAGTGGCGGTTCGACCGAAACAGCAGAGGTGACTGTAGACACATTCTCTGGTCGGGAAGTAACTTCATTGCTCACCGCAGCCGGCACTGGCGATGGTTGCTCAGTTTCATCAAGGGACTCAGCCCACTGGCGGGCAAGCTCTGCGTCGAGGCTTGCCTCCTCATCGGCGGCTGTCTCCTGCACAGGCGTATCGATATGCGAAAACTGCACGGCCACTGCCGGCCGGCTCGCGAGAAGGGCTTTGGTTTTGCTGACCAGTTCCTTCGATTCAAACGGCTTGATAATAAGATCATCTGCTCCGGACAAGCGCGCCGAATCTTCGTCGAACGACTGAAATGCGCCTACCAGCAGAATCACCGGCATGGCGGCTGTCTCCGCATTGTCCTTGATGCTGCGGCAGAGGAAAACACCGCTCAGGAGAGGGAGATCAACATCCGCAAGCACCAAGTCGGGCGGCTGAGCTGAAATTGCCTGCATGGCCGCTTCCCCGTCGCGATATGTTGTGACCGAATAGCCTTCGGGCTCCAGTACCAACTCCACGACTTTCCGGATCGTCTCGCTGTCATCTGCAAGCACTACCCTGCGTCCCATAGAACCCCCCATGTGCAGTTGCAGTCCTTTTCCTTACTTATTGCGCCGCGCGCGATACGCCTCTATTGCCTTTCTCAGGGCATCGGCACCCAGATTTGAACAGTGCATCTTCTGCGGCGGGAGCCCTCCGAGTTCTGCGGCGACAGCCTCTTTGGAAATCGCGAGCGCCTCATCAAGCGTCTTGCCCTTCACCATCTCCGTGATCATGCTGCTGACGGCGATGGCAGCGCCGCAGCCGAACGTACGGAACTTGGCATCAACAATAACATCGTTTTCGACCTTGATAAAAAGCTCCATCGCATCACCGCAGGTAGGATTTCCTTCCATGCCTACTCCGTCGGCATCTTTCATCTCGCCCACATTGCGCGGGTTCATAAAGTGATCCATGACTTTTTCCGAATACATTTCTATCCTCCTACATAACAAGAATCGCCCTTGTTGGCGCCGTGGTCCCATCCTTTTTGTGCAAAAGGGGACATTTCCCGAAGCCTGGCAACAATCTTCGGAAACTCGGTGAGCGCATAGTCTGCATCTTCCTCAGTATTATCACGACCGAGCGTGAATACGATAGATCCCTGCGCCAAAGCTGTGGGCACCCCCAGCGAAATGAGAACCGGCGACGACTTCAGTGCTTTTGACGAACATGCTGAACCACTTGCAGTATAAATGCCCTTCATGGCAAGCATCAGCAGCATCGCTTCCCCCTCGATAAACTCTACTACAAAACTCGCATGATTGGGCAGACGGTTTTCAGGGTGCCCGGTGAGATAGACATTCGGCATCCCGATAATACCCTGCACCAGGCGATCGCGAAGCCTCCGAACATGCTCGATACGGCCGCTCATTTCCTCATGGACAAGTTGCGCGGCTTTGCCCATACCCACAATGCAGGCAACGTTTTCCGTTCCGGCGCGGCGCCCGCCTTCCTGAATACCTCCATATATGAGAGGCACTATCCTCGTGCCTTCCCTGATGTACAATGCACCAATGCCCTTTGGACCATAAAACTGATGACCGGTCATGCTTAACATATCCACGCCCAGATCCTGCACATCGACGGGAATATTTCCGGTTGAAGCAATCGCGTCGGTGTGAAACGCAATGCCCCGCTCTTTCGCAAGAGCTGCAAGATTTTTGATGGGCTCCAGCGTGCCTATTTCACGGCTCGCGTGAGTAATCGAGACCAGAATGGTGTCCTTGTTGATTGCCTTTTTCAAAACCTCCGGGTCGACCAGTCCGTGATTATCAACAGGGAGATAGGTAACGACGAAGCCCTGTTTTTCCAGAAAACGCGCTGAATTCAGCACGGAATGGTGTTCCACCTTTGAGACGATGATGTGGTTGCCCTGCTGCTTCCGGGCAAGCGCGGCCCCGCGCACGGCAAAATTATTCGCCTCAACCCCGCTGGAGGTGAAAACAATCGTCCCCGGTTTTGCGTTCACCAGAGCCGCTACCTGAGCGCGCGCCGTCTCTATGGCATCGCGCGCGCGCATGCCGAGATCATAGACGCTCAAAGCATTGCCGAACTCTTCCCTGAAGTACGGCATCATCGCATCAAGCACTTCAGGGTGAAGCGGGTTGGTCGCCGCGTGGTCAAAGTAACATTTGTTCATATGGATTTCCTCTCAATGCGCATGCCGACGCCGGCACTCGTTCAGTCTGTCAGCTTACGGATATAAAATTTATAATAGTCTTCCGACTCTTCAATCCCGATAAACTCATTACCGGTACGCGCGCACCATGCGGGAATGTCTTCAATGGCTCCGTCATAGTCCGTCATGATTTCGAGCACCTGATCTTTCTCAAGCTCTCTGATAAGCTCGTCCAGCTTCAGCAAATGCATCGGGCACATCATGTAAACAATATCAGCGGTAACGTCGGCTTTAATGCCTTCGACGAATTTCAGCGTCATTGCGGGTTTGAGTCCTTTTTGGTTCTTTTCACTGCAGTTTCAACCTGCGGCACACCGCCGACATCACCGGCAAGAAGATTGCCGAGCGTAATAGAGCTGAGAAAACCTTCTATCTGAGCCCCCAGAGCTTTCCAGAGGAGATGTGTCACGCAATGTTCGACACGCACGCACCCTTCGCGGGGATCAATACATGAAGTGAGCGCCACAGGCCCTTCCAGCACACCCAGAACTGCCGCAATCGGAATATCGCCGGGGTTCTTCGCCAGAAGATACCCACCTCCCGGCCCTCTGATGCTCCGTATCAGCCCCGCTCTGCGCAGCTTGCCGAGAATCTGTTCAAGATAGGCAACGGATACATCCTGACGTTCGGCAATCTCCCTGATGGTCAGCGGACGGTCAGGATAGCCGCGCGCTATCTCAAACATTGCACGAACACCGTACTGCCCTTTTGTCGAGAGGCGAAGCATATTCTATGCTAAAAATAGCCTACTGTTTATGTCAAGTATTCAGGGAAGAAAAAAGGCATGCGGTCAAACGTCGCATTCCTTTCTGTTATTTGTTCTTTTCCTGGAATAATTCTTCATCCTGCTTGCTTTTCATTCGCTTTACCAGTTCGCCGTAGGAACTCGTGCGGATTATCTTGCCGAACTGGTTTCGGTAATTATTCACGAGACTCACACCCTCAATGGAAACATCGTAGACTTCCCATTTGGCTCCTTTTGCCGACATGCGATACTCAATCGGAATTTCGACATTCCGTTTGGTGATAACCTTTGTCCTTACGACAGCATACGAGCCGTCAATCTTCTCATCGAGATAGACGATCTTTTCCTCATTGTAGCTCTCGATTTTCTTCATATACGAACGCCCCAGCAGGTCAGTAAACAGCGCAACGAACTCCTTCCTTTCCTGCGGCGTTCGCTGCTGCCAGTGAACAGACAGCGATCGTTTTGCCATCTCTTCAAAATCAAAGCGTTCACTGATCACCTTGCTCATGGCACGTCGGCGCTCGGCTGCCTTGCCGGGTCTCTTCAGGTTGTTATCCTTTGTCAACTCGATAACTTTGTCTATCGTCGACTTTGCCTGCGACATCGCATCTCCGGCATGCACACTCATCGCAATTGTCGACGACAGAAAAACCGTCAGAGCACAGGCAAGACCCAGAATAAAACGACTCATGCTTCCCCCTTATTACTTACCCTGCTGATCAAGGCCTGTCGCATACTGAATCTGTGCATAGGCCATGCGCTGATTAAATTTTGACTTCAGGTTGTTGGCTTTTGAAAGCGCATAGGCCGAAGCGGCATCACCCACATCCTTGGCATCGCCAATGCCGACATCGAAATTGGCAACCGCGGTTACCAGCCATTTTTTCGCGCTCAGAACCGCAACTTCTGTGTCAGCAATGGATTTCGTCGACTCATCATACTCAAGATACGCCTTTCTGACCTGAAGCGGAATGGCTTCATCCGCGAACCGTTTCTTCTCCGCGAGCTTATTATATTCTGCTTCAGCTTCCCTGATGCGCCCCTTGGTTACGCCAAAGTCAAACGACCAGCGCATACCAAGAAATGCCGCTCCATAACTCGATGAGAGCACGTCATTGATATAGGGATTCTTCACATGGTCCCGGTTTGTTGCTCCGGCTAAAACGCCCTTGATTCCGGCAAACAGCATCGGGTACTGACCGCTTTTTTCCGCCTCAACCAGAGACTGGCGGGCTTTCAGACCTTCTTTCAACTGCGCCATTTCAGCGCGGTACAACGATGATGCCGCCATCAACTCCTGTAGTCCTTCCGGTTTGCGTGCCTCCATGCCAAGTGAAGTATCCGCAACATTAATAACCGTGCCGCGCGGAAGTCCCATACTGGTTGCCAGCGCGTCGCGTGCAAGCGCAATGTTTTTTTCCGCTTCATTCAGATTGCGATTGGCTTCGCCCAGAAATGTCCTGAGTTTAAGCAGGTTCATCTCGTCGGCATAGGGTGAGCCGGTATCTATCTGCTTTTGAGCGTTCTTCACCGCGTGTTCGAGGTCATCCTTGACTTCAAGAACCAGGTTTCTGAAGTCCTGGGCAAGCGCCAGGCTATAATACAATTCCTTTGTTCTCAGGATAATATCTGAGGTCTTCTTGGCCGCACCGCTCTCTGCTGCCTTGATGCCGCTTTCCGCAGCCTGCTTGTAAGATGAAATCCTGCCGAACGTGTAGACAGGCTGAATCATGGCAATCTCGGCACGCCCGAACATGCCATTTATCCTGGTGCTGATATCTGTCTGTACAACCGGAGACACATCTTCTCTCCGCGCTTCGGGAGACGGGCCTGCGAGAGCAAGCGCTTCAATCTGAGGATACGCCGCGCCGTCAGCCTGCTCCTTTTTCGCCCTGTAGAGTGCGACGTCATGGCGAGCCTCCGCGATTTCCGGGCTCACCGAAACAGCCTTGCTGATACATTCTTCAAGGGTATAAACACTGCCAGCCGGCCTTGCCGGTTCCTGCGCATATGCGCTTCCGCATAAAAAAAACATTGCCAGTACAGCAAGAACACCAAATCCAGGACGTCCCTTTATGCTTCTTTGTACTTTCATGGTTTCCTCCTATTGCACTGAACCAAACGCATATTTTGAGATAATTTCTTCGATATCAATTGCCGACTCGGTCTCTCTAATTCTACCACCATGTGCAAGCATATTATCAGAACCGCCCGGGCTTACCTGAATATATTTTTCACCGATCAGCCCTTTGGTCCTCACTGACGCAATAACATCCTCCTGCAACCTGACATCCCTTCTGATGACCATTTCGACCAGTGCCTGATACTGTTCATCAAGCCTGATGCTGCGGACCTTGCCAATTTCGACGCCGGCAATCTCAATTACGGCACCGGCCTTGATGCCGCCGGCTTTCGCAAAGGTCGCGGTCACGGCATATCCCTGATCTCCGATAACCTCAAGCTTACCGAGCTTGATTGAGAGATATCCGAGCGCCACAATCCCGATAATCAGGAAGAATCCGACAGCAAGTTCGAGATCAAATTTCTTCATAGTTGCCTCCTCTGTTTCCGCAAGTTGCACATCCGGCTGTCTTTTTCACACAATATGCCTTCCGGATCGTCCACATGGCCGCTCACAAATCCCCAGACCAGCGGGTCATTTGTCGTAAGCATCTCCTCGGGGGTTCCGACAGCCCGGATCTCTCCCTTGTGCAGAAATGCTATGCGGTCGACAATGTCGAAGATCTCCGGAATATCATGGCTGATGATAATGCCCGTAAATCCATGTTTTTTTTGCGTCTGACGTATCAGGATATGCGTGGTATTCAGGAGTATCGGGTCAAGTCCGGTCGTCGGTTCATCAAAAAACACCACCTTTGGCCCGGTGACGAGCGCCCGGGCAAGAGCAACGCGCTTCCGCATGCCTCCACTCATCTCCGACGGATACTTATGCTCGATATTATTCAATCCGACATCCTCCAGCGCCATGACAACCCGCTTGTAGATCTCGGCCTTGCCGAGTTTTGTGCGCTCTTCAAGAGGGAACGCGACATTTTCAAATGCGGTCAGGGAGTCAAAGAGCGCTCCGCCCTGAAAAAGAACGCCAACCTTCTCGCGAACATCATCCAGATCCTTGCCGCGCGCCCGGGTGACGTCAACTCCGTCGATAATGACGCTTCCTGCATCGGGCTTCAGAAGTCCGGTTATCGTCTTCAGCAGGACGCTTTTTCCGCCGCCGCTGCGGCCGATAATCGCCATCAGTTCCCCATCGCGGATGCTAAGATTGACACCCCGAAGCACCTTCTGTTCGCCGAAACTTTTTTCAAGATTGAGGACATCTATCATTTAGAGCAGCACCGACCCGAGAAAATAATCCCAGATGAGAATAAGCACTGAAGAGGTAACGACGGCATCCGTTGTCGCCCTGCTGACACCCTCGGCGCCAAATCCGGTTTTATCGGCATAATATCCCTTGTAGCAGCAAACCCATGATACGATGACTCCGAAACTGAGCGACTTGTACAGGCCCATTCGAACATCCGACCACTCAATCATATGATCCATCTGGGAAAAATAGGTTCCTTCGCTCATGCCGAGCATTTTGACCGCAACGAGGTACCCGCCATAAATCCCGATGACATCAAACATCGCGGCAAGCAGCGGAAAGGTGAGAACAGCGGCAAGCAGATTCGGCACTACCAGATAGCGAAGCGGATTCAGCGCCATTGAAAACATTGCGTCGATCTGTTCGGAAATTCGCATGATGCCGATTTCTGCCGTCAGCGCGGAACCGGCGCGTCCGGTAATCATAAGCGCGGAAAGCACCGGCCCGAGTTCACGAATCAGACTGAGCGCAACCAGCGGTCCGAGCAAAGCTTCAGACCCGACTTTTCTCAATGAATAGTAAACCTGCAGCGCGAGTACCATGCCGGTAAATGCACCGATAATCAGCACCACCACCATGGAACGGGTGCCGAAAAAACGGACGCGCTGCGCAAATATTTTGAATTTGAAGGGCGGGGTAAAGCTGAGGGCAACAGCCTGCAGCAGGAAAAGAAACATATGCCCAAACCGCCTCTGCAGCCCGAGAACCATGGCGCCAAAGCCGCGAACAATATGAACCATTGAGAGAAAACCGCCTTTATCTGTTTCCGGAATATAGCAGAATTATACCATAGGTAACACAATCCGACAGTTTGAAAAAAAGGCGGGTACGCCACAAAAAAGACTAGGTGCGCAGGCTTCCGATGAGTTCGTTTATGTCATGTAGCTGCTCATCAGCAAGAAACTGCGCGAGGGCATCGACGATTTCGACCGTAGCGGCCGGATTAATAAAATTAGCGGTGCCGACAGCTATGCCGCGGGCACCCGCAATCAGAAATTCGAGCGCGTCCGCCCCGTTCATAATACCGCCCATACCGATAATCGGTATGCGAACGGCATTGAAGACCTCCCAAACCATGCGAACAGCGACCGGCTTGATAGCAGGCCCGGACAGTCCGCCCACCCTGTTGGCAAGAACAGGCCGGCGGGAACGGATGTCAATCGCCATGCCCGTAATCGTATTGATAAGCGACACGGCATCGGCCCCTGCATCTTCGGCTACTTTCGCCATATGGGCTATGCTTGTCACGTTCGGCGAGAGCTTGACGATGAGCGGAACATGACAGACCATCCTGACGGCAGTGATTACTTCATTCAGCACTTTCGGATCCGTGCCGAACACGCACCATCCCGCCTGCTTGTTCGGACACGAAACATTCATTTCGAGGGCATGAACGCCGTCTGTCCCGCTCAGAATTTCAGCGACCTGAATATATTCATCGACAGTATCTCCAAAAAAGTTACAGATAACCTTTGTGTCGAACCGGCGAAGAAAAGGCATTTTATCGGCAATGAACCGTTCAACACCGATGTTCTGCAGGCCGATGGCATTCAGCATGCCGGAAGCCGTTTCCACGATGCGCGGCACCGGATTCCCTTCCTTCGGCTTGAGAGAAAGCCCCTTGACGACAACAGCACCGAGCCGGTTCAGATCAAGAAATTCAGCATATTCCTCGCCATATCCGAATGTGCCGGAAGCGGTCATGACCGGGTTTTTCAGAATCATGCCGCAGATATTCACCGCGAGGGAAGGTGTCATCGCTGAGACTCCCATACCACGGTTGATGCGTCAAACACCGGGCCGTCCTTGCAGACGCTTCTATATTTACCTTCAGGATAATCCGCATCCATTATTTTCACCACACAGCCGAGACATGCGCCCACCCCGCAAGCCATATATGCTTCAAGCGAAACGAAACAGCGGGCCCCGGCTTCAGAGCAGGTATTCGCAACCGCCTGCATCATCGAACTAGAACCGCATGCGTAAACCGGCAGGTGCGCGTTCAGGGCGAGATAATCCTTCAGAGGCTCCGTTATGAGAGATTTCCTGCCGGCCGTGCCGTCATCGGTCGTGATAACCGCAGACCTGACGAGAGCCTGGACAGCTTCCGTCATCAACAGCTCATTTGCGGTGCGCCCCCCCCAGAAAAGGGCAGCCCTTTTTTCTGCCGCGCCAAGGAGCGAAAACAACGACGCGATCCCGATGCCTCCGGCAACCGCAATGAATTCGCCCGATGGCATTGAATAGGAATTTCCCAGCGGCCCGATTAAAGAAAGTGTTTCTCCATCACGAAGTGAGGCAATCGCCAAAGTTCCCTTTCCCCGGATGCGATAAAGAAAGGAGAGTGAGCCGTCCTCAGCGCGAAAATAGCTGAACGGTCTCTTCAGGAGAGGATCATGCGTCGCGCCTGCCTGCAGCATGTAAAACTGACCCGGAGCAGGAACGCCGACCTGGTGAGTCGGCTGAAGCGTGAGCAGACGAAAGCCTGTGTTGATGTCCCGGTGTGCGGTAACTGTTGCGCGAAACGATTTAGACAAAATTGATCTCAAGAATCTCGTATTCAATAGTACGGGCGGGCGCCCTTACTATGGCGGTATCCCCAACGTCCTTGCCAATCAGCGCCCTGCCGACCGGTGAGGTGATTGATATTTTGCCGCTCTTCACATCTGCTTCCTCCATGCCGACAAGAATGAAAACATACTCTTCATCAGCCTCGACATCAAGCACTTTCACCGTTGCTCCGAACGCAATCTTAGACTGGGTGATCGTCGCGGGATCTATGACATCCGCAACGGCAAGTTTGCCTTGCAACTCCTGAATACGGCCTTCGATAAACGACTGGCGTTCCTTGGCCGCATGATATTCAGCGTTTTCAGAAAGGTCGCCGTGCGCCCGCGCTTCTTCGATATCTTTTATGTTCTTCGAACGGTCAACCCGCAGAAGGCGGTCAATTTCGTCCTTCATTTTCTGATAGCCGTCCGGAGTAAGCGGAACTCTGTTCATGCTGACATCTCTCCTTAAAAGTCTTGCGAAAAAAACAGCTTTATTACGATACCATTCCGGGTCGGTTTTTTCAAAAGAACGAACTCGTGGATAAATTACTTTTTCGGACCGGGCAGAGGCATCTTGAATGAATGATTTTCGTCGTCGGTCAGCACTTGCGCGCCGAGAAGCCTGGCGCTGTTGATCACTATCGGAGCGCGAAGGTTCACGCAGGCACCCGAGGAATCGATGGAAAGAATGGCAAGCACGACAAGAGATTGCGGATCGTCTATCTGGAGCATCGATTCAATGTCGTCGCTCAGCTTGAACGCGTAGTCGGGGAAGAGCGAAAACGGTTCTGTGACGATGAAGGCCAGGTCGGCATCGTCAGCAGCCTGAAGCCACCAGATATTGTTTTTGTGCTCAATAAGAAAAAATTGCTTTGCCGCGACGAAGCCCGGAATGCCGAGCGGAAAAGAGAAAATCCGCTCTTCCTGAACGTCAAGCTCTCCAAAGCGGGTCGTCTGAATTTTCAGCATATCTGCCTTTGCTACCCCTTTATTTCCAGAAAATCCTTCAGGCTCTCCATATCGAGCTTCGCGGCTTCGATATTCAACTGCTTCAGCTTGTCGTACAACTCCTCGCGATAAATAGGCATATCGCGCGGCGCATCGATGCCTATTTTCACAAATCCGTTGCCGATTTCGAGAATCCTGACCTTGATCTGATCTCCGATGGCGATCGTCTGATCAGGCTTCCGCGTAAGAACGAGCATTCATAGTCCTTTAACGGATAAAATCAAAAAGACTGGTGCGGAACATATCGCGCGATGCGGTCCTCAATGCCTCCAGAGCCGTCTGGCGCTGCTGCATCTCGGAAACAACACGGGGATAATCGGCGTCCTGAGCATTACTGAGAACTACGTTCGTATCGTCCTCCCGCGCGCCAAGGAAACTCTGCTCAGCATCCAGCTTGTTCAGGCGGGCGCCAACTTCCGCATGCAGTTGATACACTTTTTCAGAAACAGCAGCCAGGTAATCTATCCCTTTGCGCACACGGGCCTGATCATTATTCATTAAAGCTTCATGCAGAAAATGCAGCGTACGGACAATATTGTTTTCGTTCAGATAATTATTGTTGAAACTGTAATAATCCGGATGCGCCGTATCCGTAATGTAATTATAATTCACAATGTTGTTCTGAAGCGACATGTTTTTTGAAGTGGCATCATAGTTCAGCGCGGAAACCAGATTCGCGTCACCCGCTGCTGTTATGGATACCTGATTTTCGAGCCCCGCCTGTGCCGGAGAAACAACAATCCGATAGTCCGCTCCCCTGTTGGACACATCAACAACCTGCGCGCGAACTGCACTGCCCGCCTGCACGTTAATGGCCGCTGCGATATCGTTCAGAGAAGCATTGGCAGCCACGGTAACCAGCAGCGCGGATGCTGATGAGGCGGCACGAATCGACAAGGTTCCGCTGCCGGTTCCGACAAACGCTGCTGCAGGATTGGCCACTGCAGGGCCGCCTGATACCAGGCCGCCAAGCGGGTTGGGATCGGTCACTGCCCCGCTGTAGGGAGGCAAAACCTGTGTCGGCGTGCCGGCAAAACTGAAGAGTGCACTGGCAGGAATATTGACCGCCACTTTTACATTCGGACTGATGTCCAGCTCAAAAAGGTTCGAGTCGCCCTGAAACTCACCGGTGTTTGCGTCAATCGGCGTAATATTCGTCTGGTATCCGGAAAATATATACCGGTCACCGACTTTCGTGTTTGCGATACCGATAGCGCTCTCAAAAAGCGCCTTTACTTCCTTGGCGATAGCTATCCGGGAACTGGCGTCCACGGTAGCATTCGCTCCCTGAACCGCAAGCTCACGTCCTCGCGTCAGCACTTCCACAAGGTTACTGAAACTGCTGTCGAGCGCCCCCAAATTGCTCTGTGCAGAATCGATGGATCGGTTATACTGCCCGATTGAAAGAAGCGTTGCCTTATAGCCGACAATGCGGGCCATTCCGGAAGGATCATCAGAGGGCCGGTTAATGCGCTTGCCGGTTGAAAGCTGCTCATTGGCAGTATACATCGCGCTCAGATTCTTCTGAACATCCGAGAGAAATCGGTCATAAAACATTTTTGTAGTAACGCGCATGGCTATCTACCTACCATATTGAGCAGCGTCGTCAGCAATTCATCGGCAACCGATATCATCTTGGCGGCCGCCTCATATGATTTCTGAAATTTGATAAGATTGGCAGCCTCTTCGTCGAGGCTGACGCCTGAAAGTTCCTGACGGCGCAATTCCAGTTGCTCCACCAGCGTGTTCTGGGCGCGAAGACTTGTTTTTGCAGAACCGGCTTTGACGCCGACATCGGACACAATTGACTGATAATAGTCCGCCGGCCTGCTTCCAGCAATAATCGGGCGGCTGAAAAGATTTGCCAGAATGCTCGCATTCACGTTATCACCCGGCACGTTCGGATAGACGGACGAACCGGTGACCGAGCCGGCGGGCTGGAGCGTCGAGACACCGCTGAAACCGAAAAGCCCTTTTGCAGTCGTAGTTGTGCCGGCCCAATCCAGAACAACGACGTTGCCTGATGTATTTGTTATCGAATAACGGTGTGTCAGCGCATCGAAATTCACCGTGTATGTGCCCATGCCCGCTGCCTGCAGAGCCTGCTGCAGTGCCGTTGCAAGCTGCTGCCGCGAATAGGCATCAACATCCGGCGTCGCAGCATCCGCGTCAATCGGAATCTTTGCGGTCCTGAATGTCGCGCCGCCGTCCTCACTGAATCGAAAGACATTGTTCGCGTTCGTTACGGTTACCAGATCTCCCGCGGCAGCCGCAATTTTTCGCGGATCACTTATGGCGACTGATATGTCGCGCGCTGCGCTCTGATTCATCTGAAGTGTAAATGTTTCGTCAGAGGCCGCGGCGCCGAAAAATTTCAGTGCGATGCCGTTGAATGTAATGGTCTGCGTTGCAGCGTCATACGAGCTCGCCACAGCTCCGGCAGGCGTTGAAACCGCAAACGATGTTGTAGCATGAGTATACTGAATCGTGTAGAGGGAATAATCGGGGATGGTCGCGCTTCCCAGCGACACAAACCCGATTGACAACCCGCCGGCAACGCTGTCCGATGTCTGCACCGTCGAAGAAAAAAAGTCACTTCCGGTGGAACCGTCAAGACCGTAGCCGATGCGATGGTAATAATTGACCTGGTCTGCCAGCGAGATGGCAAAAGTATTCATTTTCTCCCTGATTGCCACCATTACGGTATCGCGCAGATCAAGATTCGCCTTCAGGGAACCAGCCTGGACCAGGGAAGTCACATCGCGCGGCACCGGCTCTCCGGTGATATTCACATAAAACCGCATGTTCTGTGTTGCCGGGTCAAGGGCTGTGCTCAGACTGAAAGCCCGGCCGCCGTCGACTATCGGCGTTCCGCCGATCAAAATGCTGTATCTGCCCTGATTATCTTCAAATGTCGTCACCCGGACAATCTGATTCAGTTCCTCAAGCAGCATGTCCCGCTGGTCCTTGAGATCAAGAGATCCCGGATTTGACGCAATTTTCTCATTGAGATCGGCAATACGGTTGACGATGGTGTTCGCCTCGGTCACCAGTGCCTGACTTCCCTGGAATATCCGGCTCCGTTCATCATCAAGAGAAATCGCCGAGCGGTTGATGCGGGTTGCGAGATACTCAGCCTTATTGATAAGCAGCGTCCGCTGCGCATATGCTTCCGGATACTGGGAAACCTCCTGCCACGCGTGAAAGAAATCCGCGATTGCCGGATAAATGCCGGTGTCGGATGCCTCATTAAACATATTCTCGACATTGATCATGCCTGACTGATACGATTGCCAATAGGAAAGATTCGCTTTTTCGGTAATCAGCTGGAGGCTGGTAAACGAGTCATACATGCGCTGTACACCCGCGATGGAAACCCCGCGGCCGCTCGAGCCGCTCGCTACCACAAATCCCCCGCTCGGAATGCTCTCAAGCATAACATTCTGCCGGTTGTATCCGGCAGTGGCGGAATTTGCCACGTTATGTGCCGTTGTATCAAGCGCGCGGCGTGTTGCGAGCAGGGACGTTCTCCCGATATCGAAAAGACCGAGTATCGACATTTAGGCCTCCACGGAAAGCTGCCTCTTGGGCTGAATACCGAACGAATCCAGAAAATTATAGGACGTCTTGACGTACTGCAGAGATTTTTCAATCAGCACGCTGTTGAATCGGTTCAGTTCGGCAATACTGCTCACAATCGCCTTGAACTTGGAGGCAAGACCGGAAAGCCGGTCACGATAATCGATTTCAGCAAGCTGTGCAAGGTCAGATATGGTTCTGCCGGAAAAGCCGAGCGAAGAAAGAACCCGCTCCCGGGATTCATCGCAGAGGCGAATGCCGGTAAAAATAGTTTCCTTTTCACGTAGCAACAGTTCCAGTGCCGCCGGATCGAGACCGACAATTACCTCTCGCTCTTTCTGCAGCAGCACGACCAGTTGAGTGCAGAAATCAAACTCTTTCTCCAGAACCCCCAGCAGTTCTTCATACAATGGAATCAACGATAACCTCCTTCAACAGCTTGTCCGCGACCATCTCTGCCCGAACCGAATACGTCCCGGACTGAACGGCATTCCTGATGGTTTCTACTTTTTCGGTCCGGACATCCGGCAGGGCGTTCACTGCCGAAGTCAGCCGACTCATTTCCTCTGCACCGCGCGAAAGCGTTATCTGGTCTCCGCTTGCCGGAATCCCCCCCGCTTCCGCAGGCTTATTCCGGGAAATCGCAGGCTCCGGCTTTTTGATCTCAGGGCTTTTCAGCCCGTCGGCTTTTCTGATATCCATTGCGGCACCTCCTGAATCAACTAATTAATATCCTCTATATATATCGGAGGAATGCCGCCAAACCTTAACTGAACGTTCCCGGAACTCCGGCCGGGTCAACCGCCACCCCATCTTTGCGCACTTCAAAGTGGATATGCGGGCCGGTTGCTCGTCCGGACGATCCTGATAATGCAATTGCAGTGCCAGATTTGAGGATGTCGCCGACTTTTACGAGGTTGCGTGCATTGTGACCATACAGAGTGGTGAGCCCGTTGCCATGATCAATGACAACACAATTGCCATATCCTTTTGAAAAACCGCTGAAAACCACCTTTCCTTCGGCTGCGGTCCGCACGGGCGAATTTTCAGCGACGGCAATATCAATGCCTGCATGGTGACGCATTTTCCCATCTATCGGATCCAGCCTGAGGCCGAATCCGGAGGTAATTTTCCCCTGCGATTGCGGCAGCAAAGTTGCCGGATCCGGCAGGTGTCCCGAAACAGGAGGACTGACCGGGACATCACGTCTTTTTTCAATAACAGATTGGTTTTTCATCATAATGTCACCAAATCCGACTCCGCGTTCGGCAAGAGAATCCGCAATATGACCCGTTATGACCGGCAGAAAGCTCCCGATAGTCTTGCTTTTGGCAAAGGAGGTCTGTTCAAACATTACCTTCAGAAATTCATTCAGAAAGACCGTCTCAACCTTCTTTGCCACGGTAGCAGGATCCTGCCCGGCAGATTTTGCCTGAGCCTGAATCCCCATAATGGATTGCGGTTTCATCAAATAATCACCAGTTCAGCCTTGAGACTTCCCGCGGCCTTTATGGCCTGAAGTATGGCAACCAGATCCTTTGGGCTGACTCCCAGTGTATTCAGAGCCTTCACCAGCTCTCCTATAGTCGGTCCTTTCACCTCAGTCAGAAAAGCCTTCTTTTCATCAACCTTAACATCGGTCTGCGCCACAGCAACTGTGGCTGCTCCGCGAGGCGCCAGCGGTCCCGGCTGCGAAACCTGTATTTCGGTTTTTATTTCGATAGTCAGCCCCCCATGCGCAAGAGCAACCGGCGATATGATAACCCGTTCTCCTATTACAACCGTGCCCGTCCGCTCGTTGACAACTACCCTGGCAGCCACGTCAACATCGACCGTCAGCTGTTCAATGGAAGCCATAAGCTCCAGTGCGCGCTCGCGATACGCCGGAGGCACCGTTATGCCCACAGAAGATGGGCTTTCCACCCTGGCTACTGACTTTCCGAACTGCGCGTTAATCCTTTCGGCGACGCGCTGTGCAGTGGTAGTATCCTGAGCAGCGAGTATCAGCATCAATTTTTCCTTGTTATTCAACTGAACAGGAACTTCTTTCTCAACGAGAGCTCCGTTGGGAATCGTCCCGACATTCGGGTGATTCTTGATGGTCGTCCCCCCCCCTGCGACAAAGCCGCCGATGGAGACGGGGCCCTGTGCCACGGCGTAGACTGCTTCATCGACGCCGGTCAGGGGGGTCATGATAAGCGTTCCGCCCTGCAGGCTTTTTGCATCGCCTATCGATGAGACCGTAACATCCACCCTGGAGCCCGGCTTGGTGTTCGTCTGGAGTTTGGCCGTAACCAATACAGCAGCGATGTTCTTGGTTTTTCCTTTCACATCAGCAAGATTTACCGCGACACCCATGCGCCGCATCATGTTGACGAACGGCTGATAAATGTAGGTCCCGTCCTTGTCACCGGTCCCGTTCAGACCGACAATAATGCCGTACCCGACGAGTTCATTTTCCCGAACGCCGGAAAAGGTGGAAATGTCCTTGATACGTTCCGCTGATGCGTGATATGGCGCTATGCAGGTAAAAAAAGCCACCGCCAAAAGAACCCGGAAAATTATGCCGAATCGATGGGAATTTTTTTCAGATTGCCGGTAGAGCATGCTTTTTTCCCTCCATACACGAATGTTCAGAACGGCCATATGTTGTCCAGTAAGCGTACAAGCCACCCCTGAGACTGCTTGTCGCCAATGACGCCGTCACCGACCATATAAATCTGGGCATCGCCAACATTTTGCGACAGCACGGTATTGCCTGGGGTGATGTCATCAGGCCGGACGATACCTCGCAGCACGATGATTTCCTTCTCATTGTTGACAATGAGTTCCTTGCGGGACTCCAGAACCATATTCCCGTTCGGCAGCACTTCAACGACCTTTGCTGTTATACGCGCCGTAAGGGTTCCCTGCCGCGCGGTATCGCCCGTCCCCTTGTAGCTCGATGTGTTGGATCCTTTTGCGTGCGGCGAAAAGACGGCGCCGGGCGCATATTGTCCCGCAAGAATGGGCAGCTTGTGGAGACCGAAATCCGTCTGCATGCCAAAAATATCGTTAATTGAATACTCTGCGGCTGAGTTGCCGCTCGTATTCGTAGTCGCCTTTTTTGATGCCGATGTTGCCTCGGTTATCAGGATAGTGACAAGATCGTTCACCTGGCGTGCGCGCCGGTCGCTGAACAGTGACTTGTTGTCGCGCCACAGAGAGCCTTCGGTGCTTGCCGGAGATGGTTCCTTCACATCGACATACCGGGGCGGCATGGGAGCCTCTCTGATTTCTCGGGCATCTTTGAGTCCGTTACATCCTTGAAGCAGTAAAGTAAGAAATATAGCGTAAATTATTGTTTTACTTGTTTTTATCATACCTTTATCCTCACGGTATCGCTTGACACCAGAACTCCCATTATCTCTTTTTTTGACGCTTCGCAGTAAACGCGAACGGTGCTGCCGACGGTTCCTTCAGACCGCAAAACGCCCTTGGTCGTGATAAATACGGAACCGCTGTCGATCTCAACCCTAACCTTCTGCCCACGCTTCACCAATCCGACTATCGAAAAAAAATCCCTCTTCAGCACGAGACCCTCGGTAAGGTTGATTCTGAGGGTCTTGTCCAGTAGATCGTTTCTGTTCATAATGGCCCCGACAGGAAGGCGGGAAGTTCTCTGCCGCACCGAATAGAAATCGCTCTCGCCGAGGATTGTACCCTTCGAAAGCGACTTGGCAGTAATGAAAACATCTACCAGCGATTCATAAAGTACCTCTACGCCTAGTTTGCGAACAGTGCCCCGCTTGTCAATGAGTTCGACGCTGTAATTCATGCGGTTTTTGCCCCCGTACCCATCAAGAGAGGCGGAACCAATCCGGTACATGCCTTCCGTAGCAAGCAGTTCCCCCCCCTGAAGCACGCGGATATCCTGCAGCTCGACATCGCCGGGGACAGCATCACGAATTTCCTGCGCAAGACGGGAACGCAGGTGATCGACAAGAGGCGCAGCGACTGCCAATTCTGCAAAGAGGAAGCTCCAGAGAATCACCGCCAGCGGGATTATAACGAGATGATTGTTTCGTCTCATGTTATTTACCGCTTGAGACCGATCGTTGTCTGCAGCATTTCGTCGGACGTCTGGACCGACTTGGAATTCGTATCAAACGCACGCTGCGCGATAATCAGATTCGCAAGTTCTTCAACGACGTTTACATTGGAATGCTCAAGAAACCCCTGATTCAGCGTGCCGCGACCCTCAAGCCCTGGCTGTCCGGTGATGGGGTCTCCGGACGCATCGGTCTGGAGAAAAAGGTTTTTCCCAATCGCGAGGAGTCCAGCAGGGTTAATAAACCGCGATATTTCGATGGTTCCCACTTGGGTCGGCGTTGTGGCACCGCCCTGTAAAATGGATACGACGCCGTCCTGGCTTATCGTAATGCTCACGGTATCGCTAGGAAGGGTAATTGCCGGCTCAAGCGGCAAACCGTCGGCATTTACGATGCGGCCGGTATTGTCCAGCTTGAAGGCACCCGCCCTGGAATATGCCACAGTCCCATCGGGACGGTTGATCTGGAAAAACCCCTCCCCTTCGATGACGATATCAAGCGAGTTCCCGGTCGTAATGAAATCGCCCTGGGTAAAGTGCTTTACGATTGCGGCAGGTCTTACCCCAAGACCGACCTGCATACCGACCGGAAACTGATTGCCTTCCGATGATGTTCCGCCCGGTGTCCTGATGGTCTGGTAGAGCAGATCCTGAAACTCAGCCCTGCCCTTTTTGTATCCGGTTGTGTTGATGTTGGCAATGTTATTCGATATGACATCTACATTCAGAGACTGTGCCTGCATTCCGGTAGCAGCGGTAAACAATGAACGAATCATGAAATCCTCCTAAGCCCCTGGCTTCCCGATATCGGTAACAGCTCTCTGGGCGAGATCGTTAAAATTCTGAATGACTTTATGAGACATTTCGTACTGCCGGAGCGCCGAAATCATGTTGACGAGTTCATTAACCGGATTTACATTGGAACGCTCCACAACTCCCTGAAAAACTTCAAAATCAACGGCATCCGTTTCTTTGCCGGTAAAAAGGGAGCCGCCCGCATGGCGGATATCGGACAGCTTTGAAACTTTCAGTTCAGCGATAAGGGTATTGGACTTCTGCTGCACATTGAGGAGGTAGATATTGCCATCCGAGGATACGCTCAGCGTCCCCTCGGTGTTGTCAATCACAACGGGCTGATTGCCCCGGTCCATGACCCGGTAGCCGTCCGGTGTTGAGAGAAATCCATCACGGCTCAGCACAAATGCCCCATTCCGCGTGTAGAACTGCTGACCATTCTTCTCGACAACAAAAAAAGCGTCTGCACTCAGGGCGAAATCAAGAGGATTGCCAGTTGTCTGAAACGCTCCGGCGGTCGAGTCAATCGCAAATTTACCGGGGGATGTCATTGCTCTGGCGTTTGGGTAAACCGACGCAGGAGCCTGCTGAACTCCTTCTAACACGGGATAGAAGCGGGATGACAGAATAGTTCGCTTAAAACCGCTCGTATTGACATTCGCCAAATTATTGGCGACGTTGTCCATCTCGCTGCTTCGCTGAATAGCACCCGTTGCCGCAATATACATGCCTTTATACATTCCGCATGCCTCCAATGTAAAGAGATTATTGCTGATAATATGCAATTAGAGTGCCAAGCCGTGTTTATGACCAATTAAGGAATGCAAGTGTTTGAATAAATAAGATTTAATGTGATAAGCCGAGGAGGAGCGATAAAGCGACAGGCAGCGGCAGCGGAAAATTATGCCTTGATGTTTATGTGTTTTTTTCCGTCAGAGGATGCAGCGGAGTCCTGGCTGCGCGGCTCCTGCTCAGGCTCCTGCTGCATCCCCTCGCGCCTGGCCGCTTTTCGCCTGACGCGAAGGCGGGCATAAACATATCCGGAGCCGGTTCCTGATATGCTGCTTACCCGGTAGGGTTCCCGAATGCCGTCTTCCAGTGCCATGATGCCTTATTATCGGCGCAAAACGCGACTTCTTGACTAATCGAGCAACTGCGCCTTCTGCTCCTGATAGGTATTTTTGAACAGCGCTTCAACTGCAAAAAACTGCTTGTCACTCAGCCCGAGCACTTCAAAGGGTACTTTGTGGTTGGACATGGGCATGCGCAGTCCGACGCCAAGATTTACACAGATGGCGTCCGCGACGCTTGTTATCCGGCAGAGAGATTCCAGAGCCTTATCGTTCAGCACGCTGAAGTCCGCGGCATGATGGTATTCCACCACAGCCTCAAGATTTCTGGGCAGTTTCCACTTGCGGGCAATAAGCCCCCCGACTTGGCAGTGATTGAAACCAAGCATTTCATTCTCAACCTCGGCAAAGGATATCCCTGCCTCATAAACCTTTTCGACAATGACCGAATATGATTCAGGCATTGCGTTGTTCAATATAGTCTTACCGACATCATGAATGAGCCCACCGATCATCGCTTCTTCGGGGGAAAGAAGTTTAGTTTCAAGAGCGAGAAGTGATGCCGCGATAGACACGCCGAGGCTGTGCTCCCAAAGACGCTGCTCAAAAAGGCCGAATTTCCGATGCAGGTCTTTCAGCGATGCCGCGACAACAAGTGACTTCATGGTGTTAAACCCGATCAGCAGAATGCCGGTCGATATCGTATCAATGCTGCGATCACGGCCGTAATACGGCGAGTTGGCAATACGGAGCAACCGGGCGGAAAATGCCTGGTCGCGTCCAATGATCCTTTCCAGTTCCTTTATGGAAGAATAATCGTCATTAATCAGCTGCAGCACCTTCATCGCGATAGGCGGAAGACTAGGAATGTCGACTGTCTCCAGGATAATTTTTTCGAGAATCTCTTCTTTCATACACGCCTCCGCAAGTCAGTATCTACCAGTTGATTGTAGCGCAATCGAAGATGAAATACCATACTGATTATGCCGAATTCACAATTTCCCCCGCTATATCTTCCAGTGGGAGAATCTTGTCGGCAATTCCCGCGTCTACAACTGCCTTTGGCATGCCGTACACGACACAGGATTCCTCATTTTGGGCAAAAATGCGGCCGCCGGTTCTCTTCAACTCGGTCATGCCTTTCGCCCCGTCGTTTCCCATCCCCGTCAGAATGACTCCCAGTGCCCTTCCGGGGAAAGTCTCCGCAACGGAAAGCATGAGCGCGTCGACAGACGGGCGATAGATGAAATTCTCGCGATCTTCTGAAATTGTTACCACAGTCTCGATGCCCCGTTTGCGGACGACCCGCATATGACCGCCTCCGGGAGATACCAGGGCGAGACCCGGGCGAAGCGCATCGCCCTCTTTTGCCTCACGCACCTCTATTTTGCTGAGCTGGTTCAGCCGCTCGGCAAACGGGCCCGTAAAATTCGGAGGCATGTGCTGCGCGATGACAATGGGAAGCGGGAAGTCTTTTGGAAGATTCGGCAATATTTCCTGAAGAGCCTTGGGTCCGCCGGTCGATGTGCCGATGGCAACTACTCCTGCGCGGCGATCTCCTGTCGTCCTCATAACCGGCGAAGCGGAAGCTCGAGCCTGCGGAGCAATTGATAGGCGCGCCGCTGGACGGAAGGCCAGGCGCGGGACTCCCCGCTTGGCAAGCTGCTTGATTTTATCGATCAACACTTCCTTCAGGCGGAGAATATTCAGTGACAGATCCGAAAGGTTTTTGGGAATGAAATCAACAGCCCCGATTTCAAGCGCTTCCAGCGTCGTATGAGCGCCTTCGGTTGTCAACGAGCTTACCATTATGACAGGAACCGGTGTATTCGCCATGATATGCCGCAGCGCTGAGATACCGTCCATGCGGGGCATTTCAATGTCCATTGTCACGATATCAGGCTTCAGCTGCACGATTTTTTCAATCGCCTCAAGCCCGTCCCGGGCCACTCCGGCAATCTGAATTTCTGGATCCGACTGCAGCATGTTTGAGAGAGCGCTCCGCATGAACGCGGAATCGTCAACAATAAGAACTCTAACCATACCCCCCCCTTGTTCATAAGTGAAAAGATACCCTCTGCTGCTGCAGCAGACGCATTTTAGAAGCCGAAATCCTTGAGCAGATCGTCAACACCTTCCTGTGAGACTTTGTCCGCACTGCTGCCAGGACCGTAATAGACCGCCTCTTTTGCCGGCTCCATCATGACGCCAAAGGTGGCAATCAAACGAACAAGTTCATTCTCAATCTCTCCGACCAGATTAATGACCTTCTTGATGCTCTGTCCTGTGAGATCCTGAAATGATTGGGTTGTCAGGATTTCGGTCAGATCGTCCTCAAGCGAGTTTTTGAACGATTTCAGGAAGGCGACGGACTCCTGGGGCCCTGTGAGGCTTCGCAAATGAGAAGAGACGTCGTCCATCGCAAGGATATATTTTTCGACGATATTCATCGTCTTGTTCGCCGCGGCTTCCGTCCGGTCGATGACGAGCTGCAGTTGATCAACAGCATTCGGCATCTCGGTGACAGCCATGTCCTTCAGTTTCGGATCGAGTGCCTCTTTGAAACTCCGGATCGAGTCATGTAGCTTCCGCGTAACCTTGCCGACCTCCTTGAACAGTCCGGCATCGCCGAAGCTCATGAGCGACTGCATCGCTTCATCGGCTTTTTCGTAGTCCTGATTCGACACTGCCGTCATGAACTCGACAAGCCGTTCAAACATCACCTGATTTGCCGACTGCTGGCCGGCGGATTTGCTCTCAAGGTATGCCTTCGCATCCACAATTTCCTTGACAAGCATTTCACCGCCCATGGTCTGGACATGTTTGACAATTTCAACCTTCTCATCTCCCGCATCGCTGACATTCAGCACCTGTTCTTCAAACATGGCGGCGTCATCGCCCGGCACAAGCTTTCTTGTGTCAATAAGCACCACAAGTCGGTCATTGATTCTGGCAACTCCTTGTACCTGTTCGATATTCCCCTGCAGGAAGTTCTCGGCAGGCTCGATTTGATCGTCTTCTATCGTGATAACGCCGGTGATTCCATCGATCAAAACGCCGAAGGTCATGCGTCCGCTCGAAACAACAATGACCTTCTGGCCGGGCTCGCGCTCGTCAAGCCCGACAAGTTTTTTCAGATTCACAATGGGAATAATACGGCCGCGCAGGTTTGTCACACCATCAATGTAATTCGGCGCCTGAGGAAGTTTTGTAAGCTGCGGCCGGTTGATAATCTCCTGAACCTTCAGAATTGGAATGGTGTATTCGCAATCATTCATGATGAAGCCTATATGTTGCATAAAGCCTCCGTATCGGTCATGATTTCAGGGGAGAACCGGCCCTATTTCCGGCCAGCAAGAAACATTCTGCGGGCAATAACCGCAAGATCGAGTATCAGCACAACGCGCCCGTCACCGGTAATCGTGGCGCCCAGTATCCCGCACTCCTCGGATTCGACACCATTAATCGTCTTGATGACTACTTCTTCCTGACCAATGAGTTCGTCAACGGCAATACAGAACCGCCGGTCAGCCACCGAGGCGACAAGCACATAACTGTTTTCCTGATCCTGCGCAGTCCGTGAGCGCACGCCAAGAACTTCCGACATGACAAAAAGCGGCAGGACTTTTCCCCGAATCGTCAGGACCTGCTGACCAGTAACGTTTTTAATGTCGCTCCGCTTGACCCGAAGCGTCTCCTCAATCATGGATTGCGGCAAGGCGTAGCGCTCCTGCCCGATCCGTATCATCATTGCCTGAATGATGGCGAGTGTCAGGGGCAGGCTGATGCGGAAGGTGCTCCCAACATCTTTTTTAGTGACAACCTCGACATAGCCGTTCAGCTTCGCCACGTTCGTCTTGACGACATCCATGCCGACACCGCGTCCGCTCAATTCTGTCGAAACCTCTTTGGTCGAAAAACCAGGAAGAAATATCAGATCAATCGCAGTTTCATCCGACATTTTTTCCGCTTCCTCTTCGGAGACGAGGCCGTTTCTTACTGCCTTGCGCCTGACCGCGTCAACATCAATACCCCGGCCGTCATCGGTCACTTCAATGACAATCTGGGTTCCCTGCTGAATAGCACTGATGATAATGCGCCCATTGCGGGACTTGCCCTTTGCTTCACGCTCCGGATTGTTCTCCAGCCCGTGGTCAATGGAGTTGCGGATAATATGGACCATCGGGTCGCCGATGTTCTCGATGACGCTCTTGTCGACTTCGGTATCTTCGCCGAAGATTTCGAGATCGATATCCTTGCCGAGCTGACGGGACATATCGCGCACCATGCGCGGAAACTTGGAAAAGACTTTCGCAATCGGCTGCATGCGGATTTTCATGACAGCAAGCTGCAGATCGGATGTAACGCGGTCGAGAAAACTGGTCGTCTCAAGCAGTCCCTCGATATTCTGGTCGCCGCTGTATGTCTGCTCAATTTTCATCGCCAGATTCAGCAGGCGATTTCTGGCAAGAACGATCTCGCCGGCAAGATCCATCACCTTGTCGATGCGGTTCACATCGACCCGGAGTGTCTGAACAACCTCACGCTCCCTGCTCGTCTGTTGAAGCTGTTCTTCAATGCCTGTCTGCGGCTTTGGAGGTGGCGGCATGTCATCATTCCGTGCTTCGGCAACCATGTCCTGCTCCGGAGCTTTGGCGGACTCCTGCGGCTCAATCTGCAGGACAGAGACCTCGGCGGCGGCAGCCTCCGGAGTCGGTGCGGCATGATGCGCGGAAGGCGCAGCCTCAGCAGCCATAGGGGCATCCATTGCGGAATCAAGCCTCCGCAGCAGTTCGGAAATGTCCTCCTCCGCCCCGTCGCGCAACTTGACATGCCCGATCAAAACGCGGAGCATATCAACACTGTTAAGAATTGTATCCATAAGCACCCGCGACGGAGCAATACCGCCTTCGCGAAGCCGTTTCATGATGCTTTCCGCACGATGAGCAACATCGATGATCTGCTGAAATCCCAGGAAGCCCGCAGCGCCCTTCAGCGTATGCATGCCCCTGAATATCTCATTCAGCATCTCTTTATCGTATCCCCGCGACTCCAGCTCAACGAACAGGGGATCGATACGGTCGAGCGTCTCCTCCGCCTCCGTAACGAATTCCGATATTATTTCATCCATTTCATCGGCCATATCAGCCTCCTGCTTTCAACGACGGTTTCCTCTCCGCTATCTTCTCGAGCTTTTCCTTGAGAACTTCAGCAGTAAACGGTTTCACGACATAATTATCGACTCCCGCCTTTATTGCTTCGATAACTTTCTCCTTTTCCGCCTCGGCCGTAACCATTAGAAACGGGACATCTTTCAGCGGGGGCGGCTCAGACCGCACAGCGCGGAGCAAATCAATACCTTCCATATTCGGCATGTTCCAGTCAGAAATAACCAGGCCGAAACCGCCGCCCTTCAGCTTGGACAGAGCAGCAACGCCGTCTTCCGCTTCATCAATATTTTCGAACCCGAGTTGCTTCAGCAGGTTCTTGACAATACGGCGCATCGTGGGAAAATCATCAACAACCAGCACCTTCACTTTGAAGTCAAACACCGTCTTCCCCTCCTTGCGCAAACATCTTTTTCAGAATCTTCTTGACGCTCGATGTTATCTGTTCGGCATTGGCGGGTTTCACGAGGTAATCATCCACGCCCGCAGTCGCCGCCCGCTTCTTCTCTTCATCGTCAGCCTCGGTGGTAACCATCAGAATAGGGACATGGCTCCAGTTCGGATCAGCCTTCAGTGTTCTGGTCAATTCAATGCCATCCATAAACGGCATGTTCATGTCGGTAACCACAAGATTGATATTGTCGGTCCCCATCTTCTCAAGCGCATCGAGGCCATTTTCGGCCGTAACAACTTCATATCCCTTGCCTTTCAGGTAGAGGCTCAGGATTTTGCGCGTTGTCTTATCGTCGTCTACCACAAGAATTCTCATCGTTTCACCTCTTGAGCAACACTCTTCTGGATATCTAGACTTTTTGGTAAAGAACGACCCGATTAATAACCGTCGGTCGAAATGCCCGGGTAATGTTATGCAGGCTCTCCGAGGTGCCGACAATCAGTGAGCCTCCGGGCCGCAGCGCGTCGTACATAAGCGCCAGAGCCTTCTGTTTTGCTTTTTCGTCAAAATATATCAGAACGTTCCGGCAGAATATCACGTCAACACCGCGAATGGGTTTCACGTCTTTATCGCTCATCAGATTAATCTTCATGAAACGGACATTTGCCTTGACCGATTCAGAAAGCTTGTAATTCTGATCTTTGTTTGTGAAATATTTCGATAGATAGGCCGGAGGCACGTTTCGGACGGCATATGAACCGTACACAGCCGCTTTCGCCGAAGCAAGCACCGACTCGCTGATGTCTGACGCGAGGATATCCTTTCGGAACCCCGCCAATTCTGGCCGCTCCATGAGCATCATGGCAATGGTATACGCTTCCTCGCCGGTTGAACTCGCCGCCGACCACATCTTGACATCACGGCGGGCGGCTTTCGTGTTTTCCTCAAGGATCTTTTTCAGAAGTTCTCCGCACAGCACGTCAAACTGCTGCGGCTCGCGGAAGAAGAAGGTTTCATTGGTTGTGACCAGCTCGAAGAGCTTGATCAGCTCATTCTTGTCTCCGCCGAACTTCAGCAGATAGAGGTACTCATCATACCCCTTGAGGTTCCTTTCCTGAACACGCCGTCCAAGACGGTTCTCCAGAAAATACTTTTTGTTGTCCGGGATAAAAATGCCACTCTGCTCATAGATGAAATCGCGGAGCTGCCTAAAGACATCGTCTGTCATTGACGCTATCATAGGTAAGAAAGCACCTCCTCGATTTTTGCGCGGACATCGTCGTTCTTATGCTTACGGTGCTGCACCAGAAGTTCATACGCCTCCGGGCCGCCAATCTCCCTGATGGCATCAAGCGCGGACATGACCACCGGAATGAAAGGATCCTCAATCACAGCGCCCAGTTTCTGCAGAGCCGTTTCAGGCTCACACGCCTTGGCGATTGCCTTGACCGTATAAAACCGGACCCATGGGTCTTCATCATTCAGGATTGCAAACAGTACGGGAGTGCAGCAATGCGCATCGCCCATGGCGACAACAGCAATTTTGCGAATATCGGGGGCAGCGTCAGTAATAAAGGAGTTCAGCCGATCAAGCGCCTCAGATGTTGCGACACGCCCCAGACCCTTGATCGCGGCAAATTTCACATCCCTATCCTCGTCCTCAGTCAGCTTCAGCAAAATACCGACATCATCAATGGAGCCCACGGCAATCTTGCGAACCTGTCTGTTGTATGAAGAAAGACCGTCAGCGAATTTTGCAGCATCAAGCTTCAAAAGAGATTCAACGATTTTCTCGATGATGTCGGAGAATTTTTCGATGCGCAAAAGATCCAGCAGTGGCTGGAACGCAACCGGCATGCCTATTTTCCCAAGCGCCTCAATGGCGCACTTTCGCACATGGGCGTCAACGTCCTTGAGTGAGGTCTCTAAAAGAGGTCCTACGCTCGACGGTTCTCCGATATCTCCCAGAGCTTCAGCAGAGGCGCGCCGCAGGTCGCGGCTTGTGGCGGAGAGGCTGTTCATGAGCATCGGCACGGCCAATTTGCTGCCGAGGTCTCCGAGGAGTTCTATGGCAAACGCCTTGCCGCGATACTTCATCTCCGGAGACGCCAGCAGTTTGAGCAGTTCAGCTTCTGAATCTATCGAAAGAAGTGTTCTGCTGACGGCGGAGCGGCGTTCTTCAGTGTCCGGCATAGCCGAATCAAGAGCGCCGACAATATCCACAAGCAGCGGAACCGCGCTTTTCGCGTTCAGCACTTCAACCCCCCGCAGCGCAATGAACTTGTCCTCCCAGACGCCTTCTTTCAGCATGCGAATCAGATGCTCGGTCAGACCGACCATTGCAGGGGTGATTCCAATCTGGACAATGCTCTTTACAATTGCGCTCCGTTCATCATCCGACGCGCTGAAAAGGTACGAGATCAGCGTTTCGCTCACTTCAGGCGTGCCGATTTTGCCGAGCGTCTCGATTGCCGAAAAACGGATGACCTCGGACGGGCTCTTCAGCAACTCCACGATAAATGGCGCGGCCACAGTCGCTTCGAGTTCTCCAAGAGACTGTAATGCATAAAAACAGACCCACTCCTCGTCCCTGAGCGCCTCTTCAAGTAAAGGGATAGCGCCCTCGTAGCCGAGTTCGCCAACCGCCTTGGCAGCAGCCGAGCGGACGTTGGCGTTTTCATCCTTGAACAGGGGAAGCAGGCGCTCGTACTCCACGCCTTCCTTGATATCGCACATCAGGTCAACCGCAAATTTGCGGATATCAGGGTCCTTGTCTTCGAGCAGAACAGTCAAAAGCGGCACCGTAACAGCACCGAGGCGGGTCAGTATGATTAATGCGGTGTTGCGCAGATAGGTTCCTTCCCGCAGCAGCGGAAGCACCATGTATGCGGTCACTTCTCCGCCCAACGCGATGAGGGAACGCATGGCAGCATCCTGAACTCCCGCGCTGGGATCATTCAGGGCCTTAATCAGAGGATATATGGCGCGTTCGTCTCCCTCTGCGAGCTGCTCGGCCGCCTGACGCCGGACAGAAGGATCCAGTGCCTGCAGCTTCTGTATGACTTTCGGTAGATTTTTGAGCATCTCTCCCCCCCTCGGTTAATGCTTGACCCTATAATTATAGCGGATATTCATAAAAACAACACGGAGGATCAGGCGCGAAAGACGTCAAGATGGCTCCTAAGCTTAATCAGCGCCTTGCCGTGCAACTGGCAGACCCGTGATTCGGTAATCCCAAGAACAGCTCCGATTTCCTTCATGGTGAGTTCTTCATAATAATACAGGGTCAGAACGGTACGCTCCTTATCGGGCAGTTCCTCTATGGCATTGCCGAGCGCCTTTTTCACTTCCTTCAGATTCAGACGTTCAATCATGTCCGGCTCATCACGGTTCGCCAGACACTGAAGAATGTCAAGAGGCTCTCCATCCTGATTTACGCCGAGGGATTCCAGACTGACCATGTTCAGGGTATTCGCGGTTGACTGTGTCTTGCAAAGTTCCTGCAATGAAATATCAAGACGATCGGCGACTTCCTCATCGGTCGGTGGCCGTTCAAGCTTGTTCTGCAGGTCCTCATGGGCACGGCGAACATTATCGAGCTTGCGGCGGGCATCCTTGGACGCCCACTGCATGGAGCGTATTTCGTCAATCATCGCCCCGCGGATGCGAAAGTCCGCAAAGGTGCTCAGCGAAGCATTCATGGCGGGGTTAAAGCGTTCTATCGCTTCAAGAAGTCCAACGATGCCGGCTGAAACGAGGTCTTCGCTGCTCAGGCCCGCCGGAAGCGCGAAGGAATACTTTCCGGCGTAATATTTTATGCGCGGAAGAAATTGGCGGACCAGGTCGTCCTTCTGCTCCTGGGTAAACTTCCACATATTAACAGTCTATCATAGGTCGCCGGCAGTTCATCCGACGCGCAGCGCGCGCCGCAGAAAGAACTGCAGGGTTCCGCCGGTATCTCCCAACGGCTGATCAATCAGGCGTTTTGCAATCTGCCCGAGTTTCTTCGCGAAAAGGCTGTTCGGATGCATGACAATATGGCTCTTCTGCGCGATAATTGAGTCTTTCACATTCTGATCGTACGGCAGATAGCCGAGATAATCGATGGATTGATTCAGAAACTTGTCGGCCACCAGCGACAGCTTGCTGTATGTGTCGAACGCCTCTTTTTCCGAACGCACCGTATTGACAATAAGCCGGAAATGGCGCGTGCGAAAATCATTTTTCAACACTTTGATAAGCGCGTAAGCATCAGCAATGGAGGTCGGTTCGGGCGTTGCAATAACAACAACCTCCTGCGCGGCACTGCAGAAGAACAGGACGTTATCCGAAATGCCGGCTCCGGTATCAATCAGAAAAACGTCAAAGTCAATATCAAAATCTTCCAGTTCGGTCACCAGTTGCAACCGCTGCTCTCCTGAAAGACTCGTCAAATCACGAACGCCGGAACCGGCAGGAATAATACTGATGCCGAGCGGGCCGCTCACGACAATATCCTTCAGCCGCTTCTGACCTGCCAGCACGTGGCGCAGATTAAACTTCGGCGTAATGCCGAGCATGACATCTATATTGCTTAATCCGACATCGGCATCCATGACCAGCACTTTTTTATTGATGCTGGCATAGAAGAGCGCGAGGTTTGCAACAAAGTTGGTTTTACCGACTCCTCCTTTGCCGCTCGATACCGCAATGATTCTCGGCTGTTCAGTTGGCACACGCACCTCCTGCTATGAGACCTGCAACAAAGTCTGGAGACGGCATCCGTATATCATCAGGCACTGACGGACCGTTGGTAATGAATGACACCGGACGACCGCTGAGCAGGGAAAGATTATAAAGCGAACCGTATTGGGCGGCAATGTCAAGTTTGGTAAACCCGATGGTGTCTATCAGCCCGGTATTGATATTCTGCCATATGCGTTCCACCGCCTGCGCATTCATGGCCGCATCCATCAATAAACAGCGAGTAAGTGGGAATCCGGATGAAAAGACATCCGCGATATCGCCGAGCAGTTCCCTGTAATTATATCCGGGAGTATCAACGAGGACCGGTCCCCGTTCAATGTCCCGGTAAATCATCCGGGGCAGGTCGCTCACCTTTTTCGTCACCTTCAGATCGCATCCGAGTTCCTGCGAAAGCTCCTTCATATGCGCAAATGAGCCGATGCGCTCGGAGTCGAGCGAAATGATGCTCAGCCGCTTATGCTTCACGCGAAGCAGGTGGGCAACTTTTGAGAGAGTTGTGGTTTTGCCTACCCCCGGGGCGCCAAGGAAAAGGAATCCCCGCTCATCCGGCGCCGAAAAGCCTTGAACCTTCACATCCTGAGCAATGGCGGATTTCAGACTCTCAACCGTCTCATCCGTTCGTTCCAGCAGAACAACAGCGAACTGCGGATCAACGCCGTGCCTGATCAAAAGATTGAAGAGTCCTTTCTTGTTTCCGCCGACACGGAGACCCGGCATGAGAGAAGAAAGTGTCTCCTTCAGATATCCCATCTCTTCGCGCATTCCGCGCAGTTCGCGGATCAGTTCTTCCATATCGGCAGAAGACGAGCGCCCTGATTCATCATCTCCCCGATCGTCAACGGCAGCGGTGACTTCCACCATCGGTTTTTGGAGCAGACCGAATCCGGCGCTTTTCATGCTTCTGCTCGACAGAATCATTGCATGTTCACCGAGTTCCTGCTTGACCTGTTCGAGGGCTTCCTTGAAACTGCACCCCGTAAACTTCCTGATCATCATACAGACATCCTCCTCCGCATCCGCCGTGCCATCATTAGTCCAGTCGTATCGTTCCGAGCGAAAGAATCTTCGTATTCGGTGCTATTTCGCTGTTTGAAATTACCATAATGCTGTTGGAAATACGCTCCGTCAGGCGCTTTACAAAACGCCGTATCGTCTGGGAACAGAGCAGAACCGGCTGATAGCCGCGGGCCATTCCATCTTCAAAATTCTTCTTGATGCGTTCCGCAAGGCGGTCTGCCGTCATGGGATCCAGAGACAAATACGTCATTCCCTGCGGTGTTGCCTGTATGGATTCCACAATCAGCCGCTCGATTTTCGGGTCCATCAGCAGCACCGATACGGAACCGTCGTAATTCTGCACCTGCCGGGTTATACTGCGCGCAAGGGCCTGCCGGACATACTCGGTGAGCACTTCAGGATCTTTCGTAACGGCGGCATAGTCGGAAAGCGATTCCAGAATTGATTGCAAATCGCGAATAGAGACACGCTCCTTGAGCAGATTCTGCAGAACCCTCTGCACAACACTGAGGCTCAAAACAGCCGGCACCAGATCGTCAACCACCTTCGGATGCGTTTTGGTGAGGTTGTCGAGCAACCGCTGCACATCCTGCTTTCCAAGCAGCTCAGCCGCATTCCCCTTGAGAATCTCCGTCAGATGCGTGGTAATGACGGATGGAACATCAACCACCGTATATCCGGCAACCTGGGCGCGCTCAATATCTTTTTCATCGATCCAGATCGCATCGAGCCCGAATGCGGGGTCTTTGGACCGGATTCCCTCGATCTGCTCGGTTTCAGTTCCGGGAGTAATGGCAAGGTGTTTGTTGAGGATAACTTCGCCTGACGCCACCTCGACTCCCTTGATAAGCACAGAGTAGCCGGTCGGCTTCAGCGTGAGGTTGTCCTTGATATGCACCGGCGGAACAATGAAACCCATATCGGTGACCATCTGCTTCCGGATTGCCTTGATGCGCGCAAGCAGCGGACCGCCCTCCTCCACCAGCGGAATAAGGCCGTATCCGATCTCAAGAGACATCGGATCTATCGGCAACAGCGACTCGAGCGTCTCCCCCGATCTTGCGGGCTCAACAACCCCGGTTTCGGCAGCAACCCCTCCAAGTGCTTCCTTCTGCTGCGCGCGGGACAGATAATAGGCCGCCGTTCCTGCAACTGCCGCAAGCGTCAGGAACGGAAGGTGCGGCAGCCCGGGAATCAGCCCAAGCAGGCCGAGAATTCCGGCCGCCGTGCCCAGGGTTTTGGGATTGACCACAACCTGCCTCACGATGTCCTCGCCGAGGTTCGCCTCCGAAGCGGCCCGGGTCATGATGAGACCCGATGCCGTGGAGATAATCAGCGCGGGGATCTGCGCGACCAGTCCTTCACCGACCGTCAGGATTGTGTATGTGGTGACGGCGTCACTCATGGACATGCCCTTTTGCAACACACCTATCATGAATCCGCCGACAATGTTCACCGCCATGATGAGTATCGCCGCAATGGCATCTCCACGGACGAATTTGCTCGCACCGTCCATCGCGCCGTAGAAGTCAGCTTCGCGGCTGATCTCCAGGCGCCGGCGTCTGGCTTCCTTGTCGTCGATAAGCCCTGCGTTCAGGTCAGCGTCTATGCTCATCTGCTTGCCCGGCATAGCGTCGAGGGTAAAACGGGCTGACACTTCGGCAATCCGGCCCGCGCCCTTTGTGATAACGACGAAGTTAATGACGACAAGAATCAGAAATACAATAAACCCGACGACAAAATTGCCGCCGATGACGAACTCGCCGAAGGCCTTGATAACCTTGCCCGCGGCATCGGTTCCCGTGTCGCCGTGCATAAGGATAAGGCGTGTTGCAGCGATATTCAGCGACAGGCGAAGAAGCGTCGCTATGAGCAATACCGACGGGAATACTGAAAAATCGAGCGGTTTCTTGGTGTACATCGAAACCAGTATTACAACAATCGAAAGCGTAATGCTGAACGACAGTGCCAGGTCGAGCAGAAACGGCGGCATAGGAACGATCATAAAAATGAGAATTAACACTATGCCGAGGGCTAGGACTAGGTCACTCTGTCTCAAGAGGCGTTCCATCATGGCTTAAGAACGAACTCCTTTCCCTTTTAGCTTGTATACGTTTGCAAGAATGGCTGCAACAGCCTTGTAAAACACCTCGGGAATCTCCTCACCTATTTGCAGCTTGAACAGAGACCTCGCAAGCGGCTTGTCTTCAAACTGGGGAACCCCGCTTGTCCGGGCGATTTCCTTAATCTTCTCTGCGATAAGGTTCTGTCCTTTCGCTACCACTTTCGGAGCGCCCATGCCCTGCGAATCGTACTTCAGGCAGATGGCGAAATGTGTCGGGTTCGTAATGACAACATCCGCCTTCGGCACTTCCTGCATCATCCGCTTTCGCGCAATTTCACGCTGAAGGCTTCTGATTCTGGCCTTTACCAACGGCGACCCCTCGATTTCTTTATGCTCGTCCTTGATTTCCTGGCGTGTCATCTTGAGTTTTCTGCTGAAATGCCACCGCTGGTAGGCAAAGTCGGCAGCAGCGAACAAAGTGATGACCACTCCCGATATCAGAAAAAGCCGGTATATCTGATGAAAAGAAAACGACTGCACTGTGTGTATGTTCATATCCACCATAAGCGGCAGCATGCCCACCTGATCTTTCAGAATCAGATATAGCACCACGCCGAGAACGGCAATTTTCAGGACTCCCTTGAGCGCTTCGACAACCATATTGAGACTGAAATACCGCTTGATTCCCTGAAGCGGATTCACGCGCGAAAACTGCGGTGCCAGCGGGGCTCCTGAAAAAAGAAACCCTGTCTGGAGAAAATGTACTGTAACCGTTACCAGCATCATGCCTCCGAACAGCGGGAACATAAGCAATCCGAACTGCATGCCATCCGCTTTCATAAGCTCGACAATAGAGCTCTCCGTAATCGTAAAATCAAAACTTCTGTTCATCCCTGTGCGCACATAATTCAGCAAGGCATTCAGAACGGCGCCGCCGAAAAACAGATAGAGAAACACCGACCACATGGGAATGATGGCGGTAATTTCCCTGCTGCGGGGAACTTCACCCTTATCCCTCGCCTTCTGGCGTTTTCGGGGCGTCGCTTGTTCCGTGCGTTCCTGAAATGGTTCTTCAGCCATGCCTTACCTCGTGAACGCCATAACGGCATCCCGGATGTGTTCAAACGCCTTGGAAAGCACAAATAGTGTAAGACTCAGCGACAAGGCTATGCTTACCAACCCGGAGGTAATCAGGAGCGGGAAGCTCACAAAAAAGATATTCGCTTGCGGCATTGCCTTGGTGAGGAACCCCATGCCGAGGTTAATCAGCACCTGAATGAGAAATATGGGTGCCGCAATCTTGAACGCCAGCGGAAACATGAAGGAATTAAGCTTCAGCACCGCATCGAACATGCCCTGATACTGAATCGAGGTGACGGCAAAGCTTCGCGCAATCCCTTCGATAAAAAAGAGGTGCATATCGAGCACAAAAAAGAGCCCCATGGCCAGCATTGAATAAAAAAGGCTGAGCGGTCCGAGCACTTCGCCGAACTGCGGATTAAATACCGCCGCCACACTGAGACCCATCTGAATGCTAATCCATTGCGCGGCCATCTCGGCTGCCCCGAGTATCAGGCGTGCGCAGAGGCCGATTGCCAATCCGATGAAAAACGACTCAAATACGGCAGTTACCGGATTGGCGAGCTGAACCTGCACAACCGGGAGCAGCAGAAGTGTCAGTGCAAGCGACAACCCCACACGTACAAATACCGGAGTCATGCGCGCTCCGAGGAATGGGATAAACGCAAGAATCGTCGCCACCCGGATAAAAATGGGGACGAATTTCTCACCGTATGTCAAAATCAGATTATAGAGTTCCATACCTTACCGCACATACAGCGGGATGCTCTCATACAGCCCCCGCGTAAAGCCAACCAGTACTTTAACCATAAAAGGCAGCATGAGCAGCATCGTTACCAGCACCGCTACGATCTTCGGCACAAACGTCATGGTCATCTCCTGCAACTGCGTGACCGCCTGAAAGAGGCTGATCAACACACCGACCACGAGACTCACCAGCAGGATCGGTCCTCCGACAAGAAGTATCGTTTCAAACGTCTGGCGTGAAACCTGATTCAAGACCTCGACCGTCATCGATACCCCGCAACCAGCGAGCCGATCAGAAGCCCCCACCCGTCAACAAGCACAAAAAGCAGAAGCTTGAATGGCATCGACACCATGACCGGCGGCAGCATCATCATGCCCATGGAAAGGAGGATGCTCGCAACAACAATATCTATTACCAGAAAAGGCAAAAAAATGAGGAACCCTATCTCGAACGCCTTTTTCAGTTCGCCGATCGAAAACGCGGGGACAACCACCCGCAGCGGCAGATCCATCGGCTTTGCCGGACGTTCCATCTTGGACATCTTTAGAAACAGCGCCAGATCTTTTTCGCGGGTCTGTTTCAGCATGAATTCCTTCAGCGGTTCGGATGCGCGGCTCAAAGCTTCTTCCGCGTTGATCTCCTTGTTCGCGTAAGGAGTATACGCCTTTGCGTGAATGGCATCGACAACCGGCGACATGACAAAAAGCGTAATAAAAAGCGCAAGCCCTATGACTACTTGTGTCGGCGGAACCTGGGGAGTTCCCAGTGCCTGCCGCAAAAAAGACAACACCACAACAATTCTCGTAAAGCAGGTCATCATGACAAGCACTGCCGGAAGAAGTGACAGGAGTGTCAGGAACACCAAAAGCTCCAGCGGGCCGCTTAAGCCGAAAAAACTGCCTGTTCCGGGAGCCGCTGCCTGCGGCGCGGCAGCAAAAACCGCATCTGCAAACAATAAAATCGCGGCAAGTATGGCAAGCGCAAGCGCCATCATTTGCCCCTCCTGCCGAACAACGCGCGGATTCGCTCCAGAGGAGACACCTGCTGCGCCGTCTGGCTTGCTTCCATGACTTTGAGCTCTTTCTCGATAAGGGGAGCTTCCAGTTTGGTCAGAAGCGATACATTTTGTTCAGCAAGTCCGACAAGCATGTAGTCCTGCGCGACCTTCACGATAGCGAGACCGCATTTTGGCCCTAGCGGCTGGTAATGCAGCATTTCGATTATGCCCCGCTGCGGAAGAATTTTCCCCTTTACGAGCTTCAGCACAAGCACAAGCACCCCAAGCACAAAAAGGAGCGCCAGCAATGCCTTCAGCAGCTCAAATCCGAAATCCATGTTTTCCTCACATCCCTATTTCAGCTGACGAACCCGATCTGCCGGGCTGATAATATCTGTCAACCGGATACCGAACTTATCATTGACAACGACTACTTCACCGCGTCCAATCAGCTTGTCGTTGACGTAGACTTCCATCGGCTCGCCCGCCAGCTTTTCCAGGGCAACTACCGAGCCCTGTCCGAGCTGAAGGAGTTCCTGGACAAGAATCTTGGTCCGGCCGATGACAACGGTCAGCTCAAGCGGTATGTCCAATATAAAATCGATATCCCGATGTCCAGCGGACGAGGACTGTGCCGGGTCCTGAAGCTCCTGAATCTCCAAATTTTTCGCCTCCTCTGTCATAAGGTCCTCCAAAAAACATCCGGCCCGAGCGGCCGCGTCTGATTTGCTTTTCTCTGTGTTATTCAAATGGCGCGCGAAATTTCAGCGCATACGAGCCCTTATATGCGCCAAACTGCCCCAGGAATTTCGGCACACCTTCGACCAGAATACTGATGTCGTCTTCTGCCCGTCTGTCGAGAAGTATGACGTCCGACTCCCTGAGATCGAGCACCCGATCTACACTGAGAGAAGCCTTGCCAAGTTCTCCCGTAATGGTGACTGCAGTTCCGCGCAACGCATTCTTCAAACGATCTATCCATTTTGTGTCGAGGTCATCACGGTCGGCAGAAAATGCGCTGTACAACTTTTCCTTGATCGGCTCAACCGACCCATAGGGGATGCAGAGAAACGCCTTGCATTGTTTTCCCTCTATTTCGAGAACGTACTCGACCTTAATGACAACGTCGACCGGAGTAACAATTGTCACAAACTGCGGGTTCATTTCAGCGCGGACGTAGGTCGGCACAAGCGGGTAAACCGGCTTCCACGCCTCTTCCATGTCCTTGAAAAACATCAGCACGACCTTATGAATCATTTTCTGCTCAATAGGCGTAAACTCCCTGCCCTCGGGCTTATAATGACTCTTTCCGGTGCCGCCAAAGAAATATTCGACCAGCGTGAAAATAAGCTGGGCATCAAACACCAGGAGACCGAACCCCCGCAGAGGCTCCAGGCGAAAAACATTGATACTCGAAGGAAAAGGCACGGAGCGCATGAAGTCATAGAACTTTGTAACATTGACCGTCACATTGGTAATGTCTACAACACGCCGCAATGCCCCCGCAAGGGAAATGCGGAAGTTGCGCGCAAGCCGTTCATTTGCGATGTCAAGCGAAGGCATGCGCCCGCGTACAATTTTCTCCTGTCCGGTAAAATCGTACGCCTTGACGCCGGAAACTTCGGTCGTCGCTGCCTCTGTTTCTACGTCTCCTTCATTTATGCCGCGTAATAAGGCATCGACTTCGTCTTGTGAAAGAATGTCCTGCATTGTTCCCTCGCCCGCCCCCGTTACTCTTTTGGACCGTTACTGCATGACGAAATCGGTCAGGTACACATTCCTGACCGAATTCGGACCGAGAATCTGATTCGCCCGGACATTGATTTCATCCTTCAGTTGCAATTTACCATCCGGATTCATAAGCGAATCGGACGACTTGCTCGTCAGAAGCGAAATGACCGCGTCGCGCAACTGCGGGCTCTTGGCCTTTGCTTTTTCCTGAACGGCAACATTGCTCAGCTCAAGCTGAACCGATATCTTCAAAAATTTATTTGCTCCCTGGTCTGTCAGATTGACCACGAACGGATCAAGGGCAAAGTTGATACCTTCGTCCTGTTTTGCCTCTTTCTTTTCCACCTTTTCATCCTTGGGCTTGCTCAGAACCAGAAAATACGCAGCAGCGCCGCCGCCAATCAGAAGCACCACAACTGCAGCAATGATAATCAGCAGCTTCTTGCTGCCTTTCTTTTTCCCATCTTCGGATTGCTCCCCTTCCGCAGGCTTTTCTTCTTTCTCTTTTTCCTTGGCCATGTGGTCTCCCTTTCCGCAGGTCCTGAAAATAGCGCTCACAACCCTGCCCAGCCGGACATAAGTAGAGATACGAATGCTTTATGAGAGAAAGCATGGGGCGTGCCAATCACTATCTAATTGATTTATTGGTGGTTTTAATAAAGAGATGGTCAAGAAAATGACGATTAGCTCCTGTTCAAAGGAACTAACCGTCAATTGGTTAACTAGTATAGGCTTATTAAACCGGCTCTATCGCTTAAGCGCCATAAGTTCGTTCAAAAGTTCATCCGTGGTAGTGATAACTTTCGTATTTGCCTGAAAGCCTCTCTGTGCCGCGATGAGGCGCACAAACTCCTCGGCCAGATCAACGTTGCCTGCTTCGAGCGAACTGGAAGAGATGCTGCCGCGCCCTGAGGTTCCCGGCTCCCCGATCAGCGGCTGACCGGAGCCGTTTGATTCCGCAAAGAGGTTTTTGCCCATTTTCGACAGTTCGGTCGGTGCGGTAAACCGGGCCAATACGACCTGAGCGAGGTCTCGCACCTGTCCGTTTGTAAATATGCCGGACATAATCCCGTTATCGCTTACCGTCAGCGCGCGCAGCGATCCTGACGTGTAGCCGTTCTGTGTCTGGAATATCGTGCTAGATGGCGAGCCATACTGGGTAGTAAAGCTGGCGTTGTAGCCGAAATTAAAGGCAACCGGCTGGGCTGCCGTGGCTCCCCATGCGCTGAAATCAAAAGTACCGTTGGTTGCCAGAAGAGGCGCTGTCAGCTGTCCGGCGGTATTGAACGCCAATGTAGTAAGCGGACCGCCGGCAGGAACCTGAACATAGTTTGTGCCGGTAGCGGAATCATTATACGTAGCATAGACATCCCATGCGTTGGGGGCGGTTTTCCGGTAAAATACATTCACCAGATGACTGTTTCCGAGAGTATCGTAAAGGGTAATGGCTGAGGCAAAATTATACGATCCTGCGGCGGGGCCGGTGGTCGCACTAAGCGACCATGGCACTGACGGAACTGTCTCGCGCGAATCGAGGTTCGCCTGAATGGAAAGTTCGCTGGACACATTGGGGGGGCTGTTGACTGTGGCCACATTGATACGGTCAATATTGGCCGTAATATTGCCGGCGCCATCGGCCTGAAAGCCAAGAAGAAAGTTTCCGCTCGGATTTATGATAAATCCGTCGCGGTTCACAGCGAACTGGCCGGCCCGGGTGTAGAACTGGGCTCCGCCGGGCTCTCGGACCGTGAAAAATCCGTCCCCGTCGATGGCCATATCAAGCGGATTTCCGGTCGTCTCAACCGTTCCCTGACCGAAAAGCTGTTGTATAGAGCCGACGCGTGAGCCGCGCCCGACCTGCAGATTTCCACCTCCGCCGAGCGACTGGCTCAGGATGTCGCCGAAATTTGCCCGGCTTCCCTTGAATCCCGATGTGTTTACGTTGGCAATGTTGTCGCCGATAACGGAAAGCGCCTGTCCGTTTGCGCCGAGTCCGCTGACCGCGGTAAAAAGTGACGTGAGCATCGTCATGGTTCTATCCTCCTTTAGTTCTATGGGTTCCGCACTTCGCGGACATCCTTATATGCAATCTCTTTGCCGTTCACAACCAGCTTGACTCCGTCATCAGCCATGATGATGCCGGTTACCAGCCCCTTGTTGCCGCTGACATCGGTAATTTCCCGGCCAATCATCGAGACGGCTGCGGCGGCGTTCTGTTTTTGTTGTTCCGCAAGAAACTTTCCCAGATTTGCATTCATCGAGGAAATCTGCTCAAGAGAGCTGAAGTTGGCAAGCTGCGCAATGAATTCCGTATCCTTAACGGGGTTCAGCGGATCCTGATTCTTGAGTTGCGTTATCAGAAGCTTCAGGAAGTCCTGTTGATCAAGGGTTTTTTTAGCTTTCGTGGAACTTGTTCCTGTTGCTGCTCCGGTATATTCCGGGTTGCTTAATATAGGTGCTGCCGCACTTGCTGCTGCCATGTATCATTCCTCCTTTATGCCAGATACTCGAAAAAGTTTTCGTTGGTCTGCCGACCCTGCCGGTTCTGACGTCCTTGACCGTGCTCTCGCGCCGGTTCCTGATGGGCGAGATAATCGTCATGCAGATCGACCTGAACATCCCCAACCCGGATGCCCGAGTTCTCCAGTTGATGACGAATCTGAGGAAGAGCTGATGTAAAAAGCTCCCTGGTAATGCCGGAGTCAACTTTCAGTTCAGCACTCAGAACACCCTGATGTATCCGCAGGCGGATCTGAATATCGCCGAGTCCGGGAGGGTCGAGACGCAGAACCATATGTTTAGTTCCTGTTTCAACAGCCGCACGAATCGGTTCGTGAATGTCACGAATCGATGTCACGAACACATCGCTATTGACGTTGCTGCCGGAAAATACTTCCGCCACCCGGTGAACTCCCCCGGTCACCGCGTATGCCGAAGATTGCCGTGCTGCCGACAACTCGACGACAGGAGCTTCGACATCCTTCAGCATCGATGAAATGCTGTCAGATGATTCCGTTACGGATGCCTCGGCAGCGGTCTTTGCGGAGTCCGTATGTGATTTGAGAGTGGCAGCGTCTGCTGATACAAGCTCACCCGCATCCCGAACAGCCTGAAGAGCATGAGCCGTCTCAGCCACCAACTGAGCAGGCGACTTCTGAAAGCTCTCTGCTCCTGATGCATTTTTCATATCCTGAAGGTGTTTCGCTGCATTCTCGATTATCATTCCCCGCGGAATTACGCCCTTGTCTGTCTGCTGAAGGGGTAGTGAACCAGGAATTCCGGCTGCAACTGACTGCACCTGTTCAGGAGTCATCCGGACAGCGACGGAAAGGTTCGCGAGCATCTGCTGAATCATGCTCAGCGTAACCGCCTCCCCCTGAACGGAAAGATTCATTCCGGGATCAGGCAATAATGCATCGGGCGAGGGAAGACTATCGGCGGTTTTGTCCTGCTGGTTTGCTTCTGTAGCCTGCTGAAGAATCGACCGCATTACTGCCGGAAATACCTGTCCGGACCGCGCAGTTCTATCAGCAGACACATTGCCCACGGGACCGGCTTGAACCGACGCAATATGTGCAAAATCCGGAAGTGGTGCTGCAGTCATAAAGGGCCTCCGTACACAAGATGGTTGGATAAAAGCAATGAGCATGCCACAGTTCCCGATGCACACGCGATGATGAAATTCTTGCTATTTATCAGCTTGTTATAAGATATGACCGGGAATGAATGCCGTCCAGCCCGCAATTGAACTCATCGGAAAATGGCAGTTTTTGCCGGAACGGCAGTTATTGCCGGGGAGATGAAGTAATGAAACTGAGAACAAAAAAAGACAAGCGGTGTCTGCCTTTATCACATATCGATACTGTCCGGTCTATTTCTTCTGGATAAGCTTTTTCGAAAGAGCAGCGGCTTTTTCGGTATCGACCTGTGCCAGGATTTTCCCGGCAGTCTTCGGCTTCAGTGTCGAAAGTATTTTCAGGGCGGAATCATCGTCAAGCATTTCGATTCTGCGGGCAGCGTCTTCCGGCTGCATGGCTTCATACATTTTGGAGACTTTCAGGAGCTGTTCCTGACGCTCCTTACCAAGAGCTTTCTTCGCCTCATCCAACTCCTGTTTCAGTTTCCTGAATTCTTCGATCTCCTTCTGGATATCTGATTTCAGAATCGACAGTCGCTCTTCTTCCAGCGACATCGCCGGAACCTGTCCCGAAGGCTGTGTCGCCTGTTTCCGGCTTTCCTGTTGTGCATGTATAGTGAGCGAGATCGGAAGCAATACGGCACAGACAAGCACAACCGACAGAACAAGACGTCCGGTCCGGCGTCGTGCGGGCTTCCGCTGAGCTTCCTGATCAATGATCTTCGCGTTTTCGTCCGTAGGTGATGACTGCCCGTTCATCCGCATCGTTCTGCTCCTTTCTCTGCTGCTCTTGTTCCGCGGCCTGCCGCTGTTTTTCATCAAGCCGTTCGAACGTCTTGCGCTCCTTTGACGCTTCCAGCAGCAATGCCCGTGCCTCATCAACCTGCTTCTGCTTTTCAGCAATGACCGTCTGTTGCTGCCTTATCTGCAGAATCAGATGCTCCGCATAATCCTGCATCGTGCGAATCTCTGCGATATCCACCAGCTCATCGCCTCCACCCGCAAGCTTCGCGCCGATAAGGGCATGTTGCGACTCGAGCGTTTCGAGCTTCTCCTGCTCCGCATGCAGTTCTCTGGAAAGCAGCCCGAACAGGCTCTTGAGTTCGTCTTCCTTCCATCGCTTGAGGCCAAGCAGGCTCTGAATGGAAGTGCTCATTCTGCTCCTTCAAAAAGCGCGGCGAGCTGATGAATCCCCTGCTCCAATGGTACACGCTCATCTATTTTTTGTTTCAGAAAGCTCCGGATACGCTCCGTCATGCGGATAGCATAATCAACGCCCGGATTCGTCCCTGCCTTATACGCGCCAATGGTAATGACATCTTCATACTTCTTGTAGGTAGCCATGATTTCGAGCACACGCTCCACATGATTTCGATGCTGCTCAGCAATTATGTCCTTCATGATTCTGCTGATGCTCTGGAGCATGTCAATTGCGGGATACTGGTTCTGGTTTGCGAGGTCCCGGGAGAGTACGATATGGCCATCAAGCACCGACCGGGCCGCATCGGCGATAGGTTCATTCATGTCGTCGCCTTCGACCAGCACGGTATAGAGGCCCGTGATTGCCCCCGTATGCTGCCATGTTCCGGCACGCTCAACAAGCTTCGGCAAGAGCTTGAAAACTGAGGGAGTATAGCCCTTCGTGGTAGGTGGTTCGCCGGCTGCGAGGCCGACTTCACGCTGGGCCATCGCAAAACGGGTCAGCGAGTCCATCATAAAGAGAACGTCCTTGCCTTCCGAGCGGAAGTACTCCGCAAGTGCAGCCGCAACGAACGCACCCCGGATGCGTATCAGCGGGGACGTGTCGGAGGTTGCGATAACCAGAACGGAGCGCCGCAAGCCTTCTTCGCCAAGATCGCGCTCGACAAACTCCCGAACTTCTCTCCCCCGCTCGCCGATGAGTGCGATCACATTTACGTCAGCTGAGGTATGGCGTGCCATCATACCGAGCAGAACGCTTTTTCCGACGCCGCTGCCCGCCATGATGCCCACACGCTGCCCCTTGCCGCAGGTCAGCATGGTATTGATTGCGCGGATGCCGAGATCAAGCGGCTCCGATATACGCCGGCGCAGCATGGGATTGACCGGTTCGTTGTAGATGGGGAAAAGCCTGCCGCCCACAGCACCCCGGCCGTCAATCGGATTGCCGAGCCCGTCGAGAACACGTCCGAGCAGTTCGTCGCTCGCCTTTACATAGCGCTGACGCCCGCGAGCGACAATGCGGGCTCCGGAGCCGATCCCTCTCAGCTCGCCGAGCGGCATCAGCAGGATTTTGTCATCCTTGAAGCCGATCACCTCTGCTTCAACGTATTCCTCGCCGTTCAGTCCATTCTGCTGGATCTGACAGACATCGCCGATATTTGTCCTTGGGCCGTCGCCTTCAACCACAAGGCCGACACCCTTGCTGACCCTCCCGTATACTTTGACAGGATCAACATCACGAACAAATTCGCGGCATTTAGCTATCAAGAGCGGTCCGGATTGCACCACTGACCTCTTGTATCTGCTCGTCGATGCGGGCATCCACAGAGCCCGACGCAGCTTCGATATAGCAGCCGCCCGGAAGAATTGACTCACTGGGCTCAAGGAGGATATGTTTCAGACCGGAAGATTCTCTCAGATAAGCCAGTTTGTCCTGAATGGCAGCATAGTCTTCGGGATTGATCCGCACCGTCACCTTTTCCTCAGCATTCGTAATTCGCGAGAGCGCATCCTGAGCAACGGCAACAATAATTGCCTTATCGACTTTGAGCGCTTTATGGATAACTTTCTCGGCAATGTCAATCGAAAGGGCTATCAGATCAGGCAGCAGCTCCTCCCCTTTCCGATGCACTGCTTTTTCAAGCTCTGTCAGCATCAGAAATAGCCTGTCAACCACCGGATCCATCCGTGCCTGCGCTTCAGCCATTCCCTTTTCAAAGCCATCATTGTACCCGCGTTCCGCCGCATCGTTTTCACGGCGCTTCAGCGCTACTTCAGGCGCTTCAGTTTTGCTCACAAGCACCTTTTCGGCAGGCGTCTCGTCGAAGCGTCTCAGCGCATACGGACGTAAACCGGAAGACGCATCTTCAGCCGATGAGTTCTTCGCCACCCTTGCCTCCGATAATAATCTTGCCCTCTTCTTCCAGACGCTTCGCAACGCGGACAATATTCATCTGCGCCTTCTCGACATCGGTAATACGGACCGCGCCCTTCGCGTCGATTTCATCTTTGAGAATCTGAACGGCACGCTGCGACATATTGCGGTATACCTTATCCTTGAGTTCATCAGAGGTCGCCTTGAGCGCAAGAGCGAGGTCGTCGGTCGTGATCTCCTTCAGAATCATCTGGATGCCGCGATCCTCGATCGTGTTGAGATCATCGAAGGTGAACATGAGCTTGCGAATCTCGTCGGCGAGAATCTGATCTTTTTCCTCGATATTCTTCAGAATGAGGTCTTCCGACGAACGATCAAGCTGATTGAGGATCTCGGCAACCGTGCGGATACCGCCAATCTTCCGGCCGCGGGTATAGGTCTGAAGCTGCGACTGAAGCACGTCCTCAAGCTCCTCGAGTACCGACGGCGATATCTGATCGAGGCTCGCGATGCGAAGCGATACGTCGATTTTCAGATGTTCCGGCAGCTTGCCCAGCACTTCAGCTGCCTGAGTCGGCTCAAGATGTGCGAGGATAATGGCAATGGTCTGGGGGTGTTCGCGGGTGAGCATCGTTGTAATTGCGTTTGAGTCGAGCCAGCGCAACACATCAAATGCACTTGCCCCGCTCTCAATCTTTTCGATCAGCTTCTTGGCCTGCTCGTCACCGAACGCCTTATTGAGAATCTTCTTGATATACTCATCATCAACCGACATCATCGCCGTGCCGGTCCTGTCATAAAATTCCTCCAGCACCGTTGCGAGCATTTCAGGAGAGACCTTGACCCGCGACATCATTGGGATGATCCGACCAAGCTCCATCGGATCGAGATGCTTGAATATTTCCGTTGCGGCGTCTTCCCCGACAATAGAAAGGAGTGTCGCGGCCTTTTCGACCCCTGTCAGCTTCTTCATCATAGGGGATTACTCCGCCATCCAGTCCTTGAGGACTGTTGCCGCCTTTTTCGGATCCTGCTTGACAGCACCCCGGACCTGCTCCTTGAGCAGATCTTCCGCCGCAACCTCAGGCACGGCGCCGGTCTGTGAATACCCTGCCATTTCAGGCGACATTGCCCGAACAGGGCGCTTGAGAATCTCAATCAGAGGCTTCAGCACGAAGAGCACCAGCAGAACAACAGCAACGGTTGGGACAAGATAGCGCAGCACTGTAAAGATCATTCCTTTCCAGTCTGTCTCTGCCTTCAAATCATCTACTGTCGTCTCAAACGGCACATTCTCGATAATGACCAGGTCCCCCCGGTCCTTGTTGAATCCTATCGCGGCACGAACGAGATCATTATACTTCTTGATGTCAGCTTCCGTGCGCGGCACAAAGACATTCTTCTCACCCTCTTTTTTATAGGTTCCGTCAACCAGGACGGCAACCGATATACTCTTCAGTTCGCCGCGCGGCTGGATAATTTTGCTGACGCTCCGGCTCACTTCGTACTGAATGCTCTCATTCTGTTTCTGCGAGCCGCCGGCTCCGGCCGCGGCTCCGCCTGGCTGAGAACCCGGCTGATTCGAAAGAACCCCAGGTATGCCCGCTGTTGCCGACCCGCCGGACTTCTCCGAGCTTCTCTGTTCGTTACGGACCGCAGTGGTATCCGGGTCAAACTTTTCTTCAGTTCTTTCGATCTTCGCAAAATCAAGCTTCGTCGAGACCCGGACAACTGCCTTGCCCTTTCCGACTACGCTTTCGAGCATGCTCTGGAGCTTCTGCTGATATTCCTGATCCACGGATTTCTGGTACTCAAGCTGCTTGGCATCGGCCGCTGATTCCGTTTCGGACGGCTTGGACAAAAGCGTTCCCATGCTGTCAATGACAGAAATATTGTGCGGGGATAATCCTTCGACACCGCTGGAGACGAGATGCACGATACCGCCGACCTGCGAGCGGCTCAGCGTTCTGCCGGCTCTCAGCTTGAGCACTACAGAGGCGGTTGGCTTTTCTTCCTTATCGGTAAAAATGGTTTTTTCAGGAATGGCAATATGCACACGTGCCTGCTCAACCTCGTTCAGCTGGCGTATTGTCCTCGCAAGCTCTCCCTGCAGCGCCCGGACATAATTCAACCGCTGTACAAATTCGGTGACCCCTATCTGGTTCTTGTCAAAAAGTTCAAAACCCACCGCGCCGCCCTGTGGCATGCCGAGAGCAGCCAGATCGAGCCGGAGTTCATACACTTTGGCGGCAGGAACATAAATGGCATTCCCTTCCACGCGATACGGAACCTTCATCTCCCTGAGCTTGCCGATGACCTGGCCGGCGTCTTCCTGCCCCAGATTGCTGTAGAGTACCTGAACATCTTCCCGCTGGCTCCAGAACATAATCGCAGCCATCAGCGCGATGCTCAAGGCAAGGACGCCGCCCAAAGCAAGTTTCTGCTTCAGCGGCCAGAGACGTAACCGTTCAATAAGGTCATTCAGTGCCATTCACGCTATACCTGCATTCTCGAGATTTCTTCATACGCAGTGAGCAGTTTGTTGCGAACCTGCATGAGCGTCTGCAGCGACATGTCCGCCTTTTCCATGGCGAGAACAACGGTGTGGATATCCTTGACCTCGCCGTTGGCAAACGCCTGAATCGCCTTTTCAGCGTTATTCTGGATGTCCTGAGCTTCCCGCAACGCATCATTGATAGCCTCGGCAAAAGACGGCCCCGTGGTTGCATGCTTCTGCTGAAGCGGCTCAGCAATGGGCTGACCACTCAGCCCTCCTATTTTTTGAATTTCGTTCATATGCGCCTCCTCATGCACTTCCAGAAACTAAACCTTTGTAATATCGAGCGTCTTCAGAAACATATCCTTATAGGTACTGATGAGCGTCAGGTTTGCTTCGTATGCCCGCGACGCTGCCAGCATATTCACCATTTCCTCAATAATATTCACGTTCGGCATGCTGACATAGCCTGACGCGTCAGCATCCGGATGTGCCGGATCAAAAACCAGGCGCGGCGGGCGATCATCCTCAACCACCCGCGGGATATCGACTCCGACCGAACTTTCATCATACATGAATGAACGGAAAACAACATCTTTCCGTTTATAGGGGCCTCCCTCCGGAATTTTTGTCGAATTCACGTTCGCCACATTTGATGCAATAACATTGAGGCGGACTTTCTGGGCCTCAAGAGCACTGGCGCTCACTTTGAGCGAAAGAAACATCTCTCTCATCATGCTCCTCCGCGGAGAACGCTCTTCAACATGCGCACTTTCATTGTCAGGAGCTGCGTTGCGGCATTGTAAACCAGACTGTTCTCGGCAACTTTTGCCATCTCCATATCAATATTGACGGTATTTCCGTCCCGGTTGGGCAACGTTGTCAGAGGTTCATAAATGGCAATGCCGCCTTTGTGACCGCCTCCTGCAAGCGCTTTGTCCAGTTCCCCCTGGAAGTCAATGTCACGCGCCCGATAGCCCGGGGTGTCAGCATTCGCTATATTGGATGTCAAAATTCTCTGCCTGTAGGCGGAGATGTCGAGCATCGTTGCGAGGGTTTTCATACTGGAATCAGCCATTTATCTTCTCCTTGGTACAGGATAGGCGTTGTGCCATGCCTATTATTAAGCAATTCCCGTGCCTGTTTGCCCGGCAATTTCCGACTCGGAAATCGCATATTCCCTGACCTTGTTCCGGATGGTTCGGACGCTCAGCCCCAGCTGTTCAGCCGTGCGTGTGCGGTTTCCTCCTGTCTCGCGGAGCGCCCTGACGATCATTTCACGCTCCATATCCTTTATCGTCCCGCCCGGCTGTGGTCTTGAGGCGTCCTGTGCAGGCAGGGGTGTCGCAACCGGCGCGGACTGAGCAGCCGGCGGCTGAAGCTCATCAGATCCGGAAACTACCGCGCTCCGGTAAATAAAATTCTCGAGTTCACGCACGTTGCCTTCCCACGGCTGGATGAACAGATAGTCAGCAAGCCCCGGGGCAATTCGAAAAGCCCTGCCCATTTTTTGCGCCAGCCTCTTCAGGAAGAATGCGGCAAGCGGGAGGATGTCGTCTCTCCGGTCGCGCAAAGGCGGGAGGACTATCGGGAAAACATTCAGCCGGTAATATAAATCCTCCCGGAATCTGCCCTGTTTGACCTCCGCAAGCAGATCCCGGTTTGTGGTCGAGATAACCCTCACATCCAGCGGGACCGGAGCCTTGCCGCCGACGCGATCAATTTCACGCTCCTGGACAGCGCGAAGCAGTTTCGCCTGCAGCGCCGGAGCCATTTCACTTATTTCATCCAGCAGAAGCGTTCCGTGATTGGCAAGTTCGAATTTGCCTGTTCGCCGGTCAACCGCTCCGGTGAAAGCTCCCTTTTCATGCCCGAAAAGCTCTGATTCGAGCAGGCTTTCCGAGATTGCGGCGCAATTGACCGCGACAAAGGGCTTCCGGAACCGGGTGCTGTGACGATGCATGGCACGCGCAACGACCTCCTTGCCGGTTCCGCTTTCTCCCGTAAGAAGCACGGTAATATCACTCTTGGCAACTTCCCGCACAAGCGTGAGGATGGCCTTCATGGACTGCGACTCAGCGATGACGTCAGCCTCATCGGGAGGCATAATGCGCTCAATCGTCGCGCGCAGCGCATCGAATGAAAAAGGCTTCATAACATAATCGGTCGCTCCAAGCTTCATCGCATCTACCGCATTCTGAACGGTGCCGTATCCCGTTATCACGATGACCGGCACAAAAATGCCGCGCCGGCGGATTTCCTGCAAAAATTCGATGCCGGTCATTTTTGGCATTTTCATGTCCGTGATAATCAGCGAAAAGTCTGCGGGGTTCACCTTTTGAAGGACATCTGCCGCATTATGAAACACCGTCGGCTGAAAACCCACCCGCTTGAGCGACTCCTCGAGCGCAACCGCCATATCGATTTCGTCGTCAACTATCAATACTGTTTTTGTCATCGGCTAGTCATGCCTTTCCAGCGGAAAAACAATGGTAAATACCGTGCCTGCGCCCGGAGCGCTCTGCACCTGAATGCTTCCGGCATGTGCCAAAATAATGCTCGCGGCAATCGACATGCCGAGTCCGGTTCCGCGATCTTTTGTCGAAAAGAACGGTTCAAAAAGCCGCGCCGACGTTTCCTCATCCATGCCGGTGCCGGTGTCGCTGAAAAGAATGTGAACATCTTCACCAGCACGCGTCATGCTTATCTCTATCTTACCGCCATCCGGCATCGCCTGAAAAGCATTCAGCAGAAGGTTGATAAAAGCCTGTCTGAGCAGGCTTCGGTCAGCCATCATTGGAAATGGCCCCGATGCCCGGAGCGAAAGCACTATCCTGCTGCCGAGAAAGACGCCCCGGAAATCCTCAACGAGTTCGCTGACTACCTCGCGCAGATCCAGCGCGGCAAAGGACGGGCGGACTCCTCCCGAAAACCGCAGCATATTATCGAGAGTGTTCACCAGATGCCGCACCGAATTCGATATTCGTCCGGCATACGACGCAGTCGGCGTTCCTTCCAGGTCTTTGATGAGTAGACTCGCAAAAAGCTCGATACTCCCGAGCGGATTACGGATTTCGTGGGCGATCTTGGTAACCAGTTCACCCATTGCGGTCATGCGCCGGTTCCGTTCATTTTCAGCTTCAAGCTCTTTCAGGCGGGTAATGTTCTGGAAAAAAAGCACACTGCCGGCCGTATCCCCCTGCTGATTCTTTACGTCTGCGCGGGAAATGATTGCGGGAAATTCCTTTCCGCTCGCGCATACGACCGTCTGCTCTGAAAAAACAGCAGGCAGAGAAACAGATCCTGCCAGGGTGCTTGCCGATGCTTCCAGCAGACACTCCGCCGTTTTATTTACTAACTGAACCACGCCGTTGCCGTCAAAATAGACGACGCCGACATCAATACTGTCGAGAATGCTGTTGAGCAGCTGTTTTTTATGCTCCACCTCGTCAGTCAGAAGGCGCACACGCTCTTCCAGCGTCTGATAATACGCCATGACCGCGGAAGACGCCGAATTGAAGCGCTCTATAGCCTGGCCGAGGAGTGTTATATCCTGTGGATTTTCAATCATCAATCATTCCCTGCTCAAATACATCTGCGCTGCTTCACCGATTTCCCCCCCGCCGGAGGCGGCTTTTTCCAGAAACTCACGCTTCTTCGCAAGCTTCCCGTATTGATAGTGCAGCCACTGCTTTTGCCGGTCATCATCCAGCTTGCTGTCAAGTGCTTTCCTGTAATATTTCTCAGCCGGCCTGTTTTGTCCGTTCAGATACAGGGCATCCGCCGCCTTGATCATGGCATCGACATTCCCTTGATCTGCTGCCGAGGTATAATGCTTCAGCGCTGCCTTTTTATCTCCCATCTTCCAGTACAGATCGCCAAGACGCGATTCAATGCGCGGCTGCTTTCCCTGCTTGATTGCCTTCTGAAAAAGCTCGTTTGCCCCTTTGACATCACCCTTTTTGTCGGCAATATCTCCCATCATCAGAAGAGCGCTCTGGCCATGCTGTTTGCTCGAGAGAAGGGGTTGCAGAAGCTTCATGGCTTCCTCATACTTGCCCTCCCGCACGAGAATCTCTGCGAGGGAAATCGATGCTGCAGACGGCGCTCCGCTCCGTGCCGCCTTTTGGAGCAGACCTCTTGCCTCAAACTGCCGGCCGTTTTTTGCAAGGTAGGCGGCAGCCTCGGCCAGGACCGGACTTTCGGCATTCAGATACATGGCATACCGCAGAAGCAGGTCTGTCGTTTTCTGCCCCCCCGCGTTCAGAGTCTTTTTCAGCCGCCGTTCAACCTCGAGACTTCTCAATCCCTTGTCCCTCAACTGGGCGCTGTGCTTCAGCGCGTTTTCTGTGTCATCCTTCACATCGTACAGGGCAACAAGTTTTCTGCGCATATCATCAGTCGAGTCGTGGGAAAGAAGTTCCTGCGCGAGAGAGAGGGCTTCATCGGTTTTCCCCTGGCGTTCAAATGACTGCAACAGAACCCGACGGGCCCTCACCTGCTCGCTGCCGCTTATCGGACTTGCGATAAGAGAGCGAAGAAGGCCCTCAGCCTCTTTCATTTTGCCGGAAAGCAGGTATATTTCAGCTTTATCGACCCGGATATCTTCATCACGCAAGACAGGAGGCGGAACCTTGTCGATAAGGGCGAGCGCTTCACTGCCCGCACCCTTCATCGCCAGAAAAAGCGCCTTCACAAAAAGAGCCCTGTTGTTGCTCTCTGAAAATGATGCGGGAACCCCGGCAAGCAGCGTTTCCGCAAAGTTTACCTGCCCTGCCTGCAATGCAATTTCGGCCCGACCAATCAGCGCATGTGGCGCGAATTCGCCTCCGACCGCTTCAAATGCCTTCTGCGCTTCCGCAGTTTTTCGCTGAAAAAGATACGAATACCCCAGCATCATCCGGGCCTCATCGCGCCGGCTGGCAGCCGGCATGGCGACGTAGCGCTGCATGTTCAGGACGGATTCGCTGTAATTCTTCAGGAGAAATTCAGACTTCGCGAGACCAAACAGCGCTCGTTCTGAAAGAGAACTGTCCTTTGCGGCAATGAAAATCTCCCGGAACTCTTCTTTCGCCTTGAGGTAATTTTTTAACTGTAGGCTTTTATCAGCTTTCTGCAGCAGTTCTTCCGATGCAAACGCCGGAAAGGCGGCAGAAAACAGCAGGCAGGAGCAGACAGCGATGAAACCTCGCGCTATGATAGTGAAAGACAGCATGTGCTTGCATATGAAAGAAACGTGCCACACTTTGCAATGATAAGCATTTTCATCGTTCTTTCAAGCAGATAGGATATTTATCGCAGAAGGCGATTTCCGCTTATCAAAGCATGAAGTCAATTTTCTGACTTGACGGGAGCTCCGGCGCGCTATATGCCGAGGCGTTTCATTTTTTCAATCAGCGTAGTGCGATTGATATTCAGATACTTCGCAGCCTGACTCTTGACCCCGTTATGCAGCTTTAATGCGTGCTGAATCAGACGCTTTTCATACTCTTCGAGCGCGGCGTTCAGGTCAATACCCTCCACAAACGGATTGCTGCCTGCGTCAGAAACATCAGGAACAGACGGAAGCTTCTTGCCGGTCATCTTTTCCGGCAGGTCGTAGGGAGAGACAACATCTCCGTCACTCAGAACGATCAGCCGTTCCAGCGTATTTTCGAGTTCACGGACGTTGCCGGGCCACGCGTATACCTTGAAAATCTCAACAACATCGGCAGAGAGCGCAAGCGGCGGCCGATCAAACCGGGCTGCGTGCCGGTGGATGAAAAACTCCGCAAGCGCAATCACATCTTCAGAGCGCTCCCGGAGCGGCGGCAATGTTATGGGAATAACATTCAACCGGTAAAAGAGGTCTTCACGGAAACTGCCCTCCTGTACGGCATCTTCCAGGTTTTTGTTGGTCGCCGCGATAATGCGAACATCGGACTGCACCGTCTTTGTCCCGCCGATGCGTTCAAAAGAACGTTCCTGCAGAACGCGCAGCAGCTTTACCTGCAGGATGGGAGGCATTTCGCCAATTTCATCGAGAAAAATCGTGCCGCCGTCGGCGAGTTCAAAACGACCGACCCGCAGAGCAACAGCGCCGGTGAAAGCTCCTTTTTCATGGCCGAACAGCTCAGATTCCAGCAGTTCCATGGGAATGGCCCCGCAATTCACCGGAATGAAGGGTTTTCCGGTGCGCTTGCTGTTGGCATGAATGGTTTTGGCAACCAGTTCCTTCCCGGTTCCGCTCTCACCGAGCACTAAAACGGTACTGTCTGAACGGGCGACTTTTGCGATCAGGTCGTATACCCGGCGAATTGCAGGCGATGATCCTACCAATTCCTGTAACTGGCCGTTTTTCGCGGTTCCGGAAGACATGTCATAAATATGACACAGCAAACATCAAAAGTCAATGATTACTTTTCAAGCCAAAATGGTCATGAGCCGGTTTCCGGTGCTTAAGAGTCCGGCTGCTTCTCCTTGTCCCCAAGCGCATCGAGCAGCAGGACAAAATTTTTGGCAAGACTTGGATGAAACTCGGTTCCGGCGAGAGTCATCATCGCGATGCCGATACTTTCCTTCTCCATTGATGCGCGATAGGAGCGCGTTGTCCGCATGGCGTCAAAAAAATCGGAAATCGTCGTCATATGGCTGCAGATATTTTGCTGCCAGGAGGGTGCAACCGGCGGATAACCGGAAAGGTTGTATTTCAGGTGATGCTCGAATGCGACTGCCACGGCGAGACGCGGAATTCCGGGGTTGTCTATCAGGTAGCGCGCTCCTTTGCTCGGGTGCTGCCGGACCATCTGCCACTCATTCTGCGTCAGTGCTTCAGGTTTTATCAGGATTTCTTCAGGAATGAACAGTTTGCCGATGTCATGCAAAAGAGCCGCGACACCTACATCGTGCAACAATTGTCCCTCGATCCCCATCGAGATTGCCTGCGCAAGGTTGAGTGCACAGACGTTTGTCGAATGAGTATAGGTATATTCGTCCAGCAGTCGCAACGGGGCGAGAGCCCGTAGCACAGGCTGCTCCTGACGGAAGGCGTTAATAAACCCGCCGACCACATTGTAGAGGCCGGACGCATTTATCCGCTTCCCTGCCTGAATCGCCTCCTGAATCTCACGAAACTGCCCAAGTTCGGCCTGGGGCAAATCCTTCAGCAGGGGAAGCAGTATTTCTTCATCTTCCTGCACCTTTCCCCCTCCTCCCTCGGACAGAGATATGATGCCCAATACAATGGACTCCAGGTTCTCCGGAAGATGCTGTTTCGGCGCAGCCATGGCCTCGACCAGTGTGCTGAGTTCCTGTGCAGTAAGCGTGCTCGAAACCGTGACGTGGCTGCAGCCCCGCTCCCGGAACACTTCCGCAAAACGCCTGGTGTAGAGGCTGTCGGGAAAGCGTACTTCATCAAGGACAACGTGGTCGTCAAGCAGCATAAAAGACAGGCGGCCGTTCTGCTCAAGGGCCGCGGAGATAGACTCATACGCCTTTACAAGCATTCTTGATGCCTGGGGATGCCCAATCGCGTACATGCGGGCATTGGAAAGAGCGATGATAAAAAAGCGCAAAAATGACAGGACATTTGCCTGTGAATCAGGTTTCATGACGTTGCTCCATACTGCCTGCTATTGTCTTAGCCTTTAAGGCAAGCTCCTTGCTGCCGAATTCAGAAACTCTTTGCAGGAGTTCCCGCGCAGCAGAAGCCGGAAACCTGCCCAAAGACGTAACAATCTCATCCTTAAGCCGGTTCAGAGAGCCCTGTCGGAAAAAGTTCTTGCTCCTGAGTACCCGTTCAAACGAAGGAATGCATGCAGCATCTCCTATTCCGGAAAGCGTGCGGACAGCAGTCTGCCTCAGCTCAAGCTCTTCGGATGAGAATCCCCCCGTTTCGACAATATCAGCAAGCTTTCTGATTATGTCCGGGGTATGATGCTTCTCCGCCAGACGAATCGCTCCCATCTTAACTTCAAAGTCGCTGCTTGCGAGATCGGTCAGCAGCATGACAAGCGCTCCCGGATCATGAAACTGCAGCAATGTTTTCTCAACATCCTGCCTCACCTTCGGGTGGGGATAATTCTGCAGGGTCCGGAGAAAAGGCAGTATGGCAGCATTGCCGGTGTTGCGAAGAATAACGACAAGATTCCGCACAAAATACCAGCGGGGATCTGACAATCGTGCGCCTACCTTCGCTATCGCCATGAAGCCGAGTTCTGAAAGACGGTCGATGTAAAAGCGGCGCAACGACATATTGTTTTCTTCAGCAAGCCGATCCAGCATGGGATCGATAAATGGCTCTCCTACATGATGGATGAGAGTTGCTATTTCCTCAAACTTCTGTTTTCCCCAGATGACAGGGGCCTGCAATATTTCCTCGATAAAATCAGACTGAAGAAAAGCCTGCCTGAGCCTTTGCTGCTGTTCCCCCTGGTGCTCCAGTCGCTTTGTCCGTTCATAGATATCGGTGAGCGCGGCGAAGTCTCCCATCCGGACAAAATAGCCGCAGAGATCCAGAAGATTCCGACCGAGCAATTCGCTGTCGCCGTTAGCCTCTAAAGGCACATCGATCAGTTCGAGAAGAATCCGGGACATCTTGACCTCTAGTCTATGCTCCTCGAGCGTTTTTCTGAGCAGATGAATGTCCTGTTTTTCCGACTTGCCCAGCGTCCGGCTGTCAAGGAGTGAGGACAGGGTAGCATTATATTCTTCCGGGACAAATTTTTCATGCTGTTCTTCCCCAAAAATAACCTGCAGCTTTTGCCTGAGTGCTTCATCGGCAAGAACTGTGGCACTTTCAGGAGCTGCATGTTCCTTCCGCCCCGCACCCTCAACAGAAGATTTCTGCATGAAACGCAAATCACCCAATCGTTGCAGCAGCCCCATAACCGCGGGCGGAGCCGAGCTTTGTTTCTGAAACCCATCATTCAGCATATCGGCAAGCAGGTCGTTTGAGAAGCTGTCAAAAAAAGCCTCGGCAACGACAGGCCGGTCGGAGAGTGAATTTGCGGCACTCTCCAGAAAATAGTCGCGAACCTCCGGGTTCAGTGCATGCAGGAACTGGATAAATTTTCCGAGGGAATGTTTGTCCCGAACGACTGTGTTCTCATCGACCCCTTGCATGAAGTGCCCGAACAGGCTGAGCAGTGCGGAAACCGCGGGTTCTCTCTCCCGAGCAATCCCATCCGAGAGCAGATCTGCCAGCATTTCCGGCGAAGCACGCGCATACCTTTCGGCTTCTTCAGCCGTGTCACCACCGCTAAGCGTTCCGGCAATCACCCCTTTCGCAAATCGCTCCCAGAAATCGGTTGATTCATCAAGGGCATCCAGCAACCCGAACCGAACCTGAATAGCTCCGTAATCAACCATGCCGAGACTGATATGATCGAGCGCAAGACTATCGAATAATTGCCGGATGGATTCCGGAGTTGCCGCATCCTGATTTTTCACCATCAGACGTTCATTGAAGCGTCGCAGCTCGTCAATGCGCAGCCCTTCAGAAAAGGTGAGTGATACAATGCCAAATGAGAACAATGCGCCCGCAAAGTCACGGACAGCCGGTTCTGCCGAATCCAGAACGTCGTCACCGAGAATGAGTGTGTTGCGTGCAACGCCAATTATCAGGGTGCCGCTTTGTGAAAGAAGATCGCTGATGGTCGCGTATGCCTTGGCGAGCGCCTGTTCGACGAGAGGGTGTCCCTGCGGGTAGGAGTTGATATGACGACGGAGAATATTCAGTTCGAACACGAGCTTGCGCAGATATAAGATGCCTTCATGTCGCTGCTGATCGGTCAAGAACATCTCCTCCATACCAGATAAAATTACCCTGTCTCTATTTTATCACACGAGTATCAGCAATCAGAAAACTTGGCATGATTGCATCCCATCCTCAGCACATACTGCGAGGATCTCGTGACAAGCGAAAAAAGAATATCGAACGAGAGAGAATCCCAACCAGATAATCCTGCGAGATCTCTCCGGATAATGGCAGGCTGAGGACTAAACCATTCTGCGGCTGATCAACGGCTCCAGAGTCGCAAGGATTCGTCCCCGCTGAAAGAGTGTCAACCTTCCTGTACTCTCTGAAACAACGACGGCGACAGCATCAGTCTTGCGCGTAATCCCTGCTGCCGAACGATGACGGGCTCCGAGCCCGCCAAATTTTTTTGCGGCAACCGGGGAACCTTCAAGATGGCGGCCCGCGGCTTCCACAACGCCGTCATCGGAAATTACAATAGCGCCATCCAGCTTTGCAAGCTCCTTGAGGTTTTCAACCACATGGGGAACCGAAATCAGCCGCTCTTTCTTCGGATATCCTCGGAACGGATTGAATACCACCTGCCGGGATGACTTCATGACAGCTTCCGTGTCTCCAATCACAAAAATAGTGCCTACTGACTTCCCCTCTCTCCCCAGGGCTCCTATGTCAAGCGCGATATCAACGACAGCCATCACGGTGTGAAATGCTTTGTTGTGTATCAGCGTCTCGACATCAAAGGGAAAGTCTTCGCTCCATGAGTGCCGGAGATCATGAATCGTAATGGTATCGAGGTGCGGCTTGCCGTGAGGGCCGAGCACGCACACGACCTTGCAGGTTGCCTGGATGACACGCTCCATGACGGCACTGAGAAATGCGTATTTGATGCGGGAGAAGCGCGACTGATTTCCCGACCAGCTTCGCACAACTGCGCAGCAAGCAGACTTTAATCCGGCATCGCGAACGTCAACATCGCGTGGAACGACGACCACAATACGCTCTCTGTCGCTGATAGGCGCGCGCGCAAACCACCAAAACTCCTGAACATTATTCAGAAACAGAAACAGTTTTTCACAGGCCGTATCCTGAACAAGATGCAGCGCGTTTTCGATAAGAAGTGTTTTTTGATCTTTCATTGAACGGGGTTCATAAACAGTTATTTTTTCAGTTTTTCGACAGCCTCAGCGATGATCTTCCGGTGGCGGAAGAGTTCCTGTTTCTGATGCATGAAGAATTTCCGCCACCCGGCATCATTTGTTGTCAAAACGTCAGGCAGCCGGGAAACCAGCGCGGAATTCTCGATGTCGCGCGCAAGGAATAGCGCCTGTTCATGCGACACAACGCCGGTCTTGACGCGTTCGATGATATTGTGGACGCCGTGAAGCACGGTGTCCACAGACTCAGGAGTGAAGGTCATATTGACCGTGAAGATGTCGGGCTGCAGATATATCGCGCTGATGAGAGTGCGAAGGTCCTCTGTCTGCGTCTGGATATCCGCGGCAAGCTGCCGCCACATCTCCGCATGTTCTGAATATTTCTCAGCGCATACATCATACAATTCTGCTATTTTCTCCTTGAAGCTGATCATAGGAACGAGAACTTTCTGAATCCGCTCTGCAAGCTGTGTATAGACATGCTGAATAATCTGCTGTTGGGTTATGTAGCCTAACTCCACCAGAACATCGCCGAGCCGCTTGTTCGACGCCATCTTTATCTTTAAGGCGTGTTCAAGTTGTTCTGCCGAAATGACGCCTTTGCGTGTAAGAATCTCTCCAAGCTGCCCCCGCCTATCCTGCTGCATCATAACCGAACCTCCGTATTGTGACCTCTGAAGCAGATACCTGCAGGCTCTGCCTTTTCTCAATAATCATCTGCCGGTGAAACAGTGTATCCTGATTGAGAAGGCGAATCAACTCACGCGTCTCAGCATCAGGCGTGCTTACGACATCAAAAGACTAATCCTCAACAAGGCTTTTCCTGGTAACGCGCTCCAGCCGCACGAACATTCGCCAAGATGGTCTCCGCTGATACGCCTTACAGAAACAGCGTGCTCAAGCTGCTTCCCCCTGTTCGCCAGAATTTTGCCGATGTGTCCTTTGCGATCCAGCACATATGCCTCTGCGGCTGTCTGCTTAGAAGCTAACAGAAAAGAGCCCTGATGTCAAACAGGCAAAAGCACTGTCTCCAAAGAAAGGCAAGGAGTCCTATGTCTTGATTTTCAGACGCTGAAACAGTCGCAAAGAAGAAAAAAGCCTCTCCGAAGAGAGGCCCTGAAACGCGGAACAAGCGGGCGACGAGATTCGAACTCGCGACCTTCAGCTTGGGAAGCTAACACTCTACCACTGAGTTACGCCCGCGCGCCATTTAGAATACCACGAAACCTATTCGGCATTCATCACCGCTCCGGTACCAGCGGACGAAACGAATTTCGCATAACGCGACAGCCAGCCGTGCTTGATCTTCGGCTCAGGCTTTTTCCATGCGGCCTGCCGCTTTGCCAGTTCATCGGCTGAAACAAGGAGTTCCAGCGAGCGTTTGGCAATGTCAATGCGGATACGGTCTCCGTTTTTGACGAATGCAATCGGTCCTCCCTCCATTGCTTCAGGAGAAACATGACCGATACATGGCCCGCGGGTTCCACCCGAAAACCGTCCATCCGTGATTAAGGCGACGGATTCAGCCAGCCCCATCCCGGCTATGGTAGATGTCGGAGAAAGCATTTCACGCATGCCAGGACCACCCTTCGGCCCTTCATACCGGATAACCACGACATCTCCCGCTTTAATCTTGCCGGCAAGGATTGCCTTCATCCCAGCCTCTTCTGAATCATATACCATCGCGGAACCCTCGAATTTCATCATGCTCTTCGACACCGCAGTCTGCTTGACCACCGAACCCTGTGGAGCGAGATTGCCCTTCAGGACCGCAATTCCGCCTTGCTTGTGGTAGGCCTTTTCCATCGGCCGGATAACCTCGCTGTCCATTACTATCCCAGCTTCTGCTATGGCCAGAATATCTTTCCCCGAAACAGTCGGGTTGGATTTCAGAAGCCTTTTCAGCTGCCTGAGAACAGCGGGGATGCCCCCGGCATTGTCCAAATCTTCCATATAATGAGGACCGCCCGGGATCATGCTCGCAATGTGCGGAGTCAGCTTGCTGATAACATCGAAGGTTTCAAGCGGCAATTTCACGCCCGCCTCATGAGCGATGGCAGGAATATGAAGCGCCGTATTGGTCGAACCACCCAATGCCATATCAACAGTAATAGCGTTATGGAAGGCATCGGGGGTAAGAATTTTCGACGGCGTGATGTTTTTCTTCACCAGATCAACAATCCGTTTGCCGCTGGCAAATGCGATGCGACGCTTCTGGGCCATTACAGCCGGAACGCTGGCACAGCCCGGCAGGCTCATGCCGAGAGCTTCGGTCACACATGCCATCGTATTTGCAGTGTACATACCCTGGCAGGAACCGGCGCCAGGACAGGCACAGACCTCCAGCGCCTGCATTTCCTCGTCATTGATAAGTCCTTTTTTATACTTTCCGATCGCTTCAAAGGTGTCGGTCGTCAGATTTAACCGCCGTCCGCGATGGTGGCCCGAAAGCATCGGACCCGCCGTAACCACAATGCTCGGAATATTCAGGCGTGCGGCAGCCATCAACATTCCTGGCGTTATTTTGTCGCAATTGGTCAGAAGAACAAGCCCGTCAAGCCGGTGCCCTTCAGCAACCGTCTCGACGATATCGGCGATAAGTTCCCGCGAGGCAAGTGAATAATGCATGCCTTTGTGTCCCATAGCAATACCGTCGCAGATGCCGGGCACTCCGAAGAAAAACGGATACCCTCCCCCGGTATGGACACCTTTTTCGATGAAACGCTCAAGATCCCGCATGCCGATGTGCCCGGGGATCAGATCGGTAAAACTGGTCGCAACACCGATGAACGGTTTGTTCATTTCAGTCTGCGGGATGCCGGTTGCATACAGGAGCGCACGGTGCGGAACCCGCTCCAGGCCTGACTTTATGGTTTTGCTTCTCATGACAATACTATCCCTTTCACGTTTTCGTCGTGGTTGCACAATGAAATGAATTGATTATGGCTATCCGCTTATTAGGCCTGTGGCTGATGTGCCCGGTAATCCCGGATAAGTGCTGCCATTTTATCTTTTTTGAAAAGCTTTTCTTTCTGCAGTCGTTTCTTTTCAATTTCTTCTTCGGGTGTCAGGTAGTGCTTTGAGTGGAAATCCGAGAGCAGTGTGTCAAGATGCCGGTGTTCGCTGTGCAGCTTCCTGAAATCCTCATTCTCTGACTTCAGGAGTTCAACAATCTGTTCGTCATTCATGGCAGCCTCCTCAGTGTGGAAATTTACCATCGTAGTTTCATTTTACACCAAACCCTGCAAAATTGTCATAACAGGATAATAATCAGCTATCATGCTGTATATTCATGATTTTATTGAGAGTACTCTTCAGCGTGGACAGCGCTTTTTCATCAAAAATGCCTTCACGATAGAAGCAACGCTGATAGAATTCCGCGAAACGCACTGCCAACGCGCGCAGGTCATCCTGCGCGATGCGTGATGTCATCTCGCGAAGACCCTCGCCTGATTCCCGGGGGTAGCCCAGGCGGTTTAGTTGTGCAAGATACTGCTCAAGAATCCGCTCTTCCGGACGTTTCCGGTGTTTCAGATAGCGGAGATATCCTCCTGCCATAACCACAACTGCCAGCACGCTCCCCAGAATGATAAGTGTCTTGCGGTCGGGCGAAAAACTGCTGTCGAATCCCCGCAGACGCTTGCCCATGGATTGAAACAGCCGGACCTGCTTCTCAAAGTCATAATTGATGACGAACGCATTCCAGGCGTATTGAATCGAGTCCATGAACATGCGCATCCTGAGCACAATACTCCGTTCGATTGCTGATGAATAGGCCTCTAAGAGGGCAGGCGTCGGATCGAACCTGATCCACCCTCGCCCCGGAAAATACGCTTCCACCCAGACATGCGCGCTCTTCTGGGGAATCGCGTAATACCCGCCGAGTTCGCTGTAATAGCCTCCGCGGTAACCGCCGACAAGCCGCGCCGGAATGTCGTTCAGCCGCAGCATAACCGCCAAAGCAGACGCGAAATATTCACAGTTGCCGCTCCGCTTCTCAAAAAGAAATTCATGCAGCGGGTCGCCGCTCACGGGAAGAGAGGTGAGGCTATAGGTATAAACATCGCTGTCACGCAAATGCTCCGCAAGAGCGGTAGCAGCAGCCATGCCAACCTGCGAACCAACCAGAGAGTGTATGTGCTTTCTGATCTGATCCAGCTCTTTATCAGGCAGTTGTCTGTATCGGAAAGCGGGCTCATCCCTGTCCGCTAACTCCGCCACAAGCGCGGAGTTAGCCTCATACCGGATGCGGCGTTCAAACGCGGATGGAAGCGAAATGGTCAGATCCCGGGAAATCATCGCCTGTTGCGGTGAAACAGAAAGCGGACGGTCGAGCGCGAACAGATACCGGTTCTGATACGGTTCAAGATAAATTACCTGACGCACAGACCGGCCATGTCCGGAACGGAACTCTGCCGCGCCCTGTTCTTCACGGGCGCGGGTCCATTTCCTGCCGTCGAAGGTTTCAAGCACTATGCCCCGCCAGTACAGATCCGCATCACGAATACGCGGCATTTCGACCCGGAATGCGATGGATGCATCCTCCTGAATCCCTGCCACCTCACCCAGGGATATCTCTTCGCTGAACCCTGTTGAGGCCCCGGCCCCACGATTCAGAAAGGTCATCAGAGGGAACGTCGACCGGGGCAAAACAATAAAGAGCAGCAGGCTGAGCGGAATCGCAATCGTGGGAATAAGCAGTGAAGCAGACAGCATGCGGCGTACAACCTGTCGTGAGACCTCAAGGCCGCTCTCCTGAACATAATAGGCAAGAAAGATGATTGCAGTCGAGAGCAGATACATGAGCACAAGCAGGGCCGCGAGAAAATCCATATCAATCGAAACAAGCGCCGAACCCGCAAGCAGAAAAACCGCAAGCAGATATATCTGCATGAAGTCTCGAAAGCCCTTTTTCTCGAGCAGTTTGATGCCTGTCAGAAGCAACAGCATCTGAAGTACCGGTGTGACCGGATCAGCAAACGAAATTCGGAAAACAGCTATCCCGACAAAGACAACCGCGGTAAGATTCAACAGCCAGCGTGGAATTATCTCTGACGGCCTGCGTTCAAACGAGAGCGCAACGGCGCAGAGAACAAGGAATATGAATCCGTACGTCAGTCCGACCGCCCGGGCAACCATGGCAAAAGCAAGTAGCGCTATTGCATACGTCAGTGCCGTTACAACCGTCTCGATGCGTATGTTATGAGCTGCCATACAATGCCAATTCCCTGAGCATCGACCGTTTATGCTGTTGAGTTAATGCAGGCCGGTACAATCGTTCGCCAACCTGCAGCCCAACCGGCATGCCGCGCCGATGCATCTGCAGGATAAAGCCGGTAATACAGGAGATTCTCTCCTCAATATTCTCGATCGAAATCCGATCGAACTCAACAACAACCGGTTCATCCGCCAATGAAGCAAACTCTTTGGTCTTGAGCGCTCCGGTGCGGGCGCTCGCCTTCCAGTGAATGTACTTGAGCGGATCTCCATAAACGTAATCACGGACAGAAATCGCCTCGGCATCGAAACCCGCGGAATCGAGTGAACGATCTCCCTGTATCCTTCGATGAGCGATCGCCGATTCCTGAACAAGCAGGCACTGTTTTGGCTTCGCAAAGACGACCCCTTCATGCGTGCCGGAAAGAGTCCGGCAGCGGGTGAAAAAACTGAACGGAAAGACCGAACAAATGCGAATACCCTCCAGGCGGTAGGTTCCGCGGCAATCGAACTCCCACGGAATGTGCAGCGTTTCCTCCCGTCCGGCCTCGACAAACGGAAAAACAAGCACCCTGCCGTTCATATGCACTCTCATCAGAAAGACAGGGAAGAACCGCCGCCGGTTTCTGAGCGTTACGGCAAGTGGAAACTCAGTTCCGGCATAGACCTCATCAGGCATCGAAAAAACAACCTCAACCCCCGTTAAATTATGCCGGCCAAGAAACCCCGACAGCACCATATAACTGAGGAATACCGAGACAATAAGGTAAATGAGATTGTTGCCGGTGTTGACCGCGCCGAAACCGAGCAGGAGCGTAACCGCGATATACAGCCATCCGGCCTTCGAAATCCGGATTACACCGGGAGGCGTATCTGACCGACGAGCGATTGGATAATCTCCTTCTTGTTCATGCCGGCATATTCGTCGCGGTAAATAAGGCGGTGCGGCACCGTATACTGGGCAAGCTGCTTCACATCTTCAGGAATAACATAATCACGTCCGCTGAAGTATGCAAGAGTCCGCGCGGTCGACTGGATGGCGAGAACGCCGCGGGTCGATATGCCCGCTACGATATACTTGCTGGAACGTGTCGCCTCCACAATATCGAGTATATACTCAAGCACCCTGTCCGAAATCATAATGCTCGTGCGGATCTCGTCCTGAATGGCAAGCACATCCTCTTTCTTCATCATCGGAACAATATCGTACAAATCTTCCCGACGGCTTCCCGACTTCAGAATTTCCATGACCGCATTCCGGTCGGGATATCCGACACTGATTTTCATCATGAACCGGTCGAGCTGTGACTCCGGAAGGGAAAATGTGCCGAACTGCTCGACCGGATTCTGCGTGGCTATCACGAAAAAAGGCCTTGCCAGCTTGTAGGTTTTGCCTTCAATCGTCGTCTGCTTTTCCGCCATGGCCTCAAGCAGCGCGCTCTGCGTTTTCGGCGTTGCGCGGTTGATTTCATCCACCAATACGATATTATTGAAAATCGGGCCGGGATGGAATTCAAACGCATTCGCATTCTTGTTGTATATCGAAAGACCGGTAATGTCGCTCGGCAGCAAATCACTCGTGCACTGTATGCGCCCAAAGTTCATGCCGAGCGCCTTCGCGATGGCTATCGCAATGGTGGTCTTGCCGAGGCCCGGCAAATCCTCAACCAGCAGGTGGCCGCGCGAGAAAAAACTGATGAGCGCGAGCTTCAGGGCGCTGGATTTCCCGTGAAGGTATTTTGAAAGAAAGGTAATTATTTCATCAATCGTCCGGTTTTTCAGTTCCATGGTCCCTCTGTGTTTATTTTAGCTCATTTTCGCTTTTCAGCCAAATAACGTACAATAAGGCATGAAAAAAGTCATTCTTCACCGCTCAAGCCGTATCCTCGCGGGTCACCCCTGGATTTTCTCCAACGAAATCGCGGGCAGTCCAAAGACCTTCGAGCCGGGAGCGCTTGTCGAGGTGCTTGACTCAAAGGATACCTTTCTCGGCATCGGCTATATCAATCCGAATTCCCTTATCGCCGTCCGGTTGCTGACCCGCAGGCAGGTGACCATTGACCAGACATTCTTTGCGCGGCGGATCTCCGCGGCGCTCACACGCCGGAAGCAGTATGTCGGAAACCGCAATGCCTATCGCGCTGTTTTCAGCGAAAGCGACCAACTACCCGGACTGATTGTTGACCGTTACGGTGACTGCCTTTCGGTCCAGATTCTGACACTCGGGATGGAGTGTCAGCGTGCGATTATTCTTGCCGCACTCGATGAAGTCATGACTCCTGCAACCATCGTCCTCAGAAATGACGGCAGGTCCCGCACACTGGAAGGATTGCCGCTCGAAAAAAGCGTTGTCAAGGGCTCGCTGGACACTCTTCCCCGGATTACAGAAGGGTCTGTTGCCTTTGAAGTCGATCCGCTCGGCGGCCAGAAGACCGGCTTCTTTCTGGACCAGCACGAAAACCGCATGGCGCTCGCGGCGCTCGCCCGCGGAGGATCGGCGCTCGATCTCTTCTGCTACTCCGGAGCGTGGGGCATGCAACTCGCGCGGCACGGCATGCAGGTTACGCTGGTCGACGATTCCGATGCCGCAATACATCTGGTGCAGCGGCAAGCGGAATTGAACGAACTCGCAGACCGCTGCGCTCCGGTGAAGGAAGATGCCTTCTCGTTTCTGAAGCGGAAAATCGTGTCGGGCAAATCATACGATGTTATTGTCTGCGATCCGCCTGCCTTTGTGAAAAGCAAGGCAAAGATCAAGGAAGCACTCCGCGGCTACCGCGATGTCAATGCCATGTGCATGAAGTTGATCGCCGAAGGCGGCATTCTGGCTACTTCGTCATGCTCGCATCACATCGACCGGGAGTCATTTCTCGACATGCTTCGCCATGCCGCCCGCGATGCAGGACGCTCTCCCCGCATGCTCGAATATCGCTCACAGGGCAAAGATCACCCTGTCCTGCTCGCCGCACCCGAGACCGAATACCTGAAGTGCGCCTTTCTGCAGTTCTGAACTGACTGACCCCTGTTGTCAATAATGTACACCAAAGCATTCAGGCCGCGACAAAAAAGGCCCGCTGCCTCGCTAATGGTGAACGGGCCGCCTTGCGAGGAGCAGACAAGTCGTCAATTCCCCGGCAACAGATTCCCATGCTCATCAAATAATAATGGGATATAGTCGCTTGCCCGTTCGCACATTTCTGCTGATGCAAAGGCTTGTTCATTGAGCCAGAGTTCTTCGAGATGAAGGGTGTTTCTGATTCTGGCAACAGAAACTGACTGGTCTTCTGTGGCCTTCATGCCTTTCAGTGCCCACATTATAGCGTCATAGTCACTTCCGGGGAATGGCGGGCAAAAGGCCCTGTCCCAAAACCCGGTTGTCCGGACATTCATGAGTGTGGCATTCCAGTCAATTTGATCGACAAGATTTCGTGTTGTTAAATCCACCAGGCCAAGCCCGTTCGCGTTGCCGTGCGATTCTTTCGACAGACGCAGAACGACGATGCGCTTAATCCTGGGCCACTCGGGCTCTGGCAGTCCAGTAGCTTTCCAACGACCAATTACGTTGGTATCCATTCCCGTGCCGCTGAAGTTCTTCCCCATTTCCTCGATGATGAGCACATCAACCTGCTTGACGGGAAGTCGCGGAAGTAGCCCTGAGGCATATTGAAGAAGCTTTTTTTCGCCTTCCTCCATTTCACCCGGCAGAAGCGCTTCCACCCAGGCGGTTTCCTCATAGCCGTTCTCAACGATTGCAAGGCCGCCGATGACCGGCATTTTTTCCAAAGCAAGACGCCCCATTTCGACAATGGAAGCATACATTCCGGAAGAGCTGAGTTTGTGCACCTGCGTCGCCCCGAGCACCTTGCCAAGCCCGACAGTCAGCATTTTGAAGAGACCGCTCGCGAGTCTGTCCTGAAATGCTGTGTGGGGTTTGACACGGTTGATTGCGAAAATTGCTTCCGCCTTGTGCGCCTCTGCATCGACATACAATAAGTGACCGCCGGGAGTAGTACCAACAGCAACAGCTTCGGACGTAATCCGCAAAGGAGCACAGACCGCGTCTTCCGTAATGCCGAGGTGCCGGAGAACCTGAGTCTGCCCTTCGACCGTGCCTCCGCCATGGCTGCCCATTGAGGCAACGAGAAAAGGTTTCGCTTCCATGGAGCGAAGTGCCTTGACGACCGTTTTCAGGATGAGCGGTATGTTATTGATCCCCCGGCTTCCTGCCGTAATCGCGACACTCATGCCTGGACGAACGCATGGCGCGAATCGCTGCATCTGTTGGACAATAACATCCTCGACAGCATCGATACGTGGCCGGGGAAACTGCTGCCTGACCTTTGCGAGAGACAACTGTTTCATACGCTGACTGCGTCCTTTCCAGCAGAGGAGTTTACGGGATCCCTGCACGTTCTGGTGCAGGGATCCCGTGACCATCACGTAATTCCTACTTGGTCTGCATCAGCTTCTCATCATCAAGAAGCTTCCTGACCTGCTCCTTTTGCTCCATAATGTATTTTCTGGTCTGCGTTGCATTCATCGGATTCGGCACAAATCCTGCCTCGATAAGCTTTGCCTGAACCTCTTTGTTGGTCACAACCGAATAGAATGCCTTGTCGAGTTTCTGTTCAATGTCCTTGGGAAGATTATTCGGCGCGAAGATGCCACGGTCAATGCGCGGATAAATCTGAACGCCAAGTTCGGCAAATGTCGGAACGTCAGGCAGCTGCGCCATCCGCTTATCCGTTCCGACTGCGAGAATGGTAACGCCGGTGCCCTTCATCTCCACAGCGGCCGGAGAATTGGTGAATGCCGCATCAACATGACCCCCCATGATCTGCGGCTTCACCTGACCGGTTCCCTGCAGTGGGATATAGGTCAGTTTGATGCCTGCCACTTTCATGAACTGAAGCACATTGAGATGCGGTCCTGAAAACTTGCCCACAGCGGCAACCGTCACCTTGCCGGGGTTCGCCTTCGCATAGTCGATAAACTCCTTGAGGGTTTTTGCGGGGAATCCGCTCTTCACCACGAGAGCTGCAGGCGTATACTCGATCATGGTCAGATAGGTAAACTCTTCTGTCTTGTATGTGACGTCTTTCATGGTAAGCGGCTGCGTTATGATATGCGGAGAATTGAATCCAGCCAGCGTATAGCCGTCAGGCTTGGCGCCCGCCAGCGTCTGCCACGCCAACGCGCCGCCCGCCGCGGGTTTGTAGTCAGGAACAAAACGGACGCCGAGAGCCTTTTCAAAATACGGCTGCATGGCGCGAAACTCAATGTCTGACTCTCCACCCGGGTTAAATGCAATGATATAGCTAATTTCCTTTGCCGGGAAAGCTGCACTTTCAGCCTGAGAACCAAAGAAACCAAATGCCAGCACAACAGCCAGAATGACGATGCTCAATCCTTTCATGTTCATTGAAGTTCCTTTCCTGCTGCTTGGTTATCGTTTATCATATCCAGACTATACGTCATCTTCTCCAAGTTTTTCCTTGAACTTTGACCTCCTGTTCCGTATTGATGGGATCATGGTTGAGAAAATCAGCACCGCTGATACCGCAATGAAGACTGCAGAGATAGGCTTGGTAACAAAGACACTCGCATCGCCCTGATTAATCAGAAGCGTAAGGCGAAGATTGCTCTCCATCATGGGACCAAGCACCAGAGCGAGAATAAGCGGTGCCATCTCGAACTTGAACTTGCGCATGAAGTACCCGAGCACTCCGAACCCGATCATCAACCCTATTTCAACCTGGCTGAAGTTAAGACTATAGACACCGATAAGGCAGAAAATCAGGATAAGCGGGAACAGGATAGCATAGGGAACCTTGAGAACCTTAATCCAGAGCGGAATCAATGGAAGATTCAGCACGAGCAGCATGGCGTTTCCGAGATACATACTCACAATAGTGCCCCAGAAGATATCCGGGTACTTGGCTATAAACATGGGACCCGGCTGGAGACCATGAATCATGAAAGCGCCCAACAAAACCGCTATAACAGAGTTTGCCGGGATTCCCAAGGTGAAGAGTGGTATCATAGCGCCGCTTGAGGCGGCATTGTTGGCAGCCTCAGGTCCGGCAACGCCTGCTATATGCCCGGTTCCGAATTTTTCGGGGGTCTTCGACAGTTTTTTCTCCATCGCATAGGAAGCATAGGTGGAAATAACAGGACCAGGCCCCGGTAATACCCCGATGAGAAATCCAAGGAAACTGCCTCTCAGAATGGGACGGATGGAGTCCTTTATATCCTGCATGCTTGGCAGAAGGTTCTTTACCTTTTCCGTGACAAGCGTGGTCGCCACAACACGCTCCACATTCATCAGAATTTCAGAGATGCCGAAAAGGCCCATAACTGCCGGAATGAAGCCGATGCCATCCGCAAGCTCAAGAACGCCGAACGTCAGCCGCTGCGTTCCTGCTATTGCATCCATGCCGATTGTTCCGAGCAGAAGACCGAATGCCGCTGTCATGAAATCCTTCAGGATTGAGCCCGATGACATGTAGATAATGATAACAATGCCCAAAAGCATCATGGAGAAGTACTCGGGTGGACCAAAGGCGAGCGCAAACTTTGCCATCGGCGGTGCCAGCAGCATGACGCCTACAATCCCGATGGTGCCGGCAATGAAGGAGCCGATTGCCGCTATGCCGAGCGCTGGGCCTGCCCGCCCTTGCTTGGCCATTTGATGGCCGTCAAGACAGGTGATGACCGACGCTGCTTCGCCTGGCATATTGACGAGAATTGACGTTGTCGAGCCACCGTACATGGCTCCGTAATAAATACCCGCAAGCATGATGATCGTTGCTACAGGCGGGATATGAAAACTCACCGGCAGCAGGAGCGCAATTGCCGCGGTCGGCCCCAGTCCGGGAAGTACCCCGACCAATGTTCCCATAAGAACTCCGATGAAGCAGAACAGGAGGTTCATTGGCTGAAATGCAATCGCCGCTCCCTGCATCAGGTGGTTAATAATGTCCATAGAGTTCCTCCTCTGCTAAAAGCCCAGCAGTCCCTTGGGCAGCCTGAGCTCAAGCAGGTTCACGAAAATAAGCTGCACCGCTGCGGTTGAGAGCGTGGCAATTGCAAAAGTTTTGAGCCACGTCTGCGGGAAAATGCACTTCACAAGAAATGCAACAAAGAGAAACGTAACGAGAATAAAGCCGAGCGGCTTAAGAAGAAAGTTGTATGCTACCAACGAGAGAACAATCATCCCGACTCTCTTCCATGAATCACTTTCCGGGAAAAAAGGGGCCCCCGCTTCAAACTTTTTGAATACCGTCTTGAGGATGAGAGCCGCCGACAGGAGTCCGAGCAAAACACCCGCCCAGAGTGGCAAAAATCCAGGGCCCGGTTCGTCCAGAGTGCCGATATCCACGCTTCGTGCATATACCGCAAATATTATTCCTACACTGAGAAAGAAGAACCCTCCGAGGAGATCATTCCGTTTCACACACTCACCTCAAATCTCGTGATGGCACAGAACCAATGACGTGCAGCGGCATCTCTGTATGAGACCGGTGGATGGCAGTATCACAAAGCGGAGACTGCCACCCACTTTTCTGAATTGCTAAAAAGATGCCTTAAGCGCTCTCGTAGAGCCGGGTAAGAACGAACTCGTGATGGCCGAGCGCCTCGGCACAGGTGTTTCTGCCATTTGCCGTCCGAATCATCATTTCCAATAGCATATCACCGGCGGCGTCCAGCGTGAACTCATTCTGCAGCAATCCCGATACATCGACGTCAATATGCTCGCTCATGGTACGAACAGTATTGGGGTTCGCACTGAGCTTGATAACCGGTAGAATCGGGTTCCCGATTATATTGCCCTGTCCAGTCGGAAATAAATGCACGGTGAAGCCTGCGGCTGCCGCAAGCGTTACCATTTCAGCTGCTGCTGAGGATGAATCCATGAACCAGAGACCCGGTCCGGTAGGTTCTTCCGCCTTGTCTAGAACACCATCTACTATGCACTTTTTTCCAATCTTCTGGATATTGCCGAGTGCTTTTTCCTCGATGGTCGTCAGGCCGCCTGCGATGTTTCCCTTGGTCGGCTGCGAGTCGGAAAGATCTGAAGTCTTGTGGCGGTTGATCACGTCCTGATAGCGATTAAACATGAACATGAAGCGCTCGCGGACTTTCTCGTCGCGGCACCGCGCTGCAACAAGGTGTTCTCCACCGGTTACTTCCGTTGTTTCACCAAAAAGCAACGTGCAGCCCTTCTCATACAGCTTGTCGAAAGCGTTTCCGACGGTCGGGTTTGAGGCTATGCCAGAGGTGGTGTCGGATTCACCACATTTCGTAGATACCCAAAGCTCCTGGATTCTGCAGACTTCGCGCTGCTTCTCTGATGCCCACTGCACATACTCCTGCGCTGCCCTGGATGCACGCATAATGGTAGTATGCTGCCCGTGCTTCTCAATGCCAAAACCAACAACTGGCTTGCCGGTCTTCGCAATGCCTTCCACAACGCGGTTTGTCCATACATCTTCAATGCCGATTACTACTACTGCCGCAACATTCGGGTTGCTGCCGGTGCCAATCAGGGTGGCAAAATGCAGGTCAAGGTCAGCACCAAACTGCAGTCTGCCATATGGGTGCGGCAAGGCCATGGTTCCCTTGATGTTATTGGCGACAGCTTCGCATGACGCATTGGAGAGATCATCAAGCGGCAGAATGAGCACATGATTTCTTACGCCAACGCGGCCATTTTCACGACGATATCCGAGAAACTCATGTATATTCATGGTTACCACCTCTTTGTCTTCAGATTATGGATATGAACGTGCTCGCCCTTGCGGATGGGTGCTACTACTTTCCCGATATCTGTACTGTATTTCAGCACCGTGTCTCCCGTCTTCATGTCTGCAAGCGCTATCTTGTGACCAAGCGGAATATCCATAACTGCCGTGACTTCCACAGGCTCCTGCGAGTCCATATAGACGCCCTTTGCTACCTGACCTGTCTTGATGTCGACCGTCGCGACGCCAACCAGATCCCCCTTCTCATGTGCCAGAAAATCAATCATCATGCTCTCCTTTCATATCGGTACGTTCTGCACGAACAACAGATATCTCCTGCAAAACAAGAGAAACAACCAGCATCATTTTCACTTCCCTGATGGGAAGTCATTGCCAGACTCGACCGAAAACGGGATATCAAGTTCCTGACAGAGCATCCTGAGTTCATGCACCGTTTCATCCCCTATTGGAACGCCGCTGGCTCTATTGGCAACAATAGTCCTGTATGAACGCTCTCCCGGGATCAGAATCTCTTCGCTTCCCGGTCGCTTTCTGCATGCCTTGATGGTATCCATGGTCCTGTCAACCCGCTCAATAAACTCCAGTGGATCCATAAACGCACTAATGTCTAACAGAAAAAAGAAGTGCCCAACGTTTTGCGGATGATCGGGATCTCTGCACATCGAACCTACTTCAGGACCGATCGCGGAGCCTGTCAGCACCCCGGAGAACAGTTCCACCATAAGTGCCAGAGCATACCCCTTGTGGCCTGCCATGGCGAGAACAGTGCCCAAGAGAGCTTTTTCCGCATCGGTGGTGGAATTGCCGTCGCTGTCAAGTGCCCATCCCTCGGGAATGGATTTCCCCTGCCGCTTTGCCGAAATAATGTTTCCGCGTGCGACTACGGATGTAGCGAGATCAATCTTGATCGGATAGCCCTTCCCTGTCGGGAAAGAAACAGCAATCGGGTTCGTGCCGAAAAAGGCCTCGCACGCTCCTGCAGGGGACATGGAGGGTTCGCAATTCGTCATTGCCAATAAGATCATTCCATGATTCGCCGCACGATTGCAGAAATATGAGAGAGCCCCGAAGTGCTGTGAATTGCGGATCGTGGCAGATGAGCATCCGGCCGAACGCGCCATCGGGACCAACAGATCAAGAACTTTCGATGCCTGTACCTGCCCGATACCATTGTTGGCATTCACTGCAAGAGTTGCAGTGCGTTGCCGCTCAATCGCGATATCAATGCAGGGATTTATGAGACCTTTTTGAATCCGCCTGACATAGGTTGCAAATCGTGACACCCCGTGCGTGGAGGTTCCCTGCATATCTGCCAAAATCAGAGATTCTGCAAGAATGCCGCAGTCATGGCGGGAAACCCTGACTGCCTGCGCAATCGTTTCGAGGAGGCTCTTCACCTGGTCAGCCTGGTAGCGTTGCATGAAACTAAATATCAATATGCGTGCCAGACATTACGTGGAATAAATACCATATTTATCAGTTAGTTTTAATTCCAGTGCCAAAAATGGTATTATCATCGTGACCAATAGTTGTCTTTTGCGCCCAATATTGGGCGCAGGCATGGAGGCTCCGATGCTCAAAGATCCGGCAAAAAAATACCGGCTCCTGTTGCGACTCAATAATGTCATCATCAGTCAATATGAGCGTGAAGGACTCTTTCATGTCATTGCGGCTGAAATCAGCAGTATCGTCCCTTTTGATCGGTTTAGCATCAATCTGTACGATGCAAAAACAGACCAGATTTCGTATTTTGCCGTTGCTGCCGGCGTAAGCCCGGAAGGAATCAATGAAAAGACCCGTCCGCTGAGAAACGGCTCCGTGGCACAACGCGTTATCCTGAGCAAAAAGGAAGTTGTTATTCACGATCTTTCCCGGGAAAATGATCTCGAAACGGCGCAGACTATGCAAGACGCCGGATTGAACGCAACGTTTGCCTATCCCATGATCGTCCGTGGCAAGATACTCGGAACCATCCACTTTTCATTCAAATCGCTCCCGCCCAATGCCCGTGAAATTCAGGACTTTCTTCGCGACCTCTGCGTGCAGATTTCACTCGCCATTGACAACATGCTCTCATATGAACAGATGCAGCAAACCATCCGCAGCCTGGACCGCGAAAGAGCATATCTAATCGATACTGAAATAACCGAGCAATACGCAAGGGAGCGCTTTTTCTATGTCAGCCCGCCTATGATCGCCATCATGAAACAGATTGAATTGATCGCTTCCACTGAAGCTTCGGTACTCATAATGGGCGAAACAGGCACTGGGAAAGATCATATTGCGCGGATAATCCACGCGCTCAGCCCCCGCAGCAAAAATCTTTTTGTAAAAGTGAATTGCGCTGCGCTTGCTCCGCAACTGATTGAAAGTGAGCTGTTCGGCCACGTAAAAGGAGCATATACCGGTGCCGACTCGCGGCGCATCGGCCGGTTTGAACTCGCTGACAAGGGCACGGTTTTCCTTGATGAGATCGGCGAGATCCCGATGCATACGCAAGCCAAACTTTTGCAGGCGCTCCAGGAGAAGTCCTTTGAGCGGGTCGGAGAGAGCAACCCGATATCCGTAGATTTCCGGATTATTGCCGCAACCAATCAGCATCTTGAGGATAATATTCGCGACAAAACATTCCGGCGTGATCTTTATTACCGCCTGAATACCATTCCGCTACACATCCCTTCATTGCGGGAACGGAAGGAAGATATTGCTCTTCTCGTTAAATGTTTTGTTTCCCGCTTCGCAGCGAAGCTTCACAAGCCACATGTCCGGTTAACACAGTCCGGAATGAATGCCCTGATTAATTACGCCTGGCCCGGAAATGTCCGTGAGCTCGAGAATGTGATCGAACGGCTCACCATTATTCACGGCGGAGAATCGCTCGGGGAACGCCACATGGCGACCATGCTTCAACTGAGCATGCACGCAGATGAACATGCCCCTCAGACAAGGGACAATGTAGAAAAACGCCTCTTAGAAGATAAGCTGCGGAAGTGTCGCGGTGTTATAGGCGGACCACACGGGGCAGCGCGCCTCCTTGGCATGCAAAGAACGACTCTTCAATATCGCATTCGAAAACTCGGTATAGATAGTGCTCACTTTCGCACTCCCTGACGGCCTTATTGCCTTCCGAAAGACAGATGCGCATTCCGATAGAAAACGAACACTGATTGCAGTTATCAATAATGGATACCAATGCATGCAGGCCGCGACAAAAAAAGGCCCGCTGCCAATAGGAGACAGCGGGCCTTTTTGATTGTTCTTTCTGATTAAATCTTTACGACGTTGACCGCCTTTGGTCCTTTCGGTCCCGGCTCAACGTCAAACGAGACCGCCTGACCTTCGGCAAGTGATTTAAACCCGGAATCCTGGATTGAGGAGTAGTGAACAAAGACATCCGCGCCGTCATCACTCGTAATAAAGCCGAATCCTTTGGACTCATTAAACCACTTCACTGTTCCCTTTGCCATTCTGCTGTTCCTCCTTGCTGTACTGAAAATACTGAAGCCACTGCTTCAACGAAAAAAACTCCAAATTCAATGTCTGCGAAGCCTAAACGGTACAAAAACAGCTGAAACTTTTCGTTATCTTTGCACAGGATTCCTGCAATTGTCAACGCCAACAAAGCACATCGCGGCATCGTTCACCCCCGGAAAATGACCTTCCCCATATCCCGCGTATCGTAGCCCCCGAGCGCCTCAACGCCGGCGCGGAATGCGGAATCATCGGAAATGATGCACATCAGCTTGCGTATCATTTCGCTCTCAAAAACATCGGCTGAAATTGCGATGTCGTAACGCTCATCCGCAACAGGGATGAAGTCAAGCCCGAGGGCCTGAGCCGACGAAAAAACCGCAAGGCCGGTATCAGCAAGGCCGGTGAGAACAGCCGAAGCGACCGCCATATGAGTATACTCATCGCGTTCGTAGCCTGCGATGTCGTCCGGTTTGATGTTGCCATCCCGGAGACATTTATCGAGCAACATCCGCGTTCCGGAGCCCGACTGGCGATTGATGAAGGTAACGTCCTTGCGAACCAGATCGGAAAAACCGGCAATGTTCTTCGGATTTCCGGGCTTCACCAGCAAGCCCTGCTGCCGATATGCGAGATTGACCAGCACGGTCTGCCGGTCGGCAATGAGCCGCTTCAGATACGGCACATTGTAATCGCCCGTCTCTTCGTCGAGCAGATGCGTGCCGGCAATGTGCGCCTCTCCGCGCCTGAGAGCCATCAGGCCGCCCATTGACCCGACATGCGCCGATGAGAGAGACAGTCCGGGATGAAGCTGCTTAATTCTATTTGCGAGGAGATCGAGGGCATTGTCATGGCTACCGATACAGACGATGGTATTCCGGATTGCGTCGCGGCTTCGAAGAAGCTGGATGACCACGGGCGCTCCGGCCACAAGCCCTTCAGAATCAGCGGGAATCTTGAGGAACCCGTCAGCACGCACGACCGACATCAGAAGTCCAGCTCCGCGACCGACCGGCGTTGTTATCAGCTTTTCGCCGACCGCTCCCACCTTGACGCGTACAAACTCATCAACGCCGAGAGGAGAAGATATCTGGCGGGAAAGAATCGCCTTCACTGATTCGCCTTCCTCAGGGGCAACGCCGAGCAGATGAGCAATCACCGGATGCACAAACAGCCGCATGGTCAGATAGGCAGAAACCGGATAGCCGGGCACACCGAACACCGGCTTGCCCTGAACCAAGCCGAAGATAAGCGGTTTGCCGGGCTTGATGGCAACGCTGTGAATAATCAACTCGCCGAGTTCGGCTATCACGGCCGCGGTATAGTCTTCAGAGCCCTTGCCAGAACCGGCATTAATAATGGCGATATCAGCCGTTTCGAGCGCCTTCAGCAGCGCCTGGCGGATGGAAGCGCTGTCGTCGGCAACAATCGGCATGCAGAGCGGTTCCGCGCCCCACTCTTCCGCCATGCCGCCCAGAAGCGCCGAATTGTACTCAATGATTTCCGGAGCTTGCGGCATACGCTCACGCACCGCTTCCGGATCAACAAGCTCCGTTCCGGTCGGGATGACGGCAACCCGGGGCCTGCGGCGTACCAGGATATCGAGCCGGCCGCTTGCGAGCAAGGCGCCCATATCAATCGGACGCACCGCGTGGTTTTCTGGGATTATCAGTTCGGTCGCAACGATATCTTCACCGACTACGCGGACATGCTGATACGGCGTTACCGGGGCATAAATCTCGACAGCATTGCCGACAATGTTTACGTCCTCGATCATGATGACGGCGTCGAACCCCGGAGGCAGTGGATCGCCGGTGTCGACCGGAACCGCGCCGCTCCCGGCCGTCAGCAAAAGAGGCTTTGTTTCAGAGGCGCCGAATGTGTCCCGAAACCGCACCGCATAGCCGTCCATGGCTGATGAGTGATACGCGGGCGAAGAACACCGGGCGAAAACAGCCTCGGCGGTCACACGGCCCATGGCACGTTTTACCGGAGCGCTTTCCTGTCCGGTCTGCCCGATATGGTGTTTGTGAAGGCTCTGCTGAAGAAGGGTCAGCGCATCATCAAGGAAGAGGCTCTCGCGAAATACCCGTTTCATCTGGAAGTCCCCTTTCGTCATCCGCACAGCAGCTAACTATACTCAGCCCAGTGAGCCTGCGTCAAATGACATCCGGCGGAGATCGCAGAAAAATAGCTTCCCCCAATAAACGTCATCTTTGCCGAGCAGGATCTTAATGGCAGCGGCAACCTGGAGAGCCGCAATAAACGGTGGCGTGAACGACGGGTTGCCAAGCGCTGATTCGAGTCCGATTTTACCGCGTGATGAATTCAGCCACTGCGCAAGGACGTCGCTGTCAGCAGACTGCGCGCCGAATTGTCCGTACCATCCGCCGATGGCGCCATGAATGAACGGAACGGAAAGCGTTCCGCAGGCAGAGGCAAGCTCACTCCGCACATCGAACGAGTCAAGCCCATCAAGAACAATCTGCGCTCCTCCGAGCTGATCGGCCGCGCATTCCAAGCGAAAAGCCTCAACATGAGCCACCACCTGCGTTGACGGATTGATGTCCGCCAGTTCTTCTGCAATAACTTCCGCCTTGGGCCTGCCGAGAGAACTGATGGTGCAGAATCGCTGACGGTTTAGATTGTGCTCCGCAAAACTGTCAGGATCGATGCAGATTAAACGTCCCACCCCGCATCGGGCGAGCATCTCCGCGCTATGGCCTCCAAGCCCTCCGCATCCGACAAGAGCGACGCGCGAGCGATGCAGTTTCAGCTGATCCGCAATGGTGAAGAGATTACTGTTTCGCTGGTATCGCTTTGGAAGGAACCCGACCGTGAGCGCCTCCTCCTCGACCTCATGCAGAGACAGACCGCTTGCCTGAACAGCTTGCTGAGCGATTGCCAGTGAAAGCAGTCCGTCAATCTGATGAGCTTCAAAGAAGGCCGGAAGCGCATCCCTGTTCATACAAACCTACCTTTCCGAAACGGAGGCAACGGGAACAAGCCTGCAAAAAAAGCCTGCCGCTTCGAAGCTCGTTTGTAGGAATGAAAAAAGATGCATTTCCGGAATCAACCGCCGCCGATAAGGGGGAAAATGCTGATGGTGTCCCCATCGGAAAGCGGTCTTTCAGGCTCTGCATGGCGGCCGTTCACGAAGACGATTGCCGCCTCGTCGGGCGTGATGGCAAGCTTTTCAAGCACAGAACGAACTGTTGTTCCTGCGTCAGGATCAAGACTTCCCTGTTCAAAGCGGCCGTTGCGCAGCGTGGCGAATAGTTTGACCGTGATATTCATGCAGGGTATCGGCAGCCTGAGCCTGAAAGTTCCGGCTCAGGCTGCCAGAATTATTTTTACCAGTTGAATACCTTGTCGAGGTCTTCGTCTTTTACATCCCAGATTACCTGATGCGGCGCGAGTTTTTCGGTCGAAAAGAAACCCGGCAGCCGGTCATCTTCCTTGGTGAATCCGGCGCGGGCATTGAAATCGCGCTCCATGCTCAGAACAGTCTTGCCCAATGCCACCACGCCGTCGCCGGTAAGTGTGAGTCCGTAACATGCATTCAGCAGATCAAGCAGCGACTGAAAGGTCTCGGGCTGATCGAGGACCGCGAATGCTATGAATATGCACATGCCGGTCGAGTCAACTGCGGCTGTCGCAATCTGCAGATCGCGGGACAACTCGATCTGACCGTCGCTCTTGAGCGGATCAACATAGCCGCCGACCTTCAGAATATTGGCGGTAACGGCATACCCTGCGGTGTGGTCCGCACCCATCGGCGAGGTCGCGTAAGTAACACCGACGCCCTTAACCGCGCGCGGATCATACGCCGGCATCGCCTGACCTTTCACGACAGGCACCCGTTCAACGCCAAAGACTTTTCCCGTGATGGCTGCGCCGCCGCCGAGGATGCGGCCGAGATAGGTTCCCTGCCCGACCTCCTTCACCATGCTAATCGCGGCCGCAGCATCGCCGAATTTGGCTAACCCTGCTTCCATGACGACCCCGATGGTGGCTCCCATCTCGATAGTGTCTACGCCGATGTTGTCATCAAGGAAATCAAGCATCGCAATCGAGTCAAGGTCGTCAATGCCACAGTTGCCGCCATGCGACCAGACGGTTTCATATTCCGGCTGCTTGGTCAGATAGTTGCCGTCCTTGTCGTTGTAGATTCCGGAGCATCGGATGACACAGCCCCGGTGGCAGCCGTGCGTCGGATTCGCGCCGCGCTGTTTTTCAAGCTCAACCAGCGTTTCACCGCTTATTTTCGACGCGCCGTCAAAGCTTCCTTGCTTAAAGTTGAAGGTCGGGTATCCACCCGCTTCACTCAGAATATTGGTCAAAACATTGGTGCCATATGCAGGTAGGCCCTGTCCGGTAACCGGATGCTTCAGCAGGCCTTCCACAAGCCGCTTGTTCGCGTCCTTGAACTGTTCCGGATCTTTTGGCGCCCTGACAGTCATGCCGGTGTCGTCCAGCACGATGACCTTTACGCCCTTGGCTCCCATAACCGCCCCGACGCCGCCTCTGCCGCAATGACGGGTCGGCCGCTGCTCCATGTCGGTACAGGCGATGGAGGCGACGTTCATCTTCATTTCACCCGCAGGTCCTATAGAAATGCAACAGATTTTGTCGCCGAACTCCTGCTTCATTTTTGCGACAACATCATAGTTCGGCAGCATCCTGAGAGTGTTGTCAGTCATAATGGTGACGCCGTCCTTGTTGATCAGTATTTTGTAAAGGTCATCTCCGGACGGCTTGCCTTCAAGCACGACAGCGGCATAGCCCAGCCGGGCAAGTACCTGCGCGGGCTGGCCTCCGGCGTTGGATTCCTTGATGCCGCCGGTCAGAGGACTTTTGCATCCGATCGACAGGCGCCCAGACATCGCAGCGACGGTGCCGCTTAACAGTCCGGGTGCTATTACCAGTTTATTTTCCGCGCCGAGCGGATGGCAGAGCGGCGGCACCTCTTTTGAAACAATTGCTGATGTCATGGCGCGCCCGCCGAACCCGGCATATTCGCCAAGAGCCTTTACCGTCATTTTTGGGCTGGCGGCAGCACCCATATCAATTCTCAGTATCTTGTCCATTCAGAACCTCCGCAAACTGATTTCATTAGCAAGTGAACCACTCCCCGGGCTAAAGCCCGGGGCTTCAGGGCCTCAACATAACCT
>CAYMRS010000002.1:0-96220 GCA_964392915.1 uncultured Nitrospiraceae bacterium
ACAAAAACTGCCCTCCGGGCGGCTCGGGGTCAGTTTGATGGTGGATTTGGGACGCTCTGTCTTGTTTTCAAAGCGAATGGCATTATGGTATATTGATACTTATGGCTTCCGTACTTAAGGAAAAACGGCTCGCTCTCGGGAAGAATCTGTCTGAAATCGTTGCTGTTACCTGCGTGCGCGCAAGCTATCTGCATGCGATAGAGGATGAGCAATATGACGTATTGCCTATTCCGGTATATGCCAGGAGTTATATACGTGATTACGCGAAAGCTCTGGATGTGGATCCTGCGGCTGCTCTCGTGCCGTATGAGAGGTTTCTTGCCGGTTCCCCAAAAGAGGCTGTTGCGCTCATCCCCGCGCAGTCCGGAGGAGCCGCTACCGGCTATTCTCAATCAGATTCAGTTCCGTCCCCGGTTGTCCCCCCCCGGATTACGCTGACCGCTGAACGTGAGACTCAGCTTGAGGAGACGACGTCGGGGGGGCGTTCCGTAAAGTTTTCGCTTGCTTTTTTTCTTGTGCTGCTCATTGTGGGCGGCATTGTTCTGTATCAGATGTTCGGCGCGTCTTCTCTTCCCGGAGTTGAGAATCTGAAACCGGATGTGATTCTCAAAGAACCCGTTGTCATCAAGCCTGGTGATGAGCAGGAAAAGCCCGCTGATGCGAAGTCTTTCCAGTCCCCGGCTACCGAAAAGCAGGAGTCGCAGCAGGTATCAACTCATGCTCCTCTGCCGGCTGCCGTGCAGCAGGTTCCCGCACCTGCAGCCAATAAACAGACTGGCGCTGATAAAAAGCATCAGATTGTTCTTACGGCAGTGGAGAAGGTCTGGGTGCAGATTATTCTCGACCGCGTCGACAAAAAAGAGATGCTGATGAACCCGGGTGATACGCAGCGCTTCGATGCGAAGGAGGTCGTCCGCCTCTGGATTGGTAATGCCTCGGGGCTGAAAATAACATTTGACGGGAAAGAAATTGTTCACGGCGGCAAGAGCGGTCAGGCGCTCCGCCTGGTGCTTCCCGAGGCTGTTTCCCCACCCCCCCAGCCTTCGGTGCAGAAGCCGTTACCGAACGCTCCGCAGACAGCTCAGTAACCTGCCGGATGAGAATTGGCAGCCTCAGCGATTGGCTTACCAGAAAGACATTTGTTCTTTTTCTTCTGCAGTTTCTCTTTGTAGTCACCGTTCTTGGGTATAACGCATGGCAGGACAGCAGCGTTGAATGCATTCGCTGCCATAGCGACCAGCAACGACTGAAACAGCTCGGCTACCCGCAGTTCTATGTAACGCAGGAGATGGTCGAAAAAGAGAGCCGCCATCCGAATGTCAAGTGCCGTGACTGTCATCTCGGCAACGGTCGCGCGACAGAGCCCGACAAGGCTCATGAGGGAATGCTGACGGCATTTTACATAAATCACGACGGGGAGGCTGTGCAGAGGAAGACGCTTTCAAAAAAGCCGCTCCTGCCTGAAGGTTCAGACCGGATACGTGAAATGCTTCCGCAGATAATGGAGAACGGCGAGCTGACGCCGCACCCTGAGGTGCGTACCGTACTCTGGCACGACCGCGACCGAAAGACATTCAATTTTGATCCCGAAATAGCGGCAAAGACCTGCGGAAAATCGGGCTGCCATCCGGACGAACTGAAGCAGTACAAGACGACTATCATGGCAACAAACCTTCGGCAGCGAACCATGACCACATGGCTGCATCCCTATGGCCCGCAAAACTGCGGACCTTCTTTTGCCGACCTGCCGCCGTCCGATGTGCTCAGGGATGCCGGTTTTTCGTTCAGGAACCTTGAGGAGATCAACAAGGAGTTGAATGCTCCTATGACAAAAGACCAGGCAATAGGAAAGCAAAAGTTCTGCAATGCCTGTCATGCTGGCTGCCTGGACTGCCACTATGCGCCGGATCGGAAGCGTGGCGCTCATGCGTTTGCGAACAAACCCTCCGCCGAAACCTGCGGGGGCGGAGGCCGCAACACGAGCATGTGCCACGCCGGCTCCTCGCACAGCCGCCGCGGCGAAACCTATGTCGGAGGCGACTATTCCATTCCGACGGGCATGAAGCCCGACGTTCATTACAACAAGAAGATCCACTGCACTGACTGTCATACGACCGGAGAACGCGGTATGGGAGACATGCAGCGAAAGGCGCATTGTCAGGATTGTCATATCGGGATTCAGGAAGCGCACGAGAAGAGCGTTCACAAGAACCTGGACTGTTCCGCGTGTCATGTGAATGAGCTTCGCGGCTATCAGGTCGTGGTCTGGGGGCAGGGACTGGTTGCGGGAAAACAGAATCCGATGAAAAAGTATTCCTTGTATTATGGCATTCAGGGGCCGCCTATGCTGATGAAAGATCAGAAAGGCACATGGATGGCAGTGAAGGTCTTTCCGCATGCAACCGGCAACATAAAGCCGGACGTGCCGGCTTCCAACGGCCTTCAGTTCCGCTGGAAAAACGGAGAAACCCGTGACCCCTATTACATAGTCGGCACGTTTGATGCGCCATCCAACAATAAGCACCTGCTCTGGTTTGAGATACAGCAGGCATCGCATCCCTACGGCAAGGGGCGCTCGTGCGAAAGCTGCCATCGCGACAGGCAGGTGGTCACATCACGGTGGGAATACCAGGACGATCAGGGATCCGCGGAATCATTCAGCGGGGGCTACTCAATAGTTGCCGACAAAAACGGCATGAGGATTGTGAACATGCAGTATAAGGGTACGATCACGCCGATGCCCGGATACAAGCTTGAAGACTTTGCCTCGTGGATATACTTCAGGGACAAATGGCAGATGCCCGGCGACTTTTCGATTCCGAGCGAAAAGGAAAAATACCGGAAGTATGACGCTCTTTCTCGGCAGATCAATAAAGAGCTGAAGTCGCTTGATCGGGTTGTTGATCCGAAAAACAAGAAAGTGCAAAAACAGTACAAGGAACTGAAGGGGATAGCCCTTCACAATGAAGCACTTGCAATTGGCGCTATCCGGGAATTCCGGACCAGACAGGGGTTATAGATGCTTACCAGAGAGTTGCTCCTCGCTTTTTTCCGGGAGAAGGTCAAAAATCCTCTCAGTTATCGGGATCTGACGGATCGGCTGAAACTTCGTGCCGGCGAAAAGAAGTCGGCCAAGAAAGTGCTGCGCGAGCTGGTCGGCAACGGGGAAATCATCAAGACCCGAACGGGCCTCTACGGGCTTCCTGATGAGATGAGCCTCGCCACGGGCTATTTTGAAGCGCACCGGGACGGATACGGCTTTGTCATAACCGAAAAGCCGGGAGAGCGCGATATCTTTGTTGCCGGCCGCAATGCTCTTGGCGCGATGAATAACGATCGAGTTGTTGTCCGCCTGGAGAACCGGGAGCGCCGCGACGGCAGAATAATCCGCATTCTCGACCGGGCACATGGCAGAATCACCGGAACCCTCCAGATTGACCGCAAGGCATCCTATGTCGTCCCGAAAAACCGTTCCATCCCGTTTGATCTGTATGTCGCTTCTGACGACCGTGCGCATGCGTGCGACGGAGACAGAGTTGTTGTCGAGGTCGTCTCATTTCCGACTGACAAAAGGCCTCCCGCGGCACGCGTTGTGAAGGTGCTGGCCGACCCCCAAAGTCCGCGGGAAGAGATTGAGGGCATTCTTGATGAGTTCCATCTTCCGCGCCGGTTTCCGCCTGAGGTGCTGGAAGAAGCCAGGGCACTTTATGCCAGGGCTGTTCCCGTTGATGATGAAGGCACGCGGACGCTCCGCAGAAAGGATCTTCGTCAGCTCAACACGGTTACCATTGACGGCGAAACGGCGAAGGACTTCGATGACGCCATCTCGATTCAAAAAACGGAAGATGGTTTTCGTCTCTGGGTGCATATCGCGGACGTCGGTTTCTTTGTTGCGTGGAATTCACCGTTGGATCTGGAGGCTAGGAAGCGCGGAACGAGCGTCTATTTTCCGGACCGCGTCGTCCCCATGCTGCCGAAAGAGCTCTCTGAAGATCTCTGTAGCCTGAAGCCCGGAGTCGACCGTCTTGCGTTTACGGTTGAAATGGATTTTGACAGCCAAGGCATGCGCATGGCACGGCGGTTCTATCCGAGCCTTATCAACAGCGACAAGCGTATGACATATACATCGGTCAGAAAGATGCTGATTGATAAGGATTCAAAAGAGCGTTCCCGATATGCGGCGCTCTTGCCTGATTTTGAGCAGATGGAAGCATTGTGCCATCTTATCAAGGCGCGTCGAATAAAGCGCGGCAGTCTCGACTTTGACCTTCCCGAGCCTGAAGTGCTGCTCGACATGCGGGGGAATCCGGAAGCCATTATTCGCGCGGAGCGCAATTTTGCCCATATGATGATAGAGGAGTTTATGATTGCGGCAAACGAGGCGGTCGCTGAACATCTTGAAGGGCTTTCGGTGCCAAACCTCTATCGGATTCATGAAGAGCCCGACCCGCTGAAATTCGAAGAAATAGCAAAAATGCTCGTTGCGCTTGGCATCATCCGCCATCGCCGTCTGATAAAGCCGGGCGATGTAGCGGGCCTGCTGCGGCAGTTGCAGGGTAAGCCCGAAGAAGCGGTCTTTCATTCCCTTATCCTGCGGAGCCTGAAACAGGCGAGATACTCATCGGTGAACATCGGGCATTTCGGTCTTGCGTCGGAGAGTTATTCGCATTTTACCTCGCCGATTCGGCGCTACCCGGACCTCATCACCCATCGCATTCTGCGGGAATTGCTCGTCAAAAAGCGCCTGAGCGCTAAGCGGACTGAACAGTTGCATTCGCTTCTGCCCGACATCGCCTTTCAGTCGTCGCGCATGGAACGACAGGCAGACGAGACTGAGCGCGCTGTTCTGAATGCCATGCGCGTCTGGTATATGAAGGGCAAGGAGGGGCAGATTTTTTCGGGCAGTATCGTTGCGGTGACCGCGTATGGCGTCAAGGTGCGCTTGCATGATGTCTACGTAGAGGGCTTTCTGCATGTTTCCGCCATGACCGATGACTATTATCGCTATGACGAGCAGCGTATGTGTTTGAACGGGCTTAACCTCCGTAAACGTTTCAGCATCGGCCAGGATATTTCTGTCAGGATCGACAAGGTGGATATGACAGAGCGGGAAATAGTACTGGGCCTCTGAAGGCAGAATTCAGAAATAGAAACGGACCGGATTTTCCGGTCGTCTTTGCCAGGACACGTGCCGGAGAGTGAGAGCATTTCAGATCAGCAACTTTCAAGATTCAGCACTTCGATGTGTTCTTTCTCTATTCCCTCACGTCTGTTGTATAATCTATGGATTTCTGACGTAGCAATCCGGTCAATGAACAGGAGAAAACAGACCCGTGTCCGAGCTTACGCCTCTGATGAAGCAGTATTCCGCTATAAAAGAAAAACATGCTGATTCCATTGTTCTTTTTCGTCTCGGCGACTTCTATGAGATGTTCGGGGAAGACGCCAAAATTGCCTCCGGCATTCTCCAGATAGCGCTCACCTCCCGCGACAAGAACAAGGATGATCCCATGCCGATGTGCGGGGTGCCATATTTTTCGATTGACGCGTACATTGCAAAACTAATCAAGGCGGGCCGCAAGGTTGCGGTTTGTGAGCAGGTAGAGGATCCAAAGCAGGCAAAAGGCATTGTCCAGCGCGAGGTGGTGAAAGTTATCACCCCTGGTACGCATGTGCCGGAGCTGCCGAAGGAGAATGCTTTTATCATGTGCATTTATCCGGCGCAGGGCAAATACGGCATTACCATTGCGGACCTTTCGACGGGAGCCTTTACCGTCTTCGAGACGGACAAGCCGCTCGAGGATGAGATCGGCCGGTTCGAGCCCCGTGAGGTGCTCTGTCCGAGGAGTGCCGAACACGCGCTTCATATGCAGGAAGCGCTTGACGGCATGTTTGTTTCTTACCATGACGACTGGGAGTTTGATTACACGGAGGCATACAAAACGCTTTTAAAGTATTTCCGTGTTTCGTCTCTTGAAGGGTATGGCTGTGAGGGCATGCCCGCGGCGATATCGGCTGCCGGAGCGCTCATCAGTTATCTTGAGGAGACGCAGAAGGTGCTTAGCTTTGGCAAGATGACGCCGCTGCAGCAATCCTCATGCATGTTTCTGGATGCTGTGACCAAGCAGAATCTTGAAATTACCCGCACGCTGAAGGACGGCACGGTTGAAGGCTCGTTGCTCTGGGTGCTTGACGAAACGCTCACGCCGATGGGCGGCCGTTTCCTGCGCAACGCGCTTGCGAGGCCGCTGATTACGGTTTCCGAGATCCGCACGCGGCAGGATGCCGTGAGCGCTATCGTCGAGGATTACGAGTTTATGGAAGAGCTCAGGACAACGCTTCGAAAAATTCAGGACATCGAGCGTATCACTTCGCGCATTATCGCAAAAAATGCCATCCCGCGCGACCTTCTGGCTCTGAAAAGCTCCCTTCAGCATCTTCCGAAGTTGCGGAAGATACTGGTAGCTTCAAAAAACCTGCATTTCGGGCAGATCGGGGCGAGGATGACCGACATGACCGATCTTTCCGACAGTATCGATTTCAGTATCATGGACTCGCCCGCAAACAATCCTCGTGACGGGGGCATTATCCGCAAGGGATACAGCAAGGAGGTAGATGAGCTCCGGGGCATCTCGATTCACGGCAAGGATTATATCGCGAAGATGGAAACGGACGAGCGGCAGCGCACCGGAATCCCCTCCCTGAAAGTGGGATTCAACAGGGTATTCGGCTATTACATTGAAATTACAAAGACAAATCTGCATCTTGCGCCGCAGGATTATATCCGCAAACAGACACTTGCAAACTGTGAGCGCTTTATTACCGAGGAACTGAAAGAATACGAGGGCAAGGTTCTCGGGGCCGAGGACAGACTTAAGGAGCTTGAATATTCGCTCTTTCTCGGTCTGCTGGACAGAATTGGCAAGTATGCGCCCCAGCTGCACGAGGCAGCGGCGATTATCGCGGAAACAGATTTTTACGCGTCGCTTGCGACAGTCGCAAAGCGGTATGACTATGTGAAACCGGTGATTGACGACAGCGATCTTATCGAAATAACAGACGGCAGACATCCTGTTATAGAGCGGCTTCTCTCGCTCCGGACTTTTGTCGCCCGCGACGAACGCTTTATTCCGAACAATGCGTATATGGACCGCGGTTCCAACCGGCTGCTGGTCATTACCGGACCCAACATGGCGGGCAAGTCGACGTTTATGCGGCAGGTCGCGCTGATCGTCCTGATGGCGCAGATTGGATCGTTCGTGCCTGCCGAACGGGCGGTTATCGGCATTACGGATCGCGTCTTTACCCGCATCGGTGCCTCGGACAATATAACGCGGGGCCAGAGCACCTTTATGGTCGAGATGATTGAAACGGCGAATATTCTGAACAACGCGACCCCCCGCAGTCTTATCCTGCTTGATGAGGTCGGTCGAGGAACGAGTACGTTTGACGGTATCAGCATCGCATGGTCTGTTGCCGATTATCTTGTGAATGTAACAGGAGCCCGGACACTGTTCGCGACACACTATCATGAGCTGACCGATCTGGCCCACAACATGGAAGGCATAGCCAATTATAACGTTGTGGTCAAGGAATGGGGAGAAGAGGTGATTTTTCTCAGGAAGATCGAGCGCGGGCCAGCCGACAAGAGCTACGGCATTCAGGTTGCGAAGCTTGCGGGGTTGCCACAGAAGGTTCTCGATACGGCAAAAGTTATTCTCGAAAAGCTTGAGAAGAAAGAGTCGCAGACGCTTCGGCCGAAGGCCCGGCAGATGGACCTCTTCTTTTCGGGCGACCCAATCGCGCGCGAACTGCTGCAACTCGATGTCAATGCCCTTTCAGCCCCGAAGGCGCTCAGGAAACTGAAAGAGCTGAAAAAGCTCGCGGAAGAGGGTAGTCAATGATTGTTCTTGGCATCACTGGCAATATCGGCATGGGGAAGAGCACCGTTGCCCGGATGTTTGAGGATCTTGGGGCTGTCAGAATCGATACCGATGCTTTTGTGGGCGAACTGCTCGGCAGGCCCGATGTTATTCAGGAAGTGTGCGAGTTGTTCGGCGATCACGTTCTTCGCGATGGTGTCCTATGTCGCAGGCGCATCGCGCATATGGTTTTTTCGAATCCCCGCCTGAGGATCGGCCTCGAAAATATACTGCATCCCCGGGTTTTTGAGATGGTTGATGCACAGGTGGAAGACCTTGAGAAGATGGCGGCTCCCCTGATTGTGGCGGTCGAGGCTTCGGTGCTGTTTGAACGCTCCTATCAGAACCGCTTTGACAGCGTTCTGACCGTCCATACGACCGAGGAAACCGCGTTCCGGCGGCTTGAGGCAAAAGGGATGACACGTGGGGATGCGAAAAAACGCATGGAGAGCCAGTTCCCTATAGCCATGAAGGTTGAGAAGGCAGATATGACCATTGACAATGGCGGCACGCCGGACGAAACGCGGGAACAGGTACGCAGAATCTACGAGCTTCTGATGCTCATGGAGAAGCAGCATGGATGTAATTAACGGATTGCCGTCATCGTTTGCGTACAAGAATCCTGTTTTGACGATTGGCAACTTTGACGGGGTGCATATCGGTCATCAGAAAATCTTTGCCCGCGTCGTCGAAAAAGCGCGGGAGATTAATGGAACTCCGGTTGCCGTCACCTTTTTTCCGCATCCGGTTTGCGTGCTGGCTCCCGAGCGCGGTCTCCGTCATATCACCACGTCGAGAGATAAAACGCGCCTCATTGCCGAGAGCGGCTTGGCTGTGCTCGTCTATATTCCGTTCAACCGGGAGTTTGCGAAGACCGAACCCGAAGATTTTATCAAACGCGTGCTCGTCGACCTCATGCATGCCAAATGGGTCGTCGTCGGACACAGCTATTCATTCGGCAAGGGGAAAAAGGGATCGACCGATCTTCTCAGACGCAAGGGCGAATCTCACGGATTCGGATTGACGGTTGTCCGCCATGCCATTGCCTGTGGCGATGTTGTCAGCAGCAGCCGCGTGCGCGCATTTCTTCTGAAGGGCAAAGTAAGTGAAGCCGCGTGCATGCTTGGTCGGGCATATCATATCGATGGCACTGTGGTTTCCGGGGCCGGGCGCGGTGAGTCAATCCTGAGAACACCAACGGCAAACTTGGCGATTGCGAATGAAATTATCCCGAATGAGGGCGTATACGCTGTCCGCGTTTCGGTAGATGGCCGGCTTTGCGATGGTGTCGCGAACATCGGCAGTAATCCGACGTTCGGCGGAATCGAGATGAGCTATGAAGTGCATCTGTTCGGGGTGCATGAACACCTGGTCGGCAAAAAGCTGAGGGTGCATTTTATCGAACGCCTGAGGGATGAAGAGACGTATCCAAATGCGGATGCGCTGAAGGCGCAGATAAAAATCGACATCAAAAACGCAAAAGAGATTCTTTGCCAGTCTTCGTTGAAGGTGCTGACGTAATAGTTTATGGAAACCCGGTGTGCAAAACGGGTTGCACTCCTCGATGCCGCTTGTTCATCCTCAGATCCAATAGGGGTCTACATCGGCAACAATGAGTATGCATCTTTCGCGCGCGAATATTTTCTGAACTGAACGTGCAAGTTCTCCCGAAGCTTTTCTGTCGGAGGCCTTTATCAGGAGCTGCCAGCATGTGCTGAATCCTTTCCGCTCGGATGACAGCTCAAGAGGCCCCAGAATTTCAGCAGTGCCCTTGCGCAGTTCTTTTAAAAGATCATCAAGCCGCTTCGTGATCTTCCCGTTCTCAACATAATGCACCGAAAGCCGCACGAGGCGGCAGAATGGAGGATAATTCAAGAGCCTGCGCTGCTCAAGTTCATGAGCAATAAATCCGTCGTAGTCGAGCCGCGCGATGCTTCTGACGAGGGGTTCGCGGCTGTTGCGGGTCTGAATAAAGAGCGTGCCGCCCGGCCTGAGACAATGAAGCACCCGCACGATATCCTGAAATGTCCGTTCGTGCGCCCGGAAGTCTGGCTGCGAAAGGGTGGCATCGATGGAGAGAACGAGGGCCGCGGAATACCGATGCTGAGACACCGACCGCAACGCATACTTTGTTCCTACGACAAGCGGAGCCAGCTCTGCAAACAATATATTTTCGCCGGAATCGCCCCCGTCTTTTTCTATGACAAGAACATCCTGTCCGATCAGGTTCGCTATCTCTTCACGAATGCGTTCGGTCCCGGCGCCAACCGCGTGCAGCGTCACGCCGGCGCATGAAGGGCATTGCTCCGGCACGTCACCTTTCACCATGCAAAGCCGGCAGTCGAGCCTGCCCGCCGTCTTATGGAAGACGAGCGGCTTTGAGCATATGCCGCACCTGATGAGGTCGCCGCAGTCCTGGCATTGCAGTAGTGAATATCCCTTTCTGTTGATGAGAAACAACACCTTTTCATTCATCTTTAGATAGCCGCGCACCGCATGGACGACTTCCTGAGCGAGGTATTTCTGCACATGCCCCTTGCGAGGCGGCGGTGGTACAATCCTGATTTCAGGGCGTCTTTCAGTGCCGCGCTTTGTTTTCTGATGGTTCAGCAACTGATACTTTCCTGTCGTGACATTGTACGCTGATTCGACGGATGGGCAGGAGGAGGCAAGAACAACGCACGCCTTTTCGAGATAGGCGCGCATTACGGCAACGTCGCGGGCATGATAATGCAATCCTTCCTCCGCTTTATAGGAGGAATTGTGTTCATCAACCACAACGATAAGAGAGGGAGAGGAAAGAGGCGCCAAAACAGCTGAACGGGTACCAAGAACAATGTCCGCTTCGCCTGAATGAATCCGATGTACCACGTGCGTCCTCTGGTTGGGAGACATCTTGCTGTGCAAGAGAACCAGTCGATCCGGCACAATCGACCGCAGGACAGTCGCATAGCGCTCAACGAAATGAAGTTCAGGAACGAGGATCAGTATGCCGTCCGTCGAAACCCCACTTGTTCTCAGCAGTTCCTGAATGAATGCCTGCGGACCAAGTGCTATTGGCGCATGGTAGAGAAATGCCTGATAGGACTTGCTGCGCAGGCTGTCGCATATTCTCTGTATGCCGGCGAGTTCATCTGCACTGAGCAGCATCATCTCGTTCTCAATCGCATCCGGAACCGCTATGCGGGATCTACGCAGCGAGACGGCTTTGGCGACAGCATCTTCAAAGAAACAGCTTTTCAGCGCTAGTCCGGCCGGAACGAGATAGTAGTCCGCCAACCATTGTATCAGCCGTATTCCTGCCGATGACCAGAACTGCCCGCCGACCGTTTCTATCTCTTTGAACCGTGATGCATCAGGGAGTACTCCGTGAACCCGTTCAGCGTCTTCGCGACTCTCATAGCGGGCCACCACAACGCCGGATGTCCGGCGTCGTCCCAATTCCGCCTGAACGATGCGGCCGATGAGGTCGGAGGGAGCGTCTTCGGGAACCCGGTATGTAAGTGGCGGTAGTTTCCGGGCAAATATTACATCAGCAAATTTAGGCATATGCATAAGCATACTGGATTGGAAAATAAGGAAACAAGAGCGCTCGTTTCGTTGACAAGGTTTCGGATGAGCGGGTAAGATCAAATAGGGATAAGGGCATCAGGGGCTAAAGGAGCAGAACATGTTTGAAAAGTTTACCGAAAAAGGCAGAAAAATAATCATCTATGCCAAGGAAGAGGCCGAGAAGCGGAGCAATGACTATCTCGGTACTGAACACATTCTCCTCGCGATCCTGAGGGAGGAAGACGGTATCCCTGTCACGATGCTGAAAAAGATGGGGCTGAGCATCGAAGAACTGCGTTATGAGATAGAGCGGAACCTGCCGGCAGGAACGAGTTTGCTGACGTTCGGGGATATCCCCTTTACTCCCCGCGCAAAAAAAGTGCTTGAACTGGCAATTGAAGAAGCGCGCCTGCTCGGACACCCGTATATCGGCAGTGAGCATCTTCTGCTTGGAGCGATCCGCGAGGATGAGGGCGTCGGCGGAAAGACGCTGAGAACCCTTGGCGCAAATCTTCTGGGTGCACGTCAGCTGGCGATTAACCTTTCGATAAAGCCGCAGTTTCAGCAGGCACATACGCGTGAGCGCAGCAAAAAGTCGGCTACTCCGGCACTTGATGAGTTTGGCCGCGATCTTACGTTGCTTGCTGCGGAAGGCAAGCTTGATCCGGTTATCGGACGGGAAGACGCAATCGAACGGGTTATTCAGGTGCTCGGCAGACGTCTGAAGAATAACCCGGCCATTATAGGCGAGCCGGGCGTCGGCAAGACCGCTATTGTTGAAGGTCTTGCGCAGAAAATAGTCATGGGCGACGTTCCGGATATCCTCTCCGGCAAGCGCATCATCTCGCTCGACCTCGGTGCTCTTATTGCAGGAACCAAGTATCGCGGCCAGTTTGAGGAGCGGCTCAAGGCAGTTATGCGCGAGATTCTGCAGTCGGAAAACGTTATTCTCTTTATTGATGAGTTCCATACGATCGTCGGCGCAGGCGCTGCCGAAGGCTCGGTTGATGCATCCAACATGCTGAAGCCGGCGCTTTCGCGCGGAGAGCTGCAGTGCATCGGCGCCACGACGCCGGATGAATATCGTAAGCATATTGAGAAAGACGGGGCGCTTGAGCGCCGCTTCCAGCCCATTCATGTGGAAGCCCCGAGCGTTGAAACGACAATCGACATCCTCAAGGGAATTCGTCAGAAGTATGAAAGCCATCACAAGGTGAAGATGAGCGATGAAGCGCTTGTTGCGGCGGTCAAGCTTTCCGACCGGTATGTTGCGGATCGCTTTCTGCCTGACAAGGCTATCGACGTCATTGACGAAACCGGCTCGCGCATCAAGCTGAAGAAGTCGGTCATGCCGGAGGAGCTTCGCGACATGGAGACAGAGCTTATCCAGCTTGCCAAGGAAAAGACGCTCTATGTCCGGTTGCACGACATCGAAAAGGCGCAGAATGTGCGCGCGCAGGAAGATAAACTTAAGAAACTGTATGAGGTTCAGTACCGCAAGTGGAAGGACTCGCAGACGCGGGATGTGCCCTTGGTCGGCGTAGAGGATGTCTCTTACACCGTAGCCAAAATGACCGGGATTCCGCTCTATAAGCTTGAGGAGACTGAGACCGAGAAATTGCTTCGCATGGAAGAACTTCTCCATATGCGCCTTATCGGTCAGGATGACGCTATCAAAAGCGTTGCCCGTGCCATCCGGCGTTCGCGCGCGGGACTGAAGAGCAAGAATCGTCCGGTCGGATCCTTCTTCTTCCTCGGGCCGACCGGTGTGGGCAAGACCGAGCTTGCCAAGGCGCTTGCCGGGTTCATGTTCAACGATGAGAGCTCGCTTATCAAGATTGACATGTCAGAGTATATGGAGCGGTTTGCGGTTTCCCGTCTCGCGGGCGCACCTCCGGGATATGTCGGGTATGAAGAGGGCGGGCAGTTGACCGAAAAGGTTCGCAAGAGGCCGTACTCGGTCATACTGTTTGACGAGATCGAAAAGGCGCATCCGGATGTATTCAATGTGCTGCTCCAGATTCTTGATGAGGGAGTGCTTTCAGACAGCTATGGCCGGAAAGTCGACTTCAAGAATACGATTATTATCATGACGTCGAACCTCGGTGCCCGGATAATCGAGAAGGCAACGCCGCTCGGGTTTGCCAAGGCATCTGATGCCGACACGTATGCAAAAATCAAAGAGAACGTCTTATCCGAGCTGAAGAAGACGTTTAACCCCGAGTTCCTGAATCGCGTTGATGAGACGGTCGTCTTTCATCCGCTTCAAAAGGAACATCTGCTCTCGATTGTTGATCTACTCCTGGCTGAGACAAACAGCAAACTTGCCGAGCATGCGCTCTCGATTGACGTTGAGCAGAGCGTCAAGGAGTGGCTGCTGACTAAATATTATCAGCCCGCCTACGGCGCGCGGCCGATGCGCCGGGCTATCGACAAGGAAATCGAAAACCCGCTTTCTGAAGAGCTGCTGAAGGGACAGTTCCGGAACACGCCGGTGATTAAGGTTGTTCTGGAGGATGAACGGATTGTCTTCAGTGAAGCGAAGGATTCGGTACTTGCCTCGGTAAATTAGCCTGCTGTTTTCGGCGTTGCAGTTCAGGTGATTGCATCCGGTTTTTTACCGGATGCAATCATATGTTTCTGCCCGGATTGATTCTGATACGAAAGGGTTGCTCCCATGCAAAAAAAGGTTTTTATTCTGTTCGCACTGTTTATCTGTGGTGCAGCACTCGTTTTTACCATGACCGGTCCTGCCGATGTTCATCAACGCTCCGCCGCTGTGGGAAGCGCCGCGCCTGACTTTGAACTGCAGGATATGAGCGGCAAAATCTGGAAGCTGTCCGACCTGAAAGGCAAGGCAGTGCTGATACACTTCTGGGCAACGTGGTGCGCGACATGTGAAACTGAAAATCCGACCCTGCAGAGGCTATATGAGGCTGAACAGGGCAATCAGAAATTCGTTCTGCTGTCGATTCTCGTGCGTGATGATGCGGATCGCGCAAAAGCATATATGCGCGAAAAGAAGTTCACCTTCCCGGTGCTCGCCGATACAAAAGCGGTGAGCGCTCAGTTCGGTCTGCGCGGCGTGCCGGAAACCTTTCTGATTGATAAAAACGGCATCCTGCGCGATAAGGTCATCGGCCCGAATGTATGGGACACTGCTGAAGTCCGCGCGGCGCTCGCCAGGTTTGCGGCCAACTAAACCCGATGGGAACTCTGAAGACGCCGGACAAGGCGCTTTTTTTCATCAGCACGCTTTTTTCGGATACGGCGGTGTTCATTGCAGCATGCGATGAACTCGAAAGAGAGTTCGGGAACATTCTCATGGAGTCGCCGATCTGGCCGTGGGACTATTCCGGGCACTATTCCGGTGAAATGGGCAGTGCGCTCTGCCGCCGATATCTTTTTTTCGCGGTTCCCATCGGACAGGATGAAATTGCAACAGCAAAAATCAAGACGAATTCAATAGAGCAGCGCTTCGCGGAGAGCGGCCGGCGCCGCATAAACCTTGACCCCGGATATCTTACGCTGGCAAAGGTGGTCCTCGCTTCGACCAAAGACTATTCGCATCGGCTTTATCTCGGCAATGGCATATTTGCGGAGCTGACCCTTATGTATCAGCAGGGCAGATTTGCCGGTACCATAAACACCTACAGGGACTATCTCGATGAGCGTACCCTTCGGGTGTTTTCTCTTGGGCGCAAGCTTTTTATACTGCTTTTTGACAAGAACAGGAACAGCAGCGCTGCTTTACAATTAGACTCAGCCGAAGTACAATCAATGGAATGAAACAGGCAAGAATCGCCCTTTGTCAGATGAATCCCACGGTAGGAGATCTGGCCGGAAACACGAAAAAAATTCTGTCTTTTCTGAAAAACGCGGTAGCGTACCAGCCTGATTTTGTTGTCTTTCCTGAACTTGCCGTAACGGGCTATCCACCGGAAGATCTTGTGCTGAAGCCGCAGTTCGTCGGGGACACAATCGATGCACTCAATCTCATTCGACGGCATGTCAGGGATCAGGTAGTCATTGTCGGATTCGTCGATGAAGCAATCGGTCTCTACAATGCCGCCGCCGTAATGCACAGGGGCAAGACACTCGACGTGTACCACAAGATTCATTTGCCGAATTATGGCGTGTTCGATGAAAACCGCTACTTTCAGCCCGGGCAGCGCTGCCCGGTCTATGACGTTGACGGCTTGGTCGTTGGCATCAACATCTGCGAAGACATCTGGAATCAAAATGGTCCGATTGCGGCACAATCGGCAGCGGGAGCGCATCTGATCCTCAACATCAACGCGTCGCCGTATCATGTGAACAAGCATCGCGCCCGGTTTGACATGCTCGCAGAACGCGCACGGGATAACAGGGTCGCCATTGCATACCTGAATATGGTTGGCGGGCAGGACGAACTTGTTTTTGACGGCCACAGCATGGTGCTGGACCATGAAGGGAATTTCATCGCCGCAGGCAAGCGTTTTGAGGAGGAATTGATCATCATCGATCTGACGTTCCCGGCCGGCCGGCGTCATCCTGCCGGGCTTCCGCCGGGCGCTCGCAAGAAAATGCCGGTCGAACGGATTGCGATTCCTCGTGTTATTCCTGCTGCGCGGAAACGTGGTTTACCCTTCCGTTCATATTGCGAAGAGCCTCTGGTGGCCGAGGCGGAGGTATACAGGGCATTGGTCACCGGAACGCGCGATTACGTTCTGAAAAACGGCTTCACTGATGTCTGCATCGGCCTCAGTGGGGGTATAGACTCTGCTATTGTGGCGGAGATCGCAGCAGATGCCATCGGAAAGGACCATGTGCACGGCGTTTTCATGCCTTCCCCGTTCACCTCAAAAGAGAGCAGGGAAGATGTAGACAAGCTTGTAAAAAATCTTGGTATCAGCCTTACCAATGTGACGATTACCCCTATTCTCAAAAGCTATCTCAAGGCTTTTCAGAGGCTTTTTGCCGGAAAGAAACCGGATACGACGGAAGAGAACATCCAGGCACGCATTCGCGGCAATATTCTGATGGCCATGTCCAACAAGTTCGGCTGGCTTGTGCTTACCACGGGGAATAAATCCGAAATGAGCGTCGGCTATGCGACGCTGTATGGCGATATGGCGGGAGGCTTTGCCGTCATCAAGGATGTTCCAAAGACTATGGTCTACGCGCTGGCTTTCTGGAGAAACACGCAAGCAGGCTTCAACCTCATTCCTGAGCGTATTCTGACAAAGGAGCCGACAGCCGAGTTGAAACCTAATCAGAAAGACACGGATTCACTTCCCCCGTATGAAATACTCGATCCCGTGCTGAAGCTCTATATTGAAGAAGAAAAGAGCTTTCCGGATCTGATCTCACCGGTATGCGACGCGCACTGCGCAAAGCGTATTGTGAAAATGGTTGATCTGAGCGAATACAAGCGTCGCCAATCGCCGCCGGGCATCAAGATTACCGAGCGCGCATTCGGCAAAGATCGCCGTTTCCCCATTACCAACCGGTACAGAAGCTATTGACGCACAACTTATCGAGCTTGGAGGGTATTATGAAAAAAACAGTTCTTTTCCCGTGGCTTGTGCTCGCACTCGTTACGCTTTCATTCATATTCAGCCTACAGGCTTTTGCCGCTGATGCCAAGTCTGGGCAGCCTGCTTTGCAGGTGACAAAACAGCCTGATATTCAAGCGGTAAAGCCCAAGAGACCGGCAAAAGTCAGACTTCACCGGAATGCGAAAAATGAATATACGTGGGATATTACCGCCGACAGCGCTGATGAAGTTGTTCGTACAGATGCCCGGTTGAGGAAACTTCTGAAAATCGAGTAATCTAAAGCTGTATGCGGAATTTATATACTTACGCTATGCACGAGGAGGAGACAACCATGGAGAAGTTTTCAATTCATGAAGTACTTGAGCAGGCAGTGCAGACCGAGCGGGTGGGTTATCAGTTTTATACGGAAATGGCGGAGAAGTTCAAGGACAACGGCGATCTGGTTTCTCTTTTCAAAACGCTTGCAGCCGGGGAATTGAAGCATGAGAGAGCATATGCCGGTCTCAAGGAGCTCATCGGTGAGGCTGATGCTGAAATCGAAGGCTTCGAGGAGGTGTCTCTCTACATGCGTGCTATCGTGGAATCCGAGTTCTTTCTCGGCAAAAACAAGGCGCTCCCGTCGATGGACCACATCAAGACCACGAAGGAAGCAGCGCTGTTTGCCCTGAATTTCGAAAAAGAGACGATTCTGTATTTCCTTGGTATTCGCGATGTCGTGTCAGAAAAAGGATTGCTTGACCAAATTATTCGTGAAGAACAGCGCCATGTTCTCTGGCTCGACAATCTGAGCAAGAAGCTCAACTAGTTTGCTGATGCCGCGCGGCAGGCTCTACATCGTCGCAACGCCTATCGGGAATCTTGAAGATATTACCTATCGGGCAGTAAAGACACTGAAGGCGGTAGACGCGATTGCCGCAGAGGATACGCGACATTCTCTGAAACTGCTGAGCGCTCTCGGCATTCAGAAACCGCTTATCAGTTATTGGTCAGAAAACGAAAAAGCGCGCAGTGAGGAAGTCATAAACTCGCTGCGCGCAGGTTTTTCCATCGCACTCATCTCCGATGCGGGAACCCCCGGCATTTCCGACCCAGGTTCCGTGCTCATCAAAAAAGCGATCGAAGAAGGCATCGAGATCATTCCCATACCGGGCCCCTCAGCAGCCATCGCCGCGCTCTCGGTCTCAGGACTTCCGACCGAAGAGTTCACGTTCATTGGTTTTTTGCCGTCGAAAAGCGGCCAGCGTCTTAGGCGACTTGAGCAACTCGCGCTTGAAGATCGAACCCTTGTTTTCTACGAAGCACCGCATCGGATATTCGAGATGGTTGAGGACCTGCTTGCGGTCTTTGGTGACCGTCAGGCGCTTGTAATGCGTGAGATATCAAAGCTCCACGAGCAGACGTTTCGCGGGCAGTTGTCCGGGATTCTGTCAGAACTTGCCGTCAGTACAATTGCCGGAGAGTACGTCGTTGCCGTCGCCGGGATGATAAAAGAGGCTGTTTCGGCAGAGGTTGCTCTGCTTGAAATCCGCGCGCTTATGAAGAAAGGGGTTGGCCGGAAAGAAGCGGTGAAGCGGGTTGCGGACAGTTACGGATTGAGCAAAAAAGAACTCTACGATAAGAGTCTTGGATAACCGCGGGGTTACTTCAATACCACATCAGTTTTTCGTAGTCTTCCGTCGGCACCTTTATTATGAGGTATCCGCGATAGGGGCAGCGTTCCATTCCCTCTCCATTGGTACCGTTCTGTAAAGCCTGCGCGGGCGCTGCTTTCAGCATGTCGATTGACAGATGAATATCATCGTGCGCCTGAGCGTGAATTGCGGAAAAAGGTATCGCAATTTCGAAAACATCTCGAGCGGCAGCATGCTGCAGGGTGGTGCTCAACCGCCATCCCCCCTCGATCTTTTCATAAACTTCCGCTGGGGAGTCGGATCTGTCAGCACAATATTTGATTTTGAACCTTTCGGGGTGAACAATGTCGATATGGAAGGTAATGATCTCTTTCAGATCCGGGAACGGCGTGAGCGGATCAATTCTCAGATACAGATTTTCTTTGTTGAATCCGAAGTACATTGCAGCGATAAGGCTTTCGGATTTGTGCATGCTGCCGCCTGATCGCCCAATGTCGACAAAGGCGGCCTGAAACCACTCAAAATAGCTGGTGACATATCCGTCAATCTTCGGATAGATGAAGCCTTTCGCCTCACTGTCGGGCATGATATTTCGGTCTTCAACAAGAATCGGCACAAAAAGCATGTTCGGCGGTTCTTTGCCAATCACCTTGTATACCTTCATCAGATATCCGCGGAAGAGTTCGTCGAACACATCGGCGGTTTCGGTTGAGTGGTCGTCGCCGTACCACCAGTTCCAATCGCTGCCCTGAGCGGCATAGAGAGCTTTCCACGCTTCAGTGAGGTCTTTGTCCGGGTTGGCGTCCTGATGTTCCTGCAGATCATTGCGGGTTCGCGAGAGATAATCCCATGCCAGGTTATCTTCCTCGTGGCCGATCCAGATCTGAAAGTTCGCATTAATCCAGGATCCCGGATGCAGGCGGGGCAGCAACTCGCCCTGGCCGTGCTCATCGATAAACTCTGACATCGTGACGGTTCTGAACCGATCATCGTTGCTGAGCGCAGAATAGAGACCGCGCAGGAAGTCCTGTCCGTCATTCGGGTAATACTCCCACGCGTTTTCTCCATCAAGGATAACCGGCACAACGAAGGGGCGGTCCTGCGGAAGCTGACTCTTTATCTGCAGCAGTTTTCCGATGAAGTCATCGACCGCATTTTCGGTCTTCCAGCCGGAATACACAAAGCCGATGAGGTCGGAGAGTTTGTGGTCTCGGAAAAAGAGCGCAACATTACTGAACTGGTAAGGCCGGTATAAGCCCGCGGAGTCGATCAGGTAACCTTCGGAGTTTCTGAATCCCGTCTGCAGGGATCGGGCAAGCACTTCCTCATCGGTGGCCATCCAGCGGATGCCCTGCTGGGCAACTGCGCGAACGACGTCTTCAGAGACCGATCCTTCAGACGGCCACATGCCGCGAGGCTTCATGCCAAAAATGCGTTCATAAAACTCGATGCCCATCTGTATCTGCTGGATTGCGTCTTCCGGATGCGCAAACCGGTTCTTCGGCAGGCGGATATGCGGCATCGCGGCTTTTGCGCTGTCCGTGTCCCAGAGCAGCGGCAGAATCGGGTGATAAAACGGGGTGACAGAAAGCTCGATCTGACCGGATTCCTGCATACGCTTGTAAGTTGGAATAATCTGCTTCAGGATGCCGAACTGCCTGTCGATGACCAGACGCTTGTCGAGTTCGGTAAAGTCCCGGCCGCGATCGACAAGCTCCCGCAGTTCGGGATCGGCGGCGCGGAACATGGGGTCTATCCACGCAAGATTGAAGAGTACCTGAAGATCAGTGAACTCGCCGTCCGTGAAGTACTTCGTGACCCGCACGATGTCGTTTTTTGTAAAGCGGAAACCGCGCTTGGCGAGCAGCTCATAATAACGCGGAAATATTCGGATCATGTTGTCCCAGTTCGCAAGGAAGAAGTTTTCGAGCAGGAAATGCTTGTGCTTGTCGGTCATGGCAGCCGGATTGATGAGCGTCATCTCGAGAAACCTGTCGGTTGCATTGTGGTCGGTGTAGTCAATAAGCTGCTCAATCAGTGAAGGAACAATGTTTACCGTCTGGCGGATAGAAGGAAATTCTTCAAGGAGCTTCACCATGTCGAGGTAGTCTTTTGTGCCATGAAGGCGCACCCACGGAAGCACATGAACCCCGGAAAAGGGGTCTTTGTAATAAGGCTGATGCATGTGCCAGAGAAAAGCGATCGAGAGCGGGTGTTCGCTCATTTTTTCCGCAAGTCCTCAAACTGAAAGATGAGTTCATTCTTCTTTGCGAGGCCGAACTCCTCGCGGGCGGATTTTTCAATGTAAAAGGGATCGTGCTTCAGCGAATTGACCTGTTTTTTGAGATCCTTGTTCTGTTTTTCGATGGAAGCAATTTCCGAGTCGAGTTTTTGTTTGTTCTTTTGCAGTTCAAGGTACTTGAAGATCCCGTTTTCACCGGCAAGCAGCGTGATGCCGAGATAGATGAGCAGAATTCCCGCTACAGTGTAAAAGACGGTATTTCTGCGCCGCCTCTCGGCATCGACCTGCTGCCGAAGATTTTGCGTACGGTATTTCTTGGGTGCAACCTTCATTACTTAATATTATAAAACGCTTTCATGCCATTGAACAGTGCCATTTCACCGAGGTCATCCTCAATGCGGAGCAGGCGGTTGTATTTTGCCACCCGCTCGCTGCGCGATAGTGAACCTGTTTTGATAAATCCCGCATTTGTTGCAACAGCGAGGTCGGCAATCGTTGTGTCCTCGGTTTCGCCGGAACGATGCGAAATGACAGCCGTGTATCCGGCTCTCTTGGCCATTTCGATAGCATCGAGCGTCTCGGTAACCGTGCCGATCTGGTTCAGCTTGATCAGAATGGAGTTCGCTATGCCTTTCTGGATGCCCTTCTCAAGAATCTTCGTATTGGTGACAAAGAGATCATCACCGACAAGCTGAACTTTGGCAGCCAGCTTTTTTGTCAGCAGCTCCCAACCGGCCCAGTCGTTTTCCGCAAGTCCGTCCTCAATCGAGACGATGGGATACTTGCCGACGAGCGCGGCATAATAGTCGACCATATCCACCGATGAGCACTTTTTGCCGTCAAACATGTATGAACCTTTTTCGAAAAACTCCGAAGCTGCAACATCGAGCGCGATAAACACATCCTTGCCGGGTTTGTACCCGGCGTCCTTGATAGCCTGCATGATGACCTTGATGGCTTCCTCATTGCTGTTCAGGTTCGGCGCAAAGCCTCCTTCGTCGCCGACAGCCGTATTGGAACCCTGTTTTTTCAGTATGCCCTTCAGCGTATGGAAGATTTCGGTGCCGGCTCGAAGCGCTGTCGAGAAATCCCTGCATCCGGCAGGCATGATCATGAATTCCTGGATGTCAAGGTTATTGTCGGCATGGGCGCCGCCGTTCATGATGTTCATCATCGGAACCGGAAGCTCCTTGGCATTGCAACCGCCGATATAGCGATAGAGTGGCAGTCCGAGCTCATTGGCGGACGCCGCGCAGACCGCCATAGATACGCCGAGAATCGCGTTGGCGCCAAGCTTGCCCTTGTTTTCGGTGCCGTCAAGATCGATCATGACCTGGTCGATGAATGCCTGTTCCGTAGAGTCGAGCCCGATAAGTTCAGGAGCTATCTTCTCCATGATGTTTCTAATCGCCTTCTGTACACCTTTGCCATGGTAACGCTTCTTGTCGTTGTCTCTGAGTTCAAGCGCTTCACGCGTGCCGGTAGATGCGCCCGAGGGCACAATCGCCGTGCCGAGCGCGCCGCTGTCAAGCAGGACTTCCACCTCTACTGTCGGATTGCCGCGGGAGTCAAGAACCTCACGTGCGTACATGCTGATAATTTCGCCCATAATAACCTCCGTTTGCCTCTTTTAGTTTCTTCTGGGAAGATGAATCGCAGCCCCGTGAAGATCTTCCGCCGCTTCCATAAGCCCTTCCGCGAGGGTCGGATGCGCGTGGATCATCGATGCGAGTGCCTGAGTTGTTATTCCTGCCTGTATCGCAAGCGCACCCTCATGAATAAGGTCGGTCGCGTGCGGCCCGATAATATGGACGCCGAGCACTTTGTCTGTCTCGGCATGTGCAATTATTTTCATCAATCCTGCTATTTCACCCATCGCATGCGCCTTGCCCAGTCCGCGTACCGGGAATCTGCCGATTTTATGGGGGATTCCCTGCTGCCGGACCTGGTGTTCGCGCAGACCGACCGAGCCTATTTCCGGAGCTGTGAATATGCCGGACGGGACAACCCGATAGTCGATAGTGGCGGGAAGTCCACATGCGTTCTGCGCGGCTACAACACCTTCTTTTGCAGCGACGTGCGCGAGCAGAATCCCGCCTGTGACGTCTCCGACAGCGTAGATGCCGGGGATATTGGTTTCCATATGTTCATTTACAAGAATTTCACCACGCGGTCCGCGAGCAATACCGAGTGTCTCAAGACCAATGTTTTCGGAATTATATGCCCTGCCGACCGAAACCAGGACTTGTTCAGCGGTCAGTTTCGTACCGCCGTCCAGCGAAACTTCCACGCCGGTTTCGCTCGTGATCACACCGGTCACTTTCGCATTCGTAATGAGCTTGATTTTCTTCTTTTTGAGTTCTTTTTCGAGGATCTCGGCTATTTCCGCGTCCTCAGTCGAAACGGCACGCGCCATTGCCTCAACTATGGTGACTTCAGCGCCGAACTCGCGCAGGATGCACGCAAACTCGCAACCGACGACTCCGGCACCAATAATGACAAATGACGCGGGAAGCTCGGACAGAGCCACGGCATGATTGCTGGAGAGAATCCGTCTGCCGTCAAAAGGAAACATCGGCAGCTCAGCCGGACGCGAACCGGTAGCGATAATTATCCGGTCGGCCTGAAGCACTTCCCCGGCATCTCCGGCGCGTCGTACCACAACGGTCTTGGGATCGCGAAGTGATGCCTCTCCTGCTATGAGAGATGCCCCCCAGCTTTTGAAAAGCGCGCGGATGCCTTTGACCTGCGTTGAAACAATTTTGTTTTTGCGATCCATAATAGCGGTAATATTTGCAGCAACGGATCCGTTCAGATCGATGCCGAAATCGGCGATGCGGCGGGCCTGTGCCAGTGCTTCCGCGGACGCGACGAGCGCTTTGGTCGGAATGCATCCCCAATTGAGGCAGGTGCCTCCGACTTCTTCACGCTCAATGACCGTTATCTGAGCCCCCAGCTGGGCCGCTTTCAACGCGGCGACATAGCCTCCGGGGCCGGCCCCGATGATGACGACGTTCATTTTCCTTCTTCTTCAATATGCAGTTCGTAGTCGGCCGCTTCCATGAGCTCATCAAGCTCTGCAGCATCGTCAAGCTCGATAACCGCAATCCATCCTTTGCCATACGGATCATCATTGATAATCTCCGGGTTTTCGGCAAGCTTGTCATTTACGCTCACGATTGTTCCGCTGACGGGCGCAATAACCGGAGATGAGGTTTTTGTGGATTCGATTTCGGACATTTCAGTTCCGGCCTCGACATGAGTATCGGCTTCGGGAAGGTCGATGTAGACAATGTCACCTAGCGCTTCCTGCGCAAAATCGGTAATGCCCATTGTCGCTCTTTTCCCGGACACTCTCACCCAGGCGTGTTCTTTGTGATACTTCAGGTCTTCGGGATTCATGGGATCCTCCTGCGTCTGCGTTCTTGAGCTGTAATCCATCACCACAACAGCTCCCCTTGTGGCAAGGGCAAAGCCTCGCCGATTCTCTGGCTGTGCGGATTTCGATATGTTATCATAACTTTCGTGGAAATGATCACCAGCACGCTTGCGCTGTACCTCCGGATGATAAAATTCTCCCACTCGGTCTTTGCCCTCCCGTTTGCCTTTACCGGGGCACTTCTTGCGGCTGGCGGCATCCCGCCGTGGCAGCAGATTCTCTGGATCGTCGTCGCAATGGCCGGAGCGCGTTCGGGTGCCATGGGCGCGAATCGCCTGGTCGATCGTCATATCGATGCCGCGAATCCGCGAACCGCAATGCGCGAAATTCCGGCAGGCAAGATACAGGCGCGCGATGCCGCTATTTTTACCGTACTGTCATTCGGCCTGATGGTTTTTGCCGCTGCCCAACTCAACACGCTCTGCCTGCTGCTTTCGCCGCTGGCTGTCGGAATCCTCATTCTGTATTCATTCACGAAACGGTTTACCTGGCTCGCTCATTTTGTCCTTGGCATTGCTATTTCGTGCGCGCCGCTCGGCGCCTGGCTCGCGGTAACCGGAGCGTTTTCGTGGTCGATTGTACCGGTATGCCTTGCGGTTGTTTTCTGGCTTGCCGGGTTTGATGTTCTCTATGCTTTGCAGGACATCGATTTTGATCGGCGGTCGGGGCTCTATTCGATTCCGCAGCGTTTTGGCATCACGAAATCCATTTATCTCTCCCGCCTGTGTCACAGTATTACCTTTGCGTTGCTGGTGTATTCCGGAATCCATTTCGAGATGAATGATGCTTACTGGGTTGGCATGCTGGTAACCGCCATTCTTCTCATTTATGAGCACTCACTGGTGAAACCGGATGATCTCAGCAAGCTGAACGTTGCCTTTTTTAACATGAACGGATATATCAGCGTGACAATATTTGTTTTTACGTTTCTGGATATTCTTATCTGAGCAGGGGAGGGGAAGCTGATGCAAACGATTGACGCAATCCTCTGTGGTGACACTGTCCTCACCATGAACGACAGGATGGACAGCGTGCGGAACGGCGCTGTTGCCGTGGACGGCGGCACTATTGTCGCGGTAGGAACTCAGCCGGAGTTGCTTGCGCGTTATGCTCCCAGGACCGTGGTCGAAGGAACGGGGATGGTGGTTCTTCCCGGCTTTGTGAACACACACTGCCACGCGGCAATGGCCTATTTCCGTGGGCTTGCGGATGACATGCATTTGAAGGAGTGGCTTGAGCAGCACATCTGGCCTGCTGAAAACCGGCTGCTGAGCCCTGAGTTTGTTGCTGATTCCGCTGAACTGGCCTGTCTTGAGATGCTGAAGGGCGGCATCACGACTCTGAATGATATGTATTTCTTTGGCGGCGCAACGGCGCTATCCGCAAAAAAGATGGGCATGCGCGCGGTTGTCGGGGCAGGTATCGTCGATTTTCCGACGATTGCCGGCAATTCTGTCGATGAATATCTTGCAAAGGCTGAGACCTTTATTCAGGAATGGAGCGGGGATTCGCTCGTTTCCGGCTCCATCGCGCCGCATTCTGCCTATGCCTGCGGACCCGATACGCTGAAACGCGTGAAAGCGATGGCAGACCGCCTCGGCTGCCTTATTCATCTGCATGTTTCAGAAACAGCGTGGGAAGTCGGCGAGATTCAGAACCGCTATGGAAAGCGTCCTGTCGAGTATTTGGAGTCGATAGGCTTGCTCGCACCGAATGTTGTGGCTGTCCATTGTGTCTGGCTTAATGATGCGGAAATTGATATTTTTGCCCGCAGACGGGTTGGTGTGGCCCATTGTATTGAGAGCAATCTTAAGCTGGCGTCCGGGTTCGCGCCAGTAGCGAAGATGATCAAAGCCGGCATAAAGGTTGGATTCGGCACCGACGGCGCGGCCAGCAATAATGACCTGGATATGCTGGGCGAGATATCAACCGCTGCGAAAGTGCATAAAGCGATCGCCAATGATCCGACCGTTCTGGATGCCAGGACGGCACTGAAAATGGCAACGAGGGGCGGAGCCGAAGTGCTGGGCCTCGACGGAAAGATTGGTTCTCTTGAGCCCGGCAAAAGGGCTGATATCATCGCATTCGACATGAGGAAGCCCCATCTGTCGCCCTTTTATGATCCGTATTCCCACATCGTTTATGCTGCCCGGCCGTCCGACATCGACATGGTCATGGTCGACGGGAAGATGATTGTGCAGGGAGGCAGGGCGCTCGCCTGCGATGAAGCGGCAATCATCGCAAGGGCGGAAGCATGGAAGGCGAGAATCAGTCCGGCGGGAGAAAGGATCTGAAGGCAGAACACAGGAGCGCGAAGCCGGATTCTCTATACTGACTTTCGCCGCTCTACTCCACCACCCACATGGCAGCCGAGTTTTTTTGCGCATGAAGCAGCTTGCTTGACGTGCTGCCGTACAGGAACTCCTCTTTTTTGGAAATACCCCGTCGGCCGACAACAAGAGTGCCGGCACCGCTTTTCCTGAGTTCATCGAGAATAGTTTCAGCAATGGATTGAAATCTGCCTTTTCTGATAACCGGGACAATGGCCGGCAGTGCTATGCCGCCGTCCACGAACTGTTCAGTATGCCGGTTGATGGCGGCTTCAGCCGAACGTTCGTGAAGCGCCATCCAATTTTTTTCATCCTCAGGCGTGGTGAAATAATCTTCCGGCGGAATCGAAATAATATGCAGCAACGTCACCTGAACTCCTGAGACACCGCTGAGCATGCATACCATATAGGCGACGGCCCGGTCGCTGTTCTCGGAGCCGTCGACCGATATCAGGACATGCCGGTTCAGGGGGCACACCATCTTGTTTGCGCTCATTTCAATCCTCCCTGGCAATCCTATGCGACAAGAGTGCGGGCGATTTCGAGGTCGGCCAGCAGCTCTTCGGTCTGTTCATAAAAGACTTCCGTTTTTGCCGAGAAATGTAGCAGAATACTGTTCAGTTGATCGGGAATGTAGGGATACACCTTTTTCAAATTGACAAGGCGGTTGTTGAAAATGATGTTAACATCTGCAAGCGAAATGCGTGCCGCGATGTTGGGCGCAAGTTTCCGCAGTTCCTGCACGGTCACATCGCCACGGGCGACAAGGTAGACGAGGATATTGCCGAGACTGAACAGGTCATATCCGAATCTGCTTTCGGGGTGAAAATAGCCAAAGTCAAAATCTATCCACCGGCAGAGTCCCGACTGCTTGTCTTTGATGGCGTGGTCACGACGGATGTCACCGTGTATCTCTCCATGCTCATGCAGAAGCTTGATTGCGCGGACGAGCTCAATGAACTCATCCAGCACCGACGGAAACTGGTTGGCAAAATAATCTTCGTGCGACGCTCCCAATGGTAAAATGCTGTCCGCAAGCGTCTTGCCCTGAATGTAGTCGATGACACGCACAACATTCCCTGCGGCGTCCTGTGCCGAAAAACCCTGCATGAAACGGGTATTGCCGCGGGTAAGGTCGAGGATGCGGGCTTCCTTTTTCGGACTGCGGTAACACTCGAAGGTCAGATCGCCGACATTCGCGTTGAAACGCTCATGAAAGGTGAGTTTCATGATTTTCGTGCTGCCGTCTATCAGATCAACGGCGCGTTTTACCCAGAACTTCTGCTGTTCATCAATCCCGAATCTGCCTTCCCGTTCATTGTTCCGGATGAGATACGGGCGGTTGTTGAGAACAACAACATCATCGTATTCAACACGATAGAAATCCGTAGTATCCGTAATGACGTTGACGTGTCCGGGTACGCGGTCAGAGCCAATATGCGTGGCGATGAGTTCGCGAAGACGCGCCGGAGCGGACATGTCTGAAGAGCAATGCTGTATTCGATCCATATCATCTTGTACCACATTTGAAAGAAAGGCGCAATCAGTGCGTCTTGGTGCGAAGGCTCAGATACGACCGGAATTCATGCCTGAAATTCGCATTGAACAGGTCAGTCTCCAGAACTGACGCGATGTCTGAGATCTTCCAGAACCGCACCTCGTCGATTTCTTCCCGGTTGAAATGAAACGGGCCGTCGTGGACGGTTGCATACGTGAAAACCAGTTCGCTTTCATACGGGTTTGTGTGCGCATAGGAATAGAGAAATTCCGGCAGACCCTGCGGGAGAACACCGAGTTCTTCCGTCATTTCGCGGAGAATTGCTGTTTCATTGTCCTCGCCGGGAGAAACGTGTCCGCCTACCGAGGTGTCCCATGTCCCGGGAGCCACATCTTTCGTTATCGAACGCTTCTGAAGCAGGAGATCTCCGGCGCTGTTAAAAACAAGAATATGAACGACCTTGTGGAGCAGGGCCGGATTGCCGTGTGCCTCGGAGCGTTTCACGGTATAGAGCGGGACGCCATGCTCATCAACAACGTCAATCAGTTCCTCAGTCATAGTCTTCAGCATACCGCATTAGCCGTAATCAGGACAATGGGGTCTTAGGCATATGGTAAAATAGCCCATTATGATCGTCTCTTCAGGCACTCTGGCGAAGCTTGTTGCCACTGTTTTCGGGGTTGGTTACTGTCCTGGAGCTCCCGGCACCGCCGGAACGCTTGCAGGACTGATTCTGTTTTATTTCTTACGGCCTGACCTGATCACCCACTGCGCCATGGTTCTCGGAATCTTCGCGGTCGGGACTATTTCCTCCCATTATGCTGAAAAGGCATTCGGCACAAAGGACAGCGGCCAGATCGTCATCGACGAGGTTTTGGGATATGCAGTCGCCGTTCTGTTTTTACCCATGACAGCCGGCTATCTTATTGCTGGTTTTTTTCTTTTCCGGTTTTTCGATATCGTAAAGCCGACTCCGGTTCGCCAGATTGAGCGGGCGTTTTCCGGCGGGTTGGGTGTCATGATGGATGACGTTGCTGCCGGCGTTTATGCAAATGTTGTGCTTCAGCTCTGGCGGGTAGTCGTCTGAGAATGCGCTGCTTTATCGCGATAGACCTTTGCGATGCGGTCCGGCAGGCGGTTGCCGGCTGCATTGAGCAGCTTGAGCCGCTTTCCCGCGATATTCGCTGGGTTCCTCCGGCCAACCTCCATCTCACGCTCAAATTTCTCGGTGAAGTCTCAGATGTCCATGTGCGGGATGTCAACCGCAGGCTTCAGGAACTGGCCGCTGTGTCTGCGCCGTTCAGCCTTGAGGTTTTCGGCACCGGGGTTTTTCCGAATACGCGCCGTCCCACTGTCCTGTGGATAGGGATTCAACAATCTCCCGGGCTTGTCCATTTGCAGGAGGGGGTAGAGAAGACCCTTGCGCAGCTCGGCTTTCCTCCGGAAGCACGCCGTTTCGCACCTCATCTTACCATTGGCAGGGTGAAAGGGGTGCGGGGAGTCGATGCGGCCCTAAAGCATCTTCTTACCTTTCAGAACGCCTTTTTTGGTAGTATAAATGTGAATGAAATTATGCTTATGCAGAGCGTATTGAGCCCATCCGGAGCGATCTATTCAGCGGTCGGACGGTATCAGCTCGGGGCAGCCGCCGCTGATACTGCGCATTGAGCATGCATTGCCGCGTAACCAGAGATGATACAGGGGAGGATTAAGATGAACAAAGACAAGATGAAGGCGCTCGAAAACGCGCTTTCGCAGATTGAGCGGAATTTCGGTAAAGGCTCTGTTATGCGACTCGGCTCAAAGGAGACCGAGGTTGTTCCGGCAATTCCGACCGGTTCGCTGACGCTTGACATTGCGACCGGAGTGGGAGGTTTTCCGCGCGGCAGAGTTGTAGAAATTTTCGGGCCTGAATCGTCGGGTAAAACAACGCTGGCGCTGAACGCCATTGCTCAGGCCCAGAAAAACGGCGGGATTGCGGCATTTATTGATGCTGAACACGCCCTTGATGTCAGCTATGCGGGACGTCTGGGCGTTGATATTGAAAATCTGCTGGTTTCCCAGCCTGATACCGGCGAGCAGGCGCTTGAGATTGCTGAAACGCTGGTACGAAGCGGCGCGGTCGATATTGTGGTTGTCGACTCGGTTGCGGCACTGGTTCCGAAGGCTGAAATCGAAGGAGACATGGGTGACTCGCTTCCGGGCCTGCAGGCGCGCCTGATGAGCCAGGCAATGCGAAAACTCACGGCCGCAATCTCGAAGTCCAATGCTACTCTGATGTTTATCAACCAGATTCGCATGAAAATCGGCGTCATGTTCGGAAACCCCGAGACGACGACCGGCGGAAACGCGCTCAAGTTCTATGCGTCGATGCGGCTCGATATCCGCAAGACCGACACGCTCAAGGAAGGCCAGGAGGCTGTCGGAGGCCGCGTCCGCGTCAAAATTGTCAAAAACAAGGTTGCGCCACCCTTCCGGCAGGCGGAGTTCGATATTTTCTACAACGAGGGTATTTCAAAGGTCGGCGAAATCATTGACCTCGGCGTCGAAAAGGGTCTTATCGAAAAATCCGGTGCCTGGTACAGCTATGCAGGCAACCGCATCGGTCAGGGACGTGACACGGTGAAGGAGTTTCTGAAGAACAATCCGGAGACCGCCCTGCAAATCGAACAGAAGATTCGCGAGATTTACGAACTGAAGCCTGTGATAAAGGCATAACGGGTTTGGCTGAGCGGCGCGATACGGTTCAGGACGCGCTTCGTTCCGCGTTTTATCTCCTCAGGTATCGTGACCGAAGTGAACGGGAGATGCGCGACAGGCTGGCACTCAAGGGGTATTCGGAACCGACGGTTGCCGTCGCTGTTGGGAAACTTGCCGAAGCCGGCTTTCTGGATGACCGGCGGCTCGCAGAAAACCTCAAGCGGCTTGCATCGGAACAGAAGCAGCTCGGGAAGCACGGGGTGAGAGCCTGGCTGCAGGGCCGGGGGATTCGGCGTGACGTTATTGAGAGCGTTCCTGATGCGGCTGATGAGATTGCGGTTGCGGAGCGACTTTTGGAAAAGAAAGCGGGGCGCATGAGCGCCCTTGATCCGGAAACCAGGAAGAAACGCCTCTGGGGTTTGCTCAGCCGTCGCGGATTTTCGTCGGATACTATTCGGGCAGTTCTCAGCCGCAGGGCATAGGGAGGACAGAGTTATGAAAATATTTGTCGCGTTCTGTATTTTTGCAGCGATGATGATGGGAGGGTGCGCTTCTTCGGTTCGCTACACGCCGGACGAGATTAGGGGATTCCCTCCGAAGGTGCAGGACTTTATCATGAAGGGCGAAGTTGCAGCCGGCATGCCTCCGGCAGCTGTCCGCTACGCATGGGGGAACCCGGATACCGTGAATGTCCTTGCTCCTGAAAACGGCAAGGAGCGGGAAGAGTGGATTTATTCATCCAATCTTGGGTTCAAGAAGACTCGACTGCTCTTCGTCGAAGGAAAAGTAGCGCAGATTAGCGAAAAGTAAGAATCCGGACGGATTCGGGAGATACCATTGCAGATTGGCGGTTTCAGCCTGCGTCTCCTGTGGTTGAAATCAAAATTCTGAAATCTGCGATCAGGAGCTGGAATGAAGAGTGCTGAAATTCGGACATCATTTTTGGAATTTTTCCGATCAAAAGGGCATGAGGTGGTCGATAGCTCATCGCTCATTCCCCGTCATGATCCTACCTTGCTGTTCACAAACGCCGGAATGGTACAGTTCAAGTCTGTTTTCCTCGGTGAAGAAACGCGGAGCTATACCCGTGCTGCCACCTCGCAGAAGTGCATGCGCGCGGGCGGCAAGCACAGTGACCTCGAGAATGTTGGGCATACGGCCCGCCACCATACTTTTTTTGAGATGCTCGGGAACTTCTCGTTCGGGGATTACTTCAAGCGCGATGCCATTCTGTTTGCGTGGGAATTGCTGACCGATGTTTATGGTCTTCCGAAGGACAGACTCTGGGCTACTGTGTATATCGACGACGATGAGGCTGCTGCGCTCTGGCCGGAACTCACCGGAATTCCCGCTGTGCGGGTGATTCGCCTTGGCGCCAAAGATAATTTCTGGCAGATGGGCGACACCGGTCCCTGCGGTCCCTGCTCCGAAATTCTCATCGATCAGGGCGAATCGATAGGATGCCGCACGCCTGACTGTAAGGTCGGTTGCGACTGCGACCGGTTTCTTGAACTCTGGAATCTTGTCTTCATGCAGTTTAACCGTGATGAGTCCGGCACGCTGACTCCGTTGCCCAAACCGAGTATTGATACCGGCATGGGGCTCGAACGCATTGCAGCGGTGCTGCAGGGGAAGCTCAACAATTTTGACAGCGATCTGTTTGCGCCTGTTGTTGCTGCGATATCTGCAAAATCCGGCATCCCATACAATCACAGCCGCGAAACCGATGTTTCAATGCGGGTTATTGCCGATCACCTCCGTTCAGCGGCTTTTTTACTGACTGACGGTCTGATGCCGTCAAATGAGGGAAGGGGCTATGTACTCCGGCGTATCATCCGCCGGGCATCGCGTCATGCGAAACTGCTCGGGATGCAGGGGGCAGCGCTTTCCGGGTTGCTGTTTTCAGTGCGGGAGGCTATGGGTGGTGTTTACCCGGAGCTTACAACTGAACACGACCGGTCGGCAAAGCTGCTTCAGGTTGAGGAAGATAAGTTTGCCCGTACATTGGAGCAGGGCGTGCGCATTCTTGACGGTCTTATCGAAAAGCTTCAGAAGGCCGGAGGCACAACCATTCCCGGCGAAGAAGTATTCAAGCTGTATGACACCTTTGGCTTTCCGCTGGACCTTGCCCGTGATATTGCACTAGACAAGGATCTGCATATTGATGAAGACGGATTTCACCGCGAAATGGAGGTGCAGCGGGAGAGAGCGCGCGCCTCGTGGGTGGGTGAGGAGGAAGCTGTTGCGGCCATCTATAAGGAATTGCAGTCTGAAATCGGAGAGACGGTTTTCGTCGGCTACGATATGACGGAAGCTGATGCAGTTGTCAAGGCAATTCTCAAGGGAGGCAAGGTTGTGACCCAGGCCTCTGCAGGTGACGAAGTGGAGCTTTTTTTCGACCGCACGCCTTTTTACGGCGAGTCCGGCGGTCAGGCCGGCGATGCCGGCCAGGTGCAGGGCAGTTCCTTCAAGGCAGATGTTGTGACCACGAAGAAGGAAGTATCGCTGCATGCGCATGTGGCGCGGATTGTTCAGGGAACTGTAAAGGTGTGGGATAAGGTGAAGTGTGCCGTCGGTGCCGCTGCCCGCAAGTCTACAGCCTGCAACCATACCGCAACGCATCTTGTTCACACTGCCCTGCGGTCTGTGCTCGGCGAGCATGTTAAACAGGCCGGTTCGCTGGTCAACCCTGATCGCATGCGTTTCGACTTTGCTCACTTTTACGGACTCGAAAGGCACGAAATCAATGATATTGAAGATAGTGTCAATGCGGCGATTCTTGAAAATATCGCGGTGCAAACCGAGGTTGCAGATATTCAGGATGCCATGAAGTCAGGCGTTATCGCATTGTTTGGCGAGAAATACGGGGAGAAGGTTCGCATCGTGCGGGTTCCCGGCGTCAGCGCGGAACTCTGCGGCGGCACGCATTGCAGATATACGGGTGATATCGGTCTCTTTGCGATAGTCTCTGAAGGCAGTGTAGCTTCTGGCATTCGGCGCATCGAGGCGGTTACCGGCCGGGCGGCGTTTGAACTCCTGCGTGAGAAGCGTGACGAGTTGAAGAAAATCGGCGAAATGCTCAAATCCGACAAGCCGGTTGAGCGCCTCGAAAAGGTGCTTGCGGACTTAAAGGAGCGTGAGAAAGAGATCGATACGATTAAAGCGAAGTCAGCGTCGCAGGATGCGCTCACAATTATAGATCAGTCGCGGATGATAAACGGGGTCAAGGTACTCTCAGCAAGGGTCAATGACCTTGATCCAAAAGATTTGCGCGTGCTTGCCGACAATATCCGGGATCGTCTTGGTTCATGCGTTCTGGTTCTCGCGTCGGTGAAAGATGGCCAGGCGGCGCTGGTTGCCATGGTAACCAAGGATCTGACCGGACGTTTCAGTGCAGGCGATTTATTGAAGAAAATAGCGGCGCAGGTCGGCGGCCGTGGCGGTGGAAAGCCGGAAATGGCGCAGGGCGGCGTTGCGAATATAAGCGACCCGGCACCTCTGGATAAAGCACTTGCCTCAGTGTATGATTACCGTTAAAACTAAGGATCGGTTTTTTTGGTAAAAATCACTTGTCACTGTGTGCGCAATGGTTTATTATGCTTATAAGAGCATGCGTGAATACGCGGAAAGGGGTACTAGTATGTTAAAAAAGTTGGCAGTTGCAGTTGTGGCTCTGATGTTTGTAGCAACTTCAGCAATGGCAGCTCCAAGGGGTGCAAAGGCAATCTTTGACAGCGGCGAAGGACCGGCAGTCGGAGCATCTGTAGCGTCTCCGAAGCCGTCCGATCCGGTGGCCCAGGCACCGAGGGCGGAAAAGTACGTAGGCATTTCATATCAGCTTATGCTCGTCAAGGACGATGGCTCCATCCAGCCGGTCACCAAGGCACGGACGTTCCGTTCAGGAGAGCGGGTAAAGATGCTGGTTCGCACGAATCGTGCCGGCTATCTTACAATTCTGAATATCGGACCGACGGGGAACACCAATGTTCTTTATAACGAGTACATTGAAGGGTTTGCTTTCACGGAAATTCCGAAAGGCACCAACATGAAGTTCGCGGGTGCACCCGGAACGGAAAAGCTGTTGATTATGCTTTCGGACAATCCCAATCCGATCGGCGGTTCCGCCCCGGCGACGACCGCATCTGCTCCAGCGCCTTCCGCCCCTTCATATCCGGCGGCGACCTCGTCCGGTTCAGTTCCGCCGCCTCCGATGAGCGCTTCCAGCGATCCGTTTCCTCCTCCTCCAGCGGCAATGGTGGCGCAGAACATCGATGGTTCCAAGCGACTGAAAGGCTCAAAAGATATCGTCATGGATAATATGGATTCTTCATATGCAGTTATTAATCCACGTGACGGATACAAAGCGAAGAGAACCGGCGGTAAAGACATGGTGCTAGAATCATCGGGTGGTAGCAATTACGGGGTGGTTCCTGTTTCGGCGGTTGCCGGCGGCGGCATTCTGACGCTGCAGGTCAATCTTAAACATCGCTAATCGAGGAGAACGAATGAACGCTACCTGTATGAAACTTATTGCGGTCGTGGTGCTTTTTGCCTTTCTTGCTGTGTCGTGCGGTCTTCCGCCCGCGGGAACGGCGCTCACTCCTGAGGAACGCTCAAATGCGCAGAAATCCTGCATTGCTCAGTATACAGCCGGCGGCGCCGTTCTCGGCGGTCTTCTTGGCGCTGCGATTGCCGGACGCCACAGCTGGGGAACCGGCGCGGCAGTCGGCGCGGCAGCGGGCGGTGCCCTGGCATTTCTCGTTGCATGGGGCAAGTGCATGGAGTATTACTCCGATCTGAGAAGCTTCCCGGTTGCAGGTGGTGCTGAAACAGCCCAGCGTGTTGGCTATACTGACTCTCAGGGGTATGTGACCAAAATCGAAAACTTCAATGTCAGCCCCAACCAGCTTGCTCCGGGCAAAGCCGTGCAGATGAACGGAACCTATTACGTAATGGCGCCTCAAGGGGCAAAGGAAGTCAAGGTTACCGAAACGAGAAGCGTCTCGTATCTTGACGGCAATGAGTGGAAGGATCTTGGTTCCATTCCGCAGGATGTCACATCGCAGATCGGCACGCGGAGCGCCAAGGGAAGCTTTGATCTGCCGACCGATGTTCCGGAAGGCCGCTATCGCGTTACCATGCGCGTTGCCGCTAACGGCAAGGAAGACGCTGCAACACGGGAAATGCTTGTGAAGAAGGGCATCGCCGGAGTTCCCGTGATCACTGTTCTTGCTTCACGGTAACGGTATGCATTTTCCGAACAGGGAGGCAATGTCATGAATCCTGGCAGACACTGCAAACGAGTTGTGGCACTGCTTGCAGGCATTCTGATACTGTTCTTTTCGCTGCCCTCAGCAGCAGAGCAGTCGCCGGTAACCGATGCCTATTTGCAGCAAATCAATTCGTTGTTCAAACAGAACAATGTTCCGTTGGGATATGCTGCATTTGATGAATACAACCGTGTCATTTTGAAGGGCGAATATGCCGATGAGCAAGAGGTTGATCGCGCATTCTCTCTTGCACAGACTGTTGTCGGTGTCCGGTGGGTCTCTCCGGTTACGCCTGAAAACATTCGGGTCAAGGAGTGGGAGCGACGCATCGGCAGTCTGTTTTCCCGGGCTCGGGTCGTTCAGCAGTCCGGTTCTGCTGAAACCCCTCCCGGCCCTGTCCGGAGTCGGTATGCCGTAGTTGTCGGTGTCGGGCAGTTTATGGAGCAGGGGGTTACGCCGCTGCAATTTGCGGTGCGTGATGCGGAGAGCTTCTACCGGTTTCTGGCTGAGTCCGGCAAGACGAGCTTCCCTCGTGAGAACATTATTTATCTCACCAATCAGCAGGCGACGAAGGCAAATATCCAGAACGCCTTCAATCGCATCAAGTCGCTGGCCCGGGAAGACGATCTGGTCGTATTCTATATGAGCAGCCACGGCGCTCCGCCCGACAAGAACGGCGCGGTGAATCTGGTGACGTACGATACCGAGCTTCGCCCGCGTGAGCGGGTGTGGCAGACGTCTCTCAACGAGCAGATGCTCCGTGACTTTACGGAGGGCGTGCGGGCAAAACGGCAGGTCATGATTCTCGATACATGCTACAGCAACGGCGCTTATCGTCAGGTGCCAGGATTTCTGCCTCCGGGAGGCAAGTCGCTCGGTTCTGATGATCGTGAGGGATACGGCATTTCACAGGGGCAGGGCAGGCGCGTTCTCGGATCCAAGGATATTTTTCTTGAGGACGCTCCGCGTGCCAGACAGACCGGCAATGCCAAAAATCTGAATATGGATGACGGTTGGGGAAAGGTCATGGTTGGTGCCAGCACCGGCGGTCAGCAGTCATGGGAGTCAGACCAGCTCCGTCAGAGCATTTTCACGCATTATTTTGTTGATGGTCTTCGTAAAAATAACGGTTCGGTGCAGGGCGCTTTTTATTATGCGCAGCCCAGGGTTTCAGATCGTGTCCGCACTGAAAAGGGTGCCGAACAGTCACCGCAGATTATGGCGACCACCAGCAACTGGGATATGAGGATTGCACGGCCCCGGTAATGAAATCAGAAGAAAAAGGAGGACTTATCGCATGAAACATGGACGCATACTGATTCTCGCAGTCGCTGTACTAATGCTTGGCGCATTTCTGAGCGGTTGTGACATGATGAAACCGCAGGCTCCGGCTCCTGCCCCGAAACAGGAACAGGCACCTGCTCCCGCTCCTGCACCAACCCCTCAGGCTGCAGTTCCTGCACCGGCACCTGCTCCGCAGGCAGGGCAGACCCCGCCGCCGGCACAGCTTGGAACCGGAAGTACTGCCCCGATTGCACAGGCGAGCATTCCGACTGAAGCAAAGCTGAACATGCAGCAGGGCATGAACTACATGAGATCAAAAGACTGGGACAATGCCATCAAGGAGTTTACGGTCGCCATCGAGAAATTTCCCCAGTACGACACTGCTTACTCAAACCGCGCGGTTGCATACATGCAGCAGAGGAAATTCAATAAGGCAGCCGACGACCTGAAGAAGGGCGTTGAGATTAACCCGAAGAATGCAACCCTGCATTATAACTTTGTTGCACTGTATTCGCTCCAGAATCAGCTCGATCGTGCACTCGACTCACTCGACAAATGTCTTGAGCTCGGGTTTAATAATTATGACGCTCTTCGCAAGGATCCGGATCTGAACAATGTGCGCAAGCACCCCGAGTTCAGAAAGATCTGTGAGAAGTATAAGGTATTTCTTTAAAAACCAATGACTTGTAAATTCCCCTTTCAGCTTTCCGGGAGGGGAATTTTTTTGTGAAAAAATGCCTGTTCAGATGCAAGCTTTTTTCACTATATTACTAAAGAATACCCGCGGCGTGAAGGAACGCATCCGGAGGTTGTTTCATTTTGATGACAGATCATCTTTCAGGAGGTTATTTATGAAGCGCACGGCACGGCTGCAATATCACATTTCCTGTTCTGCTTTCTATCTGTTTCTGCTTGCGGTAATGTGCGCAGGGGCGGCAACGCTCTCCTTCGCTGAAGAGCCGTCCCTGATTGCCCCTGAAAGCGTAAACGTCGGCGAGAGTTTTGTCGTGGAAGCGGCTGACGCATCCGCTGATGTCTCATGGCAGTATCCTTCCGACATTTCCTGTTCTGAGCAGGGTGCAAAGCTTTTCTGCCGATCTCAGAATGAAACAATAGCAGTATTTACCGCCCGCATTGAGAAACTCGGCTGGAGCCGGAGCGCGACGGTCATTGTGTCGAAAAGCTCGGGCAGGCGTCCTCCGAAAATCACAAAACCGTCCGATCTTTCCAGTCCGAAGAACCAGAAAATAGCCGAACTGATGAGTCGTTTGAAAGATCCTTCCGTAGGGCTGAAGGGCATCGATTTTTTCCGCGCAATGGGAGAAGAGGGAATCACGGTAAAGGATCTTGTCGAATACAAAGCTGCGCTGATAGATCAAGAACGGGCGCGGCTGGTCCGCGATGAGGGGCTCAGCGGTGTTGAGGCGATTGCAAAGAGTGAGGCGTTCTGGAAAAGGGAATACGCACCGCATGAACAAGATCTTATGCAGGCGCGACAGGAGCAGGTCAAGGCTGCCTGGGATGCCGCTCTGGTCAAGTATGTGGAATTGCATCCGGATACGCCCTATATCGGTGCAAAGATGGATGTTGGCGGGTGGGCTTCCGAGAAAAAGGGTGATATGAGGTTTGAAGGTGATATCGACTTTAGCCTGATCATGACTGACGTTGAAGACGCCAAACAACTGCGACAGCTTTTTGCAGATGAAATCAAGAAAATCTTTAACCTTAGCATGGAAGGAATCGATGCTCTCGGCACTGCACATCGCGCAGCCACGTCCGATGTCTATATCGGAGATTTCGGCGCCAAATGGGCGGAGATCGATGCGATACGCCGGGGCAAGATGTACAAGCTGAAAGTAGTCAATGGGAAGATCGTGCAGGAACTGATGAGCATGGATGAGAAGGTCGTCATGCTTGCGGTTCTTGAAAACAATGAACAGCGAAAGAAGACCGGCGTTGATGTGCTTGATCAGATTCTGCAGGAAGGCGAACCCCGCCCAAGGCTCAATATGGAGCCCGGAATAAGCCTTGAGTTTCTCCGGCATATAACGACGGATGCCATCAAGAGCAAACTCTCAGTGCTGGAGAATATCATAAAGGTCTCCAAGTATGTTAACCGCAGCGCCACCGACCACGGTGCGTTTCTTGCAGAAGCGAAGGGATTTCAGACTACCCCGTTTGATGCCGATCTGGTGAAATTCGTCAAGTATGTTACCGATTTAAAGCAGAACTCCTCGCTCAGCAAAGAGTCGCGCATTGCGCATATCATGGCTGCTGCAAACGATTTTTTCGGCAAGGGCTGGGCCGATAATCCGGAGACGTCGCTCAAGCGTTTCGGCGAAAGGAGCACAAAACTCATTACCCATAATATTGAAGAAGGTATCAGGGCACGCGAAGAGGGCATCAAAAAGAAGAGCACTCTTGCGGAGCAGGATCAGGAGAGCAAAAAGCTGCTCGACGATCTCGAGACCGAGTATAAGGTTTTTCAGGAAAAAGGCGTTGAGTTCCCGAAGTATGCCCATCAGAAAATGATCGAGCTGGCGAAATACTTCACTGCGAAAGCTTACGGCATACCGGCGGAGGAGCAAAAGCGGCTGAAGGAACTCCTTGAGAAGTCAGCCGACAATCCGCATATGATGCGCCTGAGCATGGCGCTGGTCTGGAGCCGGATCACGAAAGTGTACACAGTCGCTGACCAACAGATCGATGCACTGAACAATTTTCTGGATGTGCTCGACAACAATACGATCCAGAAGCTGCGGGATATCGAAGATCTTAACCTGAGTTTCCGCGGTAAGAAACTCTTTGCCGAAAAGACCATCAATATCAAGGCAATCAATGATCGTCTCAACGGCTCCATTCTCGGCAAGATTGGGAACAGTGCTCCGTTCAAGGCGTTCAATCTGTATCAGGAGGGCGACGCATACTGGCATGCCATCAGCAGCGGGAGGGACTGGAGCGAATCCTTTGCGAATCTCGGCAATGAGCTGATCATGCGCCGGGTTCCGGGAGCAGGTCTTGCACATGCTACAGTTATGGCTGATGATGTTCGCGGCTATCTTCGGGTCGGCGTCGAGGTCATCTACCTGATTTTCCCTGTTGCTGCAGTTCCCGAAGGACTGTACGGCATGTCGCTCAGTGCCGCTGAGTGGAGTGTTGGAAAGTATCAGAAGTGGCAGTACGCAGAGATGGTGGAGGCTATTTATGATGGAGCGAAGTTCGAAAAAGTCGCAGTCGGCAAGGGCTGGAAAATGGTTTCGCTTGAGTACGACTGCCCGACGCGGGGCAAACAGTCATATACGCGGGATACGCTGAATAAACTACCCGATGAATGTCCGTCTGTCTCATCGCTCATCTATCCCCAGATCAAGCAGCATCCGGTGCTGGTTCAATATGAAGAGACTCTCGGGAATTCGGCGGTTTCCAACGGACCCTATACATCAATGGGATGGCCTTATAAATATGCGGGACTGAATCAGTATGGCGAGTCAATACACAAGCAGTACCTCGCCAAGGTGGACAAGGCAACACAGGAGTATTTTGCTGGAGTCATTGAGGAGCTGGAGCGCCGGCATGCCTATGCTATTGGAACAGGGTATGCCGATGTATCGCGTATCGAGCGTGAGTTGGAGTGTCTCAAGCCGCTTGCAAAACCGACCAATAATCCCGCAGCAGACCAGAAGGTTTTTGATGCAATCAAGGCGGATTATACCTTGATCGTCAATGTCAACAAATCGATTGAAGAGTGGAAAAAGACCTTCGGGACGGATTTTATGAATCCGTTCAAGCCCTACTGCACACTTCTATCGCTGAAGGAGACTGCCGCCAAGGCAAAGGACTTCAGGCAGCGCTCCGATCAATTCCTTGGCCGCGTGAAAAAAGATGTCCAGCAGATTATGGGGCAGGATCCTGTTCCGGACGAATTGATGAATCCCTTGGTAAAAGCGGTGCTGGCTCTAGCATGGTATGACCAGAAGAGCGAGGAATACCGTCGTTGGTATGAAGAATATCAGCAGCGGCTGAACGCTGTACGCGCAATAGGAAACCTCGTCAAAATAGATCTCAAAGCTCCGGCAAAGGTCTGTGAAAAACGCAAAATAACCATTTCCGCTGACTATGACCGCGATTGTTCAAAATGTCTTTTTGAATGGAGTTTCGGGCCGGGTGCTGGAGAAAATTTTGAGTCGTCAAGCATCAAGAACGCCGTGTTCACGCCGCAGTCTGCCGGCAAGAGAGAGATTTTTCTGAAGGTGAAGCTCGCGAAGGAGGCGGTGAAAGAATCCGTCAAGCGGCTCGAAATTGATGTTCTGCCGCAGAAGGAGTGTCCGGCTGCACAAGTGTCACTTGCCGCGCCGATGCTCGAAATAGGAGAAAACGAAAACCTGACGATAAAAGCTGAAACAAAGGCTCTCGGGGCGGATCAGCAGCCGTTTGAGCGGTATTTCTGGTTCGAGAACGGCCGCGAAGGAAACCCCCAGGCCTCGGCGGAGCCGCAGTATGCGTTCTCCGGGAAAGGGAAGAAGGGGCAGGAAGTCGAAGTCGCCGTGGCTGCCCGCACCCGCTCCGGCGAAGTGGCGCGCGACGCGGTCAAAATCAAGGTTAAGGAAGCGATAACCGGCGAGCTGCGGGTAAAAATCGTAGCCGATAAAACAGTTCTTGCTCCTGATGAAACGGCAGTGTTGAATGCGACGGCACTCAAGAAAGAGGGCAGAAGCGCACTTAAGTATCAATGGTCGTCGCAGGGGACCGTGCTGAGCGATGCAGTCCAGTACCGATTTGCCGTTGCATCACTGGCGAGGAATGACGCTGCTGTGCAGATTCCCGTGACGCTTTATGTACAGGAACTTCTCGGTGGAATACTGGTGAGCGAGGGTAGGGATGACATTACGCTTACCGTCAAACCGTCCGATGCCTTGTCGGTCCGTTTCCAGGAGTACAGCACATCGGTCGCCGACAATCAGAACATCTCGATATGCCTTGCCAGTCCGCTGCGGAAGTCCGGTGATCAGGAGGGTCAATATCGCTATGCGTGGTATGAATGGCGGGGTTCATACTGGAGCGGCAATCAGGTTGGGAGCAGCGAATGCCTCTCATATTCGGCCCGCGGCCTCTCGGGGCAGACGGTCCGGTTCAAGGTTGTTGTGACCGATGCCTTCGGCACTAGCGCTGAAGCCGAGACGTCACCGATCAAGATTGGCGATGCTCTTGAGCCGCTTTCCGTCGCGGTGTCTCCCTCAAATGTCACGATTAAAGAAGATGCGTTTGTTGACATTGCCGCAACAGTGAGCTCGTATCCTGACAGCGGGCGTCTTATGTTTTCGTGGGATGGCGGTCCATCAGGCGATGTGAGAAGCGTCAGGGTTAGCGGAAAAGATACTACCTATGCGCCGCCGGTTACCGTGACAGTTACGGTAACCGTTCGCGATCAGAAGGGCAGGACCGGAGAGGCAACGGCATATGTCCGCGTCGAAAAAACGGCGAAACCCCAGAAAGAGGATCCGACAACAGAGCCCGACACAACGCCGACGGCAAAGCCTGGTGATGTTACCTTGAAGGGGGCTCCATCCAGAGATGGTAAAAGCCAGCCGATAGTATGCTCCTATGAATACTCTGAATGGGGTGAGTGCAGCAGGGCTACAATGAAACAGACGAGGACGGTCAAGGCGCTGAAACCAGCCGACTGCGTTGAGAAACAAAAACCTGTCCTTGAGCAGGGATGCACGCCTCCGCCGAGTGAGGAAGATAAAAAGAATCAATATTACAACTGCCTCTGCCGTTGTTATAGCGGTTGGGCGGGGCATATCGGCGTCTGGTACGACCCTGCAGGCAAGTCTGTTCCCGAGTGCAAGAGTTCAGGTCCCTGTTTTGGCGGCGCAGGAGCTTTTGGTTGTACGAGAAGGCATTATTTCGGCGGACCGAACGACTGCGCTAAAGGGTGCTGGGAGGGAGCATTCGGCAAGGGTACATATGATGCGAAGAAAGCGGATGACCTCAGAAAAAATGAAAACAAGAAATACAAACAGCCGTTGAAGGTAAAGGTGAAGCCTTCCAAGAATCCCGCTGATTTCGGCGATATCATCACTCTTCAGGCTGAAGCGAGCGAAGGAACAGGAGGATACTCCTACCAATGGGGCGGCTGCGCGCAGGATCCGAAAGATGCGCAGGCAAAGGTTGTAAACACGAGGGACTGCAAATCCTGTGCAGCCAGTGTTACCGTGACCGATCAGGATGGCGAGAGCGCTTCCGATTCGGTGATCATTCAGTGCAATACGGTTAAAGTGAAACTCACGAAGGAAAGTCCAAAGGAGAGTACTGTTCCGGTCGGTGGGAAAGCAACATTCTACGCAGAGGTTTTTTCCGGTGACAAGCCGTTTACGGGCCCGACGCTTTATTACATATGGGAACGGAATCCTGATGCAATTTTCGGCGATCCGAAAAATCCGAAATACGAAACTTCAGGTGGATCGCAGGTCAGAAATACGGCGATCTTCAGAAAGGCCGGCACTACTCCTGTATGGGTGACCGTACTGAGAGAAATGGACGGGCGCAAAGTGACTATCGGCGAATCTGAGCAGATTCCGATCACGGTGGGTAATCCGGAATTGTCGATATCAGTTATCCCTCAGAAGCCGAACATCGGTCAGGAGGTGAAGCTACAGGTCACGACAAAGCCGCCCATCGGTGAAGATATTATTGGCTTCTGGTGGGAGATACCGGGATATTGGACCGGCACCGGAGACAAGGCTTCTTTCAAGCCTAAGGATGCCAAGCCGGTTAAGGTTACGGTTCATGCAAAGACCAAAGACGGCGGCGATGAAGTCGGCACCAAGGAGGTGACCATTACCGCGGAGGCATATGCGGTGAGCATCAGCGAGCCGAGATACCTCGAATCGCCGCCGCAGATATGGAAGTGCGATACTCAGCTCGGCCGGGCGGACCAGTGCGGCATGGTCACGCTCAAGCCGAATGAATTTGCAGTATTCCGCGATATTTTCATGAAATCGAGCATAACCCCTCAGGTCGAATCTCCCCGCTACCGTTGGTCGGTTAATCCTGCCGGGAGTTGCGGTCTGCCGGGCAGCGGCAGCGAATTGCGGCTGAATTGCAGCAGCACCGGCACTTATTCAGTAAAACTGGAAGTCACTAATGCTGAAGGTGCAAAACTGGGTGAAGCGACGCAATCAGTAACGATTTCAGTTTCCCGTGATACTCTCGAGGGATCGAAATTCGCAAAGCAGTCATCAGACAAACTGCAGCAGGCAAAGCAGCTAGTTGCGCAAGGCAAGCTCGATGAGGGCATTGGTCTTGCCGCTGATGCACATAAGATCTATCCGAAAAATACCGAAGCCGATTCGCTTGCAAAAAAGTGGACCGAGGACAAGAAATCTATTGCCGGATATTTGAGTGAGATGGACAAGCTCATGACTTCCCTTAAGTTCCCTGAGGCCAGAAGAGAGCTGGAGCGGGCAAAGGCGATGCATGCGCGCTACCAGCCGGTTGTCGATGCAGAAAGCAATCTGAAGAAGAAGGAAGACGAATATAAGAAGAAACAGCAGGATATTGCTAAAGTCAAGCAGGATGCCGCGCAACTTTTTACTGCCGGAGATAGGTTTCTGCAGGCCTATAACTTCGAAGGGGCGACGGAACAGTTCCAGAAAGGACTTGCTCTACTGCAGGGCAAAGGCATCACCGACGATCCGAATATTCCAAAGTACACAAAGCTTCGGGAAGATGCTCTTGCGAAAATAAAGCGGATCAGGGAGCTGCTGGCTGCTGTCGCTCCGGTGGCGAACAGTCAGGGAGTCGTTGCGGATGACAAGGTGCAACAGGCACTTCGCAGCGTCAATGAGGCGCTCGCGCTGCAACCTCAAAACGGAGAAGCGCTTGATTTCAAAAAGAAGCTTGAAGCGAAAGCTGATGCCGCAAAAAAGAGCGCTGAAGCCATAAAGGCGGCAGATGCCCTTACGGCGCAGGGAAAAGCGCTCTGGGGTGCACAGAAGTACGAGGACGCTTTGAAGAAATACAGCGATGCTGCTGCCCTTTATAAGCAGGCTATTGCGATTCAGCCGAATCCTGATGCCCAGCAGAAGCTGGCAGAACTCGATAAGGCTTTAAACGATTACCATGCAGGAGGGAAGCTGGTATCCGCAGGCATGGAACTGGAAAAGCAGAAGAAATACCCAGAAGCAATCGTAAAGTATCGTGAAAGCCTCCGAATACTTCCGGATGCAAAGCTTTCGCAGCATATTGCCAAACTGGAGGCCGACATTAAGCAGCAACAGAGTGCGCAGGCCAATACCGTTCAGGCAAAGAATCTGCGTGATGAAGGTGCGGTTTTGCAGAATCAGAAACAGTATGCGGCAGCGTTAGCGAAATACCGTGAAAGCCTGAAGTTCCTTCCCGACCCTGCGCTGGAACAGCATATCGCCAAGCTCGAGGCAGAGATGAAGAATCAGCAGGCAGTGCAGGCCAATACCTTTCAGGCAAAGACTCTGCGTGATGAAGGTGCTGCCCTGCAGAATCAGGGCAAGCTGGCGGAGGCGATAGCGAAGTATCGGCAGAGTCTGAACCTGTTGCCTGATCCGGCACTTGAGCAGCATATCGCCAAAATTGAGACTGAGATCAGGCAGCAGCAGGCAGTCCAGGCCAATAGTGCCCAAGCGAAAAAGCTGCGTGACGAGGGGGCGCAGTTGCAGAACCAGAAACAGTATGCAGCGGCGGTTGCCAAATATCGCGAGAGTCTGAACCTGTTGCCTGATCCGGCGCTGGAGCAGCACATCGCCAAGCTTGAGGCGGAGGTGGTCAGGAAACAGCAGACAAAGCCACCGGTTGCGCCATCAGGAGGTATCGAGGGAACTTGGGAGGTTAGTTTCAACAACTATAGAGGAAAGATGGAGTTGCAACAGAGTGGCAGTGGATGGAGCGGCAGAATATGGCTGGATGCACATCGCACATGGGAACAACTAACGAACATACTGTTTGATCCCGGCACGGGACGGCTGGAATTCACTAGGCCTATTGCAGGCGCAACCCAGCGCTATTCAGGCACCCTGTCTGCTGAAAGGCTGGATGGGACGTTTAGCCAGGAAAATTATTCGGGAAAATTTTCGTGGTGGGCAAAGAGAACTCTGTCGGGACTAGACAGACCGGCTGCAAGCGATTCAGCGATAGGGACATCTGCCATATCGTCTTCGTATTATCATGTCGATTTAACGCCTTATGGAGGAAAAAAAGGTTCTCCGAGAAAGGTCAAAAACATCGAGGTAGATGACGGTTCATGGATAAGGCTAAAGGCCACTCATGAAAAGAAACTGAATTTGGATATATCTCTGCCAACGCCTGTATCGGCTAACTCTATAGCCATAATTTCAAATCTCGACAATGCACATTATGTAAAGGATGATGTAACAACGACTACCTTAACTGTTTACACAAAATCAGGTAACCATACATTTGAAATTAAAGCAGGAGTTCATTCATCAGAGTGGAACAGGGGCGAAACAGGAGGGGCAGATCACCGTTTTCCAAAGGAAAACCATCTCGGCGATAAAAGATGGCTCGCTGTTTTTCCGCTTCCGCAGGGAAGTATTGTTACAGGAATGAGATTTGATCATAGAGATACCGATAAAAAATACTACCATATGGGCGCGGCTCCCGGATTCTGTCTGAGGGGAATAACTCTCATTAGAAGCGGGGCCGTCGGTGTCTCGGCAGATATAGGGAATGTCAGCCCTGCGGAGACAAAAAAAGGCGCTGTCATCTTCAACAACGGGAATGTCGGCGGTGTTTACAACAATCCGTCGAAACCTACGGTGCTTACTATCAACCAGTCCCATGTCATTACACTCATCCAGAATTATCACTGGAATAATGCGAGGGGGGCAGCGCCGGGAACTATCGCATTAAGAGATCAAAGCGGCAGGATTTACGGACCATGGCAGGCAAAAGGAAGTCCTGGGCAAGGAGGAGTGCCCAATGCGAACTGGAATGTGTATCCGAATATTTCCTTACCGTCTGGAACCTATACGGTAATTGATTCAAACCCTTCCACATGGGCTCAAAATACCGGCTCACAGGGTGCAGGATTTACACGCGTTGAGGGTTATCCCGCAAGGTAATGTTTAATGTATGTTCATGCGGGTATGAGTTTTTGATATTTGTGATGCCTGAACGTGACGACGGACGGCCTGCCTAAACCATGCTGTGCGGGGAAGGCAGGCCACTGAAATCGAGTATCAGCCTGACGGATGTTCGGGAATAGTCGATAGGAGATTCTTTCCCTCACCATTGATATTTCGGTCTGAAAATCAATGCGATAAAAAACTGGCTTTGCCCCGATTTCATGGACACTGAGTTGGCTTCTCCTTTTGCAACTATTGAGGCAGTTGAGCCGCCGCGAAGCGGTCGGTTTCGAACTCCTGGTTCTTCGCCCGAGCGGAGCGAGGGTGACAGGAGTTCCGGCTCAACTGCCTCATTCTTCCCCGAGCGAAGCGAGGGGAAGAATTATGAATTATCTGGGTTAGAACGATCAAGACCGGCTCATCTGCGCCTTGATGAACTCCCGGTTCAATTTGGCAATGAACGACACTTTGATGCCCTTGGGGCAGGCGGCCTGGCATTCGTAATGATTGCTGCAGTTGCCGAAGCCCTCTTTCAGCATGGCCTCGGTCATGACGCATACGCGCCTGGCCGCTTCCGCCCTGCCTTGCGGAAGACTAGCAAGCTGCATGACCTTTGCCGAGGTGAAGAGCATCGCGGAGCCGTTCGGGCAGGAGGCAACGCAGGCTCCGCAGCCGATGCATTCGGCAGCATCCATCGCGACATCGGCATCAGGCTTCGGAATCAGAATGGCATTGGCATCCGGCACGCCGCCCGTGTGGCAGGATACATAGCCGCCCGCCTGTATGATGCGGTCGAGCGCGCTGCGATCGACTATCAGATCCTTGATGAGCGGAAACGCCTTCGCCCGCCACGGCTCGATATAAAGGGAATCACCGTCCCTGAACTTTCTCATGTGGAGCTGGCAGACGGTTGTGCGCTCCTGCGGGCCGTGCGGAACGCCGTTGATCACCTGCGAACAGGTGCCGCAGATGCCTTCTCGGCAGTCGTGATCAAACGCGATCGGTTCTTTGCCCTCTCTGACCAGTTCTTCATTGACTTCATCGAGCATCTCAAGAAAAGACATATCAGGGCTGATATTTTTAGCCGGTAACTGCTCAAGTTTTCCGTGAGCGTCGGGGCCTTTCTGTCGCCAAACATAGAGGGTCAGGTTCATTATTTGTAACTCCTTATTCCGGGATGTACGGTTTCAAATGCCAGCGGCTCCCTGTGGAGTTCCGGCTCTTTGTCGGCACCCTTGAATTCCCACGCCGCGACATAGCTGAAGTTCTCGTCGTCGCGTTTTGCCTCGCCGTCCGGCATCTGGTACTCCACACGAAAATGGCCTCCGCAGGACTCATTGCGGTAGAGCGCGTCGCGGGCGAGCAGTTCGCCGAATTCAAGGAAATCCGCGATGCGGCCAGCGCGTTCAAGCTCCTGGTTCAGCTCGGCGCCGCTGCCCGGGACTGTGACGTTTTTCCAGAATTCCTCTCGAATGCCCGGGATTATTTCGAGCGCCTTCTTCAGGCTCTGCTCACTCCGCTCCATGCCGACGTGCTCCCACATGACCTTGCCGAGTTCACGATGGAATTCCTTCGCCGTCTTTTTGCCATTAATCGATAGAAGCTTTTTTGTCTGATTCCCGACATCCTGCCTCGATTTGTCGAACTCAGGGTGGTCTGTTGTCACGTTGCCAGGCCTGGTCTGAGCCAGATAGTTGGCAATGGTATATGGAATGACAAAGTAGCCGTCCGCAAGTCCCTGCATGAGCGCACTGGCTCCCAGGCGGTTGGCGCCGTGGTCCGAGAAGTTCGCCTCGCCGAGGACGAACAGTCCCTTGAGATTGCTTTCAAGGTTGTAGTCTACCCAGAGTCCACCCATCGCGTAATGAAGCGCCGGATAGATGCGCATCGGCTGTTTATAGGCGTTCTCATCGGTAATGCGCTCGTACATCTCGAACAGGTTGCCGTACCGTTCACGGATTTTATCCTCGCCGAGGCGGCATATGGCATCGGCGAAGTCAAGGTAGACGCCGAAGCCCCCGGGGCCGACGCCGCGGCCTTCATCGCAGGCTTCCTTTGCCGCACGCGATGAAATATCGCGCGGCGCGAGGTTTCCGAAGCTCGGATACTTGCGCTCCAGATAGTAGTCACGCTCATTTTCCGGTATCTCGCGCGGCGGGCGTTTGTCACCTTTTTTCAGCGGAACCCAGACTCTACCGTCGTTTCTGAGCGACTCGGACATCAGCGTCAGTTTTGACTGGTGCTCACCCGAGACTGGGATGCAGGTCGGATGTATCTGCGTGTAGCAGGGATTTGCGAAGAACGCGCCTTTCTTGAATGCGCGGTAGTTTGCGGTCACGTTGCAACCCTGCGCGTTTGTCGAGAGGTAATAGACGTTGACGTACCCGCCGGTGCAGAGGCAGACCGCATCGGCGGCATGGGAGCGGATCTGTCCAGTTACCATGTCCCGGACGGTGATGCCTTTTGCCTCGCCGTCGATCACCACGAGGTCGAGCATTTCAGTGCGGGTATGCATGGTGACCGTGCCGGCATGTATCTGACGGGAAAACGCCGAATATGCTCCGAGCAAAAGCTGTTGCCCCGTCTGGCCGCGCGCATAGAAGGTGCGCGATACCTGAGCGCCGCCGAAGGAGCGGTTGTCGAGGTATCCCGCATAATCCCGTGCGAAGGGAACGCCCTGCGCCACGCACTGATCAATGATGCTGTTGCTGACCTGAGCGAGACGGTAGACGTTTGCCTCGCGGGCGCGGAAGTCGCCGCCCTTGATGGTGTCGTAAAAAAGACGGAAGATGCTGTCGCCGTCATTCGGGTAGTTTTTTGCTGCGTTGATGCCGCCCTGCGCTGCAATGCTGTGGGCGCGCCGGGAACTGTCCTGATAGCAGAAGGCGTCAACGTTATAACCGAGCTCGCCGAGAGTTGCGGCAGCAGATGCTCCAGCCAGACCGGTGCCGACCACAATGATTCTGTATTTTCTCTTGTTCGCCGGATTGACCAGTTTCATGTCCTGGCGATGTTTGTCCCATTTTTCTGCGAGCGGACCGGACGGGCATTTTCCATCAAGTATCACGGTCGTTCCTCCTTATTGCACTATGCCGGCAAGGACAGCCGCCGGTATGGATGTGTAGGCAAGAAAAACAAACGCCGCAACGCAGAGCGCGAGGCGTGACCAGAGCGGCAGGGTCTTGTCGTTCGCGAGTCCCATTGTCTGCAGCCCGCTGTGCACGCCGTGCGAGACATGCAGGGCTATGGCGAACATCCAGACGCCATAGAGAAGGGAGACCCCGGCCTTGCTGAAGCCGGCAACGACCATCGTATAAACATCGGGGCGGCCCATCGTATCTTTCAGAACACGCGCGGCCGTATCGGGATACAACATCTGAACGGTAAAGTGCAGGATATGATAGACGAGGAGCAGGGCGATGACGGCTCCGGTCCAGATCATCGTGCGAGAAGCAAGAGTCACTTTTAGGTATTCGCGTCGGGCATAGGGCGTCGGCCGCGCAGACTGATTCTCAAGCGTAACTTTGATGCCGAACCAGACATGAATTGCGAATATGAGAAGCATGGCTGCACGGAATGCCCAGACGACCGGCGGCAGCGCATGCAAAGCCTGACCGTAAGCATTAATCCCGCCCGGTCCGGCATAGAGGGACATGTTGCCGATCAGGTGAATGAACAGAAAGGCGACGAGCCCGAATCCGGTCAGCGCCATGAGCAGTTTCTTTGTAACGGGATTGTCGAGAAACCTGAGACACGAGCAGGTGCAGCCAGTCGATGCGGTTGCCATATTCACGAATTCTCCTCACGGTATTTATCAGCATAGTCAGCAATGACCGTGCCTGGTACGAATGCGGCAGCGCCGGGTGCGACGACGCGCGTTGAAACGGAGCAGTGCTTACGGAGCACGCTGCCTGCGCCGGTTCTGCAAAATCAAACACAATGCCGATTGCCTCATATCATACAACTGGATGATTTCATGCGGTTCAGTCATAAAAAAGTGTCGTCGCTGCGCGATACAAACGCGAAAAAGCTGCTGTTACACGCTGAAAACGCACAGAAGCATCAGGCTCATACAGCAGTTATAACAAAACTCACATGGCATGACTTTCCTCATGCCGCTGCAGGCGCGCGGCACCCGTCTTGCGCGCGGCTGCGGCAACGGCATCGGAAACCGCCGTTACCACATTCTTGTCGAATATGCTCGGGATTATATAGTCCTCATTGAGCTCCTCGTCTTTTACCACTGAGGCAATTGCCTTCGCCGCCGCAAATTTAATTTCATCATTCACGCATTTCGCGCGCACCGACAGTAGTCCCTTGAATATCCCCGGAAAGCCAAGGCTGTTGTTTACCTGATTCGGATAGTCGGAGCGGCCGGTTGCCAGAATGCGGGCATAGGGCAGCGCATCTTCCGGAGCAATTTCGGGGTCGGGGTTCGCAAGGGCGAACACAACCGGATCCTTTGCCATGCGCTGGACATCCGTGCCGGATATGATGTTTGGACCCGAGACGCCGATAAATACATGGGCATTCACAAGCGCTTCGGAGAGCGTTCCGCGAAAGCCCCGTGGATTGGTCTTTGCGGCAAGCGCGATCTTCGATGGGTTCATATTCTCTTTTCGCCCCTTGTATAATGCGCCCGAACGATCCGTGACAATAATGTCCTGAATCCCGAATTTCAGCAATAAAAGCGCGGATGCGACACCGGCGGCACCCGCGCCCGCAATTACCATGCGGAGTTTCCGGATATCTTTCCTGAGGAGACGCCCCACGTTCAAAAGCCCGGCGAGAATGACAACCGCCGTGCCGTGCTGGTCATCATGGAAAACCGGAATATCGAGCGTTTTCTGGAGGCGCTCCTCGATTTCAAAGCAGCGGGGCGCGGAAATATCTTCCAGATTGATGCCGCCGAACGGCGTCGCTATGTTGCGGACAATCTTCACGATTTCGTCGGGATCCTTCGTGCGAAGGGCGATAGGATATGCGTTTACACCGGCAAATTCCCTGAAAATTGCCGCTTTGCCTTCCATAACCGGCATGGCGGCATTCGGGCCGATGTCGCCCAGCCCGAGGACGGCGGTGCCGTCAGTAACAATCGCCACCGCGTTGCTCTTCATCGTGTAAGTATAAATCAGGTCGCTCTTTGCCTCGATCGCCTTGCACACGCGGGCGACACCCGGCGTATAGACGCGTGAGAGGTCGATGTTGGTGCGTATCGGATGCAGACTGTGCATGCCGATTTTGCCGCCGCGATGCGCGGCAAACGTGCGGTCCATCGATTGAATGATCGTTACGCCCCGAATACGGCCAATCTTCTCCACGATCTCATTTTCATGGGACTCACTGCTGGAATTGATGGTTACATCCCTGAAAATATGCTTTTTTTCAACGCTCACGATGTCGACCGACCCAAGATCGCCGCCGGCATCGCTGATGACGGTAGCAATTCTGGCAAACATTCCGATGCGATTGTCGATCTTCAGGCGTATCGTTACGCTGTAACTCGGGCTTGTCGCACGAATCGTCATTGAGGTCACCTCATTAAACTCTATTAAAGATTCGCAAATAGAAAATATTATATCATTATTGGAGAGAGTTGCCTCATGTCGCAGCAATTGCTCTCATTCCGCGAGTGGCGGCATTCGCACACAACAGACTGTCGGCGCGGCGCGCACCATCAGAGTCCTGGGTGGGTTCTCTATACCGTGATGTTACTGCTCCAGCCTTTTATCAGGGAAGAGAAAATCTGTATAATGGGATTCTATATAAGCGTGCCGCGCGTTCCGGCATGGCACATGCGGCGGGCTTTTCTCATGGTTGATCATCACCCGGAGGTATCAGATATGCCTGAAGATAACAGTACCTATCAGTATCAGGATCCCTTTTTGCTCGGATCGGACACCACAAACTACCGCCTGCTCACAAGGGATTTTGTGTCGGTTTCGGGTTTTCAGGGGAAAGAGGTTTTAGTTGTGGAGCCTGAAGCTTTATCGTTTCTCGCGAACCAGGCAATGCGCGAAGTTTCGTTCCTGCTGAGACCCGGGCATCTCGAGCAGGTTTCAGCTATTCTGTCCGATCCGGAATCTTCGCCGAACGATCGCGGAGTTGCGGTGGCCATGCTGCGCAATGCGGAAGTGGCCGCGCAGTTTGAACTTCCGCTCTGTCAGGATACCGGCACCGCTGCCGTTGTCGCCAAAAAGGGGCAGCAGGTCTGGACCGGTGTGAAAGACGAAGCGTACATTTCGAAAGGGATTTGCAAGACTTATCATGAAGAGAACCTCCGCTATTCCCAGACGGTAGCCCTGAACATGTACGATGAGGAGAACTCCGGCAACAACATGCCCGCGCAGATTGATTTGTATGCAGTAGACGGCATGGAGTATACATTTCTCTTTGTCGCAAAGGGCGGCGGTTCGGCGAACAAGACGATGCTGTATCAGGAGACAAAAGCCCTCCTGAATCCGGCCTCGCTCGAAAAATTCCTTATCGAAAAAATGAAGACGCTCGGCACGGCCGCCTGCCCGCCGTACCATCTTGCTTTTGTTATCGGCGGCACCTCTGCCGAGTCCTGCCTGAAAACGGTCAAGCTTGCAACGACGAAATATCTCGATTCGCTGCCAACCAGCGGCAACATGGCTGGCCAGGCGTTCCGCGATGTCGCACTGGAGCAGAAAATACTTGAAGCCGCGTATGCATGCGGGTTCGGCGCGCAGTTTGGCGGCAAGCACTTCGCGCTCGACGTCCGCATAATCCGCCTGCCGCGCCACGGAGCATCATGCCCGGTTGCGATGGGGGTCTCATGCTCCGCGGACCGCAACATCAAGGCGAAGATCACCAAAGACGGGATCTGGCTCGAGGAGATGGAGCGCAATCCCGGACGGCTGATTCCGGAGAAGTATCAAAGCAGTCATGAGCATGGCGTTGTCAAGATCGATCTAAACCGTCCGATGAAAGATATTCTGGGCGAACTATCCAGGCACCCGGTGACAACCCGGCTCGCGCTTACCGGCACACTTGTTGTAGCCCGCGATATTGCCCACGCGAAATTCAGGGAGCGCTTCGACCGCGGCGAGGGAATCCCCGAGTATCTGAAAAAACATCCTGTCTATTATGCCGGTCCGGCAAAAACTCCGGCCGGCAAGCCTTCAGGTTCATTCGGACCGACGACCGCGGGGCGCATGGATTCGTATGTCGACCTGCTGCAGTCGCTCGGGGGATCATTGATTATGATTGCGAAGGGCAACCGGAGCCAACAGGTTACGGATGCTTGCAAAAAGCATGGCGGGTTCTATCTCGGCTCCATCGGCGGACCGGCGGCATTGCTTGCGCAGGAGAATATCAAAAAGGTCGAATGCATCGATTATCCGGAACTCGGCATGGAAGCGGTCTGGAAGATCGAGGTTGTTGACTTCCCTGCGTTCATACTGGTGGATGACAAGGGGAACGATTTTTTCAGGCAGCAGGCTTTGCCCTCTCTCCTCCATCATTAAAAATTGCAATGAGCGTGGTGCAAAGGTCGATCCAGTAACGTTTTCTTTATCATTGCGACGGCTGCTGATAATTTTCACTAATAGCAACTATTAGATTACACGTTGAGTTCTTTCGCTCAGCTTTTGTATAATTTCTGTCATAGCGATTCTGTCCTGCTATGCAAGCCATGTCGTGGACTGCGAAGAAATTATTTCAGGAGGAACCATGAAAAGATTGTTGATGTGTTCGATGCTGATCGGACTGCTGTTGGGGATGACCTCGATAGCAGAGGCAAAGAAGGTGTTCGTCAAATGGGGCGCGACGAGTGTGCGTTCCGGTCTCTATGCCAACACTGTCGCAATGGCAAGTGTTGTGAACAAGGCGTATCCGGGTGAACTGGAAATTACCGTGGTTGAAACGGGAGGATTTCTCGAGAATCTCGTGAGAATACAGAAAAAATCCATTTTAATGGGTCCCGCGGATGCCGCGGCCGGGTATGCAGCGTATGAAGGCATTATCGACTACAAAGGCAAACAAAACAAGGATCTCCGTGCGATGTGGGGCGGGTATGTCACCCCGATTCATATCGTAACGAAGAAAGCCAGCGGCGCCGACACCCTGGCGAAAATCAACAATCTGTCTTTTGCGAGCAATCCCGGCACCACGTCGGGCCGTGTTATCGAGATGTTCTTTGACGCCAACGGCATAAAGCCTGTTTATAAAATGATGGGCATCGGGGCAAGCGTTGACGCTCTGAAATCAGGTGTTGCCAGCGGATGGTACAAGGCCGGCTTTAAGGATTCAGCCATAATGGATCTTGAATCATCTATGGAAATCAATGTCATTGCTGTCACCAAAGAGCAGATTGAAAAGATGAACCAGAAGTACCCCGGACAGGCGAAAAGCATGCCCATTCCCGCCGGATTGTTCAAGGCGGTGCCGAAGGAACAGCTGAGTTTTGCCTATGTGGTAACCGATTTCGTTCACAAGGATACGCCTGATGACGTGGTGTATAAAATTCTCAAGGCTGTGCACAACAACAGGCAGTCTCTTGTGAATACGCTTGCCACGCTCAAGGAAGGCAAGTTCGACGATATGTACGGCAATGCGGAAAAGTACATCAATGTGCCGCTGCATCCGGGAGCCGTGAAATTTTATCAGGAAGTTTTAAAGGTGAAAGTGCCTGACAGGCTGCTTCCGCCGGAAATGAAAAAGAAATAGGAGGGTGATAATAATGAAAAAAATCCGTCATTTCATTGCAACTTCTTTCATTCTGGTTGTTTCCCTTTTCCTCGTGTCATGCGCCAGCACGGGCAAGCCCTCCATGACAGCGGCTGTCGAAACAGCTCCGGCAACCGGAGCCGCCGCCTCTGACATCAAGATAACGGGAAAGGGTTTTCAGGCTGATGAAGAGATAGATATTCTCTTTGTGCTTGAGGAGACCATGAAAATAGGCATCGGAACGGCCAAGGTAGAAGTCATCAAGACGGATGTTTCCGGAAATTTTGCCGTTGACGCAGCCATACCGATGAATGCAAAGCCCGGCAAATACCGGATAGAGGTTATCGGCAACAAAGACAGCCAGGCAGCAACGACTGTTGAGGTTATAAAAAAATAAATTTCTGAACTGAAAGGAACTATTCGGCATGCGGAGTCTCAAAGGCACTTGGCAAATAATAGCAGGCATTATTGCCGGCATTTGGGGGATATTTATCATTTATACCTCTCTGACAGTGGCTCTTCATCCGCTGCTGCAGGGAGGCATCTCTCTCAGCTTCGGATTGGCGCTGGTTTATCTTGCCTATCCGGTGTCAAAGTCGTTACTTACTTCCCCTCAGAAAAGTTCTTCTTTTTCAGCCATTACCATCTTTGGCACCAAGGAGAGTCCGTCAATTCTGGATCTGGCTCTTATCGTAACAAGTATTGTTCCCTGCGTGTACATCATGATTCATTGGGAGGAGATAGTCCGAAACCCTGGTGTGTATGAAACGCATCACCTTGTGCTCGGCGCTATCCTCACGCTCTGCCTGCTTGAAGGCACGCGAAGGTCACTGGGAGTGGTCATCCCGTTGGTGGTTTTGGGATTTGTCGGATACGCGCTCTTTGGGCCCTATATGCCGGGATCGTTCGCGCATTCAGGATTCACCATGGAGGAAATGTTATATCAGAGCTACCTCATGACAGAAGGCATCTGGGGTCTGCTCACGGATATGACGAGCAGGATTATCGCGCCGTTCGTCATATTCGGTCCGGTGCTTTTTGCGACAGGCGTGGGCAAGGTCTTTATGGACATTGCTCAGGCATGGGGTGGCAGGCTGAGGGGCGGACCGGGGCATGTAGCGGTCATCTCGAGCTCTTTTTTCGGCATGCTTTCCGGCTCATCGGTGGCAAATGTAGCGACTACGGGAGCATTCACCATCCCCACCATGAAAAAACTTGGCTTCCCGCGGGAGCTTGCTGCCGGAGTTGAGGCGTCCGCGTCCTCAGGCGGCCAGATAATGCCGCCTATCATGGGTGCCGGCTGTTTCATCATGGCAGAGTTTTTAAACATTCCGTATACAAAAATCATGATTGCCGGCATTATCCCTGCGTTTGTGTATTTTATCGGCATTTCAGCCGGAATATGGATAGAAGCGGGCAGATATGGCATGGGCACACTGCCGAAAGAGCTTATTCCATCGCTGAGAGCGGTCTTTACTCCCCGGGTGATATTGAACTTTGTGTTGCCGATAGGTACCCTTACTGCGCTGCTCTTTTCTTTCTATCCACCCCAGATATGCGCGAGCTGGTCGCTTCTTATCTCCATGGTAACATTCCTTTTCTTTGGCGGCGGTTTTTCTGCACAGGAGTTATGGCAGCGGACGAAGATAATCTGGCAGGGGTATTTTAATGGCATAATGTCAGCCCTTGCCTGGCTTATGGTCATGATGAGCTGTGTGCAGGTTGCGGTCACGGTCATTTCGCTGACCGGCTTTGGAGTCAAGGTTTCCGAGATTATTATCAATCTCTCGGGACAGAACATATACCTTGCCCTGATTGCCGCCATGTTTACCGCTGTGATACTCGGCATGGGCATGACGACGACCGCCGCGTATGTCATAGCGGCGGCGGTGCTTGTTCCGGCCATGGAAGGCATGGGGTTTGATCCCCTGGCGAGCCATATGTTTATCTTCTATTTCGCGATAAAATCCGGCCTGACTCCCCCGGTGTGTATTGCGGTATTTACTGCCGTCGCCATCTCAGGAGGCAGTTGGGTCAGGGCTGCCTGGGACTCCATGCGCCTCGGCATCGGCGGCTACATCATGCCCTTTTATTTTTTATTTGTGCCGTCGTTTCTCATGCAGGGTTCCTGGGAAGATATTGTTTTCCATGCCTTTGGTGCCTTTGTGGCAATGTTTACGATTGAAGCGGGATTGATGGGATATTTTACAAAGCCGCTTACTTATGTTGAGCGGTTTTTGTACTTTTTCGGCGGATTGGTAATGATGGCTCCGGGTTATTACACGTTTATTGGTCTTGCCATAGCGCTGGTGGCATATCTGAGCGAACGGTTTAACTTTGAAATCCCTGTCATTTCCAGGAGACCGAAACAGCTTATCATGAAGCATAAAACGCAATAATGACCATCAAGGCCGGATTTGGATTCTGGATCCAGGTCCGGCCACAGCTTCACAATGTTCTGCATGCCGAGCCTATAACACATGCACGACAGTGACGGAGTGCATGCATAACACGAAATCAATGACCATTCAGAACCCAGCCTTATTTCGCCCGGTGCCTTCACTCAGGCGGTTTCTCGACACGCTGTATCGACAATGCGATATCCGTGCCTGCATCAATGGAGATCCAATTGAATTCCCGCACCGCTACACGGAACCGCGCGATATTGAGACTGCAGGGCTTATTGCCGCGGTGCTGGCTTACGGCAGGGTCGATCTTTTCAAGCAGGTTATAAAGCGTATTCTCCACCGCATGGGACAGAGTCCGGCGGCTTTTTTGGCTGATTTTTCGCTGCGGCGGGACGCAAAGCTTTTTTCCGGCATTTATTATCGGTTTAATACAACCGATGATATTGTTCTTTTTCTCCATGCGCTGCACCGGATCATGAAAAATCACGGCAGCATTGAAAATGCTTTCTGCAGGCATATGCGCCCGGATGCTTCAACGGTGGAGGATGCTCTTGCAGGTTTTGTTGCCGAGGTTCATGCGGCAGCGGAAACAAAAGAGTCTCGCAGTCGTGGTTTTTCGCAGTTTTTTCCGTCCCCGGCGAATGGCAGCGCCTGCAAGCGGCTGAACCTCTATCTCCGGTGGATGGTCCGGCAGGCGGCACCGGACTTTGGCATATGGCGAGGCATCCGCGCCGACCAGCTTGTCATCCCCCTTGACCTGCATATCAGCCGGATAGGGCGGTGTTTCGGGTTGACCACAAGAAAGAGCGATGATTGGAAAACTGCCGTGGAAATAACCGGCTCACTGAAACGGTTTGATCCTGACGACCCGCTCAAGTACGACTTCGCGCTCTGTCACTTGGGAATAACGCAGGAGTGCCGCGTGGATAAATGCGCAAGCTGCAGGATGCCGGGAGCCGGGAAGTTCGGACATCAGGCAGCACGGAAACGGAAAAAATAAGCGGATTACTGTCTGCCCGTCAATGTTTCGGCAGAAACGGATAGCGATTCCGCACAGCCGCAACCATTGTCGGATCAATGTCCGCCGCCGCCCAATCATTACGCCAGTCGAGCTGTGAGACAATCGTACCCAAGGGATCAATCACCAACGAGCCCCCTGTGTATTGTATGCCGCTGCCGTCCTTGCCGAGGCGGTTCACGCCGACAATATAGCATTGATTCTCGATTGCGCGTGCCTTCAGGAGCGTTTCCCAATGAATCATCCGTTCTGCAGGCCAGTTGGCGATAACAAAGATAACCTGCACATCGGCGCTGACCTGCCTGAACAGTTCCGGAAAGCGCAGGTCGTAACAGATAAAAACGCTTGCAAGAACCTCATCGAGCCTGAAGATGACAGGCTTTTTCCCAGGACGGTATGAATAATCCTCTGAAATGAGTGGAAACGCACGCATTTTTGTATAGCGGTCTCGCAGACAACCGGTGCGATCAAACACCAGAGCGCTGTTGGTTCCACGGCGGTCATGTGGTTTTATGCCTGCAATTCCGGCAATGATATTAATTCCCCAACTTTCGGCCTGTTTTGCCAGGAAACCGGTGGTTTCCAGCCCGTCTGAAACAGCGGCCAGATTCATGGTAAAGCCGGTGGAGAACATTTCGGGCAGGACCGCAACATCGCACTGCGCGCGCGCTGCTTCGGCAATCAGATGCGAGGCAGTTATGCAGTTTCTGGACTCATCCTCCCACGCGCTGTTTATTTGCAAAAGGGCGATTTTCATAGCATTAATCACGTCCAATGAGCTCTGCTGCCTGCTTTTTGAGGCTCTGCGTAATCTGCTCACTCACATGCAGGCGCTCCGCGATTTCCCTGCTGTCAGCAAATGCAATGTCCTGCACCAGAATAATGTCATTGGCGATGCACATATCAAGCGTGTGGCGTTCGGCAAACTGCAGCACCGTTACCGGATACAGTTTTTTGTCTTCTATCAGCCGCTCGAGGCTCTGCTGCTTTTCAGGATAGCGCCAGCTGACCAGCTTGAGTCCCGAACACTCGGCAAAAGCGATTGCATCGCCTGAACAGCGTGTATTGGTGACGAGCCATCCCTGACGGAAGAGGCCGTTGTTCTCAGGGGCAAGATCGTAGGCTTTTTTTATATCCTGGAAACGGGCATGCACATACATCGCGACTTTTACGTCGGTCTTTTTTCCGGGATCGTTGTGGTATTTGCATTCAATCATATGTTTGCCGATGCTGTCCGACGCGATGATATCGACTTCGTGGCTGATGCAAAATCCCCGAACGATAATGTTGGTGGATGACTGATATCCATAAGATTGCAGGATTTTCGCAAAAAAACGCTCAAACGGAAACCCCGACGGACCGAGCGAATAAATGGCACGCTTCAGGGAGTAGCGCATGCCGGACACGCGGTTATATTTGCGGAGAAGGCGCTTTGCGAGCTTGAATATCTGTCTGGTGTGCGCTCCGCTTGGCATCTGGCGATAAACCTCTTCCGCTATCTCAAGCGCAATATCATGCGGGGCGCCGACACGCACCAAGGAATTTATCAGCTTGGCTTGCTGAAAGGCCTCGTGCTCCCCCGATGCTTTTGTTATGGATTTTCCGTTCATATGCAATTGTACACAATATTAAGCGCGTGCGCAGTTTATGATGCCTTTGAAAGGGAAGGAGACCGCTGGTAAATTGTCTTAAACGGAAGGCCTCCCCTAAACACTTTTATGCCGGGCACACTCGGATACTATGAAATAGACCGCACTTTTTCTGCAATATGCCGCACTTGCTCTAACGAAGAGCTGTTATTGTCAATAGACAGAACCTCCTTCTGTCCAGTGCAGCTAACGAATCGAGCGATTCATCAACGGATGATTTGTTTGAGTAGATTGATTGTCGTATCGACTGGAGCGGAACCGCCGGCTTTGTTGTTTCCACTTCCGTCACCCCCAGCGCTTGCGGAATCAACCGCTCCGGACGCACCCCTTACTGACTTTTCTTCAGTTTCTCATAGCACTGGTGGCGTTTATAATTATTGTCATGAATTGGATTCCAGAAGCAATCAACCGCCATTTTATCGTTCTTCCATTTGTTGTAGCAGGTCATGTCTTCTTCCCTGGAGCAGTCCGGCACCATCGTGCAGCCGCAATCTTCGATCGTGGGACCACATTTTTTCGCCCAAAAATCCGACATGGTTTCATCCTTTTTGGGGCAGACGAATCGCGGAGTCCCCATGCAGGGACCGGCGGAATTACCCGGACCGAAGGTCAGGTCTTTGTGGTTGAAACATTCGGAATGCTGGCGTTTCTCCTTGCATTCCTTCGGCTCAGTATTTCCGGCGAGGCCGAATTTAGGTTGGTTGTATTTGCTGCAATCGACAAGACTGGAATTGCCGATACGGATCTCGCAGTCCGTGGAGGAACCCTTGCGGCAGCATATGCTGGCTTTGTTGAACAGCCGGCAGCCGCACTTCTGCAATTCCGTCACATCATAATCCCAGCAGGAGCCGACAGGGGTTATGTAATGCTTATTATGAAGCTGGTTCGTTGTTCGCTGACCGCCACGGGACGTGGCATCAAGAACCTTCGCTTTATACTGCCCTTCCCACATCTTGATAAACTGGCTTTTTGAAGGCTCCGCATGCGCCGTTCCGACGAGAAACACTATGCCGATAAATACCAGCAAAGCATTGATAAATATTAATGTTCCTGATGTTTTATCTTTTTCCATGTCTTCTTATTCTCCTTTTCCTGCATATGGCAGGAGATCTGTCCGGATTAATAAATCGGGATCCGCTTAGGGATAGTTCCATCATCATAATTTTAGGCAAATACTACAAGATAATTCACGGAAATACAATTTAGCGACTGGTGGGAGAACAGGTGGATAATTCTTGGGCATTTGTTTTTTGACTCTCTTCTGATGGTGCTACGACTGTTTTGAGAGTGTCTTTGCAAATGATGCTGTTACAGACGGAAATAACTGCACATAATCGAAAAAGCCGGACTCGTTTTCGCAACCCGGCTTTTTCGATGTGTCTGATTTTGTTGAATTTACATGGTAGGCACGAGGGGTTTCGAACCCCTGACCCCTACCGTGTCAAGGTAGTGCTCTCCCACTGAGCTACGCGCCTTCCGAGGAAGTTAATTAAACCGCAAAGCCGCGGCCTTTGTCAAGTAAAGTGCCGAAGTTCTTGAATCTTCGGTACTTTGCATGATAAGATTGAAGCAAAATGATGGTAATGGTATTCATAAGCATTTTTATAAGCGGTTTCGCGTTCTATGCCGGTGATGCATCGGCTGATGTATATCAGTCTGTTGCTCCTGACGGTTCCGTAGTGTTTACTAACACTCCGTACAGGAAATCTGATCGTGTTATGTACAAAGAGCGCAAGCAGCTTCTTCAGCCTGCTGCTGAGAAAGCCACTGCCGACAAGAAGGCTGAACAGCCAATGGAAAAGCTTTCTGATGATGCTGGCAAGAAACCCGATGTGGTTAAGGCATCGCTGAAACGCGAAACGGTTGCCGCAAGAACATCTGCATATACGGATATTGTTGAAGAAAAAGCGAAGAAGCATAATGTCGATCCCAAGCTGGTAAAGTCGGTGATCCGCGCCGAGTCGAACTGGAACTCGAGAGCCGTCTCCCCGAAGGGAGCAATGGGGCTGATGCAGCTGATGCCTCAGACCGCCCAGCTCATGGGTGTCGGCAACGCATTTGATCCTGAGGAAAACATCGAGGGCGGCGTGAAATACCTCCGTTATCTGCTCAGCCGTTTCAATGGAAATCTGACGCTTGCACTTGCTGCCTATAATGCCGGACCCAAGGCTGTCGACCGTAAAGGCGGCGTTCCGGGCATTCCGGAAACGGTCGATTATGTGCAGAAAGTTATGGGTGATTATACCGGCGCAGCTCCGCTTGCTTATATTCCGCTTTCATCAGTGACACGCATCCACAAGGTCGCGCTCAGGGACGGCACCATTCTTTACACCAATCTGTTGTCTCGCAAATCCGACTAGGTTCACGCTGACAATTGACAGGGAGATTGCATGATTCAGGATCAAAAGCATCTTGTTGATGAAATAATGCGCTTCAAGGAACAACGCAAAGCAATACTACTTGCACACAACTATCAAAGAGATGAAGTGCAGGAGATTGCCGATTATACCGGCGATTCGCTTGAGCTTTCCCGCACTGCCGCATCCATCGACTGCGACGTCATTGTTTTTTGCGGTGTTCACTTTATGGCGGAGAGTGCGGCCATCCTCTCGCCGGATAAGACGGTGCTGCTGCCCGCGATGGATGCGGGCTGCCCGATGGCTGACATGGTTCAGCTCGAGGGGCCGCGGCACGTCTGGAAAACATTTCCCGGATATGACAAACAGCCCGTTTTTTCGTTCCCGCATGAGTTTACCCTCCGTGATATGAAGTCGCGGTATCCGGGAGCTCCTGTTGTTGCGTATGTCAATACATCTGCGGCGGTGAAGGCAGAAAGCGACATTTGCTGCACTTCTGCCAATGTGGCACAGGTTATTGAGTCTTTGCCCGAGAATGAGATTATCTGTATTCCCGACCGGAACCTTTCCGCCTGGGCGCAAAAGAACTCGTCAAAGAAGATCATAACGTGGGATGGCTTTTGTCATGTACATGACCGCCTGACCCTGAAAGATGTTGCGCAGGTGAGGGCGGCTCATCCCGATGCTGTTGTGCTTGCGCATCCTGAGTGTCCTCTTGAGGTGCTTGAGGCTGCTGACCATGTGACAAGCACGTCCGGCATGCTGCGGTATGCCAGGAGTTCCGGTGCGAAGGAATTTATTGTCGGAACCGAGGGAGGGCTCATATTCCGCCTGCGCAAAGAGAATCCGGACAAGGTTTTTTATCCTTTGCGGAGCGACATGATCTGTCCGAATATGAAGAAAAATACGCTCAAGAATGTGCTTCATGTCCTGCAGGCTATGGACAACGTAATCACTGTTCCGGAAGGTATCCGCATCCGGGCAAAAAAGGCGCTCGATCGCATGCTTGCCATCCCCTCGTGAGTTCCATCCGCGATAAAATCATAAATCTCATCCGGAAGACCGGGCCCATCAGTTTCGAACACTTCATGGAAATGGCGCTGTACATGCCGGGGCACGGCTTTTATATGCGCGACCGCCAACCGGTCGGTCGCGAGGGCGATTTTTATACAAGTTCTCAGCTTCATCCGGTATTCGGCGCATTGCTTGGCCGGCAGGTGGAGGAGTGCTGGCTGACGCTTGGCAATCCTTCGCCCTTCACGGTTGTCGAAATGGGGGCCGGTGCCGGGCATCTGGCAAAGGACATGCTTTCATTCTTAAGCTCCCGGCTGATCTACAATTCGCTGCGATATGTGATCGTCGAACGCAATCCGCACGTGCGGGTCCGCCAGCAGCAGCTTCTGAAGGAGCATACTCCTCGTGTCAACTGGGTGGAAAGCATTGATGCGCTGAAAAAGTCGGTGACCGGATGTTTTCTCTCCAATGAACTTCCCGATGCGTTCCCGGTGAGGCTTGTACAGATGGATTCGTCTTTTGAGGAGATTTTTGTGGGAGAGCATCAGAATGAGTTCGTCGAGGTCGGCCGTCCCTGCAGCCCTGAGGTCGAGCGCTATCTTGCCTCGTTTGCTCCCGGTCTCGCATCTGTATTTAGCGCTGGAGACAGGACTGAGGTGAATCTTCAGATCTGGCCATGGCTGGAATCCATATCAGCCAAGCTGTCCGAGGGGTTTCTTCTGACAATCGATTATGGATACCCCGCGTTTGAGTATTACTGTGCCGGGAGGAACCGCGGCACACTGCTCTGCTACAGCGAACACAGTGTCAGTGAAGACCCGTATCAGAATGTTGGCGGGCAGGATATTACCGCGCATGTCAATTTCACTTCTCTGAAGCGGTGGGGCGAAGAGGTCGGCTTCAAAACGATCGGTTTTTGTCCGCAGGGGCCCTATCTGATTTCACTCGGACTCGATGAGGTGCTTCCCGAACTCGAACCCGGCACGGATAGTTTTGCCTCAGCGCGGATACGGAATCTGATTCTTCCGGAAGGTATGGGAGAGTCGCATAAGGTGCTGATGCAGTATAAGGGTGAGCGCTCGCTGAATCTGCGCGGATTCGCGCTCAGGAATCAGTCGAGGCTTTTGACGTAAGGGCGGCCAGCCTCTGCAGGCTCAGCAGAACACGGTCCGGCGCATGATTCTCGATGGTGTTGATGCATTCCCGCCCGCGCAGTGCCTCGAACAGTTTTTCGAAATCAAAAACGCCTTCCCCGATTGGCAGATGCTGGTCAGCGCTCCGGTCATTGTCATGGAGGTGCAGCTCTACAATGTATTTACCGAGTTCGCAGAGCCAGGTTTCGAGCGGTACGGCCGAAAAGAGATTAAAGTGTCCGGTGTCGAAGCAGATGCCGAAATGTTCAGAACCGGCAGCTTCCATGAGCATCCGCAGACTTGAAGGCTCATCTTCAAAAATGTTTTCAATGGCAATCGTCATGCCGAGCCTTTTTGCACGTTCAATAAACGGTGTCCAGAGTTCGACGCTGTTTTCGAGCCACGGGCTCACGCTGAGAGAATACTTCCACTTTTCATATCCGGAGTGAAAGACGATGGCTTTCGGCCGCAGCACCTCCGCGACATCGAAAATCTGCGTGAATCGCGCAATAGTCGCTTCGCGGATACGCGAGTCAATTGCAGCCGGACAGAGATCCATGAACGGGGCATGAAAGGAGAGCGACGGACCATAGGAAAGGTCGGCCCGAGCGCGGCTCAGGTCTGCGAGCGTGAGTGCGTCGAGACAGTCGGCGTTGAAGTATATCTCAAGATTCAGCCGGCGTTCAGCGATGAGACTGATGTACTCAGGAATGCGCTGAAACGGGATATGGACATGCGGGGAGAAAGCGACTGGCATGAGACTATGCCGCCGCTTCGCTCTTTTTGGGTGTATCGGGCTTTGATTCGGGTTTGGTTTCAGTCTTGGCGTCGGGATCAGAACCGGAGGCACTCTTGGCCTCTGCTTCCGCAGCTTTTTTCCGGTCGCCCGGCGCATAGTCACTGATATACCATCCGTTGCCTTTCAGCACAAATGACGTGTTTGAGATAAGTTTTTTAAGCTCCCCGAGGCATTTCGGGCATTCTGCAAGCGGTGCATCACTGAACTTCTGCATGATATCAAACTGATGACCGCATTTTTGACATCCGTATTCATAGATTGGCATGGCATGAACCTCCCTGCTAAAACTTATAGTTAATATTTTACTGCGGTGAGAGCAGTAACGTCAAGAAATCGTTCGGTTTTGTTGACTTTTATCGAACAGTTCTGTTTATATATAAGTCTGATTTTTGAGGAGGTGATCGTATGTACGCAATAGTCCAGTCTGGCAGCGAGCAGATCCGTGTTGCAGCGGGTGATGAGATTGCTGTTCAGAAGGTTGAAGGTGACGTGAATGCGGAAGTTGTTCTGGATAAGGTCCTGATGGTTGCGAAAGACGGATCCTTTGTGTTCGGCGCCCCGTATGTGTCCGGTGCGAGCATAAAGGCTGAAATCGTGAAAACCGAGAAAAATGACAAGGTTCTTGTGTACGGTCCGAGCCCGAAGAAGGCAATCCGCAAGCTGAGAGGCCATCGGCAACTTTACACCACGCTGAAAATCAAAGAAATAATCGGAGGCTAACAATGGCTCATAAAAAAGGCGTAGGAAGCTCAAAAAACGGTCGTGACAGTGAATCGCAACGACTTGGTGTAAAACGGTTCGGCGGACAGGTTGTTCGCGCAGGCAATATACTTTGCCGTCAGCGCGGCACAAAGTTTCATCCGGGGACCAACGTTGGCTGCGGCAGAGATTACACTCTTTTTGCACTGGTTGACGGTGTAGTAACGTTCGAGCGCAAGGACAAGACGCGCACGAAGATCAGTGTCTATCCGGTTCAGGAGCAGGCCGCCACGGCCTAACTCCTTGGAGCTAAAAGAAAGGAAGGCAGTTCGGTACGCCGGACTGCCTTTTTTATTCCATGCAATTTGTTGATTATGTGAAAGCATATGTGAAGTCCGGCGACGGCGGGAAAGGCTGCATCAGTCTGCGCCGCGAAAAATTTATTCCCAAAGGCGGTCCGGACGGCGGCGACGGCGGACGCGGCGGGCATGTTATTGTTCGCGCGACGTCAGAACTGAATACGCTTCTGGACTTGCGGTATCATCGTGAATACAAGGCAGAGCGTGGCGACCACGGCAGGGGCTCCAATAAGAGCGGCAGTGATGCAGAGGACAAGATTATTCTGGTTCCTGTCGGAACGGTGATTAAGGATGCTGAAACCGATGAGGTTATTGCTGACCTTGATTGTGAAGGTGCTGAGGTCATAGTCGCCCGCGGAGGCAGAGGAGGCCAGGGTAATCAGCATTTTGCGACTGCCCGGCGGCAGACGCCGCGTTTTGCGCAGCCGGGAGAGCCGGGAGAAGAGCGCTGGCTTGTTCTTGAGCTCAAGCTGCTTGCTGATGTTGGTCTTATCGGCCTGCCCAATGCGGGGAAATCGACGCTGATATCAAAAATATCGGCTGCTCGTCCAAAGATTGCAGATTATCCATTTACAACACTGGTGCCGAACCTCGGCGTGGTCAAGATGGGTGAATACAAGAGTTTTGTCGTTGCCGACATACCGGGACTCATTGAGGGAGCGCATGCCGGTGCAGGTCTTGGATTCCAGTTTCTCCGTCATGTGGAGCGGACGACCCTGCTTTTGCATCTCGTCGATGTTTCTGAAATGGCGGTCGAAGAGCCTGTTGCAACGTTTGAAAAGATTAACAGGGAGCTAGTATTATACAATCCTGAATTGATGGCGAAACCCATGGTGGTCGTTGCCGCGAAGCTCGACATTGCCGGGGAGCGCGCGAAATATAAATCACTGCAGAAGCACTGCAAAAAGAAGAAATTGCCGTTTTTCGGCATTTCTGCTGCGACCGGTGAAGGCATTCAGGAGCTGGTCGCATATCTTTCTGTCCGGGTTGAAGAGGCGCGGAATGAGCCGTCTTGTCATAAAGATCGGGAGTAATGTTCTCACACAGAAAAAGGGCGGCCTGAACGTCAAGCGGATTGCCGCAATCGCGAAAGAAGTCAATGAGCTTGCCGGCGGCGGGCATGAAGTGGTTTTGGTTTCATCTGGTGCCATTGCCGCGGGAATGGGGAAACTCGGTTTTGATAAAAAGCCTACGGAGATCCAGCTCAAACAGGCCTGTGCGGCAGTTGGCCAGTCGCTGCTGATGCGTTCGTACGGCAGATGCTTTCGGCGGTATGGCCGCAAAGTAGGACAGATTCTTCTGACACGGGGGGTTTTTTCTTATCGCGGAACCTACCTCAATGCCAAGAACACGGTCCATGCGCTGCTGTCGTTCGGCGTTATTCCCATCGTGAATGAGAATGACACCATATCTACCGACGAGATCAAATTCGGCGACAACGATCGTCTGGCAGCTCTGGTGGCGGGTTTAATTGATGCGGACAGGCTTTTTATCCTCTCTGATGTTGATGGTCTGTATCCTGATGATCCCAAGAAAAATCCGAAGGCGCGGTTGATTACGACCGTCGAAGAAATCACACCCGATATCGAAAAGATGGCAGGCGGCGCGGGCAGCATTGTGGGCACGGGCGGTATGTATTCAAAACTGCTTGCCGCCAAGAGAGCAAACGCGCACGGCATAACGGTGCATATTGTCTCGGGCAGGACCTATGGGCTTGTCAGTGCCGTTCTTGACGGCAAAAAACGCGGAACGACGTTTCTTCCGCAAGAACAGCGAATCACCTCCCGCAAGGGCTGGATTGCGTATGGTGCCCGCTCGAAGGGCCATCTTGTACTTGACGACGGTGCCGTCCGGGCGGTGCTGACAGGGGGGAAAAGCCTGCTCCCCTCCGGAATCGTGAAGGTTGACGGCGCATTCAAGAGCGGCGATGCCGTGTTCTGCGTCGACGCTTCGGGATCGCAGAAAGCCAAAGGTATCGTCAATTACTCTTCTGATGATATTGAACGCATCCGGGGCAGACGGACATCTGAAATCGAAGGCATTCTCGGCTTCAAGTATTCCGATGAAGTGATTCATCGTGATAATATGGTTATCCTGCCATAGCTTCGGGATTTCCTGTCTCAGTCTCGTTTTTGTGTGGTTCCCTGCCTTCCGTATCCTGCTTTCTTGAATCTATTCTCTGATAGTGTTCAGATTTTCCTGCCCCCCCCCGTCCCCATTGTCGATCTCGCTATCCGGCGCTATAATTGAGTCATGTACACAAAAGTACTGGCAACTATCAATGAGTCTTCCAACTCCGAAATCGCGGCACGCTATGCGATTATTTTTGCAAAGGCCTGCAGAGCATCGATTACATTTCTCTATGTGAATCCCTGCGGTTCATGCACAGAGCATTTCAATCGTGCCGAAGCTTCACTGAAGCGCCTGTTTCTCCTGGCAGAATAGTCCGGAGTGTTCGCGGAAAGCCTGACTGAGAGCGGTGACCCACTGAAAGAAATCATCAATGTCGTTCGGCGCGACAATATTGATATCGTCTTTGCCTCGACACGCAAGGGGGATATCGGCAGGAGGTATTTTGCAAGTACGCTGTCAAAAGAACTCCTCTTGAAGCTTCCCTGTTCCGTTGTTTTGCTGAGAATTGTTCATGTCGGCAAAATACATCCGAAAAGAATTCTGGTGCCGTTGCCTGGCAGGATTCCCAATCCCGAGGAGCGGGCCTTTTTTATCGCGAAACTCACTGAAGGGTTTGGTTCTGCCTTAACACTATTTCATTCCCCCCGCGGCATCTCCAGTTTTTTCCATGGTGAACTGCACTTGCCGCCTCTTGAACGAGAACGGAGAATCCCCGGAGACGTTGATAAATTTATGGAACAGCTGCATCGGTATCGCATAGCGCATGATAGCAGGACCGGTCATGGCGGCGTTGCGCATTCAATCGCAATTGAAGCATTGATCCGTAGGAATGACCTGATCGTCATGGGAGCGAGTGAACGCGGGTTGCTGAAAAGCATTCTCTATGGCAACCCCGTCGAGGATATTCTGCGGAGTCCCCCGTGCAATCTCATGATATTCAAGGCGAGTAAGAAGTGAAGGCACGATGGTGGGATTAGACACCAAGTGCTTGATCCTGATTTTGTTCTCGAACGCGATACTATGAGAATTCATAATTTATCGACTGCAGAAGCATTGCAGAGCCTCGTCACGAGGGACATCGGCTTGGATGACGATGAAGCCCGGCGTCGATTGGCGGAATACGGGTTCAACGAGATACGAAAGGTGCAAAAAAAACCGCTCTTCCTGAAGTTTTTTTCCCAGTTCACTCATTTTCTTGCAGTGCTCCTCTGGATAGCCGCCTGCCTGGCGTTTCTTTCCGAATATTTCAGCCCGGGGGAGGGTATGCTGTCGCTGGGCATTGCGATCATTGCGGTTATCATGATCAACGCGCTCTTCACCTTTATTCAGGAGTATAGGGCGGAGAAGGTCATAGAGGCATTACAGAAACAGCTTCCATTTATGGTGAAGGTGATCCGCTCGGGGAATCAGGCAGACATCCGCGCGTGCGAGGTGGTTCCCGGTGATGTAATAGTAGTGAACGAGGGTGATAAGGTTCCGGCAGACGGGCGGCTTATTGAGGCAAACAGGCTTATGGTCAACAATGCTCCGCTGACCGGCGAATCCGACGTGCGAGCCAGAACGGCGCTTCCGTTTGCCGGCGAGTTCATTGATAGTCCCAACATCGTCTTTGCGGGGACGCATATCATCAGCGGCACCGGAAAGGCTGTTGTCTTAGCCACCGGCATGACTACCGAGTTCGGCAAGATTGCCCATCTGACCAGTACCGTGGAGCCCGGCTTGAGTCCGCTGCAGAAAGAGATCATTCGGGTGACCCGGATTGTGGCTGCAATAGCCGTGATAACGGGCGTCTTTTTCTTTGCGATCGGATTTCTTGCCGGCAAGGATTTCTGGCACAATTTTCTCTTTGCGATCGGAATTCTCATCGCCAATGTTCCTGAAGGGCTGCTTCCTACGGTGACGCTCTCACTCGCCATGGGCAGCCAGAGAATGGCGAAGAGAAATGCATTGATCAAGACGCTCTCCGCAGTCGAAACGCTCGGCTCTGTCACGTATATCTGCACCGACAAGACCGGTACCCTGACCAGAAATATGATGGAAGCACGAAAAGTCTGGACCCTGCATTGCGGCGGACAGAACATTATTGAACATCACGATCCGTCCAACAGCAGATTCATGGCTGTTGCGGCTTTCTGCAATAATGCTTCATTCGACGATAACGCCTGCCGTGGAGATTCAACCGAAGTTGCGCTTTTGCGAGCGTCCCGTATTTATGTAGCTGATAAAAAGGCGGAGCGGCTGCGTGAAATACCCTTCGACTCGGACAGAAAAATGATGACAACGCTGACCATCGTTGACGGTGCGCCATGTGTACTCACAAAAGGAGCCGTAGAGATGGTTCTGTCTTTATGCGTCGATATTGCCGGGCCGGAGGGGATAAAGCCGCTTGATGATGCAAGCAGGGTGACACTCATGCGGGCATATCAGGATATGATGGACGAGGGTCTCCGGGTCATGGCCTTTGCTTTCAGGTTGTTACAGGCAGTTCCTCCTGAAGACGAGGAACTTGAAGTCGGACTGAGTTTTGCCGGACTGATAGGGCTGGAAGATCCTCCCCGACCTGAAGTTGCCGAGGCAGTAGGAAAGTGTTGTGAAGCCGGGATCAGGGTGCTCATGATCACCGGAGATGCAGGGCGCACCGCTGGTGCAATCGCCCGGCAGGTCGGCCTTGCAGAATCTTCGGCCCGGATTATTGAGGCGAAAGAATTCGAGGCCATGAGTGACCGAGATTTATTTAGAGCCGTTCAATCAGGAGCGCGCATATTTGCCAGAATGACGCCGCGTCATAAGATGAGAGTGGTATCGGTATTGAAGGATGAGGGCGAGCGGGTTGCGGTCACCGGCGATGGCGTGAACGATGCTCCTGCACTCAGAAAGGCTGATATCGGCATCGCCATGGGGATATCCGGAACGGACGTTGCAAAGGAATCGGCGGACATGATTCTTCTGGACGACAATTTTGCGTCGATCGTTAATGCTATTGAAGAAGGTAGGGCAATCTATGAAAACATCCGGAAGTTCATCAGCTATATTTTTGCATCAAATATCCCGGAAGCGGTTCCGTTTATCGTATATGTTCTTTTCAGTATTCCTCTTCCCCTGACCATTCTTCAGATCCTCGCAATTGATCTCGGGACCGACCTGTTTCCGGCGCTTGCCCTCGGGGCTGAAGCTCCGTCCCCGGAAGTCATGAAACAGCCCCCGAGAGATCCGGAGGAACGGCTCCTGAGCGCAGGGCTGCTCGCGCGCGCCTATCTCTTTCTCGGCCCGATTGAGGCCTTCGCGGGGCTTTTCGGTTTTTTCTTTTTCCTGCAATCGTCGGGATGGCACTATGGTGAGGTTCTTGCTGCCGACAGTTCGCTCTATATTCAGGCAACAACGGTTTGTATGGGGGCGATTATCATCGCACAGGTAGGCAATGTATTTGCCTGCCGGTCTTTCAGAGCGTCGATCTTTTCGATCGGATTTTTTTCCAACCGGCTTGTTCTCATTGGCATTGTCCTTGAACTCATTTTGGCAGCCATCATCATCTATACGGGGGCTGGCAACTCCTTTTTCGGAACCGCACCGGTTGATATGCGTGTCTGGCTCATGCTCATTCCCTTCGCCGTTTTGATCATATTGGCCGAAGAGGGAAGGAAATATATCGTCAGAAGTAAGAACAGATGTGTTTCGCAGGGACTGATCGCTCAAAAGCGGTAACTGACTTTTTTGCAGAACGCCTTTACATCGGTTCGTGAAAAGAAATAGAGCTGATAGGCATAGAATGCGATGAAGAGACCCTTGAAGAGAAGACTGAATACAGCAGCAACCGGATTTGAGGATGCTTTTAGCAGTTCCCCGTTTCCCGCGGTAATCAGCATAAGGAGCATGAAGAAACACGATTATCCGCATATGAGCGGGCAAACCCAGCCGATCTGATTTTTGAGGCCGATGAGAATCAGCGGATAGAGTGGAAAACTGATCAGGTCTTCGATATGCCCGAGCATATCGGCGCCCCTGATGAGTGCCCCGATGCTTTCGACGAAGGCAAAGAAAAAGAGACCAGTAAGAAGAGTGTTGCAGAAAAAAAAAGATGCGAAAGGAGAGCGCTCATTGGGCTTCATGCAGAACAGAACGCATATGGTATTGTTCTGCAAAGCATTACGCAGAGCCTGAGCTTCAAACCAGTTTCGAAAAATCGGCAATCGAAAAAGCGGTTTTCTGAATCGCCTGAACAAGGGCGAGACGATTCTCCTTTATCTGCTCATCATTATCCATGACCAGGACTTTGTCAAAAAAGGTGTTGATTGGCGCAGCCAAGGTTTTGACGATCTCCATCGCCTGCGTGTATCGTGCGGCAGCGATCGTCTCATCAAGAGAGGGTTTTGCCAGGAGAAATTCTGACCAGAGGGCCTTTTCCTCGTCCTGAACGAACAGCGAAGCATTGACGCCGAGCATCTGACTCTTCGGAGCGATATTGTTCACCCGCTTCATCAGTTGCAGGAATGTCTCATAGTCGTCTGCCTTTTTGAGTTCAACCAGCGCGTTCAGCCGGACCCGGATTGTGGAAACCGGTTCCGTCCGCACAAACCCGGTAACTGATCCGACAGCATCGTATGCGTAGCCCTGCGACTGAAGCAGCGGGTCGAGCCGTTGTTCGAAGAACTTCAGCAGATCGTCCATAATGTTTGCCTTGTCGCAAGCCGGATATGGCTGGAGCGCCTTCTCGAGAATGTCCGGAACACACAGATGGCAATCAATCTGCGAGAGAATCGCGATAATCCCGATAACCTGTCTGCGGAGCGCAAAGGGGTCTTCCGTGCCGGTTGGAACAAGGCCAATCATGAAAAATGACGCCACGTTGTCAAACTTATCGGCAAGGCTCAGCACTGCGCCGAGGTCTGTCTCGGGGATGTGATCACCCGAGAATGCGGGCAGATAGTGTTCACGCTGCGCTCGAACCGCTTCAGCACTGTATTCGGCCGTTTCGGCGGCATAGTAGCTTGCCATGATGCCCTGCAGTTCCGGAAATTCGAAGACGACTCCGGAGACGAGGTCGTTCTTGCAAACCATGGCGGCACTTTCTGCTTCGGCTGCTTTTGAAGGGCAGCATTTTTCGGCTATAAAGCGGGCAAGTGACGCAATGCGCAGCGCCTTTTCATGAACGGTTCCCAGCTTCGCGTGAAAGGTCACGCTTTTCAGTTTTTCCTGTCGTGCTGATATCGGAGTGTTTCTGTCGGATTGAAAGTAAAAGCGTGCGTCTTCAAAGCGTGCCCGCAGTACTTTCTCCGCGCCTTTTTTGACCACGCCGGCATTGTCTGCTCGGGTATTGCTGATGACCACAAAGTGGTTGGTCAGCTTGCGATCATTTCCGCGGACTGCAAAATATTTCTGGTGGTCCTTCATGACCGTGATGAGCAGTTCTTCGGGTAATGCGAGATAGTCAGGATCAAAGGTGCCGAGCACCGGAACCGGATATTCGACCAGAAAGGCTACATGATTGAGCAACGCCTCGTCTTCTACAAGCACCGCGTCAACACTCTGAACGAGTTTGCGGGCTCCATCGAGGATAATTTTTTTCCGCTCATCGGGGTCGAGGATGACGAGATTGTTTCTGAGGAGGTTGATGTATGAGCGATCCTCCTTCAATTCAAACGCGGCGGGGGAGAGAAAGCGATGGCCCCGCGTGAGTGTCTTGCTCCGGATGCCTTCAACTTCAAACTTGATGCGTTCATTCTGGTACAGTGCGAGAAGCCAGTGTATTGGCCGGGCGAAGCGCAACTCTCCGCTTCCCCATCGCATGGACTTCGGAAAGTTTAGCGCAAACACAATCTTCGGCAGCAGTTCCGGCAGCAGTTCAGCAGTCGGGCTTGCTGTTTCTTTTACTTGCGCAAAGAGATAAGCGCCTTTTCCTTTTTCCCTGCGCTCTAAATGTTCGACTTGGATTCCTGTTGATCGGGCAAATGCCTCAGCAGCCTTTGTCGGATTGCCGCCGGCATCGAAGGCAACGCTTACAGGCGGTCCCCAGACCTCTTTTTCGTTCTCGGTCTGGCTCGGAGCGAGTTCAGCAATCAGAGCAAGGCGTCGCGGAGTCGCATACGCCCGCAGCTGGCCGTAAGGAATGCGGTTTTCCGTGAAAAGTTTTTGGGCAAGCTCTTTGATCTGTTCGATGGCATCCGGCAGAAACCGCGCGGGGATTTCTTCGGTGCCGATTTCAAACACAAGCCAAGGGTAGATTTGTTCAGGTCCAGTGGTCATAGGCATCTATTCACTTTTCGGCAGCAGAGGGAAGCCCATCTCTTCGCGCTGCTTCAGATAGGCTTCCGCACAGAGTTTCGCAAGACCTCTGACGCGGCCGATATATTTAGTCCGTTCGGTTACCGAGATGACCCCGCGTGCATCAAGCAGGTTAAAGGTATGCGAGCACTTGAGGCAGTATTCATACGATGGCATTACCAGCCCAACTGTGATCAGGCGGCGGGCCTCTTTTTCAAACCAGTCAAACTGGTTGATGAGCAATTCTACATTGGATTCGTCGAAGTTGAAACGTGAAAATTCGATTTCCTCTTGTTTGTGTACTTCACCGTACTTGATGCCTTTCGTCCATTTGATTTCGAAGATATTATCGATGTCCTGCAGATACATGGCAATGCGCTCAAGTCCATAGGTCAACTCGACTGAGACCGGTTTCAGATCGATGCCGCCAACCTGCTGAAAATAGGTAAACTGGGTCACTTCCATCCCGTCAAGCCAGACCTCCCAGCCGAGTCCCCATGCGCCAAGCGTTGGTGACTCCCAGTCATCTTCAACAAACCGGACATCGTGCTTGGTCGACTCAAGCCCCAGCCATGACAGGCTTTCAAGGTAGAGCTCCTGGCTTTCGATCGGCGATGGCTTCAGAATGACCTGATATTGATAATAGTGCTGAAGGCGGTTTGGATTCTCACCGTAGCGACCGTCGGTCGGTCGCCGGCAGGGTTCAACATACGCGACCTTCCATGGCTCGGGGCCGATAACCCGGAAAAAGGTGGCCGGATGAAATGTCCCCGCGCCGACCTCGAGGTCGTACGGATGGAGCAGAAGGCACCCCTTCTTTGCCCAGTATTCATTGAGCTTGGTAATGATATCCTGAAAGTACATGAATTCCCGATGTTTTTCCAATACAGCGCGACGCCGGTGCGCTCAAAAATGACACACATATTATCCAAAAAACAGGTTCTTTGTCAAACAGATTTGCAGAAGCGCCTGAAAAGAGGCTATTATTACAGTCAACAGTGAAGCGGACAGTGAACAATCTTTCCGGTCCGGTTCCATTTTGCAGCAGAGAAAGGAAGCATGTAGATGACGTTTGAAGAGTTGGGTTTATCGAAGGAAACCATGAAGTCTGTGATGGCAATGGGTTTTGAGGAGCCGACGCCGATTCAGGCGGGCACGATTCCGTTAATCCTTGCGGGAAAGGATGTTATCGGGCAGGCTCAGACCGGAACCGGCAAAACAGCGGCGTTCGGCATCCCTATTATTGATCGGTGCATCAAGGGCAAAAAACCGTTTGCTCTTATTCTTGAGCCGACCCGCGAACTTGCGGTCCAGGTGGCTGAAGAGATTAACAAAATCGGGAAATATAGGAAAATCACAGCGCTTCCGGTCTATGGAGGGGCTTCAATCCTGAACCAGATTAAGGCGATGCGTCGGGGTGTCGATGTAATTGTCGGAACTCCGGGGCGTGTGCTCGATCACATCGGGCGCGGCACGCTCGATCTTTCGGATGTGAAAATGGCAGTTCTGGATGAATCGGATGAGATGCTCGACATGGGCTTCATCGATGACATCAAGGAAATACTCAAGGCGACACCGTCCGAGCGCCAGACTATGCTCTTTTCTGCCACCATGCCTGAACCAATCTTCGATATCGCAAAACGCCATATGCGCACTCCGGAGAAGGTCCGGCTCAGCCCGAAAGACATGGTTGTTTCGAAAATCAAGCAGGTTTTCTACGAAGTGCGCATGCATGAGAAGATCGAGGCGCTCGCCCGCCTGCTCGATGTTGAAGACGCGGTACTCACCATTATTTTCTGCCATACCAAAAAAGATGTGGATGAGCTTTGTGCAAAGCTGCAGCAGATAGGCTATAACGCGAGTGCCTTGCACGGAGATTATACCCAGGCCCGCCGCGATGAAGTGATGGAGAAGTTCAAGAGCGGCAAGATCGATATTCTTGTGGCAACAGATGTCGCTGCCCGCGGACTGGACATCCAGAATGTAAGCCATGTTATCAACTACAGCATCCCCCAGAATCCGGAGAGTTATGTACACCGTATAGGCCGTACGGGCAGAGCGGGGAAATCGGGCATTGCCATAACGTTTGTCACGCCGCGCGAATATAACTCTCTGCGGATGATCGAACGGACTGCCAAGACGACGATCAGCAGGAAAAAGCTGCCATCCCGCGAAGATGCGCTTCATGCGCGGGAAAAGAGCATCGCAGCAGATCTTGCCGAGGTGATACGCGAAAATCGTCACCAGAGCTTTCTCTCTGCTGTGCAGAGCCTGTCAGAGGAGTTCAGCTTTGCCGATATTGCAGCGGCAGCGCTCTTTACCGCGTTTGGCGAGCCCCGGGTGGCTGAAGAAGTTTCATCAGCGAGCGGCACTGAGCGGGGGAATGTCCGGTTGTTCATGACAATCGGCCGAAAGGACAATATCCGCATCCCCGACATTGTCCAGTCCATAGCCCGGGAGGCCAAAGTGCCTTCGTCCAAAATAGGAACAATCAAGGTGTTTGACAAATTTACCTTTGTTGAAGTGCCTGCCGAAATCGCGGATCTTGTGATCGGATCTCTAAATGAATTTATCGTGAAGGGAAAACGCGTTCGGGTACAGCACGCGATGGATAAGCAATAGCATAAGACTGTATGCAGTTTTCGTGCTCGTTTGACATTTAAAAACAGAGCGTTTTACACTTAAATGTCCCTGGGGGAGGTTACGGCCTGAGAGTTTCCCGGAATCGGGAAAGACCCCGCGAACCTGATTCAGGTAATACTGGCGTAGGGAACGGGAAAGATGGACAGACAGCATACCTCTATTCCTTCTCCGGGATAGAGGTTTTTTATTGAGGAGTCTCGATATGAAATTGACGGTAAATGGTGAGCCACACGAGACAGAGCAGCAAACCATAAGCGGCCTTCTTGCGGAGTTGGCGATACAGCCCGAGAGGGTGGCCGTTGAGGTCAATCTTGCGATTGTCCGGCGCGTCGAGTTCGACAGCTTTCTGCTTCATGACGGCGATGCTGTGGAAATTGTGAATTTTGTGGGGGGTGGATAAGCCGTTGAGTGTTTCAGGAACATGCGATTTCAGGCTGTACCTGATTACAGACACCGCAGTATGCGGCGGCTTTGAAGAGCTCTGCCGTCTGGTGGAAGCGGCACTGGATGCCGGGGTCCGCGCTGTTCAGCTTCGCGAGAAAGGCCTGCCGGTGCGCGAGTATCTCGGCCGCGCTGAAAAAATGAGGCTGCTGACTCAGCGTTATGGGGCTCGTCTCTTTGTTAACGACCGTGTCGATGTCGCAGTGGCCGTTGATGCCGATGGCGTGCATCTGGGTCAGTCCGGAATTCCTCCCTTCGCGGCGAAGATCGTCTCCGATCGTCTTTTGGTCGGAGCGTCGACGCATAGTTTGGCGGAAGCCCTCCGAGCGCAGGATGAGGGAGCCGACTTTGTCACCCTCGGCCCAATCTATGCTACTCCGTCCAAGGCGCAATATGGCGATCCGGTCGGTCTCTCCGTTCTGCGCAATGTTGTTGCAGCAGTGCGTGTGCCGGTATATGGCATCGGCGGCATAAAAACACAGAATACTCAGGAGGTCCTCGCAGCGGGGGCGCACGGAATTGCGCTTATCAGCGGCATTCTGAGGGCTGCCGATCTGCGGGTATCAACGCAGGATTATCTCAAATTGACAGGAGAAAGACGATGACACGGATAGAACAGGCGAAGCGGGGCATTATTACCGATGAAATGAAGACAGTTGCGGCTGCCGAAGGACTCTCGGCAGAGCGGCTTGCGCAGGATATCGCACAGGGCGTATCAGTCATTTCGCGAAACACCCTGCGCCCTATCGAACCTCTTGGCATCGGGCGTGGTATGCGGACAAAAGTTAATGCAAATATCGGGACGTCGAAAGATAAGATTTCCTATGAAGACGAGCTGCGGAAACTTGAAATTCTGGTGAAATTCGGGGCGGATGCGGTGATGGATCTCTCCACCGGCGGCGCGATTCGCGATCTCAGAAATGAAATGATAAAAAAGTCCCCGGTTTCCATTGGCACCGTGCCGGTATATGAGGCGATCGTCAAGGTCGTCGAACGTTATGGCCACATTGCCAAGATGACGCCGGATGACCTGTTTGAGGTGATTGAAGATCACGCGGCCAGCGGCGTCGACTTTGTTACGGTTCATTGCGGTGTCACGATAAGAGCGATTGAGCGCCTGAAAAAAGAGGGACGAATACTGGATGTCGTGAGCCGCGGCGGCGCATTCATGCTCGAGTGGATTGTATTCAACGAGCGCGAAAATCCGCTTCTGGAGCAGTATGATCGCCTCATCGCCATCGCAAAGAAATATGACATGACGCTCAGTCTGGGCGATGGCTTCCGTCCGGGCTGCCTTGCCGACGCGACGGATCGCAGCCAGATTGAAGAACTTCTGACGCTTGGCGAACTCTGCCAGACTGCGCTTGATGCCGGGGTCCAGGCTATTGTCGAGGGGCCGGGTCATGTGCCGCTCAATCAGGTCGAACTGAATATCAAGCTCCAGAAAGAAATCTGCAACGGGGCGCCGTTCTATGTTCTTGGCCCACTGGTCACTGACCTCGGCATGGGGTATGACCACATTACGTCGGCCATCGGAGGCGCTATTGCTGGGGCTGCCGGAGCAGATTTCCTCTGCTATGTGACTCCTGCCGAACACATTCGCCTGCCGAATCTCGATGATGTGCGTGACGGCGTTATCGCGTCGAAGATCGCCGCGCATGCCGCCGATATTGTCAAGGGAGTTCCGGGCGCGATTGAGAAAGACAGAAAGATGGCGCAATGCCGCAAGAATCTCGACTGGGAAGGTCAGGCTGCTCTCAGCTTCAATCCCGATATGGTGCGCGAATGGCGGAACCAGTTGCCGCCGAGCGTGATGGAGGTCTGCAGCATGTGTGGCGAGTTCTGCGCAATCAAGACGGTTGACCGGGCTCTGCGAGGGAAGAAGTAGGCAGGGTTCAGAGGAGAGACGATGGAAGTTCATGATAGGAGTAGTTGATCTATTATCGTTTAAAAACAAGCTGTTTTATGCTTTTTTTGCATTTGCAAGCGCTCCTGTGGTAAGATTAAATCGCCTTTAACGATAGCCCCGAGAGGCTGCAAGGTGAGGAGATTCAGTGAACTTTTTCTGTGTACATATCCGGCCTTCCCCTGTCTGAGGGGGAAGGCTTTTTTATTGCGGGGAGCCATGCCGAAAGAACTCATGAACAAAAAAGACATCGAGCGCATCATCTCTCGTATTGCCCACGAAATTATCGAGAAAAACAAGGGGCCGGAAAGCGTATGCCTTGTCGGTATTCAGCGCGGCGGCGTGCACCTGGCCGGGCGGATTGCGGAAAAGATAAAAACCATTGAACTCGCCGACGTTCCGGTCGGTTCCCTCGACATTTCGCTCTACCGCGACGACCTGAGCATCCGCAGGGACCATCCGATCGTGAGGAAGACCGACATCCCCTTCAATATCAACGGGCGCAAGGTTGTGCTGATAGATGATGTGCTGTTTACCGGACGGTCTATCCGCGCCGCCATGGACGCCCTCATGGATTACGGTCGTCCGGCAGCCATCCAGCTTGCGGTTTTGGTCGATCGCGGCCACCGCGAATTACCCATTCGGGCAGACTATGTCGGGAAAAACATCCCCACTTCGATGAAGGAAAAGATAGACGTCCATCTGAAAGAAGACGGCATTGAAGACAGTGTGCACCTGGTAAAAGCAAAGGAATGATGCCATGAAACTGAAACATCTTATCAGCATGCGGGATTTGACCAGGGCGGATATCCATCAGATTCTCGACACTTCAGCGTCTTTCAAGGAGGTTCTGAAGCGCGACATCAAAAAGGTTCCTGCTTTGCGGGGGAAGACCGTGGTGAACCTTTTTTATGAGCCGTCCACACGCACCCGGATGTCGTTTGAGATTGCGGAGAAGCGCCTCAGCACAGACGTTGTGAACTTTTCGGTCTCCTTCAGCAGTGTATCAAAAGGCGAATCCCTCTTCGACACGATAAAAAACATCGAGGCGTACGGGGTTGATTTTGTTGTCGTGCGCCACCCGTCCTCGGGGGTGCCGAATTTCATTGCGGAACACATGGCAGCTTCAGTCATCAATGCCGGAGACGGCATTAACGAGCACCCGACACAGGCGTTGCTCGATGCGCTCACAATCCGTGAGCACAAGCCGTCGTTTGAAGGGCTTGAAGTTGCGATCATCGGCGATATTATTCACAGCCGCGTAGCCCGCTCCAACATGATCGGCCTGATGACGCTCGGCGCGAATGTGCGGTTTGTCGGTCCGCCGACTCTGCTGCCGCCGAAGGCGCCGCCCGGCGTAAAAATGTATTATTCGCTTGAAGATGGACTGAAGGGTGTCGATGTGATTATCATGCTCCGGATTCAGACGGAACGCATGAACAGAAGCTTTTTCCCGACGACTGCGGATTATTTCAGCCGGTGGGGGCTGACGAAAGAGCGGCTTGCTTCTGCGCAGAAAGATGCGATTGTGATGCACCCCGGCCCGATGAACCGCGGCGTCGAGATCTCATCCGATGTTGCGGACGGTCCGCAGAACGTCATCCTGCAGCAGGTCACCAACGGCCTTGCGGTGCGCATGTCGGTTCTCTACCATCTGAGCGGAGGTGAGCACCATGCCTGAAAAACTTTTTATTCAAAACGGTCATATAGTTGATCCGTCACAGAATATTGACGGAAACGGGGATATTCTTATCGAAAACGGAACGATCGTCTCGGTTGACATTCGGTCCGCAAAGAGCAGGACAAAGACGAAGCCTGCTCCCGGGGGTGCGCAAGTATTCAACGCCGAAGGAATGTACGTTGTTCCGGGTTTCATTGATATGCACGTGCATCTTCGTGAGCCGGGCTTTGAACATAGGGAAACTATCGAAACCGGTACTAAAGCCGCTGTTAAGGGCGGGTTTACGTCGGTCTGCTGCATGCCGAACACTTCGCCGGTGAATGACAGCGATGTGGTTACGGATTTTATCCTCAAACGGGCGGCCGAGACCGCCGCGTGCCGAGTATTTCCTGTCGGGGCGATTACAAAGGGCCAGAAGGGGGAAGAGCTCGCAGAACTGGGCAGCATGCACGACGCCGGATGCATCGCCTTTTCCGATGACGGCAAAACCGTCATGAACAGCTTGATTATGCGCCGGGCTCTCGAATATGCAAAGGCATTCGGGGCTGCGATGATTTCGCATGCCGAAGACGTGGTGCTTGCGGAAGACGGCGTAATGAACGAGGGAGCCGCTTCCGCCTATTTCGGCTTGCGGGGCATTCCCGCCGCCGCCGAAGAGGTGATCGTCGCGCGTGACATTATTCTGGCTCAGATGACGGGCGGCAAAGTTCATATAGCCCATGTGTCGACGAAGGGCAGCGTGGAACTGATCCGCCGTGCAAAAAAGGACGGCGTGAACATTACTGCGGAAACCTGTCCCCACTACTTTACTCTTACCGATATGGCGGTTGCCGGGTACAACACTGCGGCCCGGGTGAACCCGCCGCTGCGGAGCGATGAAGATGTTGCAGCAATGAAGGCCGGCCTTGCCGACGGCACGATAGATGCCGTTGCAACCGACCACGCGCCGCATCATCGCGATGACAAACTGGTGGAGTTCGACAAGGCATTGTGCGGCATATCAGGGCTTGAGACCGCACTCGCACTCAGCCTGCAGCTGGTGCGCGACGGAGTGCTCACCATGCCGCAGCTTATTGCGGCGCTGTCATGCACACCTGCGCGGATTCTGGGCCTTCCGCTCGGAACACTTTCCGCGGGCGCTCCCGCAGACGTTACGGTGTTCGACCCGAAGCCGAGCTGGACGGTTGACAGCCGGCAGCTGATTTCAAAAGGCAGGAATACCCCGTTTCACGGCATGCCGGTGCAGGGACTGCCGGTTATGACTATTGTTGCTGGAAGTATCGCATATTCTCTGTAATCGCATTTTTTTGTGGAGGCTGTATGAAGAAAGCTTTGCTCGTCCTGCATGACGGGACGGTCTTTGAAGGCAGAAGTTTTGGCGCTGATACAGAACGTATCGGCGAAGTTGTCTTCAATACCTCAATGACCGGTTATCAGGAAATTTTGACAGACCCGTCATACCGCGGACAGATCGTAACCATGACGTATACCCAAATCGGCACATACGGCATCGTGCCGGAAGACGTGGAGTCGCTGAACGGCCCCAAAGCGGAGGGATTCGTTGTTGCCGAATATCAGGACTGCTACAGCAACTGGCGCGCAACACAATCACTTGGTTCTTATCTTGCTGAATACGGCATTCCCGGCATCGAGCAGATAGACACGCGTGCTCTGACCAAACATCTGCGCACGCATGGCGCCCAGATGGGCATTCTGTCGACGATTGATTTCGAGCCGAAGAGCCTGCTGGCGAAAGTAAAGGCGCATCCGGGCATCTCGGCATTTGATTTTGTGCAGGAAGTTACGACAGGCGAACAGTATGCATGGACTGAAGGCTGCCGGCAATGGTGCGCGGCCAATAAAATATCGGAAGAAAAGAAACTCAGGGTGGTGGTCTATGACTTCGGCGTCAAGTTCAACATTTTGAGAAATCTGGTCACTGCCGGATTTGATGTTATGGTCGTTCCCGCGCGGACACCAGCGGAACAGGTGCTTGAAATGAATCCTGACGGTATTTTACTGAGCAACGGTCCGGGCGACCCGGTAACGGTCACCTACGGTATCGACACGGCAAAAAAGCTTCTGGACAAGAAACCGATATTCGGCATCTGTCTCGGTCATCAGATTCTCGGCCTTGCGATGGGCGGCCGCACTTACAAACTGAAGTTCGGTCACCACGGCGGCAACCATCCGGTGAAAGATCTGATGAGCGGACATGTCGAGATTACCTCGCAGAACCATAATTACTGCGTTGACGTCGAAAGTCTGAAGGGGCAGGTTCGGCTGACGCACAGAAACCTGTATGACGGTTCGGAAGAGGGGATGCAGCACGCAGAACTGCCGGTTTTTTCGGTACAGCATCATCCCGAAGCAGGACCGGGGCCGAATGATTCAACACATCTCTTCAGCCGCTTTGCGCAGATGATGAAGGCGTCCGGGGAGTAAAGGCAGGATTCAGGTTCGGGAAAAGAACCCGTCTCTGAAAGACGACTGTCGACCGGCCAAAGGATAAATTGTTGCACGATGGGGAGAGAATGCCAAAAAGAACAGACATCAAAAAAATACTTTTAATTGGATCCGGGCCGATCATCATCGGTCAGGCGTGCGAGTTCGACTACTCCGGAACCCAGGCATGCAAGGCGCTCCGCGAGGAGGGGTATAGGGTCGTTCTGGTCAATTCCAATCCGGCTACCATCATGACCGATCCCGATACTGCCGACGTCACCTATATCGAACCGCTTTCGGTCGAGATGCTGGAGTTGATAATCAAAAAAGAGCGTCCGGACGCATTGCTGCCTACCATGGGCGGACAGACTGCGCTGAATCTTGCGGTTAATCTTTCGGAGGCTGGCATTCTCGATAAATACCAGGTTGAGCTGATCGGTGCGAAATTGCCGGCAATCAGGAAAGCCGAGGACCGCGCTCTCTTCAAGAAAGCTATGCAGGGCATCGGTCTCGATATGCCCAAAAGCGCAATCGTCACCTCGCTGCCTGAAGGAGAAGCCGTTATTGAGGAAATAGGATTTCCGGCAATCCTCCGTCCCGCCTTCACTCTTGGCGGCACCGGCGGGGGCATTGCGTACAATATCGAAGAATACAGGCATTTGCTCGATAAAGGGTTGAAGCTGAGCCCGGTGCGTCAGATTCTGGTCGAGGAGTCGGTGCTCGGATGGAAAGAGTACGAGATGGAGGTGATGCGCGACATGGCGGACAACGTCGTCATCATCTGTTCGATCGAAAACTTCGACGCCATGGGCGTGCATACCGGCGATTCGATTACCGTAGCTCCGGCGCAGACTCTTTCCGACAAGGAATACCAGCGGATGCGCGATGCCTCAATAGCTGTCATTCGCGAGATTGGGGTTGAGACCGGAGGTTCGAACATTCAGTTTGCCCTGAACCCGCAGAACGGACGAATGACGGTGGTCGAGATGAACCCGCGCGTCTCCCGCAGTTCGGCGCTTGCCAGCAAGGCAACCGGCTTTCCGATCGCAAAAATTGCCGCTAAACTCGCTGTCGGATACCTGCTCGATGAGATCCGCAATGACATTACGCGTGAGACCCCGGCGTCGTTTGAACCGACGATCGACTATGTCGTCACGAAGATACCCCGCTTTACGTTTGAGAAGTTTCCTGATGCCGATGCAACCCTGACGACCCAGATGAAGTCGGTCGGCGAGGTCATGTCGATCGGACGGACGTTCAAAGAGTCGCTCCAGAAGGCACTCCGCAGTCTTGAGATCGGCACGGCAGGACTCGATCCGGTAAAGCGGCCGAATCTGACGAAAGAGGTGATTGCCGCGAAGCTGAAAACCCCGAATGCCGACCGCATCTGGTACATTGCCGAAGCATTCCGTTACGGTTTTTCGATTGAAGATATCCATGCGCTGACCTGGATTGACCCATGGTTTCTGAACAACATGAAGCAGCTGCTCGATTTGGAGTATGAGATTGCGGCACTTTCCGGCAAGGATGCCGATCTTGCGGCTGAACTCAGGTCGTATAAGCAGGCCGGCTTTTCCGACAAGCGGATTGGAGATCTGACCGGAAAGAGCGAAGCAGAGGTCAGGCATCTTAGAAAAGCACTGGGTATTATTCCGGTTTTCAAGCTGGTCGATACGTGCGCGGCTGAATTTGAAGCATACACTCCGTACCTCTACTCGACGTATGAGAAAGGATATTACAGTGCGGAAGCGAGGAAGTTCGAAAGCGCGGAAGGGAAAATCAGCGCGGAAGATAACGGCAGGCAGACAGCAGAAAAAGAGTCTTTAACTTCCGGGCTTCCGGGCTTACAGCCTTCCGAGCTTGTTTTCTCCTGCGATGCGAATCCGACCGGCAGGAAGAAGGTCGTCATTCTCGGCTCCGGCCCGAATCGCATCGGACAGGGCATAGAGTTCGACTACTGCTGCGTGCAGGCGGTCTTTGGCCTCCAGGAGCTCGGCTATGAAACCATCATGGTCAACTGCAACCCGGAAACGGTCAGCACAGACTATGACACTGCCGATCGTCTGTATTTTGAGCCGCTTACCATCGAAGATGTCCTGGGCATCATCGAGAAAGAAAAGCCCGAGGGAGTTATCGTTCAGTTCGGCGGGCAGACGCCGCTCAAACTTGCGGTGCCGCTCGAAAAAGAGGGCGTAAAAATTCTCGGCACGTCGCCGGACTCAATTGATCGCGCCGAGGACAGAAAACGCTTCAGGGAGCTTCTGCACAAGCTGAATCTGAAACAGCCCGACAGCGGCACCGCCATGACGGTAGCTGAAGCCGTAACCGCTGGAGCCGGCATCGGCTATCCGGTCATGGTGCGTCCTTCCTATGTACTCGGTGGCCGCGACATGGAGATAGTTTACGATGAAAACTCACTTGTCAATTATATGGAACGTGCGGTAAAGGGGTCGCCCGAGCATCCGATTCTCGTCGACAAGTATCTGGAAGATGCGGTTGAAGTCGATGTTGACTGCATAGCAGACGGCGTTGATGCTGTTATCGGCGGTGTCCTGGAGCACATTGAAGAGGCCGGCATTCATTCCGGCGACTCTGCCTGCTCACTGCCGCCGTACTCATTGCCGCAGCCGATTGTCGATGAAATCAGGCGTCAGGCGAAGGCCATGGCAAGGGAGCTGGATGTCCGGGGCCTGATGAACGTCCAGTTTGCGGTGAAGGACAATGAAATCTATGTTCTCGAAGTGAATCCGCGCGCATCCCGGACGATTCCGTTTGTCGGCAAGGCAACCGGCGTGCCGCTTGCGAAAATGGCGGCAAAAATCATGGGCGGATCGACGCTGAAGGATCTTGGATTCACCGAAGAACGCATCATCAGGCACGTCGCTGTCAAGGAAGCGGTGTTTCCGTTTGATCGGTTCCCGGGTGTCGATACGATTCTTGGTCCTGAAATGAAATCGACGGGCGAGGTTATGGGCATTGATGAAGATTTCGGACTCGCGTATGCGAAGTCGCAAGCCGCCAGTTTTAACCGAATACCGACATCAGGTAAAATGTTTCTGAGCGTCAAGGACCGTGACAAGGCGCAGTTCGTCGATGTCGCAAAGAAGCTTGTCGACCTCGGCTTTCAGCTGACCGCGACACGCGGCACCGCTTTATATCTTGCGGAGCAGGGCGTCGCTGTCGAAGTCGTCAACAAGGTGATGGAAGGACGTCCTCACATTGTCGACCTCATCAAAAACCGTGAAATCAGCTTTATTATCAACACAGTCTCCGGCACACAGGCGCAGAAGGATTCGTTTTCGATCCGCCGAAGCGCCCTCCAGTACCGCGTCCCGTATGCGACAACCATGTCGAGTGCGCGGGCCGTTGTCAGGGCTATCGAGTCCCTGCAGAAAAAGCAGTTGAGCATCAGGTCGATTCAGGAGTATCATACGAGTATCGAGAACGGTTATTCTGTTTCACACACATAATTTTCGGGGAGGGAAGCATGGCAGCCATTAAATGTATTGGTGTTATCACAAGCGGTGGTGACTGCGGTGGTCTGAATGCCGTAATCAAGGGTATTTCGCGTCAGGCGTATTTTCTCGGGATAAAAACGGTGGTGATCCCGAACGGATATGCCGGCTTGTACAATCTGGTCGAACTCGAAAAAGTGACTGAGCTGAATGCAGAACGCGTAAGCAAAATCGAAGCATCTATTGCAGGGTCAGAGGCCGGGCATTCTCGAGTGAAAATCAGCAAGATCAACGACCCGAATAAATACGACCGCATAAAGGAAGGTCTCAAAAAGTTCAGTATTGATGCCCTGATTATAAGCGGCGGCGATGATACGGGCAGCGTGGTTGTCGATCTCGCTTCACAGGGGATTCCGTGCATCCACGTTCCCAAGACCATGGACCTTGACCTTCAGTCCTATAGCGTCGGCGGTGACTCGGCAGTCAACCGGATCGCAAACTTTACCCGCGACCTGAAGACAACCGGCCTGAGCCATAACCGCTTCATGGTCATAGAGGTCTTTGGACGTTACTCCGGCCATACCGCTTTTCGCGGCGGCATCGGAGCGGAAGCAGACTGCATTCTCATTCCTGAAATTCCGGTTGATTTCGACGTGGTATATCAGGATGCCCGCACCACATATGTCAACCGCGTGAGGCGAAGCGACGTGAAGGCAGGCACGTACATGATCGTTGTTGCCGAGGGCCTCACCAACGCCAGCGGAGAAATGCTGTACGATGAATCGGTGCCGGCGGATGCGTTCGGCCACAAGAAGCTTGCCGGTTCGGGGAAATATGTGAGGCAGCAGCTCGAAAAGAGGCTGAAGGCTGATCCTGAGATCAAACAGTTCATGAAAGAGACCGGTATGTATGCTCCCGGCATCTATGAGTTTCCGGAAGTCCGCGAAGTCGTGCCGGGCCATCTGGTACGGTGCGGTGAATCGTCCGCCTATGATGTGAATTTCGGCTATAAGACCGGCGCGGCTGCCGTGTATCTGCTTTTGGAAGGCAAAAGCGGCAATACGGTTGCCGATGTCAGCGGAAGCACCATCTGTTATCAGCCGACGGAAGAACTGATCAAGCGGCGCGAAGTGGATGTGAAGTGCATAGCTCTCTGGGAGAACCTCGGCATCTGCTTCGGCAGAAAGCCGGCGAAATTCGAATATTCGCTGCAGGAGCTTTCCGGGCCGGTGCAACGGCATCTGTAAAAAGAGTAAAGTCAGAAGGTAGAGGAACAAAGCCAGAAAAAGGCGGCCACCCTGAGGGGTCAGCCGCCTTTTTCGTGTCAAAAAAGCTTATAATGTTCGCATGATGAACATGCGGGATTTTTTTGCACAAGATGGGGTTGGCGTTTTTTCCACATCCGGGCGAGACGGTTCGGTAAACGCTGCTGTTTATGCGCGTCCGCATATTGTTGATGAAGCGACCGTGGCGTGGGGTATGACGGACGGAAGGACGTTTGCAAATATGCGTGAAAACCCTCAAGCCTCATATATATTCCGGACGGGCAGTCATGGCTATTCCGGTGTGCGGCTCACTCTGAAGCTTTTGCATATTGAGGACGAAGGACAGATGCTTGCGACTATCAGAGAGAAGACCGCTTCAATTGTCAGTCCAGCAGCAGCACAGGCTGTCAGACATGTTGCATACTTTACCGTTGTCGAAATCAGATCTCTTGTATGAGAAAACCTTGACCGAAAAAATCAAACTTGGAATTAGTTCATGTCTTTTGGGCAATAAAGTCCGTTATGACGGCCAGCACAAACGGGATCATTTTCTGGTCGATACCCTTGGTGCTTACGTTGACTGGATTCCGGTCTGTCCTGAGGTTGAGTGCGGTCTTCCGGTGCCGCGTGAAGCGATGCGGCTTGTCGGCGATCCAGGCAAGCCGAGACTAATCACCATCAGAAGCGGTATTGACCACACCGAACGTATGCAGAAATGGGCGGTAAAGCGCGTGCGGATGCTAGATAAAGAAGAACTCTGCGGGTTTGTTTTTAAAAGTCGCTCCCCCAGCTCTGGCATGAAGGGGGTCAAGGTTTACAATGATTCTGGCATGCCAGCCCATGTTGGGGTGGGTCTCTTTGCAAAGTCCTTCATGGATAGATTCCCGCTTTTGCCGGTTGAAGACGAAGGGCGATTAAACGATACACTTCTCCGCGAGAATTTCATTGAACGCATCTTCGCATTTCATCGCTGGAAGCAGTATCGCCGCTCCGATGCCACGGTCCGTGGTCTGATACGCTTTCATACAGAACATAAACTGCTCATCATGGCCCACAGCCCCGTGCATTATCAGCAGCTTGGCAAACTTGTTGCCGACACCAAGGCTCTGCCGAAAAACGCCCTGCTCGACGAGTACAGCTGGCTGTTTTTCGAAGGGCTCGCGCTGCTTGCCACCAACCGCAAGCATGCCAACGTGCTTCAGCATATGATGGGCTATTTTAAAAAGCAGCTCACGCCTGACGAGAAGACTGAACTGGCAGATTTGATCCGTTCATACCATTCAGGTCTTCTGCCGCTAATTGTGCCTGTTACCATGATCAATCACTATGTCCGGAAATACGACGAGCCGTATCTGAAACAGCAGGTCTACCTCAATCCACATCCGTTTGAGCTGAAGCTGAGAAATCACGCGTGACCGGACGGAATATGCACGCTACGGCCGATCTCAGGCAGCTTTCAGAATGCACGCTGGCAGGCATGGCGGAACCGGCAAATCCAGCCGTAAAAAAGAAGATACCGTGAATGATATTATTTGCTATTGCTTCGGTTATTCACGTCAGGACATTGAACGTGACGTGACGGCGCATGCCGGAACATCAACCATACTTCAACGCATTATGGCGGAAAAAAAGAGCGGCGGATGCTCATGCGCTCAGAAGCACCCGCTCGGCAGGTGATGCGCCGCAGACGTCCGCCGTGTCGCGGACGAGGCGAGAAAGAAATGGATGGCTCATGAACATTCCCGCCTCAGGGGCAGGTTACCATAGGGAGATGTTCATTCCAAGAGTGTGCTATCTTGGCGGAACGTTTTTGTAATCGTTGTCTTTCCGAACACCCAACTCCTTGCATACGCCCACTGCAGTTCCTGAAACAGATCGATGTCTTTCGGTTCGTATTTACCGGACTCAATTTTGCGCATTTGCGTTTTGACCTCTTTCGGATAGACGTCAGGATTCAGCTTCACATGAACGGTCCGGCCCGTTGAAACCTGCTGTACATAGAACTCGCTTTCCGTGAGTTTGTTGTCTATCGAGTGGCTGCCGAAACGAGCCCTGGCACCGGTCAGGTAAGAGGCGACGTCTGCGCCGCAGGCGGAGTTGTTTGAGACGATTCTCAAGTCGGTCCGATCCACGATACCTTCCGGGAAGAGCCGGTCGAATGCAAGTCTGAGGGAGCCAGCGCTTTCAACAAGCCCTCCGCAGAAGTGACCGTGAAACCTGATGAGATCTTTCAGGGTTATGGTCTTTGTCTGCTTTGTGTATCGCCCATACTTGTTTTCGGTGTCGCGCACTTGAAATACCGGGCTGTAAGTGCTTGAACCGAGCCAGGCCGGATAGTACCAGTCGGCTGTGTTCTCGGAGGGTAATGCGTACGAAACTCCGGGTAGCATCAGACAGAACGAAGCGAGAGAAAAAAACAGCAAGAACATGTGACGGATTGCTTTCATAATGATCACCTCAAAAATTCATATTTTGCTAGTAAGAAAGTCCGATCTTCCTTTGCAGCATGGCGCCCGCTTTTTTCTGGTACAGAAAGGCTTCGAGCCGAACCTGGTCACCAGCGATGTCCGTATCTGAAATTTTCTCCAGCGTTGTCGATATGAGATAGCGCCTGAACAGATCGCAGTCAGACGCAATGGAGTAATGAATCCAGCGTCCCTGCTTCCGGTCAGTGATGAGCCCGGCGCTTTTGAGAGCAGCGATATGGAATGAAATCTTCGGCTGGCTCATGTCGAGCGCGGCAACGAGGTCGCAGACGCAGAGCTCGCCATGCTCAAGCAGCTTCAGGATGCGGAGCCGTGTAACCTCCGACAATGCGTGATAGATATTTGCCAATGCCTCCATCGCTATGCTTCCGACTTGATCAGTTCTTTTACTTTCTCAACAGGCGGCAACGGCTTGCCTGAATACTTGAGCTTTCCGTTCACGACAAGGCCCGGCGTGGACATGGTGTATTTCATGATTTCACGCATATCGGAAACCTTTTCGACGGATGCATCAATGCCGAGCTCCTTTGCCGCCTGTTTCGCCATTTCTTCCATCTTTGTGCAGTTTGCACATCCGGGACCGAGAACCTTGATATCCATGCTTAACCCTCCATGTTAAAGAATCGCATTGAACAAATAGCCTACCGTTATAATGGCAACGGTCATAATGCTCACAAAAATAACAAGAAGCGGCACCTTCAGCACTTTTCTGAGAATAATCAGCTCAGGAAGCGACAAAGCCGTAACCGCCATCATGAACGCCAGAATGGTGCCGAGCGCCAGACCTTTGTTCATAAGCGCATACACAATGGGAATGACACCGGCTGCGTTTGAATAGAGCGGCACGCCCAAGGCAACCGCTATCGGCACGGCAAACGGATTGTGCGGCCCCGCATAGGCAACAAGGAAGTCCTGCGGCACATAGCCGTGAATTAAACTCCCGATGGCGATTGCGATGACGACATATATCCAGACGCTTTTGAGAATGTCGACCGTATTCCACCTGGCGTGCTCGAACCGCTCTTTCCATGACAGCGCGGCGATCTCGGCAGATTGACCGATCTTCATGGTGTAGACATCCTCTTCAACCCAGCGCTCCAGTCTGAGCTTGCCGATGATCATGCCCGCTGCTATGGCGACGAGCAGGCCGGTTCCCATATAAATGGCGGCAACTTTCCACCCGAACATGCCCCAGAGCAGCACCACCGCCACCTCATTGACCATGGGCGAGGAAATGAGAAATGAGAAGGTGACGCCGAGCGGCACGCCTGATTCGATGAACCCGATAAAGAGCGGCACGGCAGAGCATGAGCAGAAGGGGGTGACCACGCCAAGAAGTGCCGCCAGAATATTTCCGATAAACTCTTTTTTATGTGAGAGGATTGCCTTGGTGCGTTCCGGGGGAAAGAAACTCCGAATAATGGAAACGGCAAAGATGATCACGGCAAGGAGCAGAAATATCTTGATAGTGTCATAGATGAAGAACTCAATAGCATCAGCGAGAGCAGTGCCTTTGGCAAGTCCCATGAGCGAATAGGTAATGTATGCAGCGAAATCCTTCAGCATGAACATATCTTCCGATGCTCAAAGCATAAATAAAAGTTGATTTTTATGTCAAACAGTCATTAAAAATCCGTCCTGAACGAGGACGGTTATTCTTGTGAATGAAGCGGCAACGTTAAGGCGCTGTTCGCTCATGTCCAATCCCTTTTCCATACCACGTCCTCGATCGGTTGCAGACATTGCAGACCGAGAGCATGACCGGCACTTCGACGAGCACACCCACAACACAGGCAAGGGCTGCGCCGGAGCTGGGGCCGAAGAGGGTGATGGCGACTGCGACTGCCAGTTCAAAGAAGTTGCTGGCGCCGATCAATGCCCCTGGCGACGCAATATTGTGGGGAACTTTGAAAAAGCGCATGAGCATGTAGGTCAGGCCGGAATTGAAATAGACCTGTATCAGGATCGGCACTGCCAGCAAAATGACCGCCAGCCACCGCGTCGTCAGGTTTTCTGCCTGAAAAGCAAAGATGAGTGCCAGCGTGAGCAGAAGGGCGGATACGGCTACCGGCTGAAACTTCGGCAGAAAGGTATAGTCGAACCAGTCGAGACCGTGTGTTTTGAGGAGGCTTCGGCGGGTCAGGTATCCGGCCAGAAGCGGAATGACGATAAACACGACAACCGAGGTGATGAGGACTTTCGACGGAACTATCACGTTAGCCACACCGCAGAGGAACATGACAATCGGTGCAAAGGCGACGAGCATGATGAGGTCGTTTACCGCCACCTGTACGAGCGTATATGTCGGGTCGCCGTCGGTCAGGTATGACCAGACAAAGACCATCGCGGTGCAGGGCGCGGCGGCAAGAATGATGAGTCCGGCGGTGTAGTTTCTTGCAGTTTCAGGATCGATCCACGGCGAAAAGATCGTCTGAATGAACAGCCATGCGAGAAATGCCATGCTGAAGGGTTTGACGAGCCAGTTGACGAAGAGGGTGATCATCAGGCCTTTTGGCTTTTTCGTAACGTTGTGGAGCGATCCGAAATCGATCTTGAGCATCATCGGATAGATCATGAGCCAGATCAGGATGGCGATCGGTACATTCACCTGCGAGCCCTGGCCGAACTCCATGCTGCTGAGCGCGGCGGTCAGTCCCGGCATGAGTTTGCCGATGGCAATACCGATGATCATACAGAGCAGAACCCAGAGCGACAGGTATCGTTCAAAGAAATTCAGCTGCTTCGGGGCGTCTTCTATCAGAGCGCAGGTTTCAGCAGGCGATGGATTCGTGTTCATAAGTATTCGTTTTATGAGCAGGGATTGAAGTTGCTCTTCTGGAACGCCTCCAGACGCTTCATGTCCGTGGCAATATCTTTCATCTCAATCCGCTCAAGTGCCGACAGAAGAAGAAAACGAATAAACATATCTGTGTCATTCAACCGGTAATAGGTCCAGCGTCCGCAGCGGCGGACCAGAACAAGCCCCGCGTTTTTCAGTATTTTCATATGAAAAGAAACCTGCGGCTGAACCATTCCGAGCGCAGCCCCGACATGGCAGCCGCACAACTCGCTTTTCTGGAGCAGTTTCAGGATACGAAGCCGGCTTCCGTCCGCAAGAGCCTTGAAAATGGTCAGAATCTGATGCATGCGATCCCTCACATAAAAAATAGTTTATGTATTACTTATACCGGAAACAATCATTCAGCGTCAATAGTGACTGTCATTCGCTTCCTTCGTGCATATCAAGGAATCGGGTATCAATTGACAGGAGATAAGATATTGGTTATATATTGAGCAAATAGAATTAACTAATTCGGTATCTTAGGGAGGTGATGGTATGCGACTTTTTCTATTGTTTTAGCGGTTATCTGACTGACTGCCATGGACGGCGTCACTGCTGTTGGAGGCGGTGATGTAGTATTTGAAGTGAATAATGCCGGGAATGCAACTTTCAGCTACGACACTCATGTCGGTATGGGGAAGCAGTGTACCGACTGTAACGACTCTTTGTATGTCACGAATGAAAAACACAAGAAGGTTTCGATGGCCGAGATGAACAAGGGCCAGTCCTGCGGTGCCTGCCATAATGGCAAACAGGCATGCAGCGTTAAGGGTCAATCCGGTACCTGCCACAAGAAATATGGATTTCCGGGAATCGTACGAAAAGAATTTTACCCCACCCTGCATCAGCAGTGCCCTGCAGAATGGCGTTCCCGAAGATAAGGCCCGTCTGAAGTGTACGTGTCTTGCGAGATATCTGACTGAGCATTATTCACCGACAAACCTTGCAAAGATGATAGAAGTGGCTCAGGTTGTTTGGACAGGTGAAAGAGATTTTTAAGTGGGAAGCT
>CAYMRS010000003.1:0-22571 GCA_964392915.1 uncultured Nitrospiraceae bacterium
GCGGTCATCGAAATTTTCTGCGTCAGCAAATAGGTCACCGGCAGCGACAGAAGGAAGCGCTTTGTATTGGATTCAACCCCGATCCTGCGTTCAATCTTCTCGAGCGTCAGGTCGCACCCCGCGGTCATGAGCGGCGTCAGTTCGTACTTCAGCCCGGCGCGGGCTCCATGCGTCTGCGTGTCGATCTTGTTGAGTTCGGTCAGATAGTTTTTGTTCAGATAGACGCCGCCCGTCAGCACTGTCCGGGGGAATAGTTTCTGGACATTCAGCGCGTATGCGTTCACGCGCCGCGGAGTGGAATCGGGATTATCCTGATACTTCTGCTGCGCGGTCAGCGAAACCACCAGCGTGTCGAACGCATGCGTCACCCCGCCGGACAGAAATATATTGCTGTGCGAAGCGCGTTTGTCATAATCGACCCAGGTGTTGCCAAGCGCGAGAGCGATGAATGAATCCTTCGCGTAAATATATTTGGGGCCGAAGGATATCTCATGGCGCCAGAAGTTGAAGGTGGTTGCCTCTTCGCGGGTTATCGTATAGCCGCCGGTCAGAAGCAGATTGGTCATGGCCTCGTACTGCGCCTGCAGATAGCCGACATGGTCGCGCTTGTCGATTGAGGCAGGGTCTTTATACCAGATGTCGATAAATTTGTAGCCGGCCGTGAGGGTCAGAAGCGGTGAAGGCCGGAGCACCAGATAGGGATGCACCGTCAAGGTATTGCTGTCGGTCTGATTGATGAACGAGCTTTCCTGCGTATAGTCCCGCGTTGTATCGCGGGAGACGCGCGCATAGACATCGCTGACTTCGAGATAGAGTGTATCTTTGAGCACCTGCAGCCGGGTAATTGCGTTCAGCGAGAACGGGTTGTCATTCTGCTTTGTATTGTGCGCGTAAATCCGGTGCGTATAGGATGCTGCGATATCGGCAGAGAGCGCCGGGTCGGTCAGGGTGAAGCGGAGCCCCGGGGTGAGGCCGGTGATAAAGTCTTCACGGCGGTTGGTGCCGGAGAGAAAGATGTTGTCATTATATTCCTGGGAGATTGAGAATGAGGGCTGCAATTTATAGTCGGCAGCCCACGAGGCTCCGGGGCGATCCATGCACCACAGCATCGAAATCATGAGCGCCAATAATGTAAGTGCCTTAAAATTCATACTATTGAATAATATCCTCTCAGCTTCCGTTTTTCAACACTTTTTTTTACTGCTCCGCCCTCTCGGTTACAAAAGCAACCGGGAAGGCGAAAAAACTTCTGACCTGAGACCCCGGCCGTCACGCATACAGAGCCGGCAACAGCCGATTGACACCGGACCGCGGGCCACGGAATCAGCCTCAAGGCATCAAACTTCAGGCCACAGCCGGCGCGCATCATTTTCCGGTGTCCGCGGTCTGATGCCTGATCTCATGTATTACCCGAACAGCCGTTTCATGAACGATTCCTTTTCCTCGGGCGCAGAAACGGGGCGTTTCTGTTCAACCACAACCCGGGGCTGCTTTCGTTCTTCTTTCATCGCAGCTATCACCCGGTGCAACTCAGTGAGCGCAAGCTCTATCTGGCTGGATTGTCGGCTCACCTGCCGCTCAATCTTCTCGAGACGCTGCTCTATCAATGGCGACAATGCCGGTTTCGGCATCTTCTGCTTCGCCTTCTCGAGTCGGTTAAATCGCAGGTTGATGTAGTTGATCAGCGTCTGCATCGACTCGCCGCCGACTCCGGAGTTTCCGGAAGCGGGAGGTTCCCCTCCATTGCCGGATGACGGCGCTTCCAGCTGCGGGAGTTCTGAATCTCCTCCCCAACACCGGTTCTCTATATCCATATCCTGGGCAACGTCTTTCACCACGTCGGCGGTTATGGTGGTTGTCTGCTCGACAAACGCCGCCAGCAGCAGAAAGTCGCAGATCGTATTGATGAGGCGCGGGATGCCCCTGCTGTGTTCATAGATAAGCTGGATCGCTTCACCGGTGAACTGAGCGCAGGTGCGGTTGCCGGCTCGTTCGAGGCGGTGATAGATATACTCTTCAACCTCTTCGCGGGTGAGCGGATAAAGGTTGCTCGCGATGCTGATGCGCTGCTGAAGCTGCCGGAGTTCCGGCCGGGCAAGAACGCGCCGCAGCTCGGGCTGGCCTACCAGGATAATCTGCAGAAGCTTCGCCTTGCCGGTCTCAAGATTGGAGAGCATGCGCAGGTCCTCGAGCAGTTCGACATTCAGATTCTGCGCCTCGTCGATAATCACGATGGCATGGCCGCCGGCCGCGAACCGCTGGATCAGAAACTCGTTTAGATCCCGCAGCAGCTGTACCTTGTCCTTTCCCTGCGACGCGATGCCGAACTCATCGTTGATCATGGCGAGCAGCTGCTCAAACGTGACCCGGGTATTGAAAATGCGGGCAATCGAGACTGAGCGGTTCAGCGACTTGATCATCGTCTGGATGAGCGTCGTCTTGCCCGAGCCGACCTCGCCGGTCAGCAGAACAAAACCGACGCGCTCCCTGATGCCGTAATCCAGGTACGTAATGGCGCGTTTATGCGTCTTGCTCGGATACAGATAGTCAGGGTCGGGAACCAGCTCAAACGGTTTGCTGTGAAGGCCGAAGAACTCGATATACACGCCTATGCTTCCCTCACCGCGTCGCTCTGGGTGTAGTAATAGTACCCATGCTGCGGACCGAGATTTTCAGGCGAAACGTTGCTGAAGACAAACCCGAGAATACGGCTGTCATGCAGAAGCTCCAGAGAGTCCTGCACGCTGCGCTCCGGCACCAAGCCTTCGGCAACGACAAAGATGATGCCGTCGACCAGCGCAGCGAGACTGCGCGTCTCCGCCACCGGCAGAACCGGCGGGGCGTCGATTATCACATAGCGATCGCTGTAGCGGTTCTTGATCTCATTGAACAACGTCTTCATCTTCTGGGAGGCGAGCAGTTCCGTCGGGTTCGGCACCGCGCGACCGGACGGCAGCAGTGTGAGCTTGCCGATAGTCGTCTTGATGAGCGCCCTGCCCATATCCATCCCGTCGACCAGACAGTCGGTCAGGCCGGGGCGTTCACCGATATTCAGGTACTGCTGCAGTGAAGGATGCCGGAGATCCGCATCGATAAAGAGGACGGTATTGTCGAACTCCTGGGCAAGCGCGATGGCCAGATTAATCGCGGTCACGCTCTTGCCCTCCCCGCCGCCTGAACTGGTCACCATCAAGGTGTTGCCGTTGTCATTGCGGCCGAGCTCCCTGACGACCATGGTTTTCAGCTTGCGGAACTCCTCGGCGAGAACGGTCCGGTCGGAGCCGTTCGTGATGATATACGGACTGGCAATCTCAATCACCTGCGCTCCGGACGCATCATACTCCGGCAGCCGCGCTCTGAAAGGTTCGGCGATACCGCCCGCGGGATCACCTTTCCGCATCTGCATCGCCTTTTGAAGTGCATCTTCTATTCTGCTCATATCGTTTTGTTCCGAACCTTTCTAAAGTACTTTCTTCACCATGCTTTTGATGTCGGTGAATCCGAACCGCATCTGGTCGAGCACAAGATCGATCGGGGAATACCCGGTCGCTTCGAGTATCAGCAGGGTGCTGACTAAAACGCAGAAGACCGCTGATATCTGGTAGACACGCAGGTCTTTTTTCCGCTGCTCCTGGAGGTCGGCGGCAAGGATAATCCGGGGCACCACGGCGAGGATCGGAAGACCGAATGACTTCAGCGTATCGACCGAGCGGACCGATGTGTTCATCTGATCGCGCAGGATGAGTAATCCCAGCCCTCCCGCAATACCGGCCGCCACGCCGAGCAGGATGATGATAACGCGGTTCGGGCTCGCCGGCTTCATGGGGGGGATTGCCGGGTCAATAATCCGGAACGTCGCTGACTTGTCCTGTATCTGCATCTGCTTGGAAAGCTCGGACTTGCTCAGGCGCGCCGAAAGCTCATCGAGCGTGTTTTTGATTGCTTCGCGCTCGCGGTCAAGCGCGATAAGGGTTGACCTGTCCTCGGAAGAGAGTCCCCGCAGCGAATACCTGCGGCCATCCCGGCTGGCTGTGGTTTCCTCAAGGGAGCCGCCGGCTGATACGCCTCCTTCGCTCACGATATAACGCTCTGAATCCGGACGGGTCTTCATTTCGGCAATCTCGGCCTTCAACCGGACCACATCGGGATGACTGTCGGTAAATCTGATCTGAAGATCGGCAAGCCTCGATTCAAGGATTTTGGCTTTGTCCCGGGCAACGCCCGCGCGCCGCTCTGTCTGACCGGCGGAGCGCACCCCCTTTGCCTGGGTGAAGGCGGCAAGCTCGGACTCAGCCTTCTCGAGCTTCTCCTTGTAATGCTGAATCTGCTCTTCCATGAACCGGCCCGCGCCAAATGACTCTTCACGCTTGGACGCAATGTTCTCTTCGACATAACGCCGGATAAGCACGTTCACAAAGTCGCTCGCGAGCTTCGGGTTTGAACTTTTGTGCGAGACGGTAAAGAGATCGGTCTCTCTCCTGTCCTCCTTCGTCCTGATGGTTGTCTCTTTCTGGAACTCAAGGACGAGTTCTTCCGTCTTCCGCGTATCCTCCTTGTTCGGATTGAGGTCGAGATCTTCGACAACCTTCATGAGCAGCGTGCGGCTGAGCATTGAATACTGCAGCACGCGCAGGCGGTCTTCAATCGACGGTGTAATCGCCATGCCCTTGATGAGTTCGTTGATGATATTGCGCTCGATAAAGACGGTGGACTTTGCTTCATACTTTCTCGGAAAAACAAAGCTCACCACGAGGAAGAGCGACATAATCCCGATGGCGGTCGCCGCGAACAAGCGCTTGTTGTGCGCCAGCAGCAGCAGATACCGCCTGAAATTCAGTTGTTCATTCGGCTCCATGCAGCGTGCCCCCTAAAAAAGCCCTTCCTGGACAACAATATAGTCGCCCGGCTGCAGCTTCAGATTCTGGCTCAGATCGCCACTTTTCATAAGATCCTTGAGTCTGACGTTGAGGGTAATATCCTTGCCTCCCTCATTTCTCATGATGACCGTACTGTTCTCGCGCGCGAATTTGCTGAATCCGCCCGCCTCGAGAATCGCTTCCATGACCGTCATGTGTTCACGCCAGACGATTGGTTTGGAGCTGTTGACCGCGCCGACCACATAGACGTTTCTGTCATGCAGCGGCGGGATGAAAAGAGCATCGTTCACTTCAATGTCAATATTTTCCGCAACATTGCCCTGAATGAACAGCCCGTAGAAGTCCTGCTTAATCTTCTGTCCGTTCCGTAGGACATAGGCGCGTCTGAGGTCGGCGACGCGAACATCCTCGATCAGGCTCAGCAGCTGAAGAAGGGTAGTGCGGCGGTCAAGGTTATAGACCCCCGGCTTTATCCCGTTGCCGAAGATGTAGACTCGATTGTTGGTTATTCCCTCAACAGCGACCGTGACGCTCGGATTCTTCACCAGCGTCGCCATCCTGACATTCAGCGACTCTCCGAGCGCTGCCGGCGACATGCCCGCCGCCGCTACGTCGCCGACCGCCGGTATGGTTATTTTGCCGTCGGGTCGCACCTTCGTGATGGTGGAGAGTTCCTGATTCCCCCACACGCCGATTTTCAACGTGTCTCCTTCGCCGATGACATAGTCTCCGCTGATTGCCATTCCCGGCAGCAGCAACAACAGTGCGGCCAGCATCAAACTTACTCTTGTGCCCATCCGTATCCTCCTTTTATGGTGTACCCCTGACAACTGACTTCCGACCGCAGAACACCGGAAACATCTTCCCTGTCTGCTACCTGCTTCCACGTCCGAATAATACCACCCGGACCGTTTGCAGCACAATGATAAGGTCAAACAGCACGCTGATATGCTTAATGTAATACAGATCGTAACTCAGCTTCTCGTAGGTATCTTCGACCGATGCTCCGTACGCATAAGAGACCTGCGCCCACCCGGTAATTCCCGGCTTGACCGCGTGGCGCTTGGTGTAATAGGGAATCGCGGTGGCGAGTTCGCTGACGAACTCCGGCCGCTCAGGCCGTGGTCCGACAAAACTCATCTCGCCCCGCAACACGTTCCAGAGCTGCGGGAGCTCATCCAGCCGCGATTTTCTGAGAAATTTCCCGATGCGGGTGCACCGGGGATCGTTTGTCTTCGCCCAGACCGCGCCCGAGTGCTTCTCGGCATCAGTCCGCATGGTGCGGAATTTCAGCACAAAAAACGGAGCTCCGCCCTCTCCGACACGGCTCTGCCGGAACAGGACGGGGCCAGGCGAATCGAGTTTCACCAGCAGTGCTATAACCGGGAGCAGAGGCAGGGCAACAAGAAACAATCCAAGCGCGCACCCTATGTCTACAATACGCTTGAAAAACTTCCTGGTCTCGTTTACGCGGAAGCCGCTCGAAAATATCAGGGAGCTCGGCGTGAGGTGATCTATCATCAGCTTGCCGTTCATCGCCTCGAAAAATGTCGGGGCGTCCATGACATCAATGCCGCCCAGCTTGCATTCCAGCAGTTCTTTTACCGGAATCTTGCCGCGGCGGTCGCTGACCGCTACTACAATTTTATTGGCGTTCTTTTTTTCCGCGATACTGCATACCAACGCACTGTTGCCGACAATGTCGCTGTCGGAAACCACCCGATTACCCGATCCGCACTCTACATAGCCGACAAGGTTGTATTTATGATTGCGGCTGATGATGAGATGCCCGATTTCCTTTGCGAGCTTGCCGGTGCCAACTACGAGTATCCTCTGCGAAAACTCCGGCGCGTAATTGAAGCGGGCAACCAGAGAATGCCAGACAATCTGGCAGATGCCGAAGAGGAACAGCGATTTGAAAAGGTCATGACTCCCGAACACGAACTGCGGCATGAGAAAGCTTATTACCGCGAATGCGGCAAATGAAACGAATAGCGACTTTACGACGCGCCGGAAGAGGCTCTTTGCCTCGTAGTTTGTCTCCGGCACGTAGAGCTCAAAGAGGTACGCGCTGAACACGAGAATTACAACCCACAGCGATATCTGCAGACTATTCTCAGCGTCGAACATGCTTAAGCCGAGCACGTAGAGGATAGCAAACGCGAACACTACATCTCCCATCAGGAGAATAAATGACGCTCTGGGCATCTCTCTGCTCAAAGGCATACCGTTCAGCTCCTCTGCAATCTTTCAAGCAAAGTTTTCGCGTCCTTCGCTTCCGGGAAGTCGCCGGACTTGACTGCGGCTTCCAGCGCACTGACCGCCTTGCCCTTCTGCCCCGTAGCAGCGTAGAGCATTCCCGCGTGGTACAGCACCGAAGGATTCTTTGGCAGCAGTTCCATCGCCTTTTCAATGAGAGGCTTTGCGTCTTCATACCGCCCCTGTTTGAGATAGACATATCCGAGCGTATCCATCAGGGACGGGTCGTTGGGAACGATACGCGTCGCCTGCGTGGCAAGGCGGAGCGCTTCATCCTTGCTGCCTCCGCCGGACGAGGCCAGCAGAAACGCCAGGTTGTTCAGCGCCGGAACGCTGTTCGGGTCTTTCTGAAGGACGGCGCGGTAAATCTTTTCCGCCTCTTTGCGGTTGCCCGTGAGATCGTACACCGACGCCTGTCCGAACTGGGCAGCGGTATTCTTCGAATTTATTTTTACGGCTTCGGCATAGGCGCTGAGCGCTGCCGGATAATCGCGCTTTCTAGCGTACAGCGAAGCGAGAACCATGCGGGCGCCGTCGTTTTTCGGTTCCGCGGAAACCCCTTTTTTCGCCGTCTCGATTGCGGCGGCAAGGTCGTTCTGGCTGTCGTACACCCCGGCGAGCAGCACGTAACCCGCCGCCTGCGAAGGCTGCCGGGTTATGACACGCCGCGCGTAATCCGTTGCGAGCGGATAATCCTTTTTCATAACCGCGACCCGCACCATCTCAGCCTGCAGATCCATCCGGTCCGGTTTCGCCTTCAATGCGGCTTCCAGCTTGCCGAGCGCGGCAGCGTGATCACCCGCCACAACGTGCGTATTGACGATCAGCGGCAGGGCGCGGTTTGCGTCGACTGCTGCGGCCGCCTCGAACGCCTTGATCGCCTCCTTGAATTTCTTGTCATTGACATAAATCCGTCCCTTCAACTCCTGCAGCGCAAATTCCTTGGGATGCGCCTTTATCGCGTCATCCAGCGCGGCAATCGCCCGATCGGACTGCTGTTTGCGCATGTGGTATTCCGCCAGAGCGGCGGCGCCGGCCGGCATGCCGGTCTCCTTCGCCTTGGTGTAATAGGAGAGCGCCTCAGCATCGTTTTTCTGACGCTCCGCGAGCATGCCGAGAGTGAGCAAGGCGCTGAGGTTCTTCGGATCTGCCGCAAGGAGCGCCTTGTATTCGGCAGACGCCTTCTCCGGTTGCCCCTGCTGCAGGTAGTAAGCTGCGAGATTCACATAGGGAGCAGGGAACTTTGGATTGAGTTCCTTCGCCTTCTGAAGGTGCTTCAGTCCTTCATCCGTCTTTTTTCCGGCAAACGCGGCTGCCGCCATGCCATTGTAGAGAAGCGCGTCGTCAGCAGTGCCCTTCAGCCCGTCCTTCATCAACTGCATCGCCTTGTCATGCTTATTCTGGCGCATATAGTGAGTGAAGAGCATCATGCGGGAATTGAGCTGTTCCGGCGAGATATTCAGGACGGTCTTCAGCTCATTCTCAGCATCCTGAACCTTGCCGAGGTTCAGGCTGAGCATGCCCTTTTTCATATGGGCATCAACATACTTCGGCTCAATCTCGATGGCGCGGTTGAACGCCTTCGACGCCTCATCCATCTGTCCCTTGGCAATATACGCGCTCGCAAGCACGTTATAGGCGACCGCATTCTTCGCGTCCTTTTCGATAGCTTTTTTTACTTCGGCTATAGCGTCGTCGGCACGCCGCTGCTGGAGCAGCACGAGAGCGGAGAAAATTCTCGCCTGCACGAAATCCGGACTCAGGTCGAGCGCCTTTTGAAACTGGCTGAGCGCCTGCTCAGGCTCGTTCTTGTAAAAATGAGCCTGGCCAAGGTAAAAGTAACCGAGCGGTGACGGCATGGCGCCGACACCTTGCTGGAGCGGCGCAATCGATTCAGCATACTTTTTCTGGTGAAACAGCGCCAGTCCCTGAATAAGATTGCCGAGCGCTGACTTCGGCGCCTTTTCGAGCAGTTGCCTGCTGAGTTCCAGTGCCTGATCCGTCTGCCCGCGGCTTAGATGAATCATCGCCTTCCGGTAAGATGCTTCCTGGTCTGTCGGGTTTTTCGCGAGGATCTGATCATAGGTTTTCAGTGCCTCATCAGGCTTGTTCTCGGCCAAATGCAGTTGGCCGAGCAGATACAGCGCTTTTGTCTTGCCGGGGGATTTTTCGAGAAGTGCGGAAATCTGGGCTTTCGACTCCGCCATGCGTCCGGCCTGCGCGAAAACCTGTGCCAGAGAAAGTCCGGCCTCCGATTTCTGATCGCCCATGGCTATGGCTTTCCTGAGCAGCGATATGGATTCATCATAATTATTTTTTGCGGCATGAGCAAGTCCGGCGGTCTCCAGCGCGTCCGCGGATTCATTGATATACGGAGTCGCTTCCCGGAGTGCCTCGTCAGGCTTGCCAAGCAGCAGCAGGACACGGGCCAGTTCAATATGCGCGTCCTTCAGAGCGGGGTTCTGCAGGAGAACTTTCTGCAGTTCCTTGTCCGCGGCTTCAACCTTCCCGTTGCGGACATAGGCGCGCGCCAGTTGAAACCGGGCATCAACAAAATTACCGTCTTTTTCGAGCGCGTTTTTGAGCGCGACAATCGCGCCGCCGGGGTTGTTATCATTCAGCAGCCGGACCCCTTCGGCGTAAAGCTCTTCCTTTGTCTTGCCGGTGCATCCCGCAAGCAGCAATCCGATGATACAGACAACGACCATCCTCTTAATCAATGAGAACCTCCCCTTCAGATCGGAATGAACCGGCAAGCGCCTCCCTGACCACCCTGCGAAACTTCCGGTAATCGAGCGGCTTGATCATGCAGCAGAAATTCGCGCATCGCGCGAATGCGTCAGCCAGCTCCCGATGCGCGCAATCAATCAGAACGATCGTGGGAATCCGGGACTGTTCAAGTCGTTCATGAAACTGCTGCGCGAACGGGTAGCTCGTGACAATCAGGCCTGCGTCACCATTAACGGGAACGGAGGCCTCAATTTCCGCGTACACTCCGTCAACTTCAAACAGGGCGGCACAGACCTTCGAGAACGCCCCTTCATCAATAATGACGACCCGTGATGACATCCGATTGATAGTACAAGAAGCGTGCCGGAGAATGCTGAGTGAGGGCAACCTATTATTTTATCAGCCTTTTTGTTTAAAAAATCGGGCAATGTTTCGGGAAGGCTGACATCAAATTGCATCCTTTGGTAACATATTTTCGCTGAAAGCGACCGGAAAGCGAATATTGCGGCTCTTTTGGAAACACATCGAATGGGATATTTCAGAATTGAGCGGAGATTCAATGGACTCGCAAAAAATGGCTGTGTGTCTTTTCGATACATATCAAGCACAATAATCCCGGGATTGTCATGAGAGCCTGCAACCGGACAGTAAGGCTCTGTATTCTGTCTGTTTTCATCATTCCGGCGCTTGTCCTCGTGAGGACGTCCGGCTCCCGACGGTGCGGGAGAGTTATGAGCCCCTGCTTCCCACCTTCCTCGCTGCACGCCGGAGTGACAGCAAAGGGACAAAAGCTAATATTCCGGGATTATTGCGAGACAAAGTTGTTTCATGTTGCGACGCTTCTTTCCGAATTTTACGCTTCGTGGATGCCGTAATCATCTATTTTCTTGTAGAGCGCCTTCCGGGAAATGCCAAGCAGGCGTGCCGCCTGCGACTTGTTTCCTCCGGCGCGCTCCAGTGCTTCGACAATGGCTTCGTGTTCCAGATCGCGCAGTAAAAGTGTGCGGCGCGGCAGTACGGAATCCTGCGGCACTGCGCCGCTCAGTTCGGCGGGCATGTCGCGAAGCGAGATAACCGGCCCACGCGAGATGACGACTGCCCGCTCAATGATATTTCTCAGTTGGCGCACGTTGCCCGGCCAGTCAAAGCGCTGGAAAAAATCGAGAACCTCCGCAGAAAACGTGAGCACCCTGTTTTCACGCGCGCAGAACTCCCGCAGAAAATCGCCCGCCAGCAGCGGGATGTCCCCCTTGCGCTGGCGGAGCGGCGGCACATGAATCTGGACAACATTGATGCGATAGTAAATGTCTTCCCGGAAAACCCCGTTCTCGACATCCTTTGAGAGGTCACGGTTTGTAGCGCAGACAAGACGAAAGTCTACCTGCACCGACCGGCCGCCGCCGAGCGGCTGAACTTCGCGGTTCTGAAGCACGCGAAGCAGCTTTGCCTGGACCGAAAGGTCAAGATCCCCCACCTCATCAAGAAACAGGGTGCCGCCGTGCGCCTCGATAAACTTGCCAAGCTGCCGGCCGGTTGCACCGGTAAACGCTCCCTTTTCGTAGCCGAACAGTTCCGACTCGATGAGATTGCGGGGGACTGCGGCGCAGTTGACCGCCACAAAGGGCGCCTTCGCGCGGATGCCCCAGTAATGCAGCGCCCGGGCGATAAGTTCCTTGCCGCTGCCGGTTTCGCCGCTCACAAGCGCGCTGCTCTGCGAGTCCTTGATGGCGTTGATCGTCTCGCATATCTTCTGCATGGAGGGAGAGGAATGATTGATGCGGACACCGCTCCGGCCTGCCGCCTTGTCGTTCCGCAGACGTTCGATCTCCCGCTTCAGGCGGCGCTGCTCTACCGCGAGCGCGAGAATGTTCCGAAGCTGATTATAGTCCGGAGGCTTCATGAAATAGTAGAAAGCACCATTTCTTAACGCTGAGACCGCGGCCTCGACCGAACCATAGGCGGTCAGCAGTATGACAGGGATTTCAGGATAGTGCTCCCGGCAATATTCCAGCAGGTAGAGCCCGTCGCGGCCCGGCAGCATGATGTCGGTAATGATGGCGTCGGGGTCGGCGTTTTTGAGGATGCGCAGGGCCTGGTCGACGTCACCCGCGCTTGCAATGCCATACCGGAACTCGCCCAGCAAAGCGCTCAGCACCCGCACCGAGTTCTGGTCATCGTCGACCAGTAAAACCGTTCCGCCGCCGGGGTCATTCATGCATCGCACTCCGGCATCGGCAGTACCGCTTGCAGATAGAGCGATATCGAGGTTCCGGCACCCTGCTCGCTTTTTATCTCAACCCTGCCACCCATGGCGCGTATCACCTCGCGGGCGATAAACAGGCCATAGCCGTGCTCGCGGCCATCTGCCGCCAAAGATACATGGAGCGCCATGGGGTTCATAATGCCGGTGCCGTTGTCAGACACGGTGATTACAACGTATTCAGCGCCGTCGGCCAATTCGCGCGAACTCTCCACTGCAAGCGCGCCTCCGGCAGACAGCGCGTTCATTGAATTGTTGATAAGATTGAGCACGGCCTGTTCTATATGGAAAGGATCGCCCAACCCGGGGGGAACGTCGCCGTATGCATAAGACGTGCCTATGTTCAGCGCCTTGGCCTGAAGCGAGGTGAGTATGCGTATCCGGCGGAGCATGTCATTTACATCAAAGGGAACCAGCTCGCTTTCCTCGGTTGACAGACCAAGAAAACGTGAAATAAAAGCATCAAGACGGGCAATTTCTTCTTCCATGATGCGGGTGAATTCGAGCAGGGTTTGTTCCGCGGCATACTTCTCCTGCAAATAGACGACAGCGCCTTTGATGGCGTTGAGCGGATTGCGGATGCCATGCGCCAAAGTTACGGCAAGTTTGCGGACGTCGACAGGTGCCGGCGCCTGTTTGGTCTGGTGAGATGCCGGGGCAATTTCGATGCGTGCGCCGGCAGCCGTGCCGTCAGATGCGCTGACCGGGGCGATGGTGATATCAATGACGCATGAGCCGGAGAAAGAACGCACGTTGTACCCGTTCAGATGCACCATGCTGCCGCTGCGGATGGCATGCGCGACCATATCCTGTCCGTCAGAGACAATCGGAGCAAAGAACTCCGCGTAGGGTTCGCCGATGGCCTTCTCCGGTTCGCCGGCAAATTTCTGCTCAAACGCGCGGTCGCAGCCGGTAATGCGCAGATGGGTATCTACCTGAAAACTGTAGCAAATCATGAAAATTTCCTTTGACTGCTTCTCTGCTGAAAAAAACGCTTTTCCTCTCTGCGCGCGTCAGGAAAAGCTACCTGGCGGCGCAGACTCGCGCCGATCCTTAAATAATCTTGCTATTTAGACAAAGTATACCCGTATCGATCTCATTTGACAAGAGATGGATGCTTTTCTGGATCGACACACTCGCATTTCATGCCCTTCCATTTCCGGCCGCGAGAAGGTATACTCTCTAAATGCTGGCGAGAATTCTGCCATTTGCCGTTTACATTGCGTTTATCGGGATAGAGGATCTCGCGCGGCTGCTCGGCGCGGCGGACCGGCTGCTTCTTTTCCTGTACCCGCTGAAAATCTTCGCCGTTGCCGCTGCGCTCTGGCATTTCCGCCGCTCCTATTCTGAACTGAAATGGAAAGACCTTGCCGGCGCCGGGAACAGCGCCTTCAGCATAGGCATCGGGGTTGCGGTCTTCGCATTCTGGATTCAGATGACCTGGCCGTTCGCGGTCTTCGGCACGCTCACCGGCTACGACCCGACGGCGATTGAAGACACGTCTGTGCGCTATTTCATGATCACCACGCGGATTATCGGGGCTGCCATGGTTGTTCCGGTCATGGAAGAGATATTCTGGCGCTCCTTTGTGATTCGGTATATTATAAATCCCGATTTCCTCCGCGTGCCGGTCGGCAGCTTCTCGTGGCTCTCGTTCGCGCTGGTTTCGGTGCTGTTCGGCCTTGAGCACAACCTCTGGCTCGCGGGCATCATGGCGGGCGTCGCGTATAATCTTGTCCTGTACCGGACGAAGAGCGTCGCGCAGTGCGTTCTCGCGCATGCGGTGACGAACGCGCTGCTGGCCGTTTACGTTCTGGCGACAAGCTCCTGGCACTTCTGGTAGCCTGCATTCTGTAAAAAATTCCTCGAAGAAGTCGGTTTTCTTTACACTTTTCAGCCCTTCTCAGTCACCTCCATCGCACCATATCGTTGTTTTTCAATGGCTTGTAAAGCTGGCACCGCAATTGCATAAATATCTGAAGAAAATAATGCTCATGGAGGGCTTCGATGAAAAGACTGATGATGAACAAAACACAAATAGGAGGGGAGGTGAACAAAATGAAAAGGATTATAGCTGTTGCTGTCGTAATGATGGTGCTGGCTTTCGGAAGTATGGCACAGGCGTATCCAATTGCGAACGGCTGGAGTCTGAATCTGAGCCAGGTTAATCCTGCTTATTCCAATGCGACAAACATCGACTATCTCCTGGTCCAGGGGAATGCAAATTTAACCTTGGCGGGTCCTCCGGCGGCTGGCGTCGCGTTCACGGAAGATGCCTTTTTGCAGATTAATCAGTATCGGCAAGAGGGTACGCCATTTTCAAGCAACTTTGCGATCGGTGGCAATTTCCTGTATATCGAAGCGCTTGGATTGGCCGGAGTGATTACCTCATTCGGCGCGACTCAATATGACTATGTATTTACGCCCGGAGTCGGCACAATCAAGGTATACTTGGGCCCAGCGAATCGTGTGGGCGAAATTCTGCTTGCAAGCCTGAGCGTTCTGCCGGGATCAGGCGGTCAGGGAGTGGTTGTGGACGGCGGAGTGGGTCCGAGCGGAACCAGCGGTATTGATTCTAATTTCCTCTGGGCCATGGCAGGACTCTTCACAACAGGCAGTGGGTGGGATATCGGCAATGGAGGCGGAATCGCCTTTGTCGACACTATCAACACCCTCAAACAAAACGGACAGTCATATGTCATTTCAAGCCAGGGAGAAGTAAACACCGCGGTTCCTGAGCCGTCAACTCTGGTGCTTCTCGGCGCCGGACTCGTCGGTCTCGGCCTTGCGGCAAGAAGGAAGATGAAGTAAGATTTACCCGCTTTTTGAAAAAAGACCAGGATTGACATCTTGGTCTTTTTTTTATTTTGCGGTACACTGAGAGCATGAGAATACTCGAACCTGAAGTGATGATGTCGGAAGAGGAGATACTCGCGTACGACAAGCTGGTTCTCAAATACATGGGAATTCTGCATGCCGGCTTCATTGAGACAGTGGCGAACATGAGTCCTGAACAGGGGCGTTTTCTTGACGTCGGCACCGGAACCGGGCGGATTGCGATAGGCGTCGCGAAAAACTGCCCCAGGGCTGAAGTCGTCGGCATAGACCTCTCGCCCGAAATGCTGAAGGTTGCCCGGGCGAATGCCGAAAAGGAGGGCGTCAGCGGCAGGGTTACTTTTCTGATGGGAGATGCGAAAAAAATATTGTTTGATGACGCGTCTTTCGACGCCGTGTTCTGCCACAACATGCTTCATCACATACCGAAGCCGATAGAGATGGCGCGGGAGATGAAGCGTGTCATGAAGCCCGATGCCGCCTTCCTGATTCGGGATCTGAAACGCATCGGCTTTCCGTGGATTCTGTTTCATGTGCATGGATTGGGGCTGACCTACACAAAACTGATGAAGAAAGAATATTACGATTCAATTCGCGCGGCCCTTTCGGTGCCGGAATGGGAACTCCTTTTCCGCGAGCTTGGAGTGCCCGGCGCGCGGTTCACGAAACAGGGCATTACGCACGTCAGCATCGAAAAACCGTCGCCGCGCCGGAGGCGAGGCTATCACCGGGTGCCGACGCCCCTGCATCTCCGGCTGTTTACGAACATGTATGTTTCACGTCCACCGCTGGAGGCGTCGTAATAATGAGCTGTATGGTTCTTTTCACGAAGAACCGAGTGGGAGAACAAGATGAGTGAGCATGTGTACGGCAGTCATCGCTTCATCTATCGCCCTGCGGTTACTTCTGTTGACCGGCAGATGATTTATCAGCTCCGGTATCAGGTGTATGTCAATGAATGGCGTTTTGAAAACAGGCTCGATCACCCGTCTGGCATGGAGCGGGATGTTTTTGACCAGCACTCCCATCACTTCATGGCTTTTTCGAACGACATTCTTATCGGAACGGTGCGGATCATCAGAAACTCCCCGATCGGATTCCCGCTAGAGCGCAACTGCACCGTCACCGCCGACCTGTCGGCGCTTAATCGCGAGCGCATTGGAGAGATTTCCCGCCTCGCGGTCTCAAAGGATTTCCGGCGGCGCGCGTATGACAAGGAGCTCTATGAAGGCGGCCCGGTCTCGGAAGAGTTGTTTTTGTCAGACAAGGATGTACGGCGCAAGCGTCATGAAATCATCCTCGGTCTGTTCAAGGCTATGTACCAGGAAAGCAGAATGCTCGGAATCACTCACTGGATTGTCGCCACCGCGAGAGCCCTGCAAATCCTGCTCAGGCGTTTAGGCATTTTTTTCGAGCCGATAGGCCCTGAAGTCAACTACCACGGGCTGCGAACGCCATACCTTATCTGCATTTCCGATATAGAAAGCCATCTTGCGGAAACAAACCGCGAGCTTCTGGAAGAGTTCATAGATGGTCTGCCCGAGGAGCTGAAACCCGCCTTTATTGCAGGCCGTAAAACAGAAGAAGACCGCTCTTTGCCGCAGTAACTGCTGCGCTCCTCTTTGGAACACCCGGCCATTCCCGGAACTGAAAACAAGGCTAATGACAATTGCGGGATAAAAAGCTACGCGGGGCTTTGCCCCTGCGCCCCGCGTTCAGCGGCAAGCGCTTTTCTGAGCACTATCCACTTTTTCAGGCGCTGAAGCGGATTTTTCCCGCCCATCGGCATATAGCCCTTTTTCAGCTTGTTCCGGAGCAGATCGACTTGGGTGTAGTGGGGAACTGCCCGGACCTCCCCTTTGCCGGTCGCGAGTTTGATAACCTCAGTTGCGACAAGCGACGCCGCGAGCGTGCAGGCAAGAGCGAGAGCCGGACCGGTTTTGCGCGTGAGGCTTACCTTGCTCAGGTCCATGTATCTGATGTGGTAGGGATTGGGCGCAAGCCCGACGGCAAAGGCGGCAAGCTTGTCCACATGCTGCATGCTGTCGTCAATGCCGAAGTAGTCGTCAAATGTCATGCCGCGCGGAGAGAAGACCTGCAGTGTGGCGCCGAAGCCGAGCGGCGCGGCGGTGAATGCGTACATGCCCTTTTCACGGCACTTTCGAAATATCATGCGCCGAAACTCAATTTCAAAAAAGTCGATGCCGTCGATAAAAACATCAGCGCCATCAAGAAAGGCGTCGGCATTTTCTTCTGTAATCGCGCAGGGGAACATTCGCATAGAGGCTTCCGGATTGATATCCTGAAGCACGCCCGCCAGCACCTCGGCTTTATTCCTGCCGAAGGTACTCCTGAAGCATGCGTACTGACGATTGATATTAGGAACCTCAAACACGTCGGGATCGGCAATCGCGAAGCCCCCGATTCCTATGCGCGCGAGCGTGATGGCATGAATGCCTCCGACGCCTCCCGCCCCGGCAATGGCAACTTTGGTTTCCAGAAGCCGCCGCTGCTGTTCTTCCGTCAGCAGGCCGAGGTTTCTGTTGAACTCTTCCTGAATCAATCTATCTGTCTGCACGGGAAGCCTGCACGACCATGGTTTTCTTTATGCCGATGCGCTGCTGAACCCTGAGCGCTTCATCCGCGGTCTTCATCCCCGTGACGCGCAGCTTGTGCCAGCCGTCTTGCTCACAGATCAGCAACGGATATTTTTTCGTCAGTTTTTTCCCGACCGTCGCCGCCACTTTCTCTGAATTTGAGCGCTCACGGAATGAAACTATCTGCAGATAGTATGCCGTTCCCTGCGGAAACGCGCAGACAGAAGGTTCGGTTTTGCCCCCGGCCGGGGCAGCAGCAACCTGCCCGCTCTTATCGCCTGCCGCCGATTCTTCGCTCTTCACGCGGGAAGAATCGTCCTGTGTCTGCTCACACATCTTCTGTTCCACTGTAACGGCAGGTGATACAGCAGGGAAGTCCTGCTGTATCACCGGAGCACTGCTCCGGTGAGAGGCGGCACTTTTCTTCTGATCGGCCTGCCGTGCCTCGGCTGCTATCAGCGCATCCGCTATCAACGAGGCTTCCGCCTCTTTGGAATCACGCTGAGGGGGTTTGACCGGAAACTGGCCTGCTCCGGTGAGAGGCGACACTTTTCCGCTTTCTTTCGGGCGCGGAAAATTTTTTGCCTCCCCGATGAAGCTGTATTCGGCCGTGCGTATCGGGCGCGGCTCAAACCATCTGTCGCGCAGTGTGGTGACAGAGACCTCAAGCCCCGCGATACTTATATTGAGCGCGTACAATGCGGCGATGTAGTCGTGATGCGCCGCGACAAATTCGCTTTCCGCCTGAAGCAGTTCGGCAAGCCTGACTGAGCGTTCACGATACCGGGCCGCGGTTTTCCGGGCAATGTACTCCGCCGCCTGCATTCGTTTCCCGAAATAGCCAACCTCCTGCTCCCGATCTTTCACGTCCCGCCAGGTTCGTTCCACTTCAAGCGTGACCCGCTTCAGCAGTTCGCTGTGTTCATGGCGCGCGCGTTCAGCGGCAAGCGCTGCCTTGCGCACCTGAGCCCCCGTGCGCCCCCATTCAAAGATCGGCCAGTCGAGCCTGAACATGAGCGCCCATACGGACGGCCTGTCAATATTGGTTTCGCGCTGCGCCGTGTAACTGCCCTGAGCCGTAACTTTCGGATAGTACTCTCCCCGCGAGATCGCAGTCTCCTGCTCCATGCGCTCCATCCGCTTCAGAGATGTCTTTACGTCATCGCGAAGCGAAAAAGCGGTTTCACGAACCTCACGCAATGACGCGCTCAGTTCAGCATTGCGTTGTTCACCCCGCGCCTTCAGTGGTTCTGTGTCGTCATGCTCAATGAGATTGGCAAGATGCGTCCGCGCAACTTCTATCCGGTTTTTGCTCCGGTACAGCGCCAGCTCCGCTCCGGTTGCGTCGGTATCGGACAGAAGCAGATCCTCCCTGTCCGCGCCGCCTTCCTTATGCCGTTCCGCGGTAACCCGGAGTCTCTCCTGTTTCGCGGCCACCGTGCGCTCGAGCGCTTCGCGATGGATCTGTTCGCGCAGCAGATCGTAAAACGCGCGCTTCACCTCAAACACGAGCAGCGCCTTCTGCCGCGCGGTTGTGTACCCAAACTCTTCCTCAAAGAGCCTGGCGCGGAGATACGTTCCGTACAGAGCGCCTCCCGAAAAGAGCGTCTGCTCCACAACGCCGCTTAGCCCGGATGTTGTCCGGTTATCGAGCGGAGACTCAACCTGGCCCGGAGGCAGGCCCGGGGCATAGGCGTCTGCCGGGGTTTTGATAATCCCCTGCCGGTCAAGAAACGTCGCAAACCCTCTCACCTTCAGGGTGGGCAACAAGCCCGCGCGCGCGACCGTAACATCTTCCCGGGCAATCGCGAAGTCGTCCCGCACGGCCTGATAGCCGGCATTCCGCTGCACTGCCCGATCAATGCATTCTTGAATGGTAAGCTCTGCCGCGTGCGCCGCCGCATGGCAGAAAAGCGCCGCCATGACGAGAATCGGAGCCGCGTGCGTTCTCAGGCTAATCATGGCTTCTGCCGCGCCCCGTCCGGACGCGCTCCGAATTTGATGGTCACGCTCATGCCGCTCTGCAGCCCCGTGTAATCACTCAGATGAATGTGTACCTCTTGGGTATTAATATCAAACGAGGTCGTCGGGTCGAATGTTCTCTGCTGTTTGCGCTTCACCGAGGGCAGCGCCTTTGTGACCTGACCCTTGAATATCTTGTTCGGATACGCGTCCGACCATACTTCAACCGACTGCCCGGCGATGACCTTGCCGACGTCGGTCTCTTCGACTTCCGCGCGTATGCGCATGTGCAGTGGATCGATAACGCTGAGAACAGGAACGCCGACATCGACCGATTCGCCCGGGTCTTTCAGGCGTTCGATAACCACGCCATCAATCGGTGAGTTGATAACATAATCTTTGAGCAGCGCCCGGTAGTACGCGACTTCCGCGGCGAATCGCTCGGTCTGGGCAGTCCTCGGGACAGACGCGCCTTCACCTTCCGCCGGTCGGGACTTCATATCCCATATGTCGCCCTCTGCCGCCTTGTAACGCTCCTCAGCGCGCTCCAGCTCGCCAAGCGTGGTTGCGTCGCGGTCATACAGCCGCTTCTGTCGTTCGTACTCCAGCCTGGCCTGTTCGCGCGTTGCCCCGGCGCGATAAGTGCGCCCTTCGGCTTCGCGGAGCATCGCCTCGGCCATGCGGAGCTTTGCCCGGACCTTTGCGCTGTCGATAACAACCAGCACCTGTCCCTTGCGGACCGGATCGCCTTTCTGCACCTTCACCTCAGCAATGACTCCGGCAGCCTGGGTCGAAAGCTCGAAGTCGTTTTCGCTCTCAACAAGCCCCTTGGCGGTAACGCCTTTTGCCGGCTTTGCTTCACCCTGCGGAGGAGGGGTGTGATTTCTCACCACCATGGGGCCGACCACTGCCAGAAACAGCGCAATCAGGACCAACCCGCCCACAAGAGCAAGTGAAGAATATTTTTTCGGAATTTTCATTGCGTGAGCTCCTTTTGTCCGAAGATTCCACCGTCTTCCATATAGAGAATCCGGTCAAAAACTTCTATGGTTCTCTCGTCGTGTGTCGCCACGAGAATGCACTTGTTCTGCTCCGACGCGAGAGCGCGCAGGATGTTCATGATATGGATTCCGTTTTCATGGTCAAGATTTCCGGTCGGTTCATCGGCAATGATAATCGGAGAGTCGGCGGCAAGCGCACGCGCGATGGCAACGCGCTGCTTCTGCCCCCCGCTCAGGTCGCGTGGCAGAAAAGAACTGCGCTCCGCCAGCCCGACTTCAGCAAGCAGCGCCTCTGCCCGGCGGGATGCCTCCGCGTCCGGAATCTTCCTCAGTTCGAGAACCAGCATCACGTTTTCAAAAACCGTCAAAGCCGGAAAGAGATTGAAGCCCTGAAAGATGAACGAAAGGTACCGCTTCCTGACGGACGGCATCGCATACTCCGGGCAGGCGATGATGTCATTGCCGAAGACTTCGAGCGACCCGCTGGTCGGTCTGAGAATGCAGCCAAGCATAGAGAGCAGCGTTGTCTTGCCGCTTCCCGAAGGACCGAACAGGCCGATAAGCTCACCTTCGGTCGCCTCAAGATCGACGGTATCGACCGCGCGCACTTCTACAGCGCCTTCCCGGTATATTTTCGAAAGACCGCGCGCCATGACAGCAGTTTCCATGCACTACCCCCGGAAAAGAATTGCTGGATCGATCGTTCTGATCTTCCTGATCGAGAGCACGGCGGCCAGCAGGCACATGACTATCGTAAGCGCCAGCATAATCAGGGCCACTTGCCACGTTACGACCATCGCCATGCCGGTCATGTCATACAGCCTGACAGAGATCAGTGCAATGACAAGGCTGGCGATATAGCCGGCGAGCGCATTCAGAATAGCCTGCGCAAAGATGATATGGTAAATATCGCTGTTCTCGGCGCCCAGTGCTTTCATGGTGCCGAACTCCTTGAGGTGCTCAACGGTTGAGTTATAGATGGTCTGCCCGACGATGAGCATGCCGACAAAGAAGCTGACAATGATGGTGAGCAGAAAGGAGAAGCCGACGCCGGTTTCGATGGTCCAGTACATGCGCGTCTTGTAACTGAAATCCTCCTTCGTGTATACATCAACCCCGGGGAACCGCTGTCGCATGGCTTCGACAACTTCCTGAACCCTGTATTCAGAGCGAACCTTCGCGATGATGAAAACAGTTGAATCCTGCCCGACATACTCGACAAGCCGCTGCGCGAGGCTGTAGGAGGTGAAAATGAAGGGAGCGGTGGTAAAGGATTTGATTCCCTCGGATATTCCCACAAGCTGGAGCCTTCTCGAACCCACATCCCGGTACTCTCCGACCTCGATCCATCCAAGGCGCTTCATCGCCGACGCGTCGACGATAAAGAAATTCCCGTTTTTCAGCATATGAATATCGCCGGACCTGAGATTCCACGGCCCGCCGACTCCGGTGTCAGGATTGAACCCGACGATTTCGACCTGCTCCCGGCCGCCATCTTTCTGTTTGATAATATGCCACGCCACCACAAGCTTCTCGGCCCATTGCACTCCACTGGTGGCAAGCACCTGGTAATAAAGATACTCGGGGATTGGCTGGGCAAAGTCGAAGTTTCTGCTGTTTTTTGAAGAGACCCAAATGTCGCCGGGCGTATTGTCTATGAGAACCGATGACGCCTCCATCAGTCCCAGATAGATGCCGATTTGTGAAAAAATAAGCGTCACCGCAAAGATAACCCCCAGCAGTGTGAGCAGCGACCTCACCTTGTCATATCTAATAATGCGTAATGCTATATGAAACATGTTTTATATTCTTGCATAAATCATACCATTTTACTAGTGATTTGAACGGGTTGATGCTGGAGAAAAGCGCAGGCGGAAAAGCGCCGCAATGGCGGAAACCCCTTGCTGGCAGTCAGTTTATGGCGATAAGCCCCTTTTCAGGCTGCCCTGCCGGATTACGGGCGGAAGCGGGCAGGCGGTTTGCGCAACCGCCTTCGGAGCGCTGCCAAAGCGTCAGTGTGCAGTCAAACGTTCAAAAAAATGACGCCCGC
>CAYMRS010000003.1:22671-91462 GCA_964392915.1 uncultured Nitrospiraceae bacterium
TCAAGCATAACGTCGTTTACGGGCAGCCGCAAAGAGCGGGCGGTCGGCGGCGGGGCAACCCCCGCGCGGAACGTCATGACCATTGCCTCGTCCCTCAGCCCGAACGCCTTCCGCAAGGAAATGTCCGCCTCGCGCAACTGTCCGCAATGTTTGTCGGAAAGGCGGTCGGTAATGCCCGCCCGCACCCGCTGAATGAGGCAGGCAATGCCCGCCATTGGATGAAACGCAAGCCCGAGGCGCGTGGCTTCAAGCCACACCCGCTGAAACAGCCTGCCTCCCGTTAGATAGCTCTCGAGGGAGTCGTCCGGCATGGCAATTACGCCGATCGCGGAGGCGGAGCCGGCGAGCTTTGCCGCAGTCTGGGCGATTATCTTCGGCACGCCGAGCGGAATGAGGCGACGGACAAGCCCCCAGTTTTTCAGAAATCTGAATCCTATCTTGTCAGGAGTCTTCAGCTCAAGGGTTCCGACAAAAAGACCGTCCCGGGTGCGTTCGGCTTCCTCTTCGCTCCACCTGATATGGTCGAAGAGAAACGCGTGTATGTGTTCATTCTCAAAGGCAATCGCGTCGTTAAGCGCAATGGCGCGGGCAACCCCGGCGACTTCATCCCGCCGCGTGACCAGCCGCACGAATCCACTGCCTTCCGTATGCCGGGCAAGAGATTCCTGCTGATCCGGCGCAAGCTCCCTGCGCTCATACAGCCTGCGGTTTGTCGTCCGCGCCGCTATGGCAGGCAGCAGCGGCTCCTGAGCGGGCTGAGCCGGGGTGAACGACATGGTTGCGATAAGGTCATGCCGCCGCGCGTCGGGGAAAGTCGCAACGCTCGGCTGCAATCCCTGCGCGCGTGCCGCGATGCAGATATTCTCGATCGCCGATCCATGCGCGACAATCGATGCGCGCTGGCCGAAATTGAAGAGCGAGGTGTCGGCGCTGGGGACATTCCAGATTTCGATCGAGGTGTCGCCGACCCGGAACCGCCACGGCTGACAGTTATCGCCCGACGGCGCGAGAACGGCGTGCTTCAGAAGTGATGTGATATCCATAACGGGCGCTCCTTTTTTTCACAAACCAAAGCGGGCGTGTGTGCCGCCCTTTCACTGATTGTACCGCAAAACGCGCCGAAGTGCTGAACTGAAAACAAAAAAAGAGAGGATGGCTCTCGCCACCCTCTCTCCCTGACAGGTTTCTGTAGCAGACGCTTATTTTTTCATGCGCCTTCTTGCCGCAAAGCCAAGACCAAGAAGACCCGCTCCGATGAGCACGAAGGTTGACGGTTCAGGAACAATGTTTATCGGCTGCCCGGTAATGACGAACCCGAAACGCACCGACGTTCTCTGATCCTCAGGCGTAACAAAGCCGACGCATACACCCGAGGGGATTCCCGCTGCCTGGCACGCGGCAGAGGAAAGAATCGGCAGACCGCCAGTAAGAGGAAGAGTAATCCCTATTGCCTGCGTCGGGAATATGCTCACATAATACGTCTCACCGGCAAAGGAAAACGGCACATTGAACGCATCCTGTTGCAGAGCGAAAATGTCGCCGCACGGCGTGTTCCCGGTTCCCGCTACACAAGGACCTGCATTCGGGGTTTCCTTGAAGTTGACCGTAAACGTGATAGTAGCCGGCCCAAACTGACCGCCAATCGGCGGATTTACCGGCACCAGCGTCAGTGTCGACTCGATCTGGCTGGTCAGCAAGGTTGCATACGAAGCGCTAATCGGTTTGTTGTGATGCGTAATCCAATGGCCTTGGCCGGGATTGGCAAAAGAATTGGTAAAGTATGTTCCCGTAACATTCGTCAATGCTTGATTCGCCCCTGCTGTCTGCGCAATGGTGATACCGCTCCGCTCCGCAGTGCCAAAAACAGCATTTGCACTACCTGATGCTCCCCATGAAACCTGATTGTCTGTTTGAATTTTGGTTCCGGTGCCCGACGTGAACGTATTGGTTCCATTAAATTCCGTAAACAGTGTATAGTTCCATTCCGTTACAAACACGGCGTCGGCAGACCCAACAGCCCCGAACAGCAACATCCCTACTGCAAAAAGCGCGACCAGTTTCTTCTTCATCTCAATTCTCATTTGGCACCTCCATTATGTATGCTCAATGATTCAAATTTTCAACTATCGATATCATATGCCAGAACCGTGCCAATTAAATTTATCCATTTTAAATCAAATAGTTATAAATATCTTTCTCAAAAAGCCCGCGAATTGTGTAAAGAAACCCGACAAGGCCGCAGAATATTTTCAGACAGAAGGCTATAAGCCGGGCCGCGGGCCGCAAACAGCATACTAAATTATCACATTATATCAATGAGTTGTGATTTTTGAACTCCATTGCGGTGCGCATTGCCTGCAAAACCAACGCGAGTGTTAAGAAATCCGACATCGGTCGAGAAATTTAACGCTATCCGCAGAGAGCATTAATCCCGGATTTGTCATGAGAGCCTGTAACTGCACAGTAAGGCTCTGTTTTGCTGTCAGTTTTCGTCATTCCGGCTTCCTCCAGCCTCCCCGCTTAAGATTAAGAGGGGGCGGGGGAGTTATGATCCCCTGCTTCCCGCCTTCCTCGCTGCACGCCGGAGTGACACCAAAGGGACAACTGCTCATGACAATTCAGGGCTTAATGCAGGCCGCCCCTTTTCAGCGACTCGATCTAACCATTTGCAACCATGCTTGCATTTAGTAAAACTATTTGCTATGATGACTGCAAATGGTAAAACGCGCGTTTTGGTTAACGAGAATTGAGCAGATATGGAAAAAACGCCGCCTTATCTGGCTTGCAGGGGTTCGAAGGTCAGGGAAGACCTGCCTTTGCAGGAGCATTGAAAAAGCGGAGTTCTTCGATTGCGAGCTGCCAAGAACCCGCAAGGCAATTGAAGCTGACCGCGAAGGATTTCTCAACGAACTGCGCGGGCGCGTTGTCGTACTTGATGAAATCCATCGCCTTCATAACCCCTCTGAATTATTGAAAATTGCTGCAGACCACTATGATGACATTCTGGTTGTGGCAACCGGCTCTTCGACTCTGGGAGCATCAAAGAAGTTCAAAGATACGTTAACCGGGAGAAAAGAGATGCTCTGGCTCACACCCATGACGTCTGAAGATTTGCAGGATTTTGGCCAAAGCACTCTGAATCACCGCCTTTTACATGGCGGACTTCCTCCATTCTTTCTGAACAAGGCTGCCAATGAAAACGAATATCAGGAATGGCTCGATTCATTCTGGGCAAAAGATATTCTTGAGCTGTTCAATCTCAAGAAAAAGGAGCCTTTCCTGAAGTTCACGGAACTTGTCTTCGCCCAAAGCGGCGGACAATTCAATGCAGCATCAATCGGTCAAATGTGCGGCATATCTCACACAACGGCCTCGGCTTACCTGCAAGCACTTGAATCAACTTTCGCGGCGCATATCATCAGACCCTTCAGCACCAGGAAAGAAGCGGAAATTGTAAAGCAGCCAAAAGTCTATGCTTTTGATACCGGGTTTGCATGCTATTTCAAGGGGATATCATCATTGCGCCCTGATGATATGGGAATGCTCTGGGAGCATTTTGTGCTCAATGAGTTGCACGCTCAATTGCAGTCACACGCCATATTTTACTGGCGCGACAAGCAGGATAAGGAAATAGATTTCGTCCTGAAAAATCGCTCATGCCCCAAAGCGCCTGTTGCCATTGAATGCAAATGGTCGGACAACCATTTCGACATAAAAGCCCTGAAAGCTTTTCGGGCTTACTACCCTGAAGGCGAAAACTACGTTGTATGCCACGACGTTGACAGATCGTATGTCAGAGAGATGCACGGCATGAAAGTGCGGTTTGTTTCACTGCGCGAATTGATACAAAAAGTGCGGCAACCGATTTAACCCGGGATCGTCATGAGAACCTGCAACTGGACAGTAAGGCTCTGTATTGCTGTCTGTTTTCGTCATTCCGGCTTCCTCCAGCCCGCCCCCCTCTTAAAATAAGAGGTGGCGGGGGAGTCATGCTTCCCTGCTTCCCGCCTTCCTCGCTGCACGCCGGAGTGACACCAAAGGGACAACTGCTCATGACAATTCCGGGCTTAATCCAAAAATGTCATTGGAAATATGCCAAAGCCCGCAAAGCAAGACTGGACGTGCGGTGGAGCGGATATATTCGCCTCGCCTCGCCTGATGATAATTTTCAAGAATGCGAGGACGCGGGCTCATGCAGGAGGCGGGGAGTAATACCGCCCTCCGGCTTTATAAAAGATTATCTTCATAATTTCGAGCACCACCTGCCGGGCGGCGTCCTGGCTCTGCCACCAGGCGGCGGGAAGCTCTTCGTCCGGCGTGCCCACAACAGTAACAGCGCATTCCGGCAATGTGTCGCGGAATATCATCCGCGCCCTTCGCGTATGAGACGGAGAGGTAACCACCAGCAGGCTGCAAGGCTTTTTTGCATAAATCCGCGCCAGCACCTCGGCTTCCTCCGCCGTGCTCTTGGTGGGCCCGTACATGCGGATGGCAAGCCGGGGCACGCCCTCTTTCAGCAGAATCTGCATGGTAAGTTCCTCCTCGCGCGGCCACTCGATACCGGCATCGCGTATCCTGATGTCTCCCGACGACAGCACCGGCTTGCCTACATAGACAATCGGAGCATACCCGTCCCGAAACAGGCGGGCGGCATGGAAAGCCCTCACCGGACTGCCGCCCGGAACGACAAGGGCATCGGAACGCATCGGAGGTTCGTTGAGCTGAAGGATACGGGGGGCCTTATAGAGCGCGATACAGCCCGCAACCAGAAACCCCGCGATACATACGAAAAGAAAAGGAAGAAACCCCCGCCGTATCCTGCCGCGCTTTTTGGGGGGCGTTTTCTTTGGCATGGATTTCGGCTCTGAAGCGCGGCGAGTCATCAAAGACGTCCCGAGCCATGCTGCCGTGCGCGCCGCCTGCTGCTACGCATAGTCGTTCAGCGCCTCGACGAAGCTTTTGAGCCGCCCGAAATCGAACCGGTTGAAGTCGAGCACAAGCCTCGGAAGGTCGGCGAGCTCGGGCTCGTCCGCTTCCGCGGGGAGCTGTCCGATTGTCCGGATTGTGCCGCCCGGCAGCAGCATGTCCTGAAAGCGCGCCTGAAGCTCCTCAATCGCGCCCTCCGGAAGCGGCTTCTGCATGCGCACCACCGGAAGCCCATCCACATACCTGATGCTGTGAAACCTGCGGTAATATTTTCGAACAGCGGCAACCGCGCTCTCCACGGTGTCGACCCGCTCGAACAGATGAAAGTCGCCGTCGCTCACATAGCCCTGCGCGAGCAGTTCGTCGTGGAAAAAATGAATCCATTTTTCCCAGTAGGTGCCGCCCGGTTCATCAATAAGGATGAGCGGCATCGGCGTTGCCTTGCCGGTCTGCATGAGGGTCAGCGTCTCCATCGCCTCGTCAAGCGTGCCGAACCCGCCCGGGAAAAGCGCTATGGCGCAGGCCTCCCGGAGGAACGCCACCTTGCGGTTGAAGAAGTATTTATAGGTGATGAGCCGCGGATTTCCCTCGAGCGCGTCGTTCGCCCTCTGCTCAAACGGCAGGCGGATATTGACGCCGAACGACATGCCTGGGCCGGCGCCGATATTGGCCGCCTCCATAATGCCGCCGCCCGCGCCGGTAATGACCATGAAGCCTTCTTCCGCGAGGCGCCTGCCGAACTCCACCGCCATCTGATAGACCGGCTCCTGGGGTTTGGTGCGCGCGGAACCGAAGACCGTCACCTTCCGCACCTGACGGTACGGGCCGAATATCCGCGTTGTTATGCGCATTTCCTTCATCGTCGTGTTCATCAGCTTGAGGTCGGAGCGGTCCCCGCTCTCCTGCCCCGCCTTGAGCGCGGCGATAATCATTTCGCGGACAAGGTCCGGACAGCAGACCTGCCCGGCGGCATCGATCAGGGTGTCGATAGCGATATCTATATCGCCGTTGGTACGTGAAAAATTGAGTCGTCTCATGCGGGATTCCTCATTTCATTGAATTTCTGCGTCGTCCGATAGACAAAAAGAAAAAAATCGTGCGGGATGCGGTCAAGCCGCAGGGAGACATGCGGCGATAACTCGCCTGCCGCGAAGGCGAGCATGACCCCGGGATTCAGGTAGTTCAGCTCAAAATCCTTTTTCGGATTGAGATCGGAAAGCGCGTTGAACGCGAGGCCCTTCCTGCACCGCGGGTAGAGCTTTCTCAGAACCCCGCATATCGTCTCTTCAAGCCCCTGGACCTTCAGATTGAAAACACCGCAGAGCAGGATATAATCGAACTCTTCGGCAAGCTCCTGCTGTTCGATGTCAAATACCTCGAAGCGCGCTTCCGGATATTTGTTCCGCGCGTGTTCAATCAGCTTCGGATTTATGTCATAGCCGGCATAGTCAACCGGCACTCCGCGTTCGAGCAGGAAGGCATACAGCCCGCCGGTACCGCAACCGTAGTCCAGAATCTTCGCGCCGGCAAGGTCGCCGATATCGAGCAGCGCGCGGTAATGCGCGGTCTGTCCTGGTGCCGTCCAGCGGACCGCTTCGGGCCGATCGCCATGCAGCATGAGCGTGCGCTCAAAGAAAGAAACAACATACTCCTTTGCCAGTTCATCCATCTGTCGATTATACCAAGGCTGGGCAGCGCCGCGCACTTTTCTGCATAATATCAGGTGAGGATATATCTCAAGGTGGAGGAGTATTAAATGATAAATGTCATGTTTCTCTGCACCGCCAACTCCTGCTGGAGCCAGATGGCGGAAGGGCTGGCGCGCGAGCTTGGCAAAGGGCTGATCGAGGCGCGGAGCGCAGGCGTGTTTGCCGTCGCTGTCCAGCCGCGCGCCATCGCGGTAATGCGGGAGATAGGCGTGGATATTTCACATCAGAAATCCAGGGTCATGGATCTCAATCTCATGAAAAACATGGATTACGTCATTACGCTTTGTGACAGCGGGGCGGAGGCCTGTCCGGTGCTGCCGGAACAGGTAAAGCGAATCCACTGGTCTGTCAGAGACCCCGTCGGCTTCATCGGGACGGAGGAGGAAATCATGCACGACTTTCGCCGTGCGCGAAACGAGCTCAGGGGACGCATCGAGGCCCTGCTGAATGCTCTCCGTGATAAACATTAAACCGGCATATGCCTATTAAGGAGATACTCATGAGCGAAAAAAGCGTAGGATTCATTGGTGGAGGAAGAATTGTCCGTATTATGCTGCAGGTGCTGAAACGCACCGGGTCAATGCCGGCGACAACGGTCGTAAGCGATCCGAACCTTGATGCGATAGCCTCGTTCCCGCAGGTGTTTCCGGGAGTCAGGGCGACGACGGATAACCGGGAAGCCGCTGCGCAGGACATTGTGTTCCTGGCGGTGCATCCGCAGGTTGTTCCGGTCGTGCTCCCCGAGATTAAGACCGCGCTGAAACCGGAGGCGATTTTCATATCCCTTTCACCACAGCCGTCCATCGGCCACTTCAAGGCGATGCTGGGAGGCTTCGACCGCATCGTGCGGCTGCTCCCCAATGCCGCGTCATTTGTCGGATCAGGATACAATCCGGTCGTCTTCGCTCCCGCCATTTCCGAAGAGGAGAAAAAATGGCTCAAGGAGCTTTTCGCCCTGTTCGGGGCATGCCCGGAGGTGACGGAAGAAAAGATTCCCGCGTATGCTGTGCTGACCGCGATGGGGCCGACTTACTTCTGGTTTCAGATTCATGAGCTGCATAAGATTGCTGAATCGTTCGGTCTTACCTATCAGGATGTTCAGGAAGCGATGTTCGGCATGCTTGGCGGCACACTCAGAACCTATTACACATCGCAGCTTCCGCCGGAGCGCGTCATGGACCTCGTGCCGGTCAAGCCGCTGGCGGATATGGAGGAGCCCGTCAGGGAGGCATATCGCACAAAACTGCCCGCGCTCTATGAAAAAATCCGGTAAACGCAGACACGCGGCGACATCATGACTGCTCCTGTTCAGAAGCGTCCGCTTGGGGAACGCATACGGGCCGGGATTGCGGCGTTTCGCCATCCGGTGCTGGACTGGCTCCAGATAGAAGTAACTTCCCGATGCAATGCCGCATGCAGGTACTGTCCGCGCACGGTCTACCGGAATGCGTGGCTCTCTGCGGATATGCCGCTTGAACTCTTCACCACGCTCGGCCCGGCAATGGGGAAAGCAAAGCTGGTCCATCTGCAGGGATGGGGGGAGCCGTTTCTCCATCCTGACTTCCTGGGTATGGTGCGCTTTGCGAAAGAGCGCGGATGCCGTGTCAGCACGACAACCAACGGCGTCTGTATCGATGAGCCGCTGCTCGACGGCATCATGGCATCCGGCCTCAGCATGATTGCTTTTTCGCTGGCAGGCTTCGGGGAAACGAACGCCGCGCTCCGCGCCGGAACCGACAGCGGGCATATCACCTCGCTCATCAGAAAGCTCCACCTGAAGAAACTTGCCCTTGGACGAGCCGAGCCGAAGATTCACGTTGCGTTCATGCTTTTTTCCTCGACGCTGGGGAAGGTCGAACAGATTCCGTCCAAGCTCGCGGGCATCGGGGTCGATCAGGTGGTGATCAGCACGCTCGATTTCGTGGCACAACCGGAACTTGATGACGAGGCATTGCGTCCGGTCTCGGCTGAGGATCATGCTGATCTGAGCCGGCAAATCGGCGAAACCGTCGAGGCCTGCCGCCGCGTCGGGCTCCCGGTGCATTTCCGGCTGCCGTCGCCGGCTGTGCGCAATCGGCTTTGCACTGAAAACGTCCTTTCCTCAGCGGTTGTCGGCGCGGACGGTTTGGTCTCTCCCTGCGTGTTTTCCGCTCTTCCTGTCGGTGATGTATCGTATTGCGAAAACCGTGCGCTAAAACAGTATGAACGCATAGGTTACGGCTCAATTGCGGAGATCTCCTTTCCTGAAGTATGGGCCGGTTCCACTGCCGGGGCTTTCAGGTCTTCGTTCTCTGTCGGGGACTACGCTCCGCTCTGCCGCGCATGCCCAAAGCGGAGTGAACAGTAGCCCGGATTATCCCGAATACGGGATTATGCCTGTAACGGTTCGATTTCCCGCCCGGGTTCCCTTCTGGTATAATCAATTTCATGACAACAGTACCAATTCTGCACGCCTGCTGTTCGCGGGCTTCTTCGCACTGAACCCTTCTGCGCATGCCATGAAGAAAAAATCTTTCCTGCTCGCGTTGTTTTTCTGTTTCACGCTCCTGAACATCCTTCCGTCATATGCAGCCGGAACCGACGAACCGGCAGTCTGCAAGCAGTCTGCACAGGAACCGTGCGCTGATGCGAACCTCAAGAAGCCTGAGTCGTCGGTTTTGCCGAAGATTCCGGCATCCCCTGCTCCGGCGGCGGCGCCACGCGGGTCTCGCGCATCTGAACCCTTCACCGTCTATTTCTTTGAAGGAGAAGGCTGTCCTCACTGTGATGACGAGAAAAAATTTCTTGCTGAAATGAAGAAGAAGTATCCGAAAATGCGCGTGCTCGATTATGAGGTCTGGCATAACCGGGAAAACGCGCAGGTACTCGGAATAATGGCAAAGGCGCATGGCATACAGGCAGGTAGCGTACCGGTTACGTTCATCGGCCTGAAAAGCTATGTCGGCTTCTCGGAACAGACGAAAGAATCCCTGCGCAACGCCATCGAGGAGTGCGCGCAGAAAGGGTGCCCCGACCCTGCCGACCGGCTGATGAGGAAAGAACCGGAAGCAGCCGGAGACTCAGCACCGCAGCCTTCTTTGACGCCGGAGCCGCAGGAGACTTCTATCTACGTACCTCTCATCGGAAAAGTCGATGCGGCATCCCTGTCACTGCCCGTGATGACCGTTGCAATCGCGGGGCTCGACAGCTTTAATCCCTGCGCATTTTTTGTCCTGTTTTCGCTGCTCGGCATCCTTATTCATGCACATTCTCGCGCGAAAATGCTTCTTGTCGGCGGAATATTCGTCTTTTTTTCCGGTTTCATTTATTTCCTGTTCATGGCAGCGTGGCTGAATATTTTCCTGCTGCTCGGCAGTGTTGCGCTCATAACGACCGCCGCCGGCATCGTCTCGATTATCATCGCCGCCATCAACATCAAGGACTTCTTCTGGTTCAGGGAAGGCGCTTCGCTCACCATCCCGGATTCTGCAAAACCAAAGCTGTTCGACCGCATGCGCAAGCTGCTGAAAGCATCGTCGCTGCCCTCCGTTATCGCGGGAACTATTGTGCTCGCAATCGCTGCGAATTCCTATGAACTGCTCTGCACCGCTGGATTCCCGATGGTCTTCACGCGCATACTCACTCTCAACCATTTGCCCTCAGGCACGTATTATGCTTATCTGGCTCTTTATAATATCGTCTATGTCATTCCGCTCGCCACGATTGTCTGCATCTTCAGCATTACGCTCGGCAAACGCCGGTTGAGCGAGTGGGAGGGCCGGGTGCTCAAGCTGGTATCAGGTATGATGATGTTTGGACTCGGCAGCATGCTTGTATGGAATCCGGCATTGCTGAACAACATTTTCGTCTCATTCAGCGTTCTTGCGGGGGCAGTCGCGATTTCAGCCGTCATTGCGCTGGTCATCAAAAAGAAGTAGTTTCCTGACCGACTGCCAGGCCTCCTTATCCCCAAATGGTCATGGTCAGGAAATAAGATCGCGCGCAGTGCACGGCGAGGCAAGCCGCATCTGTTATACTTGATGCATATGTTTCTCAGGAGGTGACAAGCAGATGGGTGAAATTGAAGACATGGCAATGAACGTAGCGAATGCTTATGAAGACCACTATTTCAATACCGCAAAGCGGGCGGTTTTTGACGCGCTTCTGAACAGATATCTCTCGGTGGCCGGCAGCATTGCGGATGACGACCTTTACGAAAACGTCGTCACGCTGGGACAGCGGCATCCCGACGAATTCAGGCGGTTTATCGATGAACTGCGGCAGAGCAACCTGCTCCCATAGTCAAACGCACCAGATGTATTCAGCGGGATTGCCCCCCTGCACATCTCAAGACGTCTGAGACGCGAGAGTTTCCTGCCTGAGTCACCTGCTTTGGGATCCTCTCCGTTGCGACACCTCCGTCTCGTATTTTACCCGATACGCTGGTGTCCACTTTTTTCACCTTATCGCAGACGTTTCCTGAGCCCGGCCAACGCAGTAAAGCCAAAAGCAATGAGCAGGACGGATGCAGGCTCCGCCTCCTCATAGGGGCCTTCAGAAGCCGGGAAGTTCATACTTATAAGTATGGGCGGTTGTTAACCATTGAAGACCTTGAGGCTATTCGTAAACATATCGCGACAGACAGGCCGCTGGCTGCACAAGCCGTCCCGCAAAAGATAGTCTGAGCGATTCATCCTTCAATTGGGAGGCGATGAACTTGTATATAACTTTGCTTCTTTGGGGGGATTTCAAACAGATGCGGCAAACTATAGCGATCGCAAATACTCTTCCCATTCTATCGGAAGAAGATATTTCTTTTTATTGTTGCACGACTTGCAGGCAGTGACAAGATTGGCTTTGGTGGATTTGCCGCCGCGGATGAGCGGAACAATGTGATCCATGGTAAGTTCCGGCGGGGGGACTTTCGCGTTACAGTAATAACAGACGCCCCGGGCAAGCTTCTGTTTCCACCAGGCGCTCTGCCGCAGTTCACGCGCCTTGCCTCGCTCCCGCTTGATCTCCTCGTCGGAGCCGACCGGGATGAACGATCCTATCTTCGTCCCCTCTTGTTCTCTTCTTCTTCGTAATACTTTTTGTAGACGATGTCCCACTCCGGACTGCCTTCGACCAGCCTTTTGGAAAGCGTGTCAATCTTGGCGCGCACCGCGGTGTCAAGATCTTCTCCAAGTTTCAGCTCGGCGACGAACACCCGCTTTATTTCCCGGCGGATATCGCCCTCTTCAACTTTCGCCTCAAGGAGTCCCTGCTGAAGCAGTCCGCGCAAAAGCATGTGGGTGGTGTGGGTGATTTTGTCCTCGGAAAGCATCATAGGATGATGTTCCTTTCCCTGACAAGCTTCATCTTGGTCATTTCGAAAAGTTTGCGGTAGTCCATGCGGCCCTTGTTGATTTCGTTTTCGTGTTTCCGGAGCATCTGCCGCACCTCTTCGCTGAGGCGATCTTCAATGGTAAGTTCGTACATGAGCAGTTTTTCGGTTTCTTCAACAAGCTGCGGCAGCGGGACCGTCGGCTCAATGAGGTCTTTCTTCATCAGAGCATCGACGATCCGCTGCGAAATCACCGGAACCCAGTTCTTTGGGATCCGCATGCGTCTAGCGCTCCATGAACGGCATAAGCGCGATAGTGCGGGCGCGTTTGATTGCTTCGGTCAACTCGCGCTGATGAGCGGCGCAGGTGCCGGTCATCTTGCGGGAAAGGATCTTTCCGCGCTCGGTCATATAGCTCCGGAGCGTCTTGAGCTCCTTGTAGTCAATGAACGGAACTTTATCCGCGCAGAATCTGCAGAACTTTCTTCTCTGGAATCTCCTCTGTTGGTATGCCATATATCTATCCTTCCTTTTCTCTGATGTCGTTTAAAAAGGCTCGAGATCCGAGACCTCGTCCGGCGGCGGCGCCTCTCCGGAACCCGCCCCTGCGGACGGCCCGTCCTTCTTGGAAAGGAAACGCAGGGTATTCGTCACCACTTCCATCTTCGACTTCTTCTGGCCTTCATACTCCCAGCGACGCTCTCGAAGTCTGCCTTCAACAAGCACCGAACGGCCCTTGCTCAGGTACTGGCCGCAGGATTCCGCCTGCTTGCCCCAGACAACGCAATCGATAAAGAGCGTCTCTTCCTTGTTCTCATCCCCGGAACGATACCGCGAATTCACCGCGATCGCAACGGTCGCGACAGGGGTGCCGGACGGCGTGTACCGGACTTCAGGATCCTTGGTAAGATTGCCGATGAGAATGACGCGGTTGAACATTATGCTTTCGCTTTCTGCTCCGCGGGAGCGACTTCAGATGCAGTTACCGGAATGCCGGTAATATCGGCCGGAAGCGCCGCAATCTGCTTCTTGCCGAGCCGGATAACCATGAACTTGATGATTTGGTCGTAGACCTTGAAGAATGTTTCGAGCTGGCGGATTGCCGGGGACGGAGCCTTGTAGATAAACATCACATAGTGGCCCATCTTCTGCTTGTTCATCTCATAGGCGAGACGGCGCTTACCCCAATTGTCTACCTTGAGGACTTCTCCGCCTCCCTTGACGATGACCTCCGCGACCTTGTCGAGCGCGGCCTTCAGTTCGTCTTCAGCGAGGGAAGGGTTGATAATGACTACTGTTTCATAAAAATTCACCTGACACCTCCATCTGGATCTGTAGCCCTGTCCCAAGGAAGGGCATGGAGGGACACCCTGCGTCACAAAAACACGGGATACCCGTAACTTGTGTTTATACCATAGCCGGCACGGGAAAATCAAACCATCCCGTAGATTTTCAGCTTTTTTGCCAATGTGTTGCGGTTGATGCCGAGAAGTTTCGCGGCCTTGAACTGGTTGCCGCCGGTCTCCTTGAGCACAATAGCAAACAGCGCTTTATCGACTTCCATGCTGACCGTATCGTAAAGATTGGAACTTTCGAGTTTCTTCATCTGCTTCAGGAAGCCGTTCAGTTTGCCTTCCAGAAAGTCGCGGATGGAGCAGGCTCCGTACGCCTCGGAGAAGAGGTCTTTCCGCTCTACCAGACTGCCGCGCGAGAGGATGCAGGCTTTTTTGATGGCATTCTCGAGCTCCCGGACATTGCCCGGCCAGTCATGTTCCCGCAGCGCCTTCTGCGCATCCTTCGAGAGTTCCTTGGGAGCAAGGTCAAGCACCCGTGACGTCTCGGCGAGAAAATGCCCGGCAAGGGCGATGACATCCTCAGGCCGCTCGCGGAGCGGGGGCAGATGAATCCCGACAACATTGAAACGGTAGTACAAATCTTCCCGGAACAGCCCGTTTCGCACACACTCTTTCAGATCGCGGTTCGTGGCGCCGACGATGCGGACATCCGCCTTGATCACACTGCTGCTGCCGAGGGGGCTGTATTCGCGATCCTGCAGGAATCGGAGCAGTTTGGCCTGCAACCCCAGGTCCAGCTCGGAAATTTCATCAAGGAAGAGCGTGCCGCCGTCAGCCGACTGAATTTTACCCGGCCTTTTTTCATGCGCGCCGGTAAAGGCGCCCTTTTCCCAGCCGAAAAGCTCGGCTTCAAGCAGGTCCCGGGGAATTGCCGCGGCGTTTACTGCCGCAAACGGGCCGACCTTGCGGAGGCTGTTGTTATGAATGCTGCGGGCAACCAGCTCCTTGCCGGTGCCGCTCTCGCCCGAAACCAGCACGGTCACATCCTTGGGCGCGACCCGGCCGATCTCCTTGAATACCTTGAGCATCCCCTTGCTCCGGCCGATCATGAGCGATGCCTTCTGCTCCTCTTTGTTCTGGCGGAGCTCCAGGAGTTCATCGCGCAGGGCGATGTCGCGGAATGCCTTGTCAACAACGATTTTCAGCTCTTCTATGTCGAACGGCTTTTCGAGGTAATCATAGGCGCCCTCGCGCATCGCTTCAACCGCGCTCTCCATGCGGCCGTGAGCGGTCACCATGATGACGAGGGCTTCAGGATTAAAGACCCGGATATCTTTGAGCGCGTCAAGGCCGCTGCCGTCCGGCAGCATCATGTCAAGAAGAACAAGGCGGTAGCCGTCCAGCACCTTCATGCCGGCCTTGAGCGTTGTCTTTGCCTCAATGTCATACCCGGCGGACTCGAGGGCTTTTCGAATAACCCAGAGCACGCTTTCGTCGTCGTCAATCACCAATAATCGTCTGTCTGCCATTGTCATCTTTTCTTCCCGGAAGTTCGGGTGGTCCCCGTTTGGAATGGTAAGTATACGCTAAATGTCGTCCCGCTGCCAAGTGCGCTTTTTACCTTGATGATCCCGTCATGATCCCGGATGATCTTTTTCGAGAGGGCGAGGCCGAGACCGCTGCCGCCCTCCTTCCGCGTGTAATACGGCAGAAAAATACGGGGAAGCTCCTCGCGCGGGATGCCGGCCCCGGTGTCCTGAATCGCGATAACCGCCCAGCGCTGCTTACGCATGCTCCGGGCGCGGCCGGGATTTTTCGCCGAGGCGCGGCCTGCCGGATCATGAATGAGGGCATATTCGTGTGAAGGGCGGGTCGAGATCGAAATAACGCGTTCATATTTCATTGAGGCTACCGCCTCTGCGGCGTTCTTGAGCAGATTGATGAGCACCTGCAGAAGTTTGCTCTCATCTCCCTCGATTATCGGCAGGCTCGGGTCGTACGATTTCTGGATGGTGATGGCCTGTTCCCTGATGGCCGGCTGCATGACATGCAGCGCGTGCTCGATAATCTCATGAATATTGACGGGGTGGAACGCCGGCTTGCGGGTAATCGTAAGGTAGCTCTGCACAACGGCGTTCAGCCGGTCAGTTTCCTTGAGAATCAGCCGGACTGCTTCCGCCGCTTCTCCTCCCGGTGTGGTCTTTTTGAGGATCTGCGCGGCGCCTTTGATGCCGCTCAGCGGGTTCTTCACTTCATGCGCGATAGCGCCAAGCAGGTAGAGCAGGGAGTCGAACTGAAAGTCTTCACGCTCGGTAATATCCAGATGTTCACGAATGCAGAACAGGGCGCCTTCCAGCTTCGCTTCTCTATAGTACGGCACAATCGCGAGATCAACAGTGACAGGGCGGCCAGCCTCAAGATGTATATCCCTGCCGTTGTATGGCCGCCCCTCGGCGAGCGTATTGCCGAGGAAAACCGCCAGATCCGGAGGCTGCGTAAAGAGGTCTCCGATCTCCGCGCCCTTCAGTTCCGTGCTGTTTCTGCCAAAAAACTCTTCAGCCGCCTTGTTGACGAATACCAGCTCTCCCTGCTGATCAAAGAGACAGACCGCTTCGTCAAGGTTCTGCAGTATCGCTTCGGCAATTTCCACAGCTAACTCCGGTACAGCTGCTTATTTTCGATATAGGATGCGACAGGTTCAGGGACGAGATAGCGGATGCTCCTGCCCTCACGAACAAGCCGGCGAATCTGAGTAGATGAAATAGCCAGCGGCGTCGTCTCGAGGAAAACGGCTGTTCTGCCGCCGCGCAGCCGCCATGTCTCGGGGTCGGAAGCCAGGCGCGCGTCCAGAAACGGCGATTGCCGGACAAGCTCCGGCGCAACCCCCGGGCGGGTCACGACAGCTAGGTCGATAAGGGTTGTCAGCTCTTCGGGGCGATGCCAGTTCGGAAGATCGAGGAACGCGTCAGCACCGATGATAAACACCCGATCATCAAAGGGGTATTGTGCGGCAAGAGCCCGGGCGGTATCGACCGTAAACGATTTCCGCCCGGTCCGCAGTTCAACCTCCGACAGGGAGAACCTCGGATTGCCCGCGATAGCCAGCCTCGTGAGAGCAACCCGGTCGTGAACATCAGCGAGGTCGTCATTCTTCAGCGGCGGATTTCCCGAAGGAAGAAACAGAACCGTGTCAAGCTCAAGAGCGGTTCCGGCCTCTTCGGCTGCGCGCAGATGGCCATAGTGGACGGGATTGAATGTCCCGCCAAAAAATCCAAGCCGCACGGCAGCTGATTCCTATGGTTCGAGAATCTTCTCGAGCGCTTCGTCGCCTTTAGGCTGGGCGCGCGGGGCTTCCTCCGGCACATAGAGCATGACCCCGCCCCGCACCGGGCGCACAACAATTTTGCCCTGGGCTGCAAGCTCGTTCGTTGCCTTGACAGGGTCGTCGTTATCAAAATACTTTTTGAATGCCTGGTTGAAACCTGAATAGACCGTATGGATGCCTTTATAGTTATCTTTCCGAAGCGCGGGGATAGCCTTCCTGATAAACTCCTCGCGGCTCAGCTTCAGGGAATCATCATGGCCCGGCCCGAGAATGGCCGCAAGCGCCTCATCTGCCTTGTTCGGGACCGCCGGAGCGTCTTCCGGCAGATACAGCATGACGCCGCCCCGCACCGGGCGAATCACGACTTTCCCCTGAGCCGCAAGCTCATTGGTCACCTGAATGGGATCAACCTCGCCGTAATGTTTTTTGAACGCCTGGTTGAAGCCGGAATAGACCGTATGGATACCTTTATAGTTATCCTTACGCAGCTTGACGATAGCCTTTTTAATAAACTCCTCATAGCTCAGCTTCTCGGACATGACAGCCCTCCCCAGTATTGTTTATTCCCGAACCTGGCCGTTGCCGAAGACAACGAATTTGGTACAGGTTAATTCCTCGAGTCCCATCGGACCGCGAGCGTGAATTTTATCGGTCGATATGCCGATTTCGGCGCCAAGGCCGAACTGAAAACCATCGTTCAGGCGCGTGGAGGCATTCACCAGCACCGCGGAGGAGTCAACCTCTCGGACAAAGCGCATCGCCTTTGCGTAATGCTCCGTCACAATGACATCGGTGTGCAGCGAGCCATAGGCGGCTATGTGCTCCATCGCCTCTTCCATATCTTTCACAACCCGCACGTTCAGAATCAGGTCAAGGTACTCTCTTCCGTAATCGCTCCTGGCGGCCTTCTTCGCGCCCGCGAACAGTTTCCGCGTGGTCTCGTCACCCTTAATGGTCACGCCTGCCGCGGCAAACTTCTGCAACATCTTCGGGAGGAATTTCTTCGCTATCGGAGCGTCAACAAGCATCGTCTCCATAGCATTGCAGGTTCCGGGCCGCTGCACCTTCGCATTGAAGCAGACCGACTCGGCCATCTTGAGATCCGCGTCGCGGTCAACAAAGACGTGGCACACCCCCTTGTAATGCTTGAGGACCGGAATGCGGGCATTCTCGGTCACGGTCCGGATAAGTCCCTCCCCGCCGCGCGGGATTACGAGGTCGATCATCCCTTCAAGCTTGATCATTTCGAGTACCGCCTCATGGCCGGGAACATCAAGGTAGGTGATAGCGCCGGGATGAATGCCATAGTCCCGCAAGACGCCCTGCAGAACCTTGACGATTATGCGGTTGGAGTTCAGCGCTTCGGACCCGCCGCGCAGGATTGCGGCATTGCCGGTCTTCAGGCAGAGGCTCGACGCATCGGCCGTTACATTCGGCCGCGATTCGTAGATCATGGCGATGACCCCAATCGGCACACGCATGCGGCCCACGCTCATACCATTCGGCCGCTGCCGCATCCTGCTGATCTCACCGACCGGATCCGGCAATCGGGCGACTTCAACAAGACCCTGCGCCATTTCATCAATTCTCTTTGCGGTCAGCGTCAGCCGGTCAATCATGGCAGAGGAAAGACCTTTTTTGCGCGCGAATTCGAGGTCTTTCGCGTTTTCTTCCATAAGGTCGGCCGCTCGTTCCCTGAGAGCAACTGCCATCGCGATCAGCACATCGTTTTTCAGCTGCAACGAAGCTGTCGCAAGACTTCGGGCACCGGCTTTGGCTTCCCCGGCCTTTTCGAGAACAAATCGCTTTATATCCATAGATGTACCCCTTATAGTAGTAATAGCATACGGCTAATATTAAACATATACTGTTTTCAACGGAAAATCAATGTCATTTGTGGAAATATTGGGAGAATTCACAGGCAGGACAGTCTGAAGTCACATTGCGCCGGGACAGATATCTTCCGGGACGAAGGGTTCCCATGTGTGGATTGCAGCCACAGGCGCTTCCGCTCCTTCGTGCTACGGACTGTTTTTTACAAAGGCCTTCGCCCGCTCCAGAAATCCGAACATCTTGAGGTCAACGCAGTCTCCTGCTTCGGTGAACTCCCTGAGCCGCTCATATGCCTGCTCCATCGGAACCAGAAAGACCTCGATGCGTTCGGACTCATCGGGCTGAAAAGAGGTCTTCAGCGCCTCCGACGCCGGTTCCGCGTCCCTGCAGAGGTAGACCGTCGTTATCTCCGTTGAAAGTCCCGAAGAGACGGGACCCTCCGCGAGCAGTTCAATGTGGTTGCCGGCATACCCGGTTTCTTCCAGCAGTTCCCGGAGCGCCGCGTCCTGCAGCGTCTCATGCCGGTCATTCAAGCCCGCGGGAAATTCGATCACATGGCGGTTCAGTACGGGTCGAAACTGACGAATGAAGATGAACTCACCGGCTTTTGTTATGGGAATAACGATAACAATGCCCTCGCAGTTCACCCGCTCGACCGCCTCCCACGAACGCAGAACCCCTGAGGAGTCCCGATACGTCAGCAGCACGCAACGGATAAACCTGCCCTCCCAGACAACAGTGCGGTCAACAATTTCCAAAAAAGATTCCTTTCAACCATGAGCGCTTTTCCCTTATAAGCTTCCGTCCTTCCTTGCGTTCGGACTTCAGCTCTTCCCTGCCCCAGCTTTTTTCTCAGCCTGGCGGCCACTGCATCTGGCGTCCGCCGAGTACGTGAACGTGCAGATGATACACCGACTGCCCGCTTTCCGGATTACAGTTTGAGACGATGCGAAAGCCGCGCTCGGCGATGTGTTTCATGCGCGCGATGCCCCGCGCGGTTTTCAGAAGGTGCCATATCAGATCGCTGTCCTCTTCCGGCACATCCAGCAGGGTTGCGAAGTGTTTTTTCGGAATGATGAGGATATGCACCGGCGCTTTCGGGTCTACATCCTCGAACGCCAGCACCCGCTCGTCTTCAAAAACAATGCGGGCAGGGACTTCTCGATTCACTATTTTGCAGAAAAGACAGTTTTGCATGGCAATCCTCCTAAGGCAAGGAGCGCGGAAGCTCGCCGCAAATCAGGCAGCAGAGAAACGCGCTTCCTGATTTTCCGCCTTCCGTTTTTCAGCCCTTTTGGGCTTCAATTTTTCGATAAAAACAGGTTCTTTCACCGGTATGGCAGGCCCCCTTGCCGTGCTGTTTCACCTTTACCAGAAGGGTGTCCGCGTCACAATCGTACCAAATGCCCCTGACCTCCTGCAGATCTCCCGAGGTTTCCCCTTTCTTCCAGAACTTCTGGCGCGAACGCGACCAGAAGTGCGTAAATCCTGATTCCAGCGTCATCTTCAGGGAAGCGTCGTTCATATAGGCAAGCATCAGGATATCGCCATTTTCAGCATCCTGCACAATGGCGGGGATGAGGCCTTTTTCATCGTATTTCAGTTCCGGCAGCACAAAAAACCTCCTGAGAAAATTCAGAATTCAGAAAACTGCAGCCAGTAGTCAGGATATGGCAGTCATCCTCACTACTGCTTTCTGGCTCCTTGATTCTATGTTTTATACCCGATTTTCCGTAAAAACTCCCGGCGGTTCTGTTTGTCCTGTTCGCCTTCCACGCCTTTGGGCGCGGTGCCGTCAATAACGCCGAGAATGCCGCATCCCTGCGCCGTCTGTGCGAGAACAACCTGCAGCGGGTTCGCCGTAGCGCAAAAGACGCGGCAGACTTCCTGGCATGCCTTGATGTCGTTCAGCACGGCTATCGGAAAGGCATTTCTCAGCACGATACAAAACACATGTCCGGCTGACATGAGGAGAAGATTCTTCACACACGCGTCAATGAGCTCCTGACTGTTCCCCTCGGTGCGAATAAGGCAGGGACCGGAGGCCTCGGTGAACGCGACGCCGAACTGCGCGTGAGAAATCCGCGTCGCGAGGATTTCGTAAAGATCCTCGGCAGTCTTGATGAAGTGAGTCTGGCCAAGGATGATGTTGCAGCCTTCGGGAATCTCAATCGGCACGACCTTCAGTTCCATGGCTCTCATCCTCCCTGTCAGCGGGTGATTTGATGCTTGATGCTACCAGACTCCCTGCGCTTTTGCAACCCGCCTGAATACCTTTTCAAAAGGTTCAGTCCGGGTCCCGATTCATGGACTCCGGCGGGAGAAGCAGGGAAAGATGCGGCATCGTGCAGGTCCTGCCGGAAACGCCAGAAATCCCGGCGCGCGAGAAATCAGCGCGAGGACAAATGCGACTGCGGATCAGTAGTTGAGGATTTCGAGCAGATCGCGCAGATCCTGTTCTTCGTCGCCCTGCGCGGTTATGACGCGTTTGCGCAATTCCTCAGCAAGTTTTTCCCGATCTCCCTGAACTCCCGGGTCAAGCTCCATGGCGACCTCCAGCGCTTTGGCGGCATCACTGTATTGCCCAGCCCGATTGTATGCGAGCGCTATCCCCAGGTAAGGGGTAATATAGTCAGGATTTCGCCTGAGCGCGGTCTTGAATGCCGACAGTGCGTCATCAATCTTGCCAAGACGGTAATATGCCGTTCCGAGGTTGTACAGCGCGAGTTCGGGAGTTCTGTAAAGAAGATTCGCGAGAGCGCTTTTCAGGACGCCCACCGCGTCATCGTAACGCCCGGCTTTCAGATAGGCAGCCCCCAGACTGTTGTATGCATGAGAATAGCCCGGCTGCGCCGAAACAGCACGCTGAAAAGCGGAAATCGCGTTGGCGGAATCTTCAAACGAGAGATAGACCAATCCAAGATAGTACAGCGTTTCAGCATCTTTGGCATCATGCGTGAGGGCTGTCTGAAATTCGACGAACGCGAGCTGGTTTTTCCCCTCGTTCAGATACGCGACTCCCATTCTTTTATAGAAGTCGGCATTTTTACCTGACTCGACAGGCGCGGACGCGCAGCCGGACACCATGATGCCGACGAAAAGCATGACAGACACGAGTGCTGTTTTCATAGACATGAGTTTATCCGATTCTCCTGATGAAGGGCAAGCGGAATCACGGAGTCGGAATTCAGCGCCGGGGACTTATGGTTTCGCCATTTCTTCCGGATTCCGGGCACCGAGTTCTGCTTCAATCCTGACGAGCACCGCTTCAATGGCCTGAACTTTTTGATCCGCGGCAGATGGCAGTTTGAACTCGAACCCCTCAGGAAGGAATCTGAGCTGAGGCGGGCTTTTCTGACCCTGCAGCGAAAACAGTGATTGCAGCAGACGTTCATAAAAATCATCTGAAGGGTCAGGGATATCGCCCGCGGGAGCGCCCAGGCAGCGGCACCAGTCGCCGGCTATGACAATGCGGGACAGACGGAGAGCCCGCGCAAGAACCTTAATGCGTGCCGCGGAAAAGAGGTTGGCAACTTCGGTCGGCAGCGGTCCGAAACGGTCGCGAACCTCGTCAATCAGCTGGGCAAGCGCCTCTCTCGTCCGCGACGCGGCAATGCGCCGGTACAGGCTGAGCCGCAAAAGAGTGTCTGAAACATAATCATCAGGCACAAACGCCGAGATGCGGAGCTGAATCTGCGGGTCAACGGCTTCCGCGACCGCTTCCCCCTTCAACTCCTGAACAGCGCGTTCGAGAAGCTCTGTGTAAAGATCAAAGCCTATACGCGCGATGTGCCCCGACTGTTCAGCGCCAAGCAGGTTTCCCGCCCCGCGGATCTCGAGGTCGCGCATCGCAAGACGAAACCCGGCGCCAAGATAACTCATCTCCTGAATCGCCTGCAGCCGGCGGCGGGCGTCAGGATGAAGCGATTCATTGCCGGGTATGAGGAAATACGCGTATGCCTGCTGATCGCTCCTCCCCACCCGACCCCGCAACTGGTACAGATCGGCGAGGCCGAATGTGTCGGCCCGATCAATCATGATAGTGTTCGCCGATGCAATGTCAATGCCGGCGCCGATGATCGCCGTGCATACGAGGACATTGATTTTCCTGTCGAGAAAGTCGAGCATGATGCGCTCAAGCTGCCGCTCATGCATCTGGCCGTGCGCTGCGCCGATATGCGCCTCGGGAACAAGCCTGCGGATGCGCTCCACGATGAGGTCCATATCGCGGATGCGGTTATGGAGAAAGAAGACCTGCCCGTCGCGCCGCAGTTCCCGGCGTATCGCATCCTGCAGGGTCAGGTCATTCCACGGAGTGACGATGCTGCGCACCGCGAGGCGGTCTTCCGGCGGCGTCTGGATTGTGCATAGCTCACGGACATTCGCGAGTGCCATGTGCAGCGTGCGCGGAATCGGCGTGGCGGTCATGCTCAGCACATCCACATTTTTTTTCAGTTCTTTCAGGCGCTCCTTCTGACCGACGCCGAAGCGGTGCTCTTCATCGACAATGAGCAGTCCGAGATCATGGAACCCGACCCGCTTCCCAAGCAGCATGTGCGTGCCGATTACAAGATCGATCTCCCCTCGCCGCAACCCCTCAAGGCAGCGATCTATATCAGCCTTTGGCCGGAAGCGAGAGAGATAATCAATTCTGACCGGGAACCCGGAGAAGCGCTGCCGGAAGGTCCGGAAATGCTGTTCGGCAAGAATCGTTGTCGGCACCATGATTGCGACCTGCTTGCCGTCGTATACAGCCCTGAACGCCGCCTTTATTGCCACTTCGGTTTTGCCGTAGCCCACGTCTCCGCAGAGCAGCATGTCCATCGGCACATCTGAATACATATGTTTTTTGATGGTTTCGACGGCCTTCTGCTGGTCCTCGGTTTCTTCGTAAGGGAAGAAGTCATCAAAGTCCCGGTGCATGACCGTATCGGGGCTGAAGACGAATCCGCGCACTGTTTCTCGCTCGGCATAGAGCTTCAGCAGCCGTTCAGCCAGATCCTGCAGGGACTGTTTCACCCGCTTTTTGGCGGCGGCAAACCGCTTGCCGCCCAGTTTGTCCAGCGGGGGGTGCTGATCTTCTCCCGCCCGGTACTTCTGTATGCGCTCAATGCCGGCAAACGGCAGATAGACGCGGTCGCCGCCCGCGTATTCGAGCACAAGGAAGTCTTCCTCATAATCCTCCGTCTTCTGGTGCTGCATGCCGGCAAACCGACCGATGCCGTGATCCTTGTGCACGATAAGATCGCCGACCTGAAGATCATCAATAGTCAGAAGGAGCCGCGAAATGCGGGAACGCTTGAGCGCGCGGTATGCCGGACGCTCACCGAAGAACTCCCGTCCGGTAATGATGATAAGGTCATCCAGGTGCAGCCCTCCGGACAGCCCGCCGGTCGTAATGCAGGCGAGTCCCTCGTATGCGGCGGCCTGCGGCATTTCGAGCATGGGAGCAATAAAGCCGGCTTCGGCAAAAAGGTCATGGAGCCGATCGGCCTGCCCGTGCGAAGGCAGAACGGCGAGAATGCGCTTCCGCAGGACTTTCAGAGCGGGCACACTATCTTCGGTGCTCTTTCTCTCTTCGGGCAGAATGCCCAGCCCCTGAAGCGGCAGGGCGCCCGAGGGAAGCGAGCCGTTCTCGATGGCAAGCGGCGTCACGCGGACAGCATGCTCATGCCCGGCATACTCATCGGCGGAAGCAGCGACGAAGAAGCTGAACAAGCCATGCTCCATGGCAAGATCAAGAATGCTGCGCGTCCCGCCTGCTTCAGCAGCAGGGTAGATGATCAATTCCGGAATTTCGCTGATGGAACGCTGTGTTTCGACCTCAAAGCACCGCATCAGCTCGATGGTGTCGCCGAAAAATTCGATGCGGACAGGATCCGCCGCGGTGACGGCGAAGATATCAACAACCCACGCCCGCTCCGCGAACTCTCCAGGTTCGACGACAATCTCGACCTTCCGGTAGCCCAGACGGATGAGGCTGGCAATCAGCGCGCCACGTTCAAAAACCTGATGCTGCGCAACCGTGAAGGGTTGCGGCATCTCCGGGCTGCAACTGACCTTGCCCGACTCGGCAGAAGCAATAACGGTGAGGCAATCACCCTGCGCCAGCCTCTGTACGATTTTTGCTCTCTGCCCGATGCTCTCCGGCGAACCGGCGGGCAGAAGCAGAGCGGCTTCGTGCGCGGCCTTCCGCCCATCAGACAGCAACGAGTTGAAAAAGCGCAGATCAGTGAAGAGTCGCTGGGCGCGTTCAGGCGTTTCCTCAACAACAATGGCGGGATCCTTGCAACAGGCAATCAGCAGCGCAAGATGTGCGGAGGAACAGCCGCTCAGCGCCGGGACAGCATGTTTGAAAAGCGCCGTAAGCAGACGATCCGCGTGCGCGGTGATGTGCGATTTCCAGGAAAGCTCCATCGTTTCATTATACCGGAGACACAAAAAAGCCCGGAAGGCAGGAAGGGCGGAAGTGAAAAATTGCTGCCCCGCCTGACAGTCCGGTCACCCCGATTTCCCGTCTTCTGCCTCTTGCCTTCCGCTCTTCCCTTCTTCCAGACTCTCCCTTTCCTTTCTAACTTCTTCCGCTTTCTGCGGTACAATACACACATGGACAAAAAACTGATCACCGACGAGATACGGGAAACCTTGCGCGAGGCGCTCAAGGGCCTCAAGGAAGAGGTTGCGCTGGAAGTCTTCACCCACAAAGAGGTGAATGCAGATTACAACGCCGCTACCGTAGAACTGGTGAATGCAATAGCTCTGCTCTCCCCGAAAATCAAGGCTTCGTTTTTTGAGCTTGAAAGCGGTCAGACAAACAAACGCAATGTACTGCGGAGTCCGACGGTTCTGCTCGCGCCGGATGCATACGCGATCAAGCTGACCGGCTCCCCGCTGGGAGAAGAAGGGCGCTCCTTTCTGATGTCGCTGCTGATGATTTCCGCCAATAGCGTTATCCTGACGCCCGAATCGGTGAAGCGCCTCGCAGGGTTGAAAGAACAGCGCTTCATCGAGATTTTTGTCAGTCCGACCTGCCCATACTGCCCTCAGCAGGTTCTATATGGCGTATCGGCGGCAATCGCCCGGCCGGATCTGGTTTCGATCGAGGTTATAGAAATCTTTGAGCATCAGGACATTGCCAAGGCGCGGGGCGTACTCTCGGTGCCTCAGACATTTGTAAACGGATCGCTGACCGCCCGGGGCGCTGAACCCGAAGATCTCTTCATTGAATCGCTCTTCACCCTCAGGGAACCTGAGCTGATGCGTCCCGACGAAAAGGCTGGCGAGCAGGAAGTTGACCTGCTGATTGTCGGAGCCGGGCCTGCCGGACTCACTGCCGCAATCTATGCGGGCCGGTCGGGGCTGTCCACTGCGGTGATTGAACGCCGGTCAATCGGCGGTCAGATTATGATTACCCCGGTTGTTGAGAATTATCCCGGTTTTGCGAGTATTGCCGGACGCTCACTTGTTGAACTTATGGCGCAGCAGGCCCTCCAGTACACAAAAATCAGGCTTTCGGAGGATATCGTCTCCGTTGCCCGGGAGGATGAACGGTATGTGGTAAAGACAAATCGTTCGCTTTTCCGGACCAAAGGCATCATCATCGCTTCCGGAGCCGACAGCAAGCGCCTCGGGATTCCGGGAGAACAGGAGTTTTCGGGCAAGGGGGTTAGCTACTGCGCCGAATGCGACGGCTATTTCTACAAAGACGGAAAGCGGGTTGTCGTTGTGGGAGGCGGCAATACCGCCGTTACGGAAGCCCTTTATCTGCACGGGCTCGGCGCGAAAGTGACGCTGGTCCACCGGCGGGGCACCTTGCGTGCGGAGCAGCGCCTGCAGGACAGCCTTCTCAAGACTGACGCCGAGATCCTCCTGAACGCGGAGGCGCGGGAAATTCTCGGAGAGATTTCCGTCTCGGGCATCCGCGTGCAGAACACGCAGTCCGGTGAAGTGACCGAAATCCCGGCCGAGGGCGTCTTCCTCGCCATCGGCTATGTGCCCAACAGCGAAGTGGCGCTCCTGTTGAATCTGCCGGTCAGCGAGGCGGGCTACATTGTCGCCGATGCCCATCAAAGGACCGCTCTGCCGCTTGTGTATGCTGCCGGGGATGTCACGGGCGGCGTCAAACAGATTGTCGTGGCTGTGGGGCAGGGTTCAGTCGCCGCGATATCCGCGTTTGAGGACATCGCGAGTCCGTACTGGATTGACAAGGCGGAGAAAGTGGCAAAGAATCATCCTGAAGGATAATCAGCCCAGTTGTTCGCCGTAGAAACAGATCCGCATCCGCTGTGCATGCAGTCTTTCGAGAAACTCATCAACGCCAATGCCGAGCAGGCGCGCTATGCTTGCGGGCGCATCGCTCTCCTCCCGCAGGGTCGTCTCGTTTCTGAGCCGCAGCATGGTGTCGGCAATCCTGAAAAAAAGATAGGCATTCTTCAGCAGGTCTGCTGCTTCCGGGGCGAGTATCCCGTGAAGGGAAAGCCTTCGTATGGCATCAATCGTATTGGGCACAAGTATGACCGGGCAGTCCGCGCAATGCTGCAGTTGCAGATACTGGACGATGAATTCGATTTCGTTGATGCCCCCGGCTCCCAGCCTGATATCGCAGACTCCCGACAATGGCGCGTCCTTCGCCCGCTCGCTCTCTATTCTCTGCCGCATGTGGCGTATGCTGCCAAGAGTTACCTCCTGCCCGCGCAGGGTCAGCACATCCGTCCGCATTGCGATAAAAGCCCTGCGCACTGAAATGCTTCCGTTGACCGGGCGGGCCTTCAGCAACGCCTGCAGCTCCCAAGGATGCGCATGTTTCTCGTAATACCGGCGCAGCCCCGCAAACGGGATGACCAGCGGCCCCTTGTTGCCGTCAGGCCTGAGCCGGGTGTCAATACTGTAGGCTACACCGTCTCGCGTGTATGACATGGCGGCCTTCATCAGGTTCTCGGCCTGCCGGATATGCAGCACTTCCAGCGCCCCGGCGGTCATGAAAACAAGATCGAGATCCGAATTGAAGCTGATTTCCCGGCCGCCGAGCTTCCCGTACCCGAGGATGATCAGTTCGTCCTCGCTCCGCGCGGAAAGGTTCTGTTCGGTCCGCAGCAGTTTTGTGATGACCGTTTCGGAGATGGTCGTGAGAGAATGCGTTAACTGGATGACATTGATCGCCCCGCTCAGGAAGCGCGTGCCGAGCCGGATTTCCTCAAGGCGCCGCAGCAGCCGTACAGCCTGCATCGGGTCTTTCCGTTCCGCGAGGATTGCCAGCTCATGGACAATCTCCGAGCGCGTCCGCCAGCGTATCTCGCCTTCGACAAGCGAGCCCATATACTCGGGATTGCTCATGACGAGCTTGGCCAGATAATCACTCTGCGCGAAGAGCGAGCTGATAAGTTTGATAAGATCGCGATTCCGGACAATCGGCTCAAGATACGATTCACTGGTAGCCAGAAGGCTGGAGAAGTCAACGAGCTGAAGCAGCGCGCGATCGGGATTCGGCGTGTTCAGCGCTTCATCAAGAAAGCGGGGGATGATCTCTTCCATCAGCCTGCGGCCCCGAAGCGTCTGGAAAGAATAAGTGGTGTTGCGGATCTGCGTGAGATGATAGAGCGCCCGGTCGGGCGCGCGAACGCCATGCCGGGAAAGCTCGGCCGAAAGGCTGTCCTGATTCGGGGTGTCTATATCCCAGAATCGGCCGCCGAACAGGGAATCCGAGAGTCCCGGCCCGGCGGAATCCTTCGGGCCCGCCTGCTGAAAAAGTGAATCATAAATGGCGCGCACCTTCAGGCGGCGCCTCTCAAGATCCTCAAGAAAGGCGCGCTTGTCGCTATATCCCATTTTCGCGCCGAGATCCGCCAGGTCACGATCCTGCACCGGCAGGGCGTGGGTCTGCAGATCATTCACCTGCTGAATGCGATGCTCCAGTGTCCTGAGGAAAAGATAATTTTCGGACAGATGATAGCTGTCGTCATGGCCGATCAATCCTTTCTGGAGAATCCGGTGCAAGGCCTTCAGCGTGCCGCGTTCGCGAAGCATCGGCTCCCTGCCCCCATACATCAACTGGAATATCTGTATGAAAAACTCAATCTCGCGGATGCCGCCGAAGCCGCGCTTTATGTCCCGGCTGAAGGTGCCGGGCCTGAGCTGCTCCACCTGCGATTTCATGCGGCGGATTTCCTCAATAGCATCTATGTCCAGATACTTGCGATAGATAAACGGGGCGATCATTTCAAGAAACTCTCTTCCGAGGTTCGTGTCTCCGGCAACCGGGCGTGCCCGCAAGAGGGCGGCCCGCTCCCAGAGCTGCCCCCACGACTCGTAATACTCTTCATACCCGCTCAATGAAAGCGCCAGACTTCCCCGGGTGCCCTGCGGCCTCAGTCGCAGGTCAACCCGATAAGCGAAGCCGTCGGCAGTATTGGCGGAAAGGAATTTCGAGAGCCCTTCGACAAGTTTCACATAATATTCAAATGCTGATATGCGGTTGCGCGTCACGCCCGGCGAGGTTGCAATGCCGGACGTCTCGCCGTCGGCGCGGTATACAAAGACCGGGTCAATATCCGAGCTGAAATTCAGTTCCTGCGCGCCGAGTTTCCCCATGCCGACAACAAGAAAGGCATTGTTTTCCGGCTCGCCGAAGCGCTCACGAAGCAGACGATCGCTGAAATCAAGGGAAGCTTGGATGATGACGTCAGCAAGGTCACTCATGTCGAGCATAATCTCCTGCGGCTCAAGGCGGTGCAGCAGATCGTTCAGCAGAATAACGAGCTGTTTGTCTTTGCGAAACCTCCTGACCGTCTGCATGCCCGCCTCGCGGGTTGAACAGGCGGCGAGCAGGGACTCAAGCTCAATGGCGCACGCAGCTTCATCCAGCGGCCTGCCCATGAAAGCCAGCGCGCCGGTTGCCTCATTGAGCAGCGATTCGGGGTGGTTTATGACATATGTGGCCATGAACTGGCTGCACGAAAACAATGCCGCGATAGCGTCGAGATGCTCCAGAACGCGGGCGCGCAGACGCGGATGGCCGGTGATGAGCGACTCGATAGTGCTCAGCACGCGCTCCTGATCAGGAACAGGTTTGGAGAGCCGTATCGTCATCGCTGCCCTGAAGGAAGGAGCCGAAACTCAGCATTCAGTCCGCCTGCCTTCCGCTCTTCTGCTCTTCCCGCCTTCCTGGCTTCCGAGCTATTTATCATGCCCCTGCCAGAGCCGCGGATCCAGGGCATCGCGCAGTCCTTCGCCCACGAGATTGTAGCTGAGTACGGTAATCAGAATCGCGATGCCGGGAAAGACCGAGAGCCACCAGGCGACGGTGATGTTGTCCTTGCCAGCGGTGAGAATATTTCCCCAGCTCGGGTCGGGCGGCTGCACCCCGAGCCCCAGAAAAGAGAGTCCCGATTCGGTCAGAATGGCGCCGGCAATGCCGAATGTCGCCGAGACGAAAACCGGGGCAAGGGCATTCGGCAGGATGTGGCGGAAAATAATGCGCGCATCCGCTGCCCCCGCGGCGCGGGCGGCGGCAATGAAATCGCGCTCCTTGAGCGTGAGAAACTCCGCCCGCACCAGCCGGGCGACATTCATCCAGCCGGTCAGCCCGATGATAATCATGATGGTCGAAATGCTCGGCTCCAGAATGGCAATAACCGCGAGAATGAGGAACAGGGTCGGGAAAGCGAGCATGATGTCGACAAACCGCATCAGAACAGAATCAATCCGGCCGCCGTAGAATCCCGCGACAGAGCCGATCAGGATGCCGATTGATATGGCAATGCCGACCGCGACAAACCCGACTTTCAGCGAAACCCGGCTTCCCCAGATCATGCGCGCGAGCACATCTCGTCCGAGTTCGTCGGTGCCGAACAGGTTGGCTGATGACGGAGGAGACAGCACCTTATAGACATTAATCGCCGTCGGGTCGTAGGGAGAAACGATCGGCGCAAGCAGCGCGCCGAGGGCGAGAAACACAACAACCGCCATGCCGGAAACAGCAAGCCGGTTGCGCGAAAAGCGCCTCCAGACAAGTTCTGAGAGTGTGCCGGCAGGCATCACGCGTCGCCCCTTACCCGGATGCGCGGATCGACCAGCGCATAGGAAATATCCGCGAGCAGATTCCCGATGAGGGTCAGCACCGCGCCGATGACGAGAATTCCCATGATGGTCGGATAATCACGCGACATTGCCGATGAATAAAAAAGCTGCCCCATGCCGGGGATTGCGAATATGGTTTCGAATATTACGGCGCCGCCGATCAATCCGGGAACGGAAAGGCCAAGAATAGTGACGACCGGCATCAGCGCGTTTCTGAGCGCGTGGCGTGTCATCACGGTTGACCACCGCAGTCCCTTTGCCTGCGCGGTCCTGATGTAGTCCTGCCTGATCACTTCCAGCATGCTTGAGCGGCTGTAACGGCTGAGCCCCGCGATGCCGCCGAAGGCGCTGAGCGCGACCGGCAGAATCAGATGCCGCAGATGGTCAACCGCGCGCTCGAACATTCCCATCTCGGCGGCGTCGATGCTCCGGATACCCGATATCGGCAGCACGCCGAGCGTTACGCCGAACAGAATCATGCAGAGCAGCGCCAGCCAGAAGGTCGGGGTTGAGAATCCGATGAAGACAAAGACCGTTGTCGCCTTGTCGAAGACAGAATACTGGCGGGTCGCCGCAAGCACGCCTATCGGAACCGCGATGGCGAATATGAGCAGCAGCGACAGCAGGTTAATCTCGAGGGTCACCGGAATCCGCTCCGCTATTTTCCCGATAACCGGACGGCCGTCGACGAACGACGTGCCGAAATCGAGCGTCGCCAGCCGTTTCAGCCAGTCGAAGTACTGCTCATGGAGCGGCTTGTCGAGCCCGTAGAGTTTTTTGAGGTTCTCCCGCGCCTGCGCCGATGCCTTCATCGACATCTCGGTCTCAACCTCAACCGGTCCTCCCGGCGCCAGATGCACGACGGTAAAGGTTATGAGCGTAATGCCGATAACAAGTGGAATCATGAGCAGCAATCGTTTCATGACATAGGAAAGCATACAACTACGTTAATGGATGGAAGCGCTGTTGTCAACCGGGCAACCCCGCGGTATGGCTTCCTGCAAGGCTTTTCCCTTGCCTTGCCGTTTTTCTTTATGCTACTCTTAGGTTCATATATATATTTTACGAAACTGAACCGGTCCATGTGCAATAAAGACTAAGGAGGAGACGGAATGCGGAGAGAAACAGGAAGAATGGGCAACGAGCGCGGTTTTACGCTTGTGGAACTGGCGATTGTTCTGGTAATCATCGGCATCATTCTGGGCGCAGTGCTGAAGGGGCAGGAACTGATTAATAACGCCAAGAACAAGAGGCTTTATAACGTGTATAGAGAAGTCTCCGCCGCCGTGTATACCTATTACGATAAATACAATAAATATCCTGGGGATGATAACCTGGCAACCACGCGAGGCTGGACAGCGGGTGCCGTAGCGGTTGCGAACGGTAATGGCCAGGGATGGATTGACGGTACAGCTTTTTGTGCCGGCGGCAGCGCGACAGAATCCTGCCAGGCATGGTACCATATGCGTCTCGCAAATATTCTGAGCGGATCGGACACCACTTCTCCAACCCATCCGTATGGCGGCCGTGTTGCGCTGGGGCGGACAGATGCAATCATTGGCGGCTGGTCAAAACCAATGGGCGTCTGTTTTGAATGGCTCAACAATGAAACTGCCCGCTGGCTTGATAACACCTATGATGACGGCACTTTCAATACCGGATCAGTTCGTGGGAATGCCGACTATACTGCCGGAAGTCCGGATGCCGTAGTCGCCAACTGGACGTGCATAGCTATCTGATGTGTTGATTTTCATGGAGGGAGGCAGGAATAGGCCTCCCTCTCCCTGCTGTTCTTCCCGCCTTATGCGCTTGCGTTTTCCCGCCTTGCCAAAGCCGACTGATTCTGATAACCTCAAAATCAGATGATTCCACAGATAATTGCTGCCGGGAGAAACGATGATAAAGCTTCGCGACGGTCTTGTTGAACTCTACAAAAAAGTTGCCACGTCCATTCCAAAGGACATCGAAGACGCGCTGAAAAACGCGGTGCAGGTCGAAACAGACCTTATGGTGAAGGAAGCGCTCGCCAATACGGTTGGAGCCTGCATAGCCGCCAGAACCGGCGCGACCGCAATCTGCGAAGACTCCGGACTGCCCGTTTTCTATGCCCGCGTCCCGAAAGGGCTGAGCCACCAGATGGTCCGTGACGTCATTCTCGACGCCACCCGGCTCGCAACCGAAAAAATCCCTCTGAAACCGAATGCTGTCGACAGCCTGACCGGCGAGAACAGCGGCAGCAATGTCGGGGCATCATTCCCGATGATTTTTCTTGAAGAGACGGATCAGAGCACTCTTTCTATTGACCTTATGCTTCGGGGCGGTCAGACAGAGCACCTCTCGAAGACCTATCGCCTGCCCGAGCAGATCGGCTGCGCAGGACTCGTTCCCGAACTGCTCGAAAACGGTCTGGCCGGGCGTTCGCTCAACGGCATGCGGGCCGGCGTGCTTGACGCGGTGCTGAGAGCTCAGGGAAAAGGATGCCCGCCGTATATCATCGGCATCGGCATCGGCGGAGCGAAAGAGCAGGTTGCTCTGCTTTCGAGCAGGCAGTTGCTCCGGAAGCTTCATGACACGAATCCCGACCCGCGCTGCGCTGAAGTCGAGGCGCAGATGCTTGCCGATATCAATCGTCTCGCGCCCGGCGCAACAGGCTTTCCGGGGAAAACTATTGCGCTCGGCGTGAAGCTCGGGGTCGCGCATCGCCATCCGGAGTCGTTTCTGGTTGATATCTCTTTTTCTTGCTGGGCGCACCGCAGGGGAAGATTCATCTGGTAGCGGGAAAAGGCCGGAAGCGCTGAAGGCGGGAAAAACGGAACTATGGGAGGGGGAATGCTGACGCATTCCCCCTTTGTATTCTATGGATAAAATCAGGCTACTTGACGACGAGCACCGGACACTTCGAATAATCGACGACTTTTGAAGAAACGCTGCCCATAAGGAATTTCTTGGTTCCATGGCGGCCGTGGGAGCCGGTAATGATGAGGTCAACCTTCATCTTCTGGGCGGTCTCGAGTATCTTCTCGGCTGGGTCTCCCTGACGGACCAGCGTCTTCACATCCATGGATTTCCCGGAGAGAGTCTTCCGGATCTTCTCCATCGAATCGGTCGACTCCCGGGTGAGCGACTCTACAATCTTGCTCCGTTCACTATCGGTCAGTTCGGTCAGATACAGTTCAGGCACAACCGTGAGGATCGTGAGCGACCCCTTCAGGTTGAGTGAAAGTTCTATGGCTTTTTTCAGCGCCTTGTCGGAAGCCTTTGAGCCATCGTGGGCAACGAGAATCTTTTGCATGAATGTCCTCCTTCATGTGCGATGCGGTCTGCCGGGGCGCTTCCGTTGAAGTTCATCGGCAGCGTCGCAGGCATTGACAAGTATTTTACCATAGTTTACCGGGACTTGGCATAAATGCGTATCGGAGTGCCGGTAAACCCGAATTCCGCGCGTATCGCTTTCTCGATATACCGGAGGTGCTGCTCATTTACCGACTGCTTCGAATTCACCACAAGATGAAACACCGGCGGCTCGGTGCCTGTCTGCGCCATATAATAAAACTTGGCCGGCTTCCCTTTGGTGCCGGGGAACGGGTGCGTGCTCAGCACGCGGGCGAGAAAGCGGTTCAGCACGCCTGTTCCGATATGCTTCTTCCTCTCAGCCATCAGGTCGTTGATGAGCGAAAAAATGTTCGTGACGCGCTTGCGCTCAAGCCCCGATACCGTCACGAACGGCGCGGCCGCCGCGAACCAGAGCCGGCGCTCTAGTTCCGAGCGGAGCTCCTTGAAGCGCTTTTCCGGGTTTTCAACAAGGTCCCACTTGTTAAAGAGCACGATCAGGCTCTTGCCGAACTCCTCTGCCATGCCGGCAATGCGCTGCTCCTGCTCGACAACACCCTGCGTCGCATCGAGCAGCAGAATGGCGATGTCCGCGCGTTCAATGCTTTTTACCGCCCGCATAAGCGAAAGCCGCTCAACCGCCGCCTCGTCAACCTGTTTCGACTTCGACGTGCCGCGCAATGTCTTAGCGAAGCCTCCCATCTTCTTGCGGATGCCGGCGGTGTCGATAAAAAGATAGCGGTTGCCGTACCAGGTGCAGACGGAATCAATCGCGTCGCGCGTTGTTCCCGCGACCGGGCTTACGATGAGACGTTTTTTGCCGAGCAACACGTTAATCAGCGTCGATTTGCCGACATTCGGCCTGCCGACGACCGCGATTTTCGGCAGCTCATCGCGGGAATCCGCGTCATCTTCAGCAGAGCCTTCAGCAGGTATGTGTTCAGCGATCTTCTCCATAAGCTCTTCGTAGCCAAGCCCCGTCATCGCGGAAACCGGAAAGATCTCCGGCGCGCCGGTGCTGTAAAACTCGAGCGCCCTTACCTCTTTGTCGGGTGAATCTATTTTATTGACTACCCAGTAAATCAGCTTGCCCGCGTTGCGCAGCATGACGGACATTTCAACATCGGTCGGGCTGAGCCCATCCTTTCCGTCGAGCAGGTGAATGATGAGGTCAGCCTCCTCCACCGCAAGCAGCGACTGCTCCCGCACCAGGCGCCCCATCTCCTCCGCCTCGTACGGAAGCCCCTCCGCGTAAAATCCGCCGGTGTCGATGACGGTAAAGTGGCGGCCTTCCCACTCGGCAATGCCGTAATTGCGGTCGCGGGTGATGCCGGGCATCTTCTCAGCAATGGCGATATTCCGCGGGCCTCCGGACCGTTTGAGCATCCGGTTGAAAAGTGTGGATTTGCCGACGTTCGGCTTGCCGATAATTGCTACGGTAAAACTCATTTGTCGTCCTGTTCTTTCAGATCGGCGATGCCGTATGAGCGAATCTTTTTGTGGAGATTGCTGCGTTCAACGCCGATCGCTTCAGCGGTTCGTGAGACGTTTCCATCGTTTTCCTGGAGCTTCCGGAGGATGAAATCGCGTTCAAATGCTTCCCGTGCATCGCGCAGCGACCGCTGCAAAAAATAGATGTCCTGCCGTCCCGCATCCGCGGTCCCGAGTATTGAAAGCGCTTCGAGGTTCTTTCGGGTAACCGACGGTCCCGCGGTCATAATCATGACTCTCTCCACGGCATTCTTCAGCTCCCGGATGTTGCCCGGCCAGACGTGCGACTGAAGGGCGCTGATCGCGTCGGGGTGAAACTTCTTCGGGCGGACGCCGTTTTCAGCGACAAACGCCTCCGCGAAAAATTCGACCAGCTCCGGAATGTCGTCCGGCCGCTCGCGCAGCGGCGGGATCGTGAGCGGTATAACGTTGAGGCGGTAAAAGAGGTCTTCCCGGAACGCCCCTTTTTTCACTTCGTCAGAGAGGTTCTTGTTTGTCGCGGCAATCACGCGCACATCTACCGTGATGTTTTTGTTGCCGCCCACGCGCTGAAAGGTCTGCGTCTCTATCACGCGGAGCACTTTAGCCTGCGTCGGCAGCGACATGTCGCCGATTTCATCGAGAAAAAGAGTCCCCTCGTGCGCAAGCTCGAACTTGCCGTTTTTCTTGTCCGACGCGCCGGTGAACGAACCTTTTTCGTGGCCGAAGAGTTCGCTTTCGATAAGCTCCTGCGGTATTGCCGCACAGTTCACCTCCACAAACGGCCCTTCAGCCCGGGCGCTCTGCTCATGAAGCTGCCGCGCCACAAGTTCTTTGCCGGTGCCGCTCTCGCCGAGAATCAGCACCCGCGCGCTGCCCTGGGAAGCCATGGCTATCTGATCGCGCAGAATGCGCATCGGCTGGGAATTTCCCACAAGCCGCCAGGTGCGCGACAGATCCTCCTTGAGCAGAAGATTCGCGCCCTCCAGCCGCTGCCGCTCCATTGCGAGCCTCGCCACCAGAATAACGCGCTCAATAGAGCTGAACGGCTTTTCGAGAAAGTCGTACGCGCCGTCTCTCGTGGCTTTCACCGCAACCTCTATGGTGCCGTGTCCTGACATCATTACCACCGGCACCTTGGGCCGCAACTCCTTGAGGCGCGCGAGCGCCTCGACGCCGTCCATTTCGGGAAGCCAGACATCGAGGAATACTATATCCGGACAATGTTCAGCGGCACGCTCAATGGCTTCCTCTCCCGATGCGGCGGTAATTACGGCATACCCTTCATCCTCGAACAGTCCGGTCATCGATTCACGGATTCCGGCTTCGTCATCAACAATCAATACAGTTTTCTTCGCCATCCTTATCCTCGCAACCATCAGTAATCACTGCCTTTGCTTCTTGTTTTTCCCTGCTGTATTCTGAATTCATTCTTCCAGTCTACCCCGGAATCTCTATGCGGAATATGCTTCCCTGCGGCCGGTTGTCGCGGACGATGATGCGGCCGCCATGCTCCTTGATGATTTTATCGGCAATGGCGAGCCCGAGGCCGGTGCCGCCCTTCCGCTTCGAAAAGTACGGCAGAAAGAGCTGCTCCTTTTCGGCATCCGGAATGCCGGGGCCGGTATCGGCAATCTCGATAATCAGCATGCCTCCCTCGATACGGACCGACAGCGAAAGCGTACCGCGGCCCTGCATGGCCTTTACGGCATTGTCCATGATGTTGATCAGCACCCGCTTGCACTGGCTCCGGTCGAGGGAGACCTGCGGAAGGTCATCAGGGAGCGCGACCTGCAGTGTCAGTTCGCGGAAGCTGCGGAAGAGCGACACAGCCGACTCGACGAACTCCCGGATGTCGGTCTGCTCGCGGTGTATCTCCGGCAGTTTCCCGTATTTGGTGAACACGTCAACCAGATGCTGCAGGCTCTCGACCTCGGTGATGATGGTGCGGGCCGATTTTTCGAAAACCGCATCAAAGTCGGCGTCCCTGCGCTGCCACTTTTTCATGAGGCGCTCCGCCGACAGCTTTATCGGCGTCAGCGGATTTTTGATTTCGTGCGTGATCCGCCGCGCCACTTCCTGCCAGGCGACCGCCTTCTGCGCCTTGATGACATCGGTGAGGTCGTCAAAGACAATCAGAAAGCCGATGGCGCCGCCGGTTTCCGGGTCGCGAATCGCGGTCACAAACACACGGAGAATGAGCATTGCCCCGCGCACGCTCAGCTTTACTTCCCGCACCGTCTGCGGTATGCGCCCCGCGACAAGGGCTGCCGCCATTTCGGCAAGGTCTTCGGAGCCGAGGTGCTGTATGAGTTCCTGATAGTTCCTGCGCTCTGCGTCTTCCGGTTTGATGCCGAGGATGGAGCAGGCTTTTTTGTTGACGTTCTGAATCCGGCCGCGGGTGTTCAGCACGAGCACTCCGGAGTTGATGTTCTGCAGGATGTTCGAGAGGAACAGCTCCCGTTTCTGCAGGTCACCAATGGCGCGCTCAATCTGTTCCTTGTTGCCCTTGAGCTGCAAGACCATACTGTTGAACGAGGTTATCAGCAGCCCTATTTCGTCTTCGCTTTTTTCTTCAACTGTGACGTCGAGATTTCCCTGTCCCACCTCCTGCGTGGCCTCGGCAAGCTTCTGAATAGGAATGGTGATGCCGCGTGAGAGCTTCATCGCGAGCCATATGCCTGCGAAGATCATGAGAAGCGTGATAAACCCGAGAATGAGCACGTAGGTCGTACGGAGCGGCACCTTGAACGACTCCAGCTTGATATGTTCTTCATAGAGGCTCCGGATTTTTTCGGTCTCCTCGGAAATGGTCTTCGGCAGCCTGAAATCAACAACAACGACTCCCCGCGAACCTCCGCGTCCGTCCGGCACCATCGCGCGGATGACGTCGCCGTCGACGGATGAGATGACCTCGGTGCCCTTTTTCCCGCGGAACGCGTCGCGCATGACATCGCTTGCGTCCTTCGGCGGAGAAGCGAGGCGCATTACCTCCATCCCGTGAACAACCGATGCGTTCCCCCGCGCCGCTTCTTCCGCCGCCATGAGCACGCGCGCGCGGCCGAAATCGTAAAAAGAGCGGGCAAGCTCGACCGACCGCACGAACGGCTCCTTCATCTGCGGCGAGAAGATACGGTTGAAATAATTGGTCGCCAGCCCGCTCGATACGATAAACAGCAGTGTTGACGGCAGCAGCAGCATGACGACGAAAATCGATGCCAGCTTAATCTGGAACTTGTGCCCAAGCAGGCCCTTCCTGCTCTCGGCGTAGAGCCGGTAGACGCTCCTGCCGACAAAGAACATCAGGGTGATGAGCGCGATGATATTCACCGTCAGCAGCCCGACAAGGAGAAACCGCGTTGCGATGTCCACGGTCGGCAGCTTGATGAAGTGGAACATGACGGCGGTGATTCCGGCGACGATGACGATCAGAACCGCGAGAATGGCGAAGGTGCGGAGCACGGGTTACGGCTCCGGCACGATTGGCAGAGTAAACGCCCGTGAGTAGCGCACGACAGTGAACTCCGTTTCGGGAATGAAGAAGAGCAGGTACTTGATGAGCGGCGGCAGTTTTCTTATTCTCGATTCGGCCGTTACCTTCACGTAATAGGTGCCGGGGTCCAGCTCCTTCACGTTCGTGATTTTGAGATTCCGCAGGCCGAGCGCCCACGCGTTCATGCTCTCAACATCCTTGAACCGTTTTTCCTGAATGATGTCTCCGTCCGTTATTCTTGCCGCGAACTCACGCTTGATGGGGTCGCTCTTGAGCGTAATCCTGACTTTCCTGGCAAGGATGTACTCGTCCGGGACAAATGAGCGGATGCCCATCATTTCAACTGTCAGAAGCAGTTCTTTCGAAAGACCCTGCTTCATTTCCTCGGCAAAAGAGGCATCCGGAACGAGAGTAGTCGTTACCAGCAAATCCTGCCCACGGAACGCGAGTTCGACACCCTGAAGCTCCGCCGCCTGGCTGTCGGCGGGCGCAGCGAGCAGAAAAGCCGCGATGAGCAGAACGTGCGCAATCCAGTTCGGCAGGAAAAGAATCCTTATCGGAAGGGATGCGGTTTTCATTGTGTTCATTATACCACACTGCCGGAGTCATGGGATAAGAACAAATTGATAATAAAGGAGTTTTTACAGGCATGCGTAATGAAACAAGGGAAAAGGGGCAATAGGCTACATGTTTAATGCCCCTGACGGTAATCTCTCAACGCGCTATTGATAAGTGTTTGATAGCCTTCTTTATTTTCGCTGGCGAGTTTTTTAAATTGTCCTGTGTGGACAGGAACGTATGCCATTATTTCTGCAGCCCCAGAGCGGCCAGCATGTCCTCGATGCGATCGTACTGAGTCAAATCCTCGCCACGCGCCGTCTTTTCAAAAGTAGCGATGGTGGTTTTGTTCGGGATCTTTACGGCAAAAGGCCTACCGTTATGCAGAGCCACCTGAGCATAAAAAAGATTGATCGCATCGGTGCTCATGAGACCCAACTGCTTGAAAATATGCTCGGCTTTTTCCTTCAAGTCCGGGGCAGTCCTTGCACGTATCATTGCTGTTCTCGACATGGTTGCACCTCCTTCTCACTTAACTGCAGCACAGTTGGGGTACAATGTCTAATCACTGATTCTTCCCCTCGCTTCGCTCGGGGAAGAATGAGGCAGTTGAGCCGGAACTCCTGTCACCCTCGCTCCGCTCGGGCGAAGAACCAGGAGTTCGAAACCGACCGCTTCGCGGCGGCTCAACTGCCTCATTATCCCGGATTTGTCATTTGGCTTTTGTCCCTTGGCCGTCACTCCGGCGTGCAGCGAGGAAGGCGGGAGTCCTTCTTCCTTCTTCATACTCAAAGCCGGTCATGCGGGCTTCAGCCGCCTGCATAATGCCCTGCGCTGTTTCCAGATCCACAATCCGCCTCCGGAAATAGAAGGCGAGGACATTTCTGAATTCACTGCGGAACAGAACTGGAGCGGCCCACGCCGGATATTTGCGCAGAATCATTTCGACCTCTTCAGACCGCTCGCTGTTCACGAAGAGATATATCAATTCTCAAGTCTAACCCTCAGCCTGAGCCGCGAGCCGTTCGTGGTGAGCCGTGAGCATGTTGAACGGTCGAACCCGCCCTTCGACAAGCTCAGGGACAACGGCAGGCTTTCCGATAGCCGTGAGCCGTGAGCTTATCGAACGTCCGTCAATTCTAAAGTCTGACCCTGTTGTTGGGGCATAAAAAAAAGCGGGCGGGTCCGAAGACCCGCCCGCTTTGGTTGCTGATGTTCAGCTAAGCGAAATTAGAAGCTGAGCTGTACGCCGTGACGGATTGCATATGCATCGTCAGACTTGGCAGTCGAAACACCATACTGCCAGAAGTTGCCTGCAAACAGGTAGCCTGCCTCGACGAAGTAGGTGAGGCCTCTGTCGAGTTTGTACTTGATGTTGGCGTCAACTTCAACGCCGATGTTCTTGGACACAGGTGAAGGAACCTTTGCCGCGCGGAGCATCCAGACGCTCAGGTCAGCATACAGCTCCTTAGTCAGGTCTGCGGATCCCTTCAGGGTGAGGTACCAGGTGTTCTGGAGGCCGCCGTTGACGTTGCCTGCTGCGTTCGGGGTCCAGCGCTCATACACCCAGGTGTAGTGGGTGGCAACGTCCTGAGATGTGGCAAAGGTGCTGAACTTGCCATCGGTAAGTCCGTTGTCATCGCCGCTGCCGTAGCCGAAGCCAACACCGATTTTAACCGGATTGAAGGTGTAGTCGGCGTCGAGCTTTACCGCGTATCCTCTGAACTTTATGTCCGAGGCGCCGATGTCATCAATTTTGCCAGCCTGGATGGCGACATCTGCCGCGAGGCCGAGGCCCGAAATGTTCGTCTTGGCGTTTACGCCGAAGTTCCAGAGATGAAGGTCATTGCCTGCCCCCGGAAAAGAGTTCTGCCCATCGACATAGGTTACGTCAAAGCCGATTGTGCTGTTCTTGTCGATTGCGTACGAGCCGATTACGCCGTAAACGTCCGTGTCGTCATTCTTCCAAGCAGAGCCTTCACCCAGCTTCAGGGTGTGGAAGATGAGGGAGAGGCCCTTCACCGGCTCTACGCCGACGAGGATTGCGTCGTCGCCGAGATAGGTGTGCGAATAGAAGAGGCCGTTGGAAACGCGGACCGGCATGTGTCCTGCCTTGATGAACGCCGGAACGCCGAGCAGACCGCTGCCCTTGTGCTGAATCCATGCCTCAAGAATCTGGATAGGGGCCTTGTAGTCGCCAGCCGTCAAGGTGCCCTTGGCGGTGCCGGCAACCGAACCCCAGGTGTAGCCGTCGCTGTTTGTCGTGCCGGACTCCAGGATGATGCGGCCCATCGTGTTCGGGGTGACCTGGGCAGTTACGCCGAGGCGCACTCTGGTGTCATAGATGGCATTGTCGCCGTCCGTCTTGGTGTCGCTGTTGAAATCAAGAGTGTTGCTGAGGATGCGGCCGCGGACGCGGATGTCGCCGTCAATGGTTACCTGCGTCTTGCCCTTTGCGACTGCTGCGGTGGTGTCTGCCGGGATGTCTGCCGGTACTGCAAAAGCCATGGCAGCGCAACCGAGAACAAGCATGATGCTGAGAAGAATAGATGTATACTTTTTCACTTCCTAACCCTCCGGTTAGTTCAGTATGATCCGCCGAGGGCGGATTGTAAAGCCGGTGTGCCAGTCTGCCGCTCACAAGGTGAGTACAGACCACAATCAAAAATAGTGCTTCCTCCTTTCTTTATTATAAATCGTGGATAGTGTAGCCATCCGCGGTTCGCCCTGTCAAGAGAAAAAATACCGGTCAGGCGGTTCTTCTTAAGCAATATATGTACCAAAGCGATATATCAATAAGTTACCCGCGGCGGCATGTCGGATTGTGTTTCCAGAATGCCGCAGGTGTGGCGGGGGGGACACAGTAAGGAAGAAGGAAGAAAATGGCGGGACTCCGTTCGTGGTGAGCTTGTCGAACGGTCGAACGGTCGAAGGGGAAAGAAGCAAAGGCAGTAGGCAGGGTCATCTCAATTCCAAAGCCTGACCCGCTCGGAACACTGAATGCCGCCTCTAAACTGCCACATATTCGGCAAATGACCTGTTTTCCGGAACCGGCTGATTATCCTCCAGAAGCCCCTCGACGTGAAGCCTGACGGCGTCGTGCATGTTCTGCTCAACATCTTCACGGGTCAGTCCGGTAGCAATGCAGCCCGGCAGATCAGGAGAATAGGCAGAATAATTGCCGGCGGCTTTTTCAATCACAATCAAGAAACGACGCATTATTTATCCTCCCTGAGTCCGGACTGCTTCAAAATACTGTTCAGCGTGCCGTGCGCCACGTCGTCGCCCGGGTGCCCGGCAATCGTTACCCGACCGGGCTTTACCGCATGTTTGTACTGCCGGTGACTGCCCCTGACAACTATCAGGAACCAGCCGTCTTCCTCTATCTGTTTTATAATATCACGAATCTTCATGTTTTCCGAACCTCAAGCTTTTCTGCCTTTTTCCTCACTATCCTCTCCCGACCGAACTATACGTAAACCCGAGCGCCCGCATCTTCGCGGGCTCATATATGTTGCGGAAGTCGAAAAAGACCGGCGCGGCGAGCGCTGACTTGACGCGCTTGAGGTCGAGGTTGCGGAACTGGTTCCACTCAGTCATGATGACCACGGCATCAGCCCCGCCGCATGCGGAATAGGCATCCTCGCAATATACGGCATCCGGCAGAACAGCCTTGGCGTTCTCCATCGCCACAGGGTCGTACGCCCTCACCGCCGCGCCCGCCGCGCGGAGGGCGGCTATGATGTCGAGCGCCGGCGCTTCGCGGATGTCGTCGGTGTTCGGCTTGAACGAGAGGCCGAGCATGGCGATGGTCTTGCCTCTCAAGTCGGCCCCCATCACCGAGAAAACCTTCTCAGCCATCAGCGCCCGCTGCCGCTCGTTCGCCCTGACCGCCGCCTCGACGATGCCGAGCTGAACGCCCCGCTCGGCGCCTATCTGCAAAAGCGCACGGGTGTCTTTCGGAAAACAGGAGCCGCCGAACCCCGCTCCGGCATGCAGGAACTTTCCGCCGATGCGGCCGTCAAGCCCCATGCCTTTGGCGACGACCTTGACGTCGGCTCCGACCTGTTCGCAGAGGCGCGCCATTTCGTTGATGAACGAGATTTTCACCGCGAGAAACGAGTTGGAGGCGTACTTGATAAGTTCAGCCGCCTCGATGTTGGTGATCACAAAGGGCGTTTCGATTAAATAGAGCGGGCGGTACAGGTCTTTCAGTATCGCGATGGCCTGCTGGCTCTCCGCGCCGATGACCACCCGGTTGGGCCGCATGAAGTCCTCTATGGCCGCGCCTTCGCGCAGAAACTCGGGGTTGGCAACGATATCGAAATCGACCGCCTCGGTCAGATGCTCGGCAATGATCGCCCGCACCCGCCCGCCGGTGCCGACCGGCACGGTGCTCTTGGTGACGATTACCTTGTAGCTGGTGAGGTGGCGGGCGATTTCACGGGCGACGCCGTCGATATAGCTCAAATCGGCGGAGCCGTCTCCGCGAGGCGGCGTACCGACCGCGATAAAGATGACGAGGGCGTCCGCTACTGCGGAGGCGAGGTCGGTCGTGAAGGAAAGCCGCCCCTGCTTCACATTGCGCTGGACCAGTTCCTCAAGCCCCGGCTCGTAGAAGGGGATTGCTCCTTTTCCGAGGGCGTCAATCTTCGCCGAGTCCTTGTCAACACAGGTGACGTAGACGCCGAATTCCGAAAAACAGGCGCCGGTGACCAGCCCGACATAGCCTGTGCCGATGATTGCGATATGCATGAAACCTCCCGGGAGGATTCAGAATTCAGTACTCAGGAGAACGGCAGGCGCACAGGCAGTGTTTGGCATGAGAGGCTTGCGCTCGTAAGGATACAAGAGGTTTCCTCCACCATGCTATTCTGACTCCTGCCTCCTGAATTCTGAATTCTTGTTCCCCGATACTATACCAGACCCGGCCTGCCCCGAGAAATTCTCTTTATAATGGCATTAGTTGCCTGTATAATACCGGCAACCATGTCGCACACCGAAAAAAAACTGAAATATGACCTTGCGATAGCAAAATACAGCAAGCTGATCCGCGAGCAGCCGAACGACTACCGCTCGTACAACAACCGGGGGATCGCCTACCAGAAAACAGGTCAATACGATCTCGCCATCAGGAATTATTCGAAGGCGCTCGAAATACGCCCCGATTTCTTTCTTGCCTACATCAACCGGGGCAATGCGTACCAGGAAACCGGCGACTTTGAAGCGGCGCTCCGCGATTACGACAAGGCGATAGAGGTGAACCCCGGCAATGATATGGCGTACAACAACCGCGGGTTTCATTTCATCCTGATGGGACGGCTCGCCGACGCGGAGCGGGACATAAAAAAGTCACTGGAACTCAATCCGGTCAACGTTTACGCCCACAACAGCATGTGCGAACTTTACGCCGCGCTCAACCGGCCGGATGAGGCCTGCCGGTGGCTGAAAGAGGCGCTGAAAAAGGGCTACACCAACTGGCACTATATCAAAACATCGAAGACCTACGACAACATCCGCAGCTTCCCGCTCTTTCAGAAGTTAATCGAAGGAAAATAAACAACCGCCAAAAAGCGCTTTTGAATTTCAGGGCTTCCGGCCTTCTGCGCCTTCATACTTCCGCTTGTCTTTCCGCCCCGCCGGGGCGGCTCAGCAGATTCGTCAGAGACTGCTTGCCACTATGGTTTTACCGTCGTCGCCGACAAGATGGCAAACTGTTCTGATGTCGCGGGCGGCAAAGCGCATATCGAGCTTTTTCTTGACCGATAGGCAAATCTTTCTGAGCACATCAAAGCGCTTCGCGTAGTAGAGCCAGGGAAAGAGATCGGCAGCAGGCGCTTCCCTGAACGGCTGCATCTCTTCAGGCTTTACGCCCGCGTTTTTCAGGACAAGAAAAATATCGGGCCGGCGCAAAGAGGCTTTTCCGGCCACAAGATGAAGCAATGAGTCCCAACCAACCACAAGATGCAGGCGGAACTCGCGGCATCCGGGGTCGTCGGCGCATGACTGAATAAGGGACGAAATTTCGTGAAATGACGAAGGTTCCTCAGGCACGGTCAGATACGCGCCCTCGGCAAGGCGATACAGACCACGATGGGCATCGGTCGCCGCCGCGCCAACGCAGATCGCCACTTCCCGATGGGTCTTGATGATCTCGGCAAGGGATGGGTAAGGCATGACGGTTATTGTAGCCCGGAAGCCTTCCTCTCTTCCAGCTTTCCTTCTTTCTTCCTCGCTTCCGCTCTTCCGTTCTTATTTCTTCCGCAGGATCGCCATTGATTCAATATGGGAGGTGTGCGGGAAAAAATCGATCAGACGGACGGAGACCAAATCATACGATTGGCAGATCTTCCGAAGGTCGCGCGCCAGCGTGGATGGGTTGCAGGAGACGTAGACGATGCTTTCCGGCGCGATGTTGAGCACCGTGTCAACCACCCGGCCGGAGATGCCGGGACGCGGCGGGTCGAGCAGCGCCGCATGGAAATGCCCTTCCGGTTCATACTGCTCTGCCTGCGTTTCGACAAAACGGACATTGGCGATTCGGTTGCGCTCGCAGTTCGCGCGTCCGTCGATTACTGCCTGCGGATGTTCTTCGACCGCCACGACTTCACCGACCCGCGCGGCAAGCGGCAGTGCAAAGTTTCCCGCGCCGGCATACAGATCAAGCACGCGCGACACGCCGTGTCGAGACAGTGCTTCGCAGGCGGCTTCAACAACCCGCCCGTTCAATCGCCAGTGCCCCTGGAAAAAAGAGCCCGGCGACACGCGGTAGATGAGATCTCCGAGCGAAAAATCGACAGACTGCTCCCCGGCTGAGGCGGCGACATCGCTGCCGCTGAGCGCAATGCACCCGGCGAGGCCACTTTCGCGCAGAAGGGTTTCGACCAGTGCGGCACCCGGGACAACGTCGGGCGGTGCGGTGAACAGAGCGGCTGTCTTTGCGTTGTTGCTGATGAGGCGCAGTCCGGTGATGCGCGCGAAATAGCCGCAGAATTCGGGCAACGCGGACAAAGTTCTCAATGCGGCATATGCTGAACTGATGCCGTCGCATACGACAGGGCAGCGTTGGACATCAACGACGCTGCTGGAGGATTTCCGGTAGAATCCAATGCGCCGGCCGTCTGCTTTGAACTGGGCGCGGTGGCGGTACGACCAGGGGGATTCGTCCGCAATTGGAGGGGTCAGTGTGCAGGAGATTTTGCCAATCCGCCGGAGCGCGTCAAGCAGAACCTCTTCTTTCAGGGAGATCTGACGCTCATAGCGGACATGCTGGAACTGGCAGCCGCCACACTGCCCGAAAACCGGGCAGAGCGGCTCCACGCGGTCCGGTGACGGCTCAAGCACCGCGACGGCCGCGGCTTTCAGGTAATCTTTTTTCTCTTCCGTAACGCGGGCGGTGACAAGCTCGCCGGGCAGCGAGCCTTCAACAAACACAATCCTGTTGTCATGCCGGGCAATGACGGCGCCGCCGTAAACCGGACGCTCAGCCCGAAGCGTTATGGTTCGATTTGTGCAACTTTTTTTTCTGATCGTTTACTCCGAAGGTATAGCGGGGTCAGAATTCAGCACTCAGAGATCAGAAGTCAGAAGAAAGGCAGAGACCGCGGTTGCCTTGCCGGCATTGCCGGATGTCTTGGCTTGCAAGCAGAATACCGCTTTGCCTTTACTGCTCTTCTGAGCATTGAATTCTGAATTCCGGCTTCTGCCGCTTACCCTTTCTTCTCAAGAACCTGCTTGATGGTCGCCTTCAATGTCGTCAGGTCGGAAGACTTGACAACGTATGAGTCCGAAACCCAGACCGAAAAATCGTCCCGGTAGTCATATGCGGTCAGCATGATGATGGGAATTTCGGGCATTTTCTGTTTGATCTGCCGGAGCACCTGAATGCCGTCCATCTCGGGCATCATGATGTCGAGGGTGATGATGTCGGGCTTCTCCTGTTCGTAAATCTCGAGCGCTTCCCGCCCCGAGTTCGCGGTCACGACCGTGTACCCCTCGTCCTCAAGCTCCGCCTTGTAGAGCTTCAGAATGTTCTTCTCGTCATCAACAACCAGTATCTTCACATCAATCCTCCTTCATGGGCAGATGAATGACAAAGTTCGTTCCCTTGTCCGGGGAGCTTTGCACCTCTATGGTTCCTTCGTGTTCCTCGATGATGCGTTTTGTAATGGAAAGCCCGAGGCCGGTTCCCATGGTCCTTGTGGTAAAGAACGGATCAAAGATCCGGTTCATGTCTTCCTTCAGTATGCCGCTTCCGGTGTCCTGCACCTCGATGACTACCTCCCGCCGCTCTTCAGACGCGCCCTGTCCCGCCGCTGTCATTACGGAAGAACGATAGCAGCGCAGCGTGATATCCCCGTTTTCGGTCGCCTGATTCGCGTTCGACAAAATATTCAGCAGGGCCTCCTTGAGCCGGTCATAATTTGCCCGCACGGCAATCTCTCCATGGAGTTCAAGATGGAGGCGGTTCCTCCGCTCCTGAATTATGGGCTCCATGAACGTCCTTACGTCGTGCATAAGATTATTGACAAGAAAGACGCTCTTTTCAACCCTTGACGTTCTCACAAATCCGAGAATGCCGTTGAGAATCGTTTCGAGCCGCCTCACTTCATCGACAATGATGCGCGCCTGCTCCCTCTGCTCGCGGTCCGCCCGTTTTGCAAGGCGGCCGGCAAACCCGCCGATCGAAAGCAGCGGGTTTCTGATTTCGTGCGCTACTTTTGCCGCCATTTCTCCCAGCGCCGCCATGCGCTCCACCGAAACGACCGTCTCCCGCAGATGCTTCAGCTCCGAGATGTCGCGCGCGATATGCACCGTGCCGACAAGCTCTCCGGTGCGGTCAAACGTGGGAGAGCTCGATATCAGGAATGTTCCGCCGAGGTGCGGATCGTCAAGCTCTCCGACCTCCGCACCGCGGGTTCGAATCGTCTTCTGGTGAGGGCAGTTCTCCCACGGCATATTCATTCCGTGAAATATCCAATAGCATTTCTGCCCGACAATCGACTCCTCAGGGAGGCCGACCTTCCGGATAACGGCTCGGTTCACTTTTCTGATGGTATAGTCGCGATCCACAAAATAGACCAGGTCGGAAATCGACTCAAAGATGTTCTCAAGTTCCTGCTCCGCCCTCCTGACATGCTCGAACAGGCGGGCGTTCTCTATCGCCGACGCAATCTGGTCCGTAAAGCCCTGCAGGAATTCAAGGTCCACATCGGTTATCGGCTTTTGGGAATACAGATTGTCAACCCAGAGTACGCCGATGACCCTGTCCCGAGAAATGAGCGGCACCACCGCGTAGGCCGTCGTGCCGAGCTGCTGAATCAGCACCGCGTCGGACATCGGCTCAAAGCGGACATCGGGGACATTGAACGCTCTCTTTTGCTGAACGGACGCGGCAAGAATCGTCCCCGAGTCCAGGGAGATTTCGACCCCGCGGCAGAGCCGGTCCATGAAGGAATCCTTGCGGAGCGGCCCGTCCTGGATTTCATTCATGACTTCAGGAAGCGTTTTATGCTCTACCGAAAGGCGCGACCATATTTCCCACGCTTCTTCATGGGTTGCCGGGCCGACCCCCATCGCGCCCCGGATAACCCCGTGTTCCTCGTCGACGAGAAACAGCATTGCGCGGTTGAATCCGAGTCCGTCGCTTATGGTAACCGCGGCAAGCACCATGTGGAGAACGCGGTCTACTTCAAGGGTGCCGCGCATGGCGGAGCTGATGAAAAAAAGCCTCTGCAGATGGTTGTTCTTTCGCAAAAGCTCTTTTTCGGTCCGCTTTTTTTCGGTGATGTCCCGCGCGATCCGGCTGATTCCTATTACCGAACCGGCCGCGTTTTTGATCGGCGAAAGCGTGATGCTCACGTCAATCATCGCCCCCTGCTTCGTCGTTCTCACGGTCTCCAGATGGCGCAGGGTTTCGCCGCGCAGAATCTGCTCGATATACCCGTATTCCATGTCCCGCAGGAAATGCGGAATAATCGGCAGGGAATTGCCGATCACCTCCGCCGCTGTATACCCAAAAATCCGCTCTGCGCCGGAGTTCCATGAAATGACGCGGCCGTCGAGGTCGGTCGTTACAATGGCATCGGCGCTGTTGTCAATCAGCCCCTGCAGATAGTCTTTCAGCTCCTCTACCTGCTGTCGGGCGGCGACAGCTTCCCGCTCCTGCAAAACCACGTGGTTATATGAAAACGACCGGTCGATGACAATCGCGGCTATGGAAGCGAATCCCTCGATCATGACGGCGTCATCAGCCGAAAAAGCCCTTACGCTGCCGTCGTCGTCAAAGTGATCATACAGGGCAAAGGTTCCGATGACGTGATCGCCGATCATGAGTGGGGTGCAGATCGCCGTCCGCACCTTGTCGAACACAGACTCGACTTTCTCAGGATTTGATGCCTCGTCAAACTGCACCGTCCGCCGAAGCTCGGCAGCCCTGCCGCAGACGCCCTGCCCGGAATACATGGTTTCCCTCAGGGAGGAGGCTTCCTCTTCCGATAACCCATAGGAAGCCCTGAGCCGGAGAACGCCGTTCTCCTGGAGGCGTATGATGCACCAGCGCGCACGGAATGCCTCTGTTGCGGCGCGGGCAATGCTTTGCAGGATTGCGTCCGGGTCGCTGAACGAAAGGATTTCGCGCGTCAGGGTAAAGATGACCGAAAGACGATCGAACTGTTTCTGAGCGTTATCGAGATCGCCTGTCACTATTCGCCGCCCCGGTAGAGATCGAGATACTGCCGCGCTGAGCTTGTCCAGGAGAAATCCTCATCCATGGCGGCGCGCGTGATTCTGCGCCATGCACGCTTGTCGGCGAATGCCGCAAGCGCCTCGCGGACAGACGCCGCAAGCGCGACAGCCGTCGGCTCGTCGAAGAGAAAACCCGTCCGTCCGTGATCAATGGTATCGGCAAGGCCGCCCGTCCTGCGCGCGACAGGGATGGTCCCGTACCGCATCGCTATCATCTGCCCCAGTCCGCACGGCTCATACCGGGACGGCATCAGAAAGAGATCCGAGGCCGCGTATACGTGATGCGCGTGCGCTTCGTCAAACCCGATGGTCAGGTGCAGATTGTCAGGAAACCGGGCGCGCAGGCTGACAAGCATATCCTGCAACCGAGCATCTCCCGTTCCAACAATCACAATATTGGCGCCGAGCCCGATTATCTCCGGAATCGCTTCCGCCAGAAGATCAACGCCTTTTTGATCCGCCAGCCTTCCGACAAAGCTGATGAGCGGACGGGCGAGTCCGTCCGCGAGCTTCCATTCCCTCACAAGCTTGCGCCGGCACCATGCCTTGCCGGCAAGGTGCGTGCTTGAATAGTGGCTCGGCAGGTGCGGGTCGGCATAGGGAGTCCACTCCGCGTAGTCAATGCCGTTCAGGATGCCGTGAAGGCTCTCGCGCCGGGAAAGCAGCGCGCCTTCCAGTCCGAAGCCATGCTCCGGAGTCAGGATCTCGCGCGCGTAGGTCGGGCTGACCGTCGTTATCTCATCGGCGCCGACAATTCCCGCTTTCAGCAGATTCATCTGTCCGTAAAACTCAAGCCCGTGCATAGTGAAATGCTCCCATCCCAGCCCGGTCAACGCCATCGTTTCGGGAGGGAATATCCCCTGATAGCCAAGGTTGTGGATCGTGAACACTGAGCGGCTCCGCGCGAAAACGGGAGCGCCGGAACGCATCGTTTTGAGATAATAGGGAACGAGTCCCGTCTGCCAGTCGTTACAGTGTATTGCGTCGAACGCATACCCCAGACGGCTAATCGCTTCCGGCACCGCCTTTGAGAAAAAGATGAATCGCTGGGCGTTGTCGGCATATTCAGCACCGGCTGTTCCATAGAGGTCATCGCGATCAAAAAATGCGTCGTTGCAGATGAAGATAACGCGGCCGCTCTGCCCGCCAGGTCGTCTGCCTGCTTTCGCGGCGAACGGCATTTTGTCGAGCGAGAAAAGCCGGCAGACGACATCTTCGCTGCCAAGCCGTATCGAAAACTGTTCGTCAAGCTCCTTCAGGGCGCCGCCGAACCGGGACATTATACAGCGATAGAGCGGCAGAAAAAGGACGACCTCATTGCCCATCTGCCAGAACTCCCGGAACAGGGTTCCGGCAACGTCGGCAAGCCCTCCCGTTTTTGCGAACGGAACCGCCTCGGAGCTGACAATCGCGATTTTCATATCTTCGCGTCGCGCATGAATTTCGCCGCTTCTTCAGGCGCGGTCGGATTGATATAAAAACCAGAGCCCCACTCAAACCCCGCCATGCGGGTCAGCTTCGGGACGATCTCAAGATGCCAGTGATAATAATCATTGTTTTCGTCCTTGAACGGGGAGGTATGCAGAACGAAATTATAGGGCGGCGTATCAAGAACCCGGTCAAGCTGCCGCAGAATGCGCTGCATAATCTCGGCAAGGCTGCTGAAGCTTTTGTCAGGAGGAATAAAAGCTGATTCATGCCGCTTGGGCAGAATCCAGGTCTCAAACGGTTCGCGCGGAGCAAACGGCGCAAGCGCGACATAGCGGTCATTTTCATATACGACCCGCTTGCCGCTCGCCAGTTCCTGATTCACGATGTCGCAGAACAGGCAGCGTTCCTTGGCGTCGTAATATTTCTTTGCGTTCTCCATCTCCTCGCGCACCACATTCGGCACAATCGGCAAAGCGATTAACTGGCTGTGGCTGTGCTCCAGAGACGATCCGGCGACCTCGCCTTCATTCTTGAACACGAGCACATACTTCAGCCGGGGATCCTTTTTGAGATCATTCAGGCGGAAATAGAAAGCCCACAGGACGTCTTCGACCGCCCGGAGCGGCATGGTCGCGAGCGACTGCTCATGATCCGGGGTTTCGATGATGACTTCATGGGCGCCGACCCCGTTCATCCTGTCGAAGATTCCCTCGCCCGTCTTGCTCAGCTCGCCCTGAATCTGGAGCGCGGGAAACTTGTTCGGCACGACACGCAATGTCCAGCCGGGGGTGTTCGGCGGGGTGCTTGCCGGACGGAACGCGATAATTTCCGGCGTTGTCGTATGCTCGTTGTTGGGACAGAACGGACAGAAGCCGCCTGTCTTGCGCTTCTGGGAAGGCGAGATAAAATCGGTGGGGCGCTTGCCCCGCTCAACGGAAATGATGACCCACCGACCAGAGACCGGATCTTTGCGCAATTCAGGCATAGAACCTCCAGGAAATACGGGATGGGTGCGCTTGTCGCAAACTCCCTGAACTTCCAAGTATTTTCAGGTATAATTATAACACCATGAAACCCATTTTTCATGCGACCCCGGTAAATCCGCCTTTTGAAGACCCTTCCGTGTTCGTCCGCGTCATGCATGAAAAGCGGGCGCTGCTTTTTGACTGCGGCGATCTGCGAAGGCTTGATGCCGGGCACATTGCCGACATAACCGACGTCTTTATAACGCACATGCACGTCGATCATTTCATCGGCTTTGATCTGCTCCTTCGGACGCTTCTTCACCGGAACAGGACGCTCCGCGTATACGGTCCGGCCGGAATCATCGCGTGCGTTGAAGGCAGGCTGCGCGGATACACTTGGAACCTCATCCGCGACTACCCGCTCTCTGTAGAGGTCGCTGAAGTGCGCGGCAATTCGACACATAGCGCCAGGTTTTCGGCTCCTGAAGGGTTCGCCCGCATTGACAACGCGCCGGAGCCCTTTCACGGGGTGCTGCTTGAGGAGCCGCTCCTGAGCGTCTCTGCCCTTCGCCTCTCCCATCAGATTCCATCGCTCGGCTATCAACTGAAAGAGGCATTTCATATCAATATCCGCAAGGAAGCCATTGAGGAGCTGGGCCTTGCCGTCGGCCCGTGGCTCTCCGGGCTGAAAGAGAGCATCCGCGCGGCTTCAGTGTCGGCCGATTCTCCGCAGGCCGCGCTCGCCTGGGTGGCGGAAACCGGCGTCATGGCTGAAGGCCGCATGCTCAGGGGTGACGGGATTCTGCGGATTGTGCGTATCAGCCGCGGGCAGAAGATGTCCTATATAATGGACACCTCGCCCTCGGAAGAACATATCGCCGCGATTATCGGATTCGTGCATGGTTCGGACGAACTTTTTTGCGAAGCATACTTTCTGGAAGAAGACGCTGATCGCGCCCGGGAGCGGCATCATCTCACCGCCGCTCTCGCCGGTCGCATAGCCCGCGAGGCGGGGGTCGCGCGGCTTTCAGTGCTGCATTTTTCCCCGAAATACCGCGGGCGGGCGCATGAGATTTATCAGGAAGCAGGCATTGCCGGACATGGTCCGCTTTGCAAGGACAATCCTCCTGGTTTAGAATAAAGACATGAGTGCACAGCGCCCCCTGATTCTGGTTACCAACGACGACGGAGTTCACTCCCCCGGTATACGCGCTCTTTTCCGGGCAATGCAGGAAATCGGCGATGCCGTAATTGTCGCGCCCGACCGCGAACGCAGCGCGGTGGGCCATGCCTTGACGCTGCATCGGCCCCTGAAGGTCGAGGCCGTCGGGGAAAATATCTACAGTGTCAACGGAACCCCGACCGATTGTGTCGCTCTCGGCATCCAGAAGATCCTGCCGCGGCGGCCGCACCTTGTCGCTTCGGGCATCAACAAGGGGGCAAACCTCGGCGACGACGTCACGTACTCGGGAACCGTTTCGGCTGCGATTGAAGGAACGATTCTCAATGTCCCGTCGTTCGCGATATCGCTTGCCGGAGACCGGCCGTATCACTTTGACGCGGCGGTGCCGTTCGCTATTGAGGTCGCCCGGTATATTCTCGAACACTCACTTTCGTATGACACGCTGCTGAACGTGAATGTGCCGAATCTGCCGAAAGGCAGGGTGAAGGGAATCAGGATAACCAAGCAGGGCAGACGGGTGTACGACAACGCGATTCAGGAAGTTTGTTCTCCGTGGGGAGACAAGCATTACTGGATTGGCGGGGGGCAGCCGTACTGGGAGCAGGGAGTTGATATGGACATGCAGGCCGTGCTCGATAGTCACGTTTCGGTCACGCCGATCCACCTTGACCTGACAAATTACGACGCGCTCACCGTGCTGAAAAACAGCACCTTAAACAAAAGCGCAAAAGTAGATTAATGAGCAGCGGGAAGCACACGACAGTCATCAAAAGAGAATCGGCAGGCAAGCCAGCGGGAGACGCTGCTTCGCTTTCTGCTGCGCTCAAGGTGTTCAGTTCCTGCTTCCTGTTTTATCCCGCACACAGCAGGCAGGCTTGATCATGGATGACGCCTATCTCCGCAACCTGATGGTTGAGCAGCAGCTGATACCGCGCGGCATTGCGGACAAACGGGTGCTTGATGCCATGAGGACTGTTCCCCGGCACCGGTTCATGCCTGAATACTCCCGCAGGAATGCCTACGACGACATGGCTCTCCCGATCGGTCAGAATCAGACAATTTCCCAGCCGTATATGGTCGCGGTCATGACGGAGCTGCTCCGGCTTGACGGGTCTGAGCGGGTGCTCGAAATCGGCACCGGGTCAGCCTACCAGGCTGCCGTCCTTGCGGAACTCGCCCGTGAAGTCGTGACAGTCGAACGCATCCCCGATCTTGCCGAAATCGCGAGAACCACCCTTCGGGAGCTCGGGTACGCGAATGTCACCTGCCTGATTTCCGACGGCACGCTCGGGGCTCCCGAATATGCTCCGTTTGATCGCATTCTGGTAACCGCGGCAAGTCCCGACATCCCCGAACCGCTCATCGACCAACTGGCTGAAAACGGCATCCTCGTTGCCCCCGTGGGAGATCGCTCCTCACAACGGCTTGTGCAGCTCATGAAAAGCGGGGGCACCCTGAAAAAAAATTACGCAACTCCCTGCATTTTTGTTCCCTTAATCGGACAGTACGGCTGGCCCCCGTAGCTTGACACGCGAAAAAAAAGCGTGCTATTGTGAATAACTTTGGGGTAGCAGGACTTCTTTCTTGTTCATATCCCGCCCGCGCTGCTCCAAAAATTCGCGAAGGAGAGTCGAGGCACAGTCATGGGGTTAGCAACGTTTAAGGGAGGAATTCATCCTCCGGACAAAAAAGAGCTGTCCAAGCAGAGTCCGATTGCCCCGGCGAATGCTCCGAAGCGTGTCGTCATTCCCTTGAGCCAGCACATTGGCGCTCCCTGCAAGTCTGCAGTCACGGTCGGGCAGGAAGTAAAAAAGGGTGAAGTCATCGGCACGCCCGAAGGGTTCGTCTCCTCACCGGTGCACGCATCGGTCGCAGGCAAAGTCACCGGCATCATTGAATGCCCGTCCGCAACAGGCCGCATGGTCCAGGCCATTGTCATCGAGAACAACGGCACGGAAGAATGGTCCCCGCTGAAGGATAATCCTGATTACCTCGCGCTTTCTGCGGATGAACTCCGCGCCAAGGTGAAAGATGCGGGCATTGTCGGCATGGGCGGAGCAACATTCCCGGCGCATGTCAAACTTTCGCCTCCCAAGGAAAAACCTATCGATGTGGCCATTCTGAACGGCGCGGAGTGTGAGCCGTATCTGACCGCTGATTACCGCCTGATGATCGAACGGCCACGGGATGTGGTCGAAGGGCTGAAGGTCATTATGAAGATAGTCGGGGTGACGAAGGGCTTTATCGGCATCGAGGCGAACAAGCCGGATGCCGTGGAGATTATGACAAAAGCCGCCGCCGCGGAGCCGAACATTACCGTCGTGACCTGCAAGGTCATGTATCCGCAAGGCGCCGAGAAGATGCTGATAAAAGCATGCGTCGATCGTGAGGTGCCGGCGCGCGGCCTGCCGATGGATTGCGGCGTCGTCTGCCACAATATCGGCACCGCGGTTGCCATTTATGAAGCCGCGCGTTACGGCAAACCGCTCATCGAGCGGGTCGTGACTGTTACCGGCGAAGGCGTCAATCAGCCGAAGAACCTGCTGGTCAAGGTCGGCACCATGATTTCCGACGTTGTCGCCGAGTGCGGCGGCCTGAAGGAAGATACCGTAAAGGTCATCTCGGGCGGCCCGATGATGGGGTTCGCGCTGTATACGCTTGAGACTCCGGTGACCAAGGGCACGTCAGGCATCCTGTCGCTTCCGGAGGCCGAAGTGACGCATGTCGACAAATTCGGCCCCTGCATCCGCTGCGGCCGCTGCATTGAGGTCTGTCCCATGGGTCTGATTCCGTCGATGCTGAGCGTTACCGCCGAGAAAGGCTTTAATGAAGATGCCAAGGCGTATAACCTGTATGACTGTTTTGAGTGCGGTTCCTGCACCTATGTCTGCCCGTCAAAACGGCCGATTGTGCACCTGGTCAGGCTCGCAAAATCCCAGGTGAAGCCGTAGGTATGAAACTCGAAACACACTGAGGTGCGGTTGCTCATGCCAAGACAGCGGCATGCGGGACCGATAAGTCGCAAACCACTCACTGAAGGAAACAAGGGTAAAGGAGTTCTCAATGGACACAGCACGTATCCCCAAGGAGCAGCAGTTCATCATATCTGCGAGTCCGCATATCCGCTCGGAGGAAACAACGAGCAGAATCATGTGGACCGTCTCGGCTGCCCTCCTTCCTGCAACAATCATGGCCGCGTATTTCTTCGGCCCCAAGGCAATCTTTCTCATCGCATTGACGATTATCTCGGCAGTCGCGTTTGAGTATATCTATCAGCGGGCTCTGAACAAGAAAATCACCATTACCGACGGCAGCGCGTTTTTGACCGGCCTGCTGCTCGGACTGAACCTTCCGCCGACCGTTCCGTTCTATATTCCCATCGTCGGCTCGGCGGCAGCCATCATCCTCACCAAGCAACTGTTCGGCGGACTCGGCTTCAACGTCTTTAACCCTGCACTTATCGGACGCGCATTTTTGCTGATTTCATTTCCGAAGCTGATGACGATATATTCCGAACCGACCGCGCAGTTTATCGCAATGGACGCAAAGACAGCAGCTACCCCTCTCGGCATTCTCAAAATGGAGGGGGTCGCCAAACTGCTCGAAATGTACGGGGATCGGATCACCCTGTATACTCAGCTCCTAGTCGGCAATGTCGCCGGTTCTGTCGGAGAAACCTCCGCGCTCGCAATCCTGATTGGCGGTCTGTTCCTGATGTACCGGGGGTACATCAGTTGGCATATCCCGGTGTCGTTCCTGGGTACGGCCGCAATCATCGCATGGATATTCGGCGGCAAGGGATTCTTCACCGGAGACCCGATTCTCCATCTGCTGAGCGGCGGCCTTCTCCTCGGTGCGTTCTTTATGGCAACCGATTATGTCACTTCTCCTTCCGTGAAAAAGGGGCAGCTTGTTTTCGGCGCAGGCTGCGGCTTTCTTACCATGCTTATCCGCCTGAAAGGCGGCTATCCGGAAGGCGTCATGTTCGCCATCCTTATCATGAACTGCTTTACTCCGGTTATTGACCGCAGCTTCAAGGCTGAGATCTTCGGCGCGGTTAAGGTGAAAAAGGAGGCGGTGAAGCAATGACCACCAAGGACATTCTGAAAATCGTGCTGAACCTCGTCATCATCTATCTTATCGGCGGCGCCATTCTCTCATATGTACACGCGAACACCTCGCCGATCCGTTTCAAAAACAACCTCATCGCCGAAGAAAAAGCCCTGAAGCTCCTCATCCCGACAGCCGATAAAATCGAGAAAGTCGGCGAATGGGACATTCATGGAAAGCACGGCAAATACTGGAAAGCCGTGAAGGGAGAGGAGACAATCGGGTACGTTGTCCTCTCCTTCGGCAAGGGGTACTCAAGCTACATTAAGACGCTTATCGCTGTAGACAAGGACTTCCGGATCCTTAAGATAGAGATTCTCGACCACAAGGAAACCCCGGGGCTCGGCGACGAGATTCTTGCTCCTGAATGGAAGAAACAGTTTGACGGGAAAGACTTTGATCGCATCAAGCTCGTGAAGGGCGACACCAAAGAGAACATTCAGGCAATCACCGGCGTGACGATTTCGTGCCGCGCTGTTACAGACGATGCGGTCAAAAAAGGCGTGAAATTCCTGATGGATACCATGAAAGAGGGAGGTGCGGCCAATGTCAGCAGCCACTGAAGACCAGATCAGCTACTGGGAATTAATAAAGAACGGCATTCTCAAGGAGAACACCATATTCAGGCTCGCGCTGAGCCTCTGTCCCGCGATTGCGGTAACCAACAATGTCAAGAACGGCTTCTTCATGGGCGTTGCGGTTCTCGTTGTCCAGGTCATGGTTAACCTTACAATTTCGGCCATGCGCAACTTCATTCATCCCCGCATCCGCCTTCCCATCTTTATGCTCGTCATATCGGGCTGGGTAACAATCGTCAACCTCGTCATGGACGCTGCCGTTCCGGAGGTTTACAAGGATGTAGGACTGTATCTTCAGCTGATTGTGGCGTTCGCCTCTATTCTGGCGCGTGCCGAGATGTTCGCGAGCAAGAACACGGTCGTACCGTCGGTATTCGACGGCATCGGCATGGGCATCGGATTTTTTGTCGCGCTCATGGCCATCAGCTTCTTCCGCGAAGTGATTGGCAAGGGGATGATCTGGGGCATTCCGATTATTGACGCAAAGCCGCTGCTTATCCTCATTCTGCCCGCGGGCGGATTCTTCGCAGTCGGTATCCTGATGGCAGCCTTCAACTGGATGTACGCAAAGTACTTCAGTTCCGGCGGGCACTCGCACTAAGGGGGAGAGCAATGGACTTCGGAAAGCTTTTTGAACTCGTCATTTCAGCATCGCTGGTGAATAATTACGTCTTCACCATGTTTCTCGGCCTCTGCATATTTTTTGGTGTCACCAAGAAGATGGAGACCGCCATCGGCATGAGCATCACGTTTACGGCAGTCATGATGGTCAGCGCGGCGATCAGCTGGGTGGTCTTCAAATTCATCATGGTGCCGCTGAACATCGAGTTTCTGCTGATTATCGTCTTTATCGGAATTGTCGCCGGTCTGGTTCAGGGCTCCGACACCGTTATGAGAAAGGTGGCGCCGGATCTGTACAACAAGCTCGGGATCTACCTTGCGCTGATCTCGACCAACTGTATCATCATAGCGGTTCCTCTGCAGAGCGTCGGCAACAAGTACAGTTTCATCGAGACTATCGCTTTTGCTCTCGGGTCGGGCCTCGGGTTCTCGCTTGCCATGATAATCATGGCGAGCATCCGCGAGAAACTCGAACTTGCCGACGTCCCGACGCCCTTTAAAGGACTGCCTATGGCATTTGTAATCACCGGCCTCATTGCCCTCGCCTTCACCGGCTTCTCGGGCCTGATTACGCTGTAAGGCGCATGGGAGGATTATCAATGCACGACATATATCAACTGATTACCGAACTCGCCGGAGCGCTCCAGCAGGCAGCGGATATTACACGGCACATCTTGCCGCAGACCGGCGTCGGCGGTGAAATTGAGGCGAAGCCCTTCATCGATCTGGGACCGCTTATGAAATGGTCGCTGATTTTCCTGTTCGGCATGAGCACGGTCTTCGGATTTGTTCTCGCATTTGCCGCCAAGAAGTTTGCCATCAAGGTTGACCCCCGCGTTGAACAGGTGATGGGTAAGCTGGCGCACGCCCATTGTGGCGCGTGCGGCTACGCGGGCTGTGAGCAATACGCGGTCGCCGTTGTCAACGACCCGAAAGTCTCTCCGAGCCTCTGCACCCCGGCAGGCGAAAAGGCCGCCGCGAAGATCGCGGTCATTACCGGCAAGAAAGCCGAGGTTCTCACCCCGATGTTCGCGCGGGTGATGTGCCAGGGCGATGTGAGCCGCGCAAAGAACCGGTACAGATATGAAGGGATCATAGACTGCCGCGCCGCGATTATTGCCGGAGGCGGCGACAAGTCCTGCGTTTACGGCTGCCTCGGGTATGGAACGTGTGAAAAGGTTTGCCCGTTCGGCGCCATTGCGATGAGTGACCAGAAACTGCCGATCATTGATGAGCATAAGTGTACCGGCTGCAGAAAGTGCGAAGCAACCTGTCCCAAAAAGGTCATTGAGGTGCTGCCCGCCTCCAAAATGGTACTCGTGGCCTGCCACTCGCGCGACAAGGGGCCAGACACCAGGAAAAACTGTCAGATCGGCTGTATCGGCTGCGGTATCTGTGTAAAGACCTGTCCGTTTGATGCCGCGAAGGTCGACAAAAACCTCTCGGTAATCAACGTTGAGAAATGCAGGGTCTGCGGGCTGTGCGTCACGAAATGCCCGACCAAGGCAATCGCCGACTTTAGCCCGGCGCGGGCAAAGGCATCGATTGCAGTCGATAAATGCATAGGCTGTTCCATCTGCGCCAAGGTCTGCCCGGTCAGCGCGTCGAGCGGAGAAGCCAAAAAGCCGCATGTCATCGACCAGGCCAAGTGTATCGGCTGCGGCATCTGCACTGCCAGATGCCCGAAACAAGCCATCAGCGGAACGTTCAACGCCCAGGAAGTCTTTACTGCCGCGGCTTTGAAGAAAGCGAAGGCCGCGGAGAACGCGGCAGAAGCCAAAGCCGACGCATAAATAGCTTGACATTGGGGTCAGAATCGGGTGAGAATTTACCACCATGGTATTTCGCCGCTTGATTCTGACCCTTTTATTTGCCGCATCCTCCCTGCTGGTCTGTTCATCGGTCTATGCTGCCGACTCATCTCCGGTTGGCGCAGCCGGTGCATCTGCTGAATTTCTTCTTGCCAAGGCGACGGAACACGCGCCTGCTCCTGACAGCTCCCGCAATGCCAGACCAGATAGCAAAGACGGCCCGGCAGCGGAGCATCCCGCCGCGGACAAGGCCGAGCCGGGGGTTGTCATCAAGCCCGCGCCTCAGCATCCGGACGCACCGACAGCAGAGGTGCACAGCGACCCGACCGGACAAGAAGCCGCCGCTGAGCAGTCTCAGAGCGGTGGTATTGTGCTTCAGGCTCCGCCGCCTCTTGGCATCAGCTTTTCTTCCAATGCGACTGCCTCGCACGCTGTTGACCGCAGTGTCTCATTCTTCTCGGAACGCCTGAAGAAAACCTTTGCCATGTGGCTTGAGCGTTCGGGGAAATATATGGATATCATGAAAGATGTCCTCAAGGAACGCAATGTTCCTGAAGAGCTTGTCTTTCTGCCGTTCGTCGAGAGCGGGTTTAATGTGAACGCATACTCCCGCGCCCGGGCAGTCGGCCCCTGGCAGTTTATCGAAGGCACGGCAAAGCGCTATGGGCTGACGGTTGACTGGTGGCGCGACGAGCGAAAAGATCCGGTTAAATCAACCCGGGCCGCTGCGAACTATCTCCGGGATTTGTATAAAATGTTCGGCTCATGGAACCTTGCTCTCGCCGCATACAATGCCGGCGAAGGCCGTATTTCAAGAGCGATGCGCCGGACCGACGCGGACGATTACTGGGATTTGCTCCATACAAAACAGATTCATCCTGAAACCAAGGAATATGTCCCGCGCTATATTGCGGCTGCAATGATAGCCTCAGCGCCGGAAAAGTACGGCTTCAGGGACATTTCGTACCACGAGCCGCTCGATTATGATGAAGTGGTGTTGTATGGCCCCGTTGATATTGATGTCATCGCGAGGTGTGCTGAGAGCGATGCGGCGACGATTCGTGAACTGAACCCGGAGCTCCGCCGCTGGAGCACGCCGCCGAATATGCATTCATATACAATTCGCATCCCCGCCGAAAGCCGGGAGATATTTGCTGACAATCTGGAGCGGATTCCGGCAAAGGATCGATTCAGCTACGACACCTATAAGGTAAAGAAAAAAGAGTGTCTCAGGACTATTGCCCGAAAGCTGAATGTTCCGGCGGGAACGCTGGCTGCTCTCAATAATATGGGCGGCATAGAGGTCGTTTCTGCCGGTAAGACGATCAAGGTTCCGCCAAAGGATAAATTCCGCATAGATCTTGACGACCGCATGACGGCAAAGAAGGCCGCGAATGTCTCCGCCCGGAACAAAAGCAAGGACAAGGGCGAGCTGAAGACAAAACAGGTCAGCAAAAACCCCAGACCCAAGGAAAAGAAGATCAAAAACAGGAAGGCTTAGGTCTTATTTTAAGTACGCGCTTTTGACCCTGCCTCGGCATCCCGAGGATTTAGGATAATCAAGTGAACCTAAAAACGGCAGTTGATAGATATCACCCTGCCGCCGGCACAACGGTGGTGAAGAAGAGAGTAATTTCCTGAAAGCTCTCTGAGAAATCAGGGGGCCAACATTCAGGAAGAGCGCCTGCTTCGCTAGATTCCCGCGCGCGCCTTTGCCTCAGGAGCAACCGGTGATTTCGGAAACTGCGTTACAAGCTCCTGAAACTTTGCCTTTGCTTCTTCCGCTTTGCCCTGCGCCAAAAGAATCTTGCCGCTTTCAAGCAGTGCCATGTCCTGCATGGGCGCGTTTTTCATCTGCGCAAGCTTGTTCAACGCCGCAAGCGCTTTTTCATTGTCACTCTTTTTGAGATAGGTCATCCCGAGCTTGAAGAGCCCGAGAGCGGCAAATCTCTTGTCGGACGATTCGCTGACTTCCTGAAACGCCTTGACCGCATTGTCCATATCCCCGGTCTCATAGCTGCAGAGGCCCATGTAATACTTGAAGTCCGGGCGCTTCTGTTCAGCATAGGCCTTCGAAAACGCCTCGTATGCCTTCCGGTAGCGTTCCGCCGGCTGGAGCCCCGCGACAGCCGGATCTCCGCCGAGAAGCTTGAAGCCTTCCATTTCATACGTGGCAGCCTTGGCTTTTACCGCGTTCAAATACACAAATCCTCCCACAACGGCAAGAAGCACGACACAGACCACTACCCCAATCTTGACAAGCAACCGCTGGCGCTCATGAATCCGCCCCCGCAGATGCTCTACCGTATCCTGATACTGCTCTTCATCACTCTTTTTTTCTACTATCTTCTTAATCGCCTTCGGCATCTATGCCCTCCCCACGGCCTTTTCAACAAGCTTTCCGGCATGCAAAAAAACTGAATCAATCGCCGCGGCATCCAGGCCGGCGCCCGCAAGCACCTGCCGCGCGAACGCCGCGCTGATAAGGTCCGATGGCGCGTGCGTGTCAGAGTTCACGGTTATCGGCACGCCGAATGCCAATGCCCTCTGCGCCACATGCCCATTGCTGAGGCTATGCCCTTTGCGCGCGCTTATTTCGAGCGTGACACCACGGTCCCTCGCCAGAAGCAGATCCGCATCTGAAATCAGCCCCGGATGAGCAAGAATGTCGATGCCTGCCTCAATAGCCGCACGATTGGTGCCCTCCGCAACCGGCTCAACCAGCGTTTCTCCATGAACCACCACAATCTGCGCCCCCAGCGCGCGGGCTTCCTTCACCAGATCCGCTATCTGGGACGGCGGCACATGGGTCAGCTCAGCTCCAGCCAGCACCGTTATCGGAACGACACCGCGGAGAGCCCGCACTACCTTGACGATGCGCGGAATAATCAGATCAATGTTTGATTGATCCATATGATCGGTCAGCGCAATCGCCTGATAACCGGCTGCATAAGCCCGCCGGACTAGTTCTGCCGGTATCAGCTCTCCGTCACTGAAAATGGTATGTGTGTGAAGGTCAATCATAGGCTCCTCCGCCGGCGTTTCGGAATGCGCAGACTGTTAAGAATACATGAAAAATCAAGGAAATGTAAAGATTGGAGGGCATGAAACGGCAGCGCGCCGGACGCGCTCTATTCAGGCTGTTCCTGAGCCGGACGCAGGTGTTTCTTTCTCACCGGAATGGCGGGAGGAGGGAAATCCTCCGCATAATCCCGCTTCAATACATCAACGATGTCAGGGATGAGCGGATCAAGCACATAATACCACTTTGTCCTGCCGTCAGTCAGGCACTCGACGGCGCCGGACTGCCTGAGCAGCGCCAGATGCTGAGAAACATTGGACTGATTGATCTCGAGGAAGTCCACAATTTCGGTAACGCACTGAGGGCCGCGCATGAGTTCATAGAGAATGCGCATTCTCACCGGATGCGCGATGATGCGAAGCAATTCTATTCTTTTTCCTGTTGAACGTATCATATCTGCAAGTAAATATTAATGATTTTGCATGAATATGTCAACATAATATGCGTAATTCTTAATTTAATAATAATTCAAATATTTGAATTATTTTACTTGTTATGCAAGCGTTGTTTTTTTGGTATACTGATACAATGCGCCCAAACAGAGTCATTGATTTTCACACCCACGCGTTTCCTGACCACATCGCCGAACGCGCCGTGCCGGCGCTTGCTAGGGAAGGCAACGTATCAGCGCATCTGAATGGGACAATAACAGACCTGATTGCGTCCATGGATAGAGCCGGAATTGATATCAGCGTTGTCTGCTCAATCGCCACCCGTCCGTCGCAATTTGAAGGCATTCTTGCGTGGTCCCGGGATATTCGCTCCTCACGCATCATACCCTTGCCTTCCGTGCACCCCGCGGATGCCGGCTTGCCGGAAAAAATGCGTCTCATCAGCGAAGAGGGGTTCGCGGGCATCAAGATGCATGCATACTACCAGGATTTTTTTCTCGATGAAGAACGATTGTTCCCGCTGTATAAAGAACTCCTTCAGCGGAACCTGCTTGTGGTCATGCACACCGGATTTGATATTGCGTTTCCCAGGATACGAAGGGCCGAACCCGAGCGCGTTCTCCGCGTCATGGAACGTTTCCCCGGACTGAAGCTGATCACAACCCACCTGGGTGGATGGGATGACTGGCAGCAGGTGGAAAGCCTGCTCGCCGGAAAACCGGTTTATATGGATATCTCGTTTACCGCCACATGCCTTGACGATGCCCGGATGCGAACAATCATTAGGAATCATCCCGAGGACTGCATTCTTTTCGGCACCGACTCTCCGTGGAGAGATCAGTTCGAGAGCATTGAGCACCTGCGTTCGCTTCACCTGCCTGAACGTCTGGAAGCAAAAATTCTCGGCGAAAATGCCGCTCGACTCCTCGGTATTTTATAAGAACATGACTCGGTTATTCTGCTCCATGATCTTGTTTGTCTAATATAATTGATTCCAAAAACAGAGAGGAGATCCCGGCATGCCGGCCCTACAAAAACACATGAGCGCCATTCAGAAACACCCCGCCTTTGTCGGCATCAGCGACTCGGAATCCGCAAAGCTCATCGATACCAACAGGATACATAGCCTTGCCGCCGGCGATTCGTTTCTGAAGGCATTCTCGCCCCTTTCCATTTTTCTCATCGTATCCGGCGCGTTTTCTCTGCGGTATAATCGAGAGCAGATCCGCTCCGAAACCATGATCCCCGCAGGAAACTGGTTCGGTGAATGCGCTGCCAGTGAAGACTTTATTGAACGGCTCTCTTTTCTCCGCCCGCTTCGCATGAATCTTGACATGCTCGCCGCCTCGCCGACAGTCCTGCTGGCAATTCCGGAACAGAAGATGAAGACCATGGCGTTTCAGGATCAAATCTAAGGTCATCAAGAACATTGATCGCTCAGCTCATCAATTGCTAGAAACCCTGATCCTCGACGGGATGTCCATGGAGAATCGGACAAAACGGCTGACTGAATATATCATCGGGCATCTGCGGCAGAGGGATGCGGAGTACGAAAGATCAGCGATTATTCAGTCTATTTTAGAGAAATACCCCCGGCTTCCGATGTATGCGACAAAAATGATGACCATGCTCCAGGGGGAACAGACCTCGGCCAACGAAATTGTCGAAGCTGCAAAACTGGACCCCTCGCTGGCGGGTCTAATCCTGCGCATCGCCAATTCCCCCTATTACAATCTGCCGCAGAAAATCACCGATTTTCAGCACGCCATCCTGCTCCTCGGCTTCAACCAGATATCTCATATGCTGATTGATGCCGGCGTTCAGACCGTCATGCCAAAGACAAATGATTTTCACAAGCTGCGATTCGATTCGGTGATGCTTTCGTTTATCGCGTTTGAGCTTGCGATAGCATCATCGGCGCTGAAGCCGGTCACCGCTTCAACCATCGGGCTGCTGAACTGCATCGGCCAAAGCGTAATTCTTCTGCTAAAAAAGCAGCATCCGGCGTCAGCCATTCTTTTTGACGGACTCGATTATGGCAAGCTTGGATCCCTGCTCCTCCAGGCATGGAACCTGCCCGATACGATCTGCACTACAATCAAATATCAGTCAGTGCCTGAATATGCCGCTCCCGAAGCGCTTCCCCAGTCATGCAGGAGCATCGTAGCGATCCTGTATCTTTCGCGCCTTTGCTACTCTTATCTGGAAGGGTCCGAAGCGTTGGATCTGCACACCACATTTCTCACCGATTATCAGAAACACCTCGGCTTTGCGCCGCTGCCGGTGCCTGATTTTGCACGAAAGTATGTGAAGCCCGGCATTCTGAAGAAAACCGCCACATTCCCGGACAATGTGAGAAAATTCCTCGCGGCCGCAGCGTCCCGCTGGGTCTGACTTCGGCCATCACAGCCTGTGGTACAATGAAGCGCGATAGCATTGGCGCGCCCTCTGAAAATACTCGCGAAGAGCATGGCGGATTTTTTCCGCGACGGCGGAATTATGCTTGCGGGCTCGCTTTCGTATTTTTTCATGATGATGGTCGTTCCGTTCTCGCTCTTTCTGATTGCGCTTGGAGGTCATGTCAATAGGTGTGAAAAAAGCCATCAGGCGACTATCCTTTCGGCGGTGATAACGGACGGAGCCTGAACCACGACGCCGTCAACAAAGTCCTTCCCTGCAGATACCTCTTTCAATAGTTCAAAGCCCTTGAGTCTGCGGACTCTTTTTTCAGCAACCAGCAGCAGCTTCCAGAACATAGCCGTGGCATTCTGCACCTTCTTGAAGCGTTTGGCAGCGTCAGTTCTCAGTCTGACCGCACTGCAATTCATATCGACTGTGGCGGCACGGCTTTGCCCCACGGTGCTTTGACGAAGAGCCGGAGCCGCTTTTGGTGCTGAAGTATCGGTGTCCGGAGTGCCGGACTGTGCATACGATGCGGCCCGTCGCATACGAGCAGAACAGCTTGGTGTTTTCACTGCACTTCTGTGCAGAATTATCCTTGGCCGCTGAGTCTCCGGATTCAGCAAGGAGCGGCAGCGGTACTGGATGAAGGGCTTGCGGCTTCACACATCACGACTCAGCAAAGCGTGCGGGACTCGTGAGCATCTGCAGGCACTGGCGGAACTGACGCAAAGCTGCATTTTGAGCACACATTCGACGAGATATTCTGAGATACGGTCTTATCGGGCCCCACCCCACCTTATTTTTCGTCTTACGCCGGAGCACCGCTTTCCGTAGAATTACCCAATACTTCACCAAGGAGGTTTTTGGGATGTCGGAGGAGAAAAAGCAGAAAGTAGCGATGTTCAGACTTGGGGGTGATCTCAGGGCTTCTCAGTGTCAGGGATACTGACAACAACGGTCTGGAGAAGCGCATCCGGGAGGCTGCGGCCAAAAAGTGGGAGATTCCGTATTCGGGCAGAAGCTCTATTGCGCGGTCTGCGATTCGGGATTGGCTCAGGCGATACAGAGACAGCAATGACACCATTGAAAGCCTCTTCCCTCGAAAACGGCTTGATCGGGGCAAGACCCGGTGCATAAACGAGGAGACCGAAGCGGCGCTGATTACACTCAGACGGGAGCTGCCAGCGGCCTTCCCTGCCGGTACTTCTGCGCGTGGCGCGGCGGCGCAGAGCCCTGCCGCCGTACTTTCGGGCCTCGCCTCAGAGCATTTACCGGCTGTTTCAGCGGCATGCACTGGATGATGTTGTTGCGCCAAAGGAAGATATGCGGCGCTTTGAGGCGGAGCTGCCCCATGATCTGTGGCAGGCCGACTGTCTGCATGGGCCCATGGTTGTCGTGGAGGGCCGACTGCGGAAGGCCTGCGGGTTTGTCTTTATCGACGATCACTCACGGCTGATCCCGCATGGAGGGTTCTCTCTCAAAGAGAATATCCAGAGCTTTAACGATACCCTCAGAAAGGCGCTTAACAAGCGGGGTCTGCCGCGGAAGCTCTATGTGGATAACGGCCCTTACTTCAGGTCGCATCAACTGGATTACTGTTGCGCGTCTTTGGGAATTGCACTTATCCACTGCACTGCCTATCGTCCGGAGGGCAAAGGGAAGATAGAACGGTTCAACAAATCGGCAGAAAGATTACCCTGCTGTATCATCCCGAGGACCCTCAGCGTATTGAAGCACTGCATGGCGGCAAGCTCTTTGACAGAAAGGAAAGCGTTCACGATGAACTATAGAAAATTCTTCGGCTTCTCAAAGTAGCTGGGCGCTGTTGCGGTGGTCACCGGTGAGGTCGGCGCGGGTAAATCCACTTCGCTCAGATATGCCTGCGCTCAACTGCATCCTTCAAAGCACAAGATCCTTCCGGTGGTCGCCAGTAATGGCACCATCATGGAGATATACCGCCAGATCGCTCTGGCGCTCAATGTGGAGATCAAGTCGCCGTCGATTACCAGTGTGACCAAAACCATCCGGGAACTGCTTCTGGAGATCGCCCTCAGAAAGGAGATGCCGGTGATCGTTATCGATGAGGCGCATATAATGCGGCTTGAGGTCTTTGCGCAGCTGCACACGCTTTTGCAGTTTGAGTTTGATTC
>CAYMRS010000004.1:0-50122 GCA_964392915.1 uncultured Nitrospiraceae bacterium
AAGGGGGCCGCACGGTTGGTGCAGGCGTCGTGACCGAGGTGCTGGGGTAAGCCATGAGAGAAATTATTTTGTTTCAGTGCACCGAGTGCAAGAATAAAAATTATTCAACCATGAAAAACAAGAAAAACACGACTGAAAAGCTGCAGCGGAAGAAATTCTGCCGGGCGTGTCAGAAGCACACACCGCATAAAGAGACCAAGTCCTAGGCGGGGTCTGATTTAAAGGGGCGGCGCGTATAAATAGGCCAGTAGCTCTAACGGCTAGAGCATCGGACTCCAAATCCGAGGGTTGTGGGTTCGAATCCCTCCTGGCCTGCCATCTCTTGCAAGAGTCAAGGGAAGGAACAGGAATGATACAAAAAATTAAAACGTTTTTTCACGAAGTGAAGATTGAAGGCAAGAAGGTCAACTATCCGCAACGCGAAGAGTTGATCGGCTCGACATGGGTAGTCATCATTACCGTATTCGCGATGTCGTTTTATCTCGGGGGCGTCGATCTGGTGCTGGCCAAGCTTGTCAACTTCATGATCAGGTAGCGGAATGGCAAAAAACTGGTTTGTTGTTCATACCTATTCCGGCTTCGAAGAAAAAGCAAAGATTGCTATCGAAGAAAAGGTCCGGCTGAAGGGGCTTGATGAGAGGATTACGCGCATTCTGATTCCGATGGAGCGTGTTATCGAGCTCAAAGGCAAGAAGAAAAAAGAAACCGACAAGAAGTTTTATCCCGGCTATATTCTTGTCGAAATGGAGCTTGATGACGAGACATGGCATCTGATAAAAAACACGCTTCGCGTTACCGGCTTTGTCGGGGGGACGAAACCTATTCCGATTCCGCAGGAAGAAGTTGACGTTATCCTGCAGCAACTGGAAAAAGGCCCGGCACCGGTTATCAAGACAAAATACGAAAAGGGCGAGAGTGTCCGTATTACGGACGGTCCGTTCAGCAGCTTCAACGGCTTTGTCGACGATGTCGACATGGATCACGCGAGGCTGCGCGTCATGGTGAGCATTTTTGGTCGCCAAACACCGGTAGAACTAGCGTTCTCACAGGTCGAAAAAGCGTAACCACGAGAAGGATTTAGGCTAGGAGGAGTATATATGGCGAAGAAAGAAGTGGTAGCACAGGTTAAGCTCGTGATTGTAGCGGGCAAGGCAAATCCGGCCCCGCCCGTCGGTCCGGCCCTTGGACCGCACGGCATCAATATCATGGAGTTCTGCAAGCAGTTTAATGCTGCAACCCAGAAGATGGGCGATACCCTCGTCCCGGCGGTTCTGAGCATCTATAACGACCGTTCGTTCACCTTTATCCTCAAGACCCCTCCGGCATCCGAGCTGATTAAGAAGGCCGCGGGCATTCCGAAGGGATCGGGAACTCCGAACAAGGACAAGGTTGGCGTTCTCACCGAGGCTCAGGTCGAAGAGATCGCAAAGACCAAGATGCCCGATTTGAACACTGCTTCACTTGAGGCGGCCAAGGAAATCATCAAGGGCACCGCGCGCAGCATGGGCGTGGACATCCGGGGCTAGGAGGAATCAGTATGAGCAAGAAGATGGAAAAAGCCATTGCAGAATTAGATCAGGCGAAAGATTACGTCATCGATGAAGCTGTTGCGCTGGTAAAGAAGTCAGCGTTTGCAAAATTCGATGAGACGGTTGATATCTCATTCAATCTCGGGGTAGATCCGAGAAAGTCTGACCAGATAGTCAGAGGGACTGTTGTTCTTCCGCATGGTACCGGTAAAACGCTTCGGGTGCTTGTTTTCGCAAAAGGAGACAAGGAGAAGGAAGCGACAGAAGCGGGCGCTGATTTTGTCGGCGCAGAGGATCTTGTCGAGAAGATTCAGGGCGGCTGGCTCGATTTCGACAAGGCGGTAGCTACGCCTGAACTGATGGGTCTTGTCGGCAAACTCGGCAAGCTACTCGGTCCGCGCGGCCTTATGCCGAACCCGAAGCTCGGCACCGTCACCTTCGATGTCGGCAAAGCGGTCAAGGAAATTAAGGCCGGCAAGGTTGAATACCGGACCGATAAGGCCGGTATTATTCACATTCCTTTTGGCAAAGTCTCGTTCGACGTTGAGAAGCTGGTTGAAAATGTCAACGCTGTCATCCGTTCCATCAGCCGAGCGAAGCCGGCGACGTCGAAAGGCAAATATATCAAGAAGGTTTCGGTCTCATCCACGATGGGCCCTGGTATCAAGGTAGACGTAACGAAGCTGAAGATTGTATAGCAATTTTTCAGAGTTGTCTGAAGAGACGAACAGGGGAGAACCGTCTTCTGTTCGGTCTCGCTGTTTTTGTTTTAAAATACAGGCTTTGCCTGTTTTCAGAAGGTCAGAGACAGCAGGTAGCAGCCCCGTCGCACCTGACGGGACGTTTAAAGGGATTGCCCGCCTGCCGAGACAGTTGAAAAAAGAGTTTTCAACAAAACAATCCACGGTCTCTGGGAAAGGAGGAGCAATCTGATTACCAAAGCCAAAAAAACAACACAGCTTGGCGAGCTGACGGAGCGTCTGCAGAAATCAAAGGCAATAGTGCTCACAGAGTACAAAGGCCTTACGGTCGCCCAGGTTTCCGATCTGAGAAAACAGATGAAGGAAGTCGGCGCCGAATACAAGGTGTTCAAGAACACGCTTGTTTCGATTGCCACAAAGGGCACCCCGTATGAAGCGGCTGACCCAACGCTCTCCGGCCCGACCGGTATAGCTTTCGGCTACGACGACCCTGTTGCAGCAACAAAGAAGTTGTTTGATTTTGCCGGCAAGAACGACAAACTCAAGATCAAGGGATGCGTTCTGGATGGCAAGCTCTTCTCTGCGGCTGAAACCAAAGAGATTTCAAAGCTGCCTGCACGTCCGGTTCTGCTCGGTATGCTTGCCGGCGTTATGCAGGCCCCGGCCCAGAAGCTGGCCGCGGCACTGAATGCCACGATCTCGCAGCTCGGCTACGCACTTGAAGCAGCAAAAAGCAAAAAAAACAGCATAAACCATTGAATATTTTTTAAGGAGGATTCAGCATTATGGCTATTACCAAAGAAGAGGCATTCCAGTTTATCGACAATATGACCATCCTTGAGATGTCACAGTTCATCAAGGAGTTCGAGGAGCGTTACGGAGTTACCGCAGCGGCTCCGGTTGCAATTGCGGCAGCTCCGGCAGCCGCAGCGCCGGAAGCAGAAGAGAAGACAGCGTTCGATGTCGTTCTCATAGCAGTAGGCGACAAGAAGATTCAGGTCATCAAGGTTGTCCGTGAGTTGACCGGTCTGGGTCTTAAAGAGGCCAAGGACGTGGTTGACGGCGCTCCGAAAGCTCTGAAAACCGGCGTCTCCAAGGAAGAGGCAGATGCCATGAAGGCCAAGCTCGAGGCCGAGGGCGCGAAGATCGAAATCAAGTAGTTTCTGTTTGACAAGGATCTGCGGGGGCGCCGGCTCAACCGGCGTCCCCGAAAGCCGTACCCCGGACAAACCATTTCAGTGATTATGTAATGTTAGGAGAGCCATGGCTAAGCTTTTACGTGAGCGCTTAAATTTTGGCAAGGTAGCCCAGGTGATGGACGTACCGTACCTGGTAGAATTCCAGCGGAAGTCATTCGACCGGTTTCTGCAGAAGGAAGTGACCGCCGACAAACGTCGTGACGAGGGGCTCCAGTCTGCGTTCAGCAGCGTGTTCCCGATCACGGACTACAACGAGACCACTTCGATTGAATTTATCCACTATACGCTGGCGGAGGGCAAAGTAATTCCCAGGGAGTGCATCGTGAAGGGTGTTACCTATGCTGCGCCGCTCAAAATAAGGGTCCGTCTCAATATCTGGGACAAGGACGAAAAAGACGCCCGCGTGCTGAAGGAGTCGCGGGAGCAGGAAGTCTATATCGGTGAAATGCCGGTTATGACTGAAACCGGAAGCTTCATCATTAACGGTATCGAACGAGTCATCGTCAGTCAGCTGCACCGTTCTCCCGGCGTCTACTTTGCGCCTGACAAAGGGAAAACACACTCGAGCGGCAGACTTTTATATACAGCGCGCGTCATTCCTGTCAGAGGATCCTGGCTTGATTTCGAGTTCGACGCGAAGGATCTGCTGTACGTCAGAATAGACCGTCGGCGCAAGCTGCCGGCGACTATTGTTTTGAAAGCTCTCGGCTACTCCAATGAAGAGCTGCTCAAAACCTTTTATCCGGTCGAGCAGATCAGAATCATGAATAAAGAGACCTATTATCGTCCCGTCAGTGAAGTGCTCGGCGGCATCCGTGTAAAACAGGCTATCACCGCACCGGACGGCAAGGAAGTGTTAGTCAAAGAAGGCAGCAAGATTTCGAAAAATGCCCTCAAGAAGATGGAGCATTTCGGCATCAAGGAAATTCCGATCTCCCGTGGCGAGATTATCGGTCGCATTACGCTTTCTGACGTAGTTGATCCGGTCACCGGCGAAATTATCCTCGATGGCAACAAGGAGATTACGGAAGATGTTTTTTTCAAGATAGTCGATGCCAGGATTGCGACGCTTCCGCTTCTCTTTATTGACCATGTCAATTATCTGCCGTCGCTTCGTGAAACACTGTTGACCGACAAGGTCGGCGACCAGAAGGCGGCGCTGAAAGAGATTTACAAAAAACTCCGTCCGGGTGAACCGGCGACGGAAAGCGCGGCAAGCGAACTGTTCAGCGGTCTCTTTTTCGATCCGAAGCGCTATGATCTCTCCGTGGTCGGGCGTCTGAAGGTGAATGAAAAACTCAACCTCACTACGCCTCTTGAGACACGCGTTCTTAACGATACTGACATAATTGAAATCGTCCGCTACCTGCTCAATCTGAGAACCGGCAGGGGAGAAGTGGATGATATCGACCACCTTGGCAACCGTCGTGTCCGGGGCATCGGCGAGCTTCTTGAGAACCAGTTCCGCATCGGTCTGGTCCGGATGGAACGTGCGATCAAGGAAAAGATGACGATTACCGAGCTCGATACGGCGATGCCGCACGATTTAATTAATGCAAAGCCGGTTCTGGCGGCGGTGAAAGAGTTCTTTGGATCGAGCCAGCTCAGCCAGTTCATGGATCAGACAAATCCGCTGTCGGAAGTAACGCACAAACGCCGTCTCTCGGCCCTTGGACCGGGCGGTCTTACGCGCGAGCGCGCCGGATTTGAAGTGCGCGACGTTCATACTACGCACTATGGCCGCATTTGCCCGATTGAAACGCCGGAAGGTCCGAACATCGGCCTCATCACGTCGCTGGCGAGTTACGCGAAAATTAATGATTTCGGCTTTATCGAAGCCCCATACCGAAAGGTTATACATGGAAAGGTTACCGATGAAATCCAATACCTTTCCGCGCTTGAGGGCGAAAAGCACATGATTGCCGAAGCGGCAGCGCCGCATGACAAGAACGGCAGGCTGATCGGTGAAGCCATTTCAGTGCGAGTGGGCGGCGACTTCAAGATGGTTACGCCGGAGGAAATCCAGTATATGGATGTTTCTCCCAAGCAGGTTGTCGGTGTGTCGGCAGCGCTTATTCCGTTTCTCGAAAACGATGACGCGAACAGAGCACTCATGGGTTCGAACATGCAGCGTCAGGCAGTCCCGCTGCTCCGGCCGGAAGCTCCGGTTGTCGGCACGGGAATGGAGCACGCTGCTGCGCGCGACTCAGGGTGGCTCACACTCGTGAAACGCGCCGGAATTGTCGAGAGTGTTGACGCATCCCGGATCGTAGTACGCGTTACAGAGCGCGGCGGCGGGGTCGATATTTTCCCGCTCGTCAAGTTTCAGCGTTCCAACCAGGGAACCTGCATGACACAGAAACCGGTCGTGAGCGTGGGCGATAGGGTGGGCCGCGGCGATATCCTTGCCGACGGTCCGTCGACCGAACTCGGCGAGCTTGCGTTGGGCCAGAACGTGCTTGTTGCGTTCATGCCGTGGGGCGGGTACAACTTTGAAGATGCGATTCTCGTCAGCGAGCGCTGCGTAAAAGACGATGTCTATACGTCAATTCATATTGATGAGTTCGAGGTTGAAGCCCGCGATACCAAGCTTGGTCCGGAAGATATTACCAGAGATATTCCGAACGTGGGCGAAGATGCGCTGAGGAATCTTGATGAGAGCGGCATTATCAGAACAGGCGCGCAGGTAAAATCCGGCGACATTCTGGTCGGCAAGATCACGCCGAAGGGCGAGACGATTCTGACTCCGGAGGAGAAGCTGTTGCGGGCTATTTTCGGCGAAAAGGCGGAAGAGGTTAAAGAGAGCTGTCTATATGTGCCGCCGGGCGCAGAAGGCGTTGTCGTCGATGTGCGCGTGCTGTCGCGCAAGGGCATCGAGAAGGATTCCCGCACGAAAAGCATCGAATCTGATGACATCAGCAGCCTGCAGCGCGATCTCGATGAAGAGACCAAGATCCTGAAGGAAGAACGGGCCGATCGAATCCGTAAACTTTTCAAAGATCAGAAGGTTACTGAGGACGTCAAGGATTCACGGACGAAGGAAGTTGTCTGCGCGAAGGGCAAAAAACTTACCGAGGCCGCTCTTGAGCGCGTGAAGGACGATCATCTGCTCAAAATAAAGATAGATGACGTTGACGTCAAGAATAAAGTTGATGACCTCAGCGGCGAGATACATCAGTACATAAAGTGGCTGGAGACCCGCTATCATGAGCGGATCGAGCGCGTGAAAAAGGGCGACGAGCTTTCACCGGGCGTCAACAAGGTGGTGAAGGTTTATATTGCCATGAAGCGCAAGCTGCAGGTCGGCGACAAGATGGCCGGACGCCACGGGAACAAGGGCGTTGTTTCAATGATTCTGCCTGAGGAAGAAATGCCGTATCTTAAAGACGGAACTCCGGTTGACATCGTCCTGAATCCGCTCGGCGTTCCTTCCCGTATGAACGTCGGCCAGATTCTTGAGGCGCATCTGGGTCGCGCGGCGCTTGCCCTCGGCAAATTTGTTTCGACGCCGGTTTTTGAAGGCGCCAAGGAAAAGGAAATCAAGGAACTTCTCACGTCGGCAAAACTGCCCTCATCAGGGCAGGTCACTCTCTATGACGGACGCACGGGAGAGCCGTTTAAACGGCCGGTTACCGTCGGGTGCATGTATATGCTGAAACTGCACCACCTCGTAGCGGACAAGATTCACGCCCGCTCAATCGGACCATATTCACTGGTCACACAGCAGCCTCTGGGCGGTAAAGCCCAGTTCGGCGGCCAGCGGCTCGGTGAGATGGAAGTGTGGGCGCTAGAAGCATACGGCGCTTCGCATACACTCCAGGAGTTCCTTACGGTGAAGAGTGACGATATCAGCGGCCGCTCGCGTATGTACGAAGCTATCGTGAAGGGCGATCCGGTGCTCGAACCGGGTGTGCCTGAATCATTCCATGTATTAATCAAGGAGCTCCAGAGCTTGTGTCTCGATGTTGAGCTTCTGGAGAAAAAGCGGGCGAAGGAGGCGTAACGTGGAAGACATCTATGCCCTGTTTCAGAAGCCAAAAAATCCGCGTGATTTCGACGCCATCCGTATCAAGGTCGCGTCACCGGAAAAGATTCGCGAGTGGTCGTTCGGCGAGGTAAAGAAGCCGGAAACGATCAATTACCGCACCTTCAAGCCGGAGCACGACGGTCTTTTCTGCGCCAAGATTTTCGGCCCGGTCAAGGACTGGGAGTGTCTTTGCGGAAAATACAAACGCATGAAACACCGCGGCGTCATCTGCGACAAGTGCGGCGTTGAAGTCATACAGTCAAAAGTACGTCGCGAGCGCATGGGCCACATTGAGCTTGCTACGCCGGTGGCGCACGTATGGTTCCTGCGCGGCATTCCGTCCAGGATCGGCACATTGCTTGATATGCCGATCCGTCAACTCGAAAAAGTGCTTTATTTTGAAGAGTATATTGTTATCGATGGCGGAGAAACGCCGCTCAAGGAGAAAGAACTCCTCAATGAAGAGGATTGCAAGAAGAATCTTGCTGAGTTCGGCACAAAATTCAAGGCCGGCATGGGCGCGGAGGCAATTCGCGAGCTTCTGAAAAAAGTGAATCTCGAAGCGCTTGCCATCGACCTGAAACTGAAGATCGATACTGTTTCGTCTATTGGGGTCAAGCGTAAACTGACGAAGCGTTTGAAGATTGTAGACGCATTTATCAAGTCGGGAAACCGTCCGGACTGGATGATTCTCGACATCATTCCTGTTCTGCCGCCGGATCTCCGTCCGCTGGTTCCACTCGATGGCGGCCGTTTCGCGACATCCGACCTGAACGATCTGTATCGGCGCGTCATTAACCGTAACAACCGACTGAAGCGCCTTATGGATCTCAAGGCGCCGAGCGTTATTATCAAAAACGAAAAGCGCATGCTGCAGGAAGCAGTTGACGCGCTCTTTGACAATAGCAAAAAAACCAAAGTGCTGAAGGCCGGCGGCAAGCGGGCGCTCAAGTCCCTGAGTGATATGATCAAGGGCAAGCAGGGCCGTTTCCGCCAGAACCTGCTCGGAAAGCGTGTTGACTACTCCGGTCGTTCGGTTATTGTCGTCGGTCCCGATCTCGACCTCAACCAGTGCGGTCTGCCAAAGATGATGGCGCTGGAACTCTTCAAGCCGTTTGTATTCCACAAGCTGGAGGAGAAGGGCTTCGCAACGACCATCAAGCAGGCAAAGCGTCTGGTCGAAAAAGAGCGGCCGGAAGTATGGGATGCCCTCGAAGAGGTGATTCAGGAACACCCGGTTCTGCTGAACCGCGCACCTACCCTGCACAGACTCGGCATTCAGGCATTTGATCCTGTGCTGGTCGAGGGCAAGGCAATCAAGCTCCATCCGCTTGTCTGCACCGCGTTCAACGCAGACTTCGACGGCGACCAGATGGCTGTCCATATTCCGCTTTCGATTGAAGCGCAGATTGAGGCACGCACGCTCATGATGTCTGTCAACAACCTGCTTTCACCGGCAAACGGCAAACCGATTGTGCTGCCGACGCAGGACATGGTTCTCGGCATCTATTATCTCACGAAGCAGAGGCGGGGAGTGAGGGGCGAAGGCAAAAAATTTGCCGATTCTGAAGACCTTATGGAAGCATACGATGCGGGCGCCCTCGACGAGCACGCACTTATTAACGTGCGCATGAACGGCAAGCTGGTTGAGACGACGGTCGGACGTGTCATCTTCGGCGAGATTCTTCCGAAGAGCATACCGTTTGATATGGTCGCGACCAAGGAACTCACCAAGAAAGAGCTCGGAAAACTTATTGAAAATATCCATCGCATTGCAGGAAAGCGCGAAACGGTTATATTCCTCAATAGGCTTGAAAAGCTTGGCTTCAAGTACGCAACACAGTCGGGCATCTCGATCTGCATCGATGATATGCACATCCCGATAACCAAGAGCGAACTCATCAGGGAAGCTGAACAGGAAGTTATTGAAGTTCAGCGGCAGTACGCCGACGGTCTCATTACGCAGGGCGAACGCTACAATAAGGTAATCGATATCTGGGCCAATGTAACCGAGAAGGTTGCTGATGACATGATGAAGGAACTCGGCGCTGAGGACGGCAAAAACCTGTCTGAGGATGATCTGAAGGAGCGCCGGTCATTTAACAGTATTTACATGATGGCTGACTCGGGTGCCCGAGGCAGCACGGCGCAGATACGGCAGCTGGCCGGAATGAGAGGCCTCATGGCGAAGCCGTCGGGTGAGATTATCGAGACCCCGATTACGGCAAACTTCAGAGAAGGCCTGACCCCGATTCAGTACTTCATTTCAACACACGGTGCCCGTAAGGGTCTTGCCGACACAGCGCTCAAGACCGCAAACGCCGGGTATCTTACCCGTCGTCTGGTCGACGTCGCTCAGGATGTTATTCTGCTTGAGGATGACTGCGGCACACGAGACGGCATCACTATCTCCGCGCTTATAGAAGGCGGCGAGATCATTCTTCCGCTTGATGAACGAATCTTCGGGCGCACGGTTGCCGAGACGCTCAAGGATCCGGTTACGCATGAGATTGTCGCGCAGCGCAATACCGATATTGACGATGAGGTTGCCAGGCGCATCATGGACGCGGGCATTGACAAGTTCAAGATACGGTCAGCGCTTACCTGCAACTCTAAAATTGGTGTCTGCGGCAAGTGCTATGGCAGAGATCTTGCGCGCGGGGAGGCTATTGAAATCGGTGAAGCGGTCGGTATTATCGCCGCCCAGTCGATTGGCGAGCCGGGCACCCAGCTTACCATGAGAACATTCCATATCGGCGGCGCGGCGACCAAGATCATTGAGCAGGCCGTCCTTATGCCCAAAAACGCGGGCCTCGTCAAATATATCGACGTCAATGCGGTCAAGACGAAGGAAGGGTGTTCCGTTGTTCTCAACAGAAACGCGATGATCGCAATCGTGGATAAGGCGGGCCGTGAGAAGGAAAAATATAATCTTGTATACGGCGCCAAGATATACGCGGAAAACGGAGCGAGGGTCGAGTCCGGTCATCGTCTTGTTGAATGGGATCCATATTCAACGCCGATTCTTACGGAAGTCGGCGGCAAGATTGCGTTCGGAGATATCAGCGAAGGGGTAACGTTCAAGGAAGAAGTCGACGATACGACCGGTCTTGCTCACAAGGTTATCATCGACTATCCGGCGAACATGCGCCCGCGTCTTTCGATTAAGGACGACAGCAACAAGACGGTCAAGATTCCGGGCACCAACAACAATGCACGGTACCCGCTTCCTGCCGGAGCGCACATTATTGTGGACAGGAACGCACATGTCGCGCCGGGTGACGTCCTTGCGAAGATCCCGCGTGAAACCACCAAGACGAAAGATATCACGGGCGGTCTGCCGCGTGTTGCCGAACTCTTCGAAGCCCGGAAGCCGAAAGAGCAGGCGATTGTTTCGGAGCTTGACGGCATCATCGAGTTCCGCGCTCCCCACAAGGGCATGCGAGTCGTTGTGGTCAAGGGCGGTGATGAGTCGCGCGAATACATGATTCCGAAGGGCAAGCATGTCACGGTGCATGAGGGTGACTGGGTGCAGGCGGGCGAGCCTCTCATGGATGGGTCGGTCAATCCGCACAGCATTCTCGACATTCTCGGCCCCAAGGAAATGCAGCGATACCTTGTCGACGAAGTCCAGAAGGTATACCGTCTGCAGGGCGTGACTATCAGCGACAAGCATATTGAGGTTATTGTCCGCCAGATGATGCGGAAGGTTCGCATCGAAGATTCCGGCGACACGGTATTCCTTATCGGCGATGAAGTAGATCGCATGGTATTTTCCGAAGAGAACGAGCGTGTCAAGGCGGAAGGCGGCAAGGCTGCCCACGGCAAGCCGATGCTCCTCGGTATCACCAAGGCGTCGCTGTCGACCGAAAGCTGGGTTTCCGCGGCATCATTCCAGGAGACGACCCGTGTTCTTACCGAGGCAGCGCTCAGCGGCGGCGTTGACGAACTCCATGGCCTTAAGGAGAACGTTATCATGGGACGTGTTATCCCGGCAGGTACCGGCATGCCGGTTTACCGCAATACGTTTATCAAGGGCGATTTCTACCAGATGCAGCTTGAAGGTGAAGAGACCGAAAGCGCATAAGCTCAGCGAACATCAGATTCCTGCAGGGCAGGCGGAATTCCGTCCGCCCTGTTTTTTTCTATTCCATGCCTGAACTTCCCCGCTTCATCGCGGATGTCATGCTTGGCCGCCTTGCCAAATGGCTCCGTCTGTTCGGGTATGATACGCTCTATTCCCGGCATTATGATGACCGTACCCTTATACGTATCTCAAAGCAGGAAGGGCGAATCCTTCTCACCCGGGATACCGGTATCACGAAGTCGAAGGCATGCGGTGAGCATATTGCTCTGCGGAGCGAACAGATTGATGTGCAAGTGCTGGAAGTGGCACGCGCATTGAAAAAATGGCCGCCTGCCGCCTTTCCGGAGAGTCCGCGATGTTCACTCTGCAACGGAGCGGTAAGGATGGAAGAGCTCAAAGCCTTGATGGATGAGCTTCCGGAGCATGTGTTCCTGCAGCAGGGCGCTTTTTTTCGCTGTCTGGTGTGTGGTAAAGTTTACTGGCACGGGTCTCATGTTCACGAAATCGCATCTGTCCGGGCAATATTTCTGAAGGAGATATCATCTTAATGCGCGAGCTCAAAGTGAAGCTGTTGCTGTCTCTCTTCCTGCTTGCCCTTGTCGTTTCTTTCGGTACCGTCGGTTACATGATCCTCGAAGGCTGGAATTTCATCGACTCACTGTACATGACAGTCATAACGCTTGCCAGTGTCGGCTTCAAAGAGGTGCATGACCTCTCGGAGCGGGGCGTGATATTCACGATCGGACTGATTATCATCGGTGTCGGCACGGTTGCATACGCACTGAGCGCCGCGGCACGCGTCATCATTGAAGGAGAATTTCAGCAGGCATTCGGGAGGAAAAGATTGGAAAAGAGACTGCGCGAACTCAAAGAACATTATATCGTCTGCGGCTATGGCCGCATGGGAAAGATTATCTGCCGCGAGCTGAAGGCGGAAGGTTTCCTGTTCGTCGCGATTGAGAAAAATGCGGAGAGCATGCCGGAGGATGCCAGCGTTTTTACGATTGCCGGCGATGCCACGCATGATGACCTGCTGAGGCAGGTCGGCATCGAGCGTGCCCGGGGACTGATATCGGTGCTCCCGACCGACGCGGAGAATCTTTTTGTGGTGCTGAGCGCGCGTGAACTGAACCCGAATCTCTTTATTGTTGCCCGCGCGGGAGAAGAAGGTTCCGAGAAAAAGCTGCTCCGCGCCGGGGCCAATAAAGTAGTATCGCCGTATCATATCGGCGGACTGCGCATTGCCCAGACTATCCTGCGGCCCGCGGTGGTAGACTTTATCGAATTCGCAACCAGGAGCGGTAACATCGCCCTCCAGATGGAGGAAGTGACTATCCCGGGCGGGTCAAGACTCTCAGGCATGAGTCTCGACCAGTGCGGGTTCGGTCGGGAACTCGGAGTCATTATCGTCGCCATCAAGCGTGTTGCCGGCGAAATGGAGTTTAACCCCACGTTTCGGAGTACAGTCGAGGCAGGTGATACTCTTATAGCGCTCGGCGAAACTCAGCGATTGAAGAAGCTTGAAGAGATTGCCGGTGTTGGTAAATAATCTGTTCTGGCGCAAGCGGCAGCGAACCGTCCCGGAGGGATAACCGTACCATGAAAGAATTGGTTTTTATCGGTGATTCACTGACAGAATATTTTGACTGGCAAAGTCGATTCCCTGCATATAAGATCCATAACTTGGGCGTTGCCGGTGAGCCGGTCGAAGGCCTGTTGGAGCGGCTTAAGTACACGAAACTGCTGTCAGTGCCTGACTGTATTTTTGTCATGACCGGGATCAATAATCTCTGGCTCGAGCAACAGAACATTCAGCCGCTTTATGAAAGAGTTCTCGATCGCATGCAGAATGAATTTGCCGGAGCGGGGATTGTCGTGCAGAGCATTCTGCCTGTCGCGATGTGGGTAGAGCCTGACCTGATTGTTCAGATCAATCAGTCTTTGCGAACAATGGCCTCCGCACGCGGCATGTATTATCTGGATGTCCATAGCCTGTTCTTTGGCGCTGACGGCGAACTGATCCGCTCCTGTCTTGACAGTGATGGCGTTCATCTGACGAATGAAGGCTATGCTGTCTGGGCAGGCGCGATAGAGAAGTTTCTGGATACCCGCTGGAACGGACTTCGCATATGACATTTTCCGACAGCATAAAAGGGTTGATTCTCGCGGTCATCGTCATGGGACTTTTTCTGTACGGCTACAACTACTACAGATATTCACAGACCGATCCTGACTTCTGTTCATCCTGTCATGCGCTCCAGGGAGCGCACGGCGACTGGCTGAAAAGCAGGCATCGTGATGCGCTCTGCCAGAAATGCCACGAACTCGGCAATATCGAGCAGAATGTCCGTCTGATGTCGTATGTGCTGACCGGCAACAACCCGATTGGCGTTACTCACGGCCGGTATCGGCCCTGGGAAGGGTGCGCAACCTGTCATGCGGAAGAGGTTGCCCAAGGTTCGGTTTCTCCGAGCAAGGCTTTCGGACATGCCCGTCATGTTTCCATGAAACAGCTGACCTGCAAAGAGTGCCACAGCGGCAGGAAGCATGATTTTCCCGTGCCGAAAGAGACGTGTGAAAAATGCCATCAGGGCAAGACGGTGCATGGCCTTGAAGCCGCGGATTTTTCGTGCCTGAATTGCCATTCCTTTATCAAGAAGTCCTTGCCGAAATTTGATCGCACACGCTGCACCAAATGTCATCAGGGCATTCCCAACAAGGGCGTCATGGCATCGCTGTCATGCCATCATTGCCATAAGCCGCACAAGAGAGAGAAGCCCCTCGCCGCGACCTGCATTGCAGAATGTCATAAGGGCGAAGCTTCGGTGGGTCAGCACGGCGTGCACGGGAAGAAGAATATCGGCTGCATGCGCTGTCATAAGCCACATAGCTGGCGTTTTGCTCCTGACCGCGCGAAAGCCAATTGTTCAGAGTGCCATTCGTACAAAGATCCGAAGACGTTCAAATACATTCTGTAGTTCTAATCACTTAGGAGTCTGTTCATGCAATTGAAGCACTTATGGGAACAAGCGGACGTTTCAAGAGTGAAACAGTTCTTTCTCATAGGACTGGTTTTATGGACGGCGCTTATCGGCATCTTTGCTGTCGCAGTGTACTATCATCAGCAGGATACTGCACAGGAATTCGCGCGTCTGGAAGCGGTCGCTTCATTTGAGAAAGACCTTGACTACCGCCACTGGGCTGCCGGGCACGGAGGCGTATATGTCCCGAGCACGGAGAAAACCCCTCCCAATCCCTATCTCGCTCACGTTGCGGAGCGTGACATAGCTACAAAAAGCGGCCGCGCTCTCACGCTGCTGAACCCGGCATATATGACGCGGCAGGTGCATGAACTCGGAAAAGAGCGGCGCGGGATACAGGGGCGTATCACCAGCCTCAACCCATTACGACCTGAAAATGCTCCTGACGCTTGGGAGGCTGAAGCGCTGAAAGCTCTTGAACGCGGGAAACCGGAGCTAAGCGCGGTTGTAACCATCGGCGGCAAACCGCATATGCGTGTAATGCGGCCATTGCCGGTTGAAGAGAGCTGCCTGAAGTGCCACGCGCATCCAGGGGTACAAGGTTGGAGATGTAGGAGGGGGAATAAGCACATCAGTTCCCATGGAGACTTATCTGGCGTTGCTCAAAAGAGAGACCTCGCATTATCTATCGGGGCTTGCCATCCTGTGGTTTTTTGGAGCAGTCGGTCTGATCGTAAGTTCCCGAAGCCTGTTCATGCGTATCCAGGAGCGCAGGAAGGTGGAAGACGAGCTTCGGGAGCGTGAGGATCAGTATCGGTCGCTGGTAGAACATGCTCCGGAGGGTATCGTTGTGTTCGATGTGGACGCGGATCGTATTGTTGAGGCCAATCCCAAAGTCCTGCAAATGCTGGGATGCAGCAAAAAGGAGCTGATGCAAGGAGATCCGAAGCGTTTTTACGTTTCAGAGCAGCCTGACGGCCTGCCGCTTGAACAGAGCATGGCGGAGCATATCGGGCGGGCGCTCCAAGGAGAGGTTGTTACGTTTGAACGTATTCTCCGAAACGTTCACGGGAAAGAAATTTATTGCGAGGGGCATCTGGTCAGGCTGCCTTCCGCCAGCCGCAAGTTGCTCAGGGTGAGTTATGTCGATATAACCAAACGGAAAATTCTTGAACAAGAGACCGGCAATATCCGGAAACTTGAAGCTGTCGGAATACTCGCGGGAGGGATTGCCCACGATTTCAACAATATGCTGACCGCCGCCATGGGGTATATGGAACTTGCAAAAATGAAGGCTCGCACCGAAGACCCGGGTTATAAGTATCTGTTGCAGACCGAGAAAGTACTGGAGCAATCACGGGAACTGGGGCAGCGACTGATGATATTCTCCAAGGGAGGAGACCCGATAAAGCAGCCATTTCAGATATCAGCACGGTTGAAGGATAGCGTGGAGAGAATTCTGAAGGACGATGGCCGGTTTTTCTGTGAGCTTGTGTGTTCTGATACGCTTCCTTTGGTTGAAGGCGACGAAGGGCAGATCCATCAGGTTATCCTCAATCTCCTGCTGAACGCGCAGGAGGCAATGCCTGAGGGAGGGAAAATCAGCATTGCCTGTGAGGAGATTTCTCTAGACGCAGACAGTCCGCTTTCCCTGGCCCCGGGCGACTATGTAAGGATCTCCGTCACCGATGAAGGAAATGGCATAGCGGAAAAGCATCTTGGCAGGATATTCGACCCATATTTTACTACCAAGGACAAATACAGCCAGAAGGGAATTGGGCTCGGGCTGACCATCTGTCACGCTATTCTCAAAAAACATCAGGGACTGATTACCGCGCACTCAACGTTCGGCATCGGCACGACATTTCATGTGTATCTTCCGGTAGCACGAAAGCAGGCGTGAAGGCTCCAGAATATTCGTGGTTGCCCGATTGGATGCATGCAAGGGGGATCGCTCTCTGGGGCGTTGCCGGCCTCAGCGACCTCAGCACACCGCGCGATAAAACCGGCGAGCGGTTTCCATCGGCACTTTCCTGGGCCATCCCGATGAACATTCGTATCATGGCAAGCATCTCGAGCGGACCGAATCAGGCATATGCCGATGAGTACGCGTCGGTCAATCAGCATATAAACAGCACATCACTGGCACTGGAGAGTGAGCTGCAAATGCGCGGATTTCGGGCGCTTGCGCTGGCAGCTTCCAAGCGCACGGATCCTGTCACTATCAAGGGCGATTTCCCCCACAAGACTGCCGCAACACGGGCTGGCCTTGGGTGGGTAGGCAGACACTGCCAACTGATCACCCGTTCTTTTGGCTCATGGGTTCGCCTGGGCACTGTTTTCACCGACCTGCCAGTCGCCGCCTCGGTGCCGGTGATACGCCATTTCTGCGGGACTTGCATGCGGTGTGTCGATGCTTGCCCGGCAAAGGCTTTGCGAGGCGGTTCTTGGTATCCGGGCATTCCGCGGGAGCAAATGCTTGATGTGAAAGCCTGCGATGATTGGAAGAAGAAGCATTACTTTCAATTTCACAACGGACATAATTGCGGCATCTGTTCCGCTGTCTGCCCGTATGGAACGAGACTGCTGAAGACCGTTTCGCGTTAATCCCGTCCTGCCTTGATTGAACCCGCTTCCTGCGAACGCATCTCTGCGATGAACCGAGCAAACCCGCTGAAAAAAATGCACAGGACAAGCGCTGGAGTGACCGTAAAGGGACAAAAGCGAATGAAAATACCGAGTTTTTTCAGTGAGCGGCTAATCCAGAAACTTCACCCGCATATCAACCGGTTGCTTCTGCGGGCCGGCGGTTTCGCGCTGGGCATAGCCGACCGGAATGACCGCCATGAATTCACCTTCAGGCTCGCCGAGCAACTGCAGGACATCGTCTTTCATCAGATAAAGAATGCCCAGCCAGACCGCAGCGAGTCCGGTCGCTGTCACCGCGAGCAGCAGGTTCTGAGCTGCTGCGGCGGAACTCTGAATTTCCATGGTGCGAAAGAAATCAAAAGCCATCTCTTTTTCGACCTTGAACAGGTCGGTGCCGTGGTTCATGAGTTCTCCGGTATTGGCAACCGCAATGACGACCGGAGCGCTCATGATGCTCCGCGCCGCCATACGCAGCAGTGCCGAAGAGGGGCGGGGAAAATCATTTGCGCGCGCGCTGACGCGGTCGGCGAGTTCCTGTTTTTTGCGGTTCCTAAGCACAATGAAGCGCCAGGCCTGCTGGTTATGGGCAGAGGGCGCTTCGTTTGCGGCAGTGAGGAGCACCTGTATCTGCTCGTCCGAGACCGGCTGATCGCTGAATGACCTTATGCTGCGGCGTCGGCGTATGGTCTGCAGTGTCTCGTTATCGACAGGGGTCTGATTCTGTCCAGTCATGAGTTCCTCCGAAAAGCCGATAATCCTTGTTTATCAAGTATACCACTTAACCCATATCATTCATGAATTCCTCATGATGGGGCGAAGCATCGTCCCCGGCGCAACCCTGTTTCTGGTGAGCAGCTTTTTTGGAATAATCCGAAAAATGGCATTAGGCGAGCCAGGACACATGGTTCCGCTCATTCCAGAACGGCATCCAGCCGTCCTCGGAGGTATTCGCCTGGCCCGTACATCCCTCTTCGCCGAATAAGGCCGCTGCACCACATAGCCTGCCTCACTTTGCAAGCTTTGACGTGTTGCACATGACAAATCCGGGATAATAACGGAGAAGAGGCGCAGTTCTTCAGGTTATTCTTCATTTGGCGCTTTTTCTTTGCGGTTTTGCAAAGTTTTAGACGGCTTTTCGCAGAAATGCAAAAAATAAAACCAATAAAAACAATGAAATAAGCATGGCACGGAACGTGCAAATATTAAGATACATTCAAAAATAATCGGGGGAGGGTCACCATGAAAAACCAGAATACCAGAGCAAGAAAGGCAGCCTACTGGGGAGCTGCCGCAGGTCTGGGGATCTTCGCGATGGTCGGATTGCTGCCCAGCTCATTTATCGGCGGCGTGCTCGGGTTGAAGTTCGTTGGGCTTCTTTTTGGTGGAACATTTGAGACCGGGCTCGTTTCACGGGCAGTCGTCGGCGCAAGCATGGTGCTCGGCGTACTCATAACCGGCCTTGTTTTTGTCATGGGGTCTGCATTGATCGCCTGGATGGCGGCTCAGCTCACCACGCTGGTACACCGTCGTCATGCGCATGAAACCGTATAAGGCACTGGGAAAAAAGAGGGAGGACTGGTCATGAAAACGAAGAATGCATTCGCAAAGAAGGGGTTGTACATCGGAGCCGGAGTCGGGCTGGTGCTGTTTGCCATCGTTGGACTGCTACCGAGCTCATTCATTGGTGGAGTTCTCGGTCTGAAGATTGCCGGCCATATTTTCGGGTTGCCGCTCGGCACGGCTGTTGCTCCTCGTTTTGTCGTCGGCGTATTTATGGTGCTGGGTGTGCTGGTAACGGGTCTTGTATTTGTGGTAGGGCTCTCCCTTATCGGATGGGCAGGCGGTACGGTCGCTCAGGCTCTGCGTGAGCGGAAGTATGTTGAAGTAGAACATCATGATGCGGAACATAAGAAGGCATAGCCTTCTTCACACGAAATACTCATAACAACGAAAGGGGAGGGCTATCATGTCTGACAATCTTACAAAAACGACTCATGCAACCACAGAAATGCGCCTGCTTTGGACATGGCAGGCCATAGTAAGCCGCCTGACAGGCGTAGGAAAAGGGTATTATGTATGGCTCGCCATCAGTACCGCCTTGCTGACGGCGGGCGTAGCTGCCGGCTTACATGCGTTTGTAGTCGGATACGGGCATATCTACAATGTGACGAGGGAAGTCCCGTGGGGCATCCTGATCTCGACCTATGTATTTTTTGTCGTTACATCGACCGGACTGTGCCTGGTGTCGTCAATAGGGCATGTCTTCGGGTCAAAGGATTTCATGCCGATTGCAAAACGGTCGGTATACCTGTCGATTCTGACCATTGTCGCCGGTTTTCTGGTCATGTTCTTTGAGACGGAAAATGTTATGAACATGGTTATTTATAACGTGCTTTCACCCAATCTTCACTCCAACATCTGGTGGATGGGAACCCTGTACGGAGCATATCTCTTTTTCATGGCCATTGAGTTCGCCTGTTTGCAGTTCGATCGCCACAGACTGGCTATGTATGCGGGATTCCTCGGCGTTGTCTCGGGTATCGCGGCGCACAGTAATCTTGGCGCGGTATTCGGCATGCTGACCGCGCGTCCGTTCTGGTACGGCCCCTATATGCCGATTTACTTTATCGCCTCTGCCATGATGTCCGGCTGCGCGGCCATTATCCTCTTTACCTGGCTGGCGTCGAAGATTAACCGCGAACCGATTCAGGGGAGCATGGCGCGGGCGGTTGACGTAACCCGGCAGGTGGGTATTCTGATGATCTGCACGATTATGTTTTTTCAGACCTGGAAGATTCTCGCTGGCCTGGTCGGCGGCGATGCGGAGCGCGAGGCATTTCTAGCCCTGCTGACAGGCGCTTATGCGTTCAACTTCTGGACGCTGGAGGTTCTTGCGGGCATGGTTATCCCGCTCACGCTCTATATCCTCTCGCGCGGCACGAACATGAAGATGCTGTTCTGGGGTTCAGTATCGATGATAATCGGCATCTTCTTTATGCGCTATGATCTGGTTGTCGTCGGACAGATAGTCCCCGCGCAGTATGAGATGGCGGTCAATGAATACTCGGCGCTGCTCAGCTATACGCCTTCCGCGCATGAAATCCTGATTGTTTTGGGTGGCATTGGTCTGGTAGGAACACTCTTTATGCTCGGCGAGAAGATATTTGCTGCTCACCGCGTTGAGGACCACGCTGAAGAAACGTATGCGGAGACACTGCCAGCGCTGGAAACAGTCGAAAGAACAGAATAGTTATTATGCCGGGCGGCACGAAGGATTCTCCTTCTGCCGCCCGTGGTCTGCTCTAAGGAAAGGGAGGAACGATATGAAGATAAACGGTATCGATTTTGACGAAAACGGGGCTGACAAAGCGCACATGATTTCGTCCATGGAACGCAGGGCATTTCTGAAGCTCGGCCTTGCGGTAACCGGTGTTTTCGCCGGCGGCGCGATACTGTCGCTTACGTCGGCTGTAGAGAGAGCGTTTGCGTCGGGCGGGCATGTCCAGAAATATCCCTACAAGCCGCATTACAGCATGCTCATCTACCAGAACCGCTGCATTGACTGCGAACTTTGTCTCGAAGCCTGCGCCCGAGCGAATACTGTGCCGAACTACGGCTACCGCACCGCCATTCTCGAACGTGAGGCACCGAAATCAACCGGCCTGAAGCGGGAGTTCATCCCGGTGCTCTGCAATCACTGCAACCGTCCGCCGTGCGTCAGGGCATGTCCGACCATCGCGACGTACAAGAACGAGAAGAACGGCATTGTCATGATGGAAAGCAAAAAATGCATCGGTTGCAAGACCTGTATTGCCGCATGCCCGTACAATGCCCGCTATTTCAATGAAGAGCGCAAGGCTGTTGACAAGTGCGACTTCTGTTTTGCCTCGCGCCTCTCCAAAGGAATGAAGACCACCGCATGCGCTGAGGCATGCCCGGCAAAGGCACGCATCTTCGGTGATCTCTCGGATCCGGCGAGTGAGGTGTATCGCATGGTTCATCAGATCGAGAAGACAGTCTGGGTGCTCCGCCCCGAAACCGGCGTAGCTCCGAATATCTTCTATTCGCGTGGATAGGGAAGGAGGGAATATCATGAACCGTACAGAGAAAAAAGCCATTTCACGCCTCATTATCAGCACCTTCTTCGTTCTCGCGATTCTGATCGGCGCCGGCCTCGTTCTGCATGGTATGCCGGCGGAGGCGGAACAGAGCGGCCTCGGCGGCGACGTACTCTTTACCAAGCCGGTCAAGACGGTCATCTTCAGCCACAAGAGCCATGTCGAGGGCCTGAGCATGAGCTGCAACGCCTGTCACGACAAGCTTTTCAGCATGGATGGCGGCTCAACAGAAAAGCTTGCTGATTTCAATCACAAGGCTTTCGATAAGGGCAAGTACTGCGGAGCATGCCACGGGAAAACCGCCTCGCCCATGAACGCGCAATGCACGAATTGTCATATCGGCGTGAAGGGGCACGCAAAACTGATGAAGCCGGTGAAGAAATAGCTGGACATACAGCAACCAGAGGCCTGGGCGGAAATATCTGCTTCAGGCCTCTTTTTTTTCTGAGAGGCGCAAGGTTACTCTTTGCAGGCAAAACCACTGCCGGACGCCTTCACAAATTCGCCGACACAAAAAACTCCACCGCGGGCATGGCTTAGCTGCGAGCATGCAGCAAACTGCCCGCCGCGCCAGACGTTGTTCAGCGTAATCGAACCGCAGGTTGCACGAATCGCCTCCCGCTTCGTCGCATACTTGCCAAAGATGATCGGCTTTCTTTTCAGGCGGCGGGTAATACTCTCTTCAGTTGTCTGCTGAAGATTCAGCATGCACCACCAGCCCCCCTTTGCATCACACGGATGCCAGACGATCCACTGCTGCGCAACTCCCGGAGGCGTGGTCTGACAGGACTGGTAAAGCGCTGCCGGAATTCTGCAGCCATTGCGCTCGGCCTCTGCCGCAATCGCCCGCGCCCTGCCGAGATCGCCGTTTGCACAGGCGCTCCTTACGCTGTTCTCATATCCGGCACATTTATTGTCCGGCTGGGCAACAAGGTGCTGCCGGATATTAGCCGGGCTCTGCGTCTGACCGGAATCGGGGGTGTTTGCAAATGTTCCGGCCAGACGCAGGATAACCCGTTCATTCAGATTGGGAAGATGAATCGGCTGACTGGTCATCAGTCCGGAACTGTTGATGGTCGGCTGAAGCGATGCGAGAGAACCGAGTGAAACCTGCCGCATCGAGCCGGCTCCCGAGCCGATGATCATTGCGGCATGTGCATTATGCGCTGCTTCTCTCGTCAGGTTGTGCACGACCACCGCTATCGTGTACATGTCGCGCTGCCCGCTTACTGGCGTTACGCGGGAAAGGGCGATGCGCAGACCGCTGAATGAGGCACGCCAGATTGAATACGTTGCCTGTACCGCAGAACCGAGCAGCCGCGCGGCAACCCTGCTTGAAGCATCGAACGCCGGGGCACAGCGTCCTGTCGGACATGCATCAGTCGCTTCAGAATACCGCTCAGTCAGTTCCCGTGTGCTCAGTGCGATTTCCTTGGCAAACAGATCGGCGGGCTTGGTGTTGCGCCAGTATGGATGATGTCCTGAGGCGTCCTGCGGCTGCGTAAACATCGCAGCCGCTTCGTACGCAAAATGAGTGCCGGTTTTGGTCGGTGCCTGGCTGTTGCCATCGTAGTACCACGCCTCAAACCAGTCTGCATTGGCACCCCGCTTCTGACGGTCATTTTCAAACCTTTGCAGCAAAGCCGGGATCCGGATCTGCGGGACACGCTGGCCAATAATTGCAGATGCATTTTTCTGATGAAGCTGGTAGCCGACAGGCATGCCGAGCACGTGATAGGGAACCGTCATATCCTGCACGAAATGCGCGACCCACGATGCCTTCTGCGCAACCCCGGCATCGCCCGATCGGACCGGTGCATGATATAAATCCATCTTGAGAGCATTAAAAAAGCTCAGGATGACCTCGGGAGCCCTGCCCCTATCGATAACCGGGTTATAGTAATGCATGGAATATGCTGAACGTGTTGCATCATCAGGTCCCAGGCCGATTGCCATCCCCCCCTCGGCAGCGACCCTGACAGCCCCCTGCTCAATAATTGCCTGGAGTGATGGAAATGGTATGCCGAGGAAAGCCGGATCGCGTTGCAACTCCTGGTATGCAAGTCTGCAAAGATTGTGATGTGTGCCGCCGAGGGTTTGCGTCTCATATACCGATGACCATGCATGCGTATCAGACGGCAGAGCTGCCAGTGCAGCAAGGATGATTCCAGGAAGAATCAGAAGGTCTTTGAGAAAATTACCCGGTAGTCGAGACGCCATGACATTACTCCATGGGGCGCACCAGGAATCCGCAAGCCGGCACTGAGCTGCATTCCCCCGTCTGCTCCTGCCGGCGCCGCTCTCGGCTCCTGATCAAATCGTATCAATGGGCACGCGGGGAGTCAAGAGAAATATCCCGAGCTCTTTCACGGTTTGTTCAGCAGGATCCTTGCATGTTCTGTCTGCACTGCTGCTCATTCATTATTCGCAAAGAAAACACCGGCACGTTCCCGTGCTTCGACCACGCTGCTGCTGCTTTGCACCTTTGATGCCAGGAGATGCCCGAACTGATAGTTTCTCGCAAAGTAATGGGTAAATTCTTTCAGCCTGCCGAGCCGCCTTTCAGGCGTGAACAATGCCGTCAAAAGGTCTATAAAGCGCCAATAAAGTTCCGGCAGCACAACCACCGGCTTTACGATCGGGCAGCCGTAAACCTCACGCGCAATCTCGGCAAAGAGCCACGGCCGGATCACCGCGCCACGTCCGAGCATCAGGCCATCGGCTCCGGTCGTACGCAAGCAGTTTTCGGCATCTTCTACCGAGAATATCCCGCCATTGACGATAACCGGAATTCTGACCCATTGTTTCACTTTCGCAACCCACTCCCATCTCGGCTTTCGCGCAAAAGACTCGTCCCTGAGCCGCGCATGGACCGAAACCATATCAATGCCCTCATCTGAAAGCATGGTGCAAAATGCCCTTAATCTGTGCTCGTCGAGTTCGTTGCCGAGCCGGATTTTTGCGGTCAGGGGAAGATGGGTGAGCTTCCGCGCTTCGGCCACAATACTGCGGACCAGTTCCGGCTGTTCCATCAGCTTGGCACCGGCGCCGGCCTTGCTCACCGTGGGAGCCGGGCAGCCCATGTTCAGGTCAATCGCATCTGCATTCAGCTTATGCAGAGCATTGATAGCAAGCGGCAGTTCTCCGACCGAAGAGAGCAGGAGCTGATAGGAGAGCGGTTTTTCCGCCTCGGTCCTGATCAGCCATGGCGAAAGCCGGGGATTTTCGGCCGGCAAACGCCTTGCCGCGAGCATCTCTGTTGACAAAAGACCGACCCCGCCGAATCTGCCCATGATCTGCCGAAGCGCGCTGTGAGTAAGGCCTGCCATAGGTGCCAGAAGCAAGGGGGGAGAGACTTCGAGATTTCGAATCTGAAGATGGCGCAGGGGTGTCTGCATTATTCTGAAAGCAGGATTCTGAAAAACCGGCGGACAATGCGGACAAACACCACACCCGCTCCCGCTCCGATGGCAGCGATGCTCAGCACCGCAAGAGCCGCTCCCAACAGAGCAGGAGCGCTATCGGCGCTAATCTGTGCATTGAACAGTGAGTTCAGATCCCGCGCAACCGCTTCACGCCAGCTGGAGCCGGCTGCCTCGCCCAGAAGCAGGTCCATGCCAAGAGCAATTGCCAGACCGATGAGCCCTCCGCATGCCGCCCCAACAGAATCCCATCGGTTCATGCGCTTTCGATGCCGTATTTTTTCAATTTTCGGTAAAGCGTCGCGAGATCGATTCCCAGGGCTTTCGCGGTAGCTTCCTTGTCGCTGCCCTGCGCCTTGAAGGTTGACTGCAGAAGATGGTGTTCATAATTGTTCAGGCAGACTTTCAGTGACGAACAACTGACCGCAGTGCGACTGCCGCCGATTTTATCGGGAAGATCCGTTGTCATAAGGATCTGGTTGTCAGTAAGCACAACGGCCCGTTCAATAACATTTTTCAGCTCACGCACATTGCCGGGCCAGCGATATTCGAGCAGTGCAGCCAGAGCTTCCGGGTCGATTCCGGTCACCTTCTTCTGATGCTCTTCAACAAAGGTGCGAACAAAATGTTTTGCCATCATTTCTACGTCTTCAGGGCGCTCACGCAACGGGGGAACCTTTATTTCAATGACATTCAGGCGCCAGTAGAGATCTTCCCGGAACTGCCCGTTTTTGAGTCGGGCGTCAATGTCCACATTTGTCGCAGAGACTATCCGCACATCAACCAGCCGCGGCCGGGTGTCGCCGAGGGCGTGGACTTCGCCGGTTTCCAGGACTTTCAGCAATTTCGCCTGCAGCGTCGGGGGCATATCGCCGATTTCATCAAGAAACAGCGTGCCCTGATGAGCCAGTGCGATAAGGCCGAGCTTGTCGGCAACCGCGCCGGTAAAAGCGCCTTTTTTAAATCCGAACAGTTCCGACTCGAGCAGACCTTCCGGGATTGCCGAGCAGTTTATTGAAATAAAAGGCTTGTCGCGCCGCGGGCTGTTGCAGTGAATGAGTTCCGCGATAAGCCCTTTGCCGGTGCCGCTTTCGCCGAGAATGATGATATTGCTCTTGGTGGGAATGACTTTTTCGAGAGTCTCGACAATGCGTATCATTGATTCAGCGTTCGCAACGAAATCGCGGCAGGCTATGCGCTGGCTGATCTGCTGCCGAAGGGCGCTGTTTTCCTGCATAATCCTTCGCTGTTCAAGAATGCGCCGCACGGTGATCTTGATCTCTTCATTCAAAAATGGCTTCATGATGTATTCAGCCGCGCCATGCTTCATCGCCTCAACCGCCGACTCTATCGTTCCAAAAGCCGTCATGATGACGACCGGCATATCCGCCGCAAGAGAACGCGCTCGCTTCAGAACGCCCATCCCGTCAATTTTGCCCATTTTCAGGTCAGTGATCACCATCTCGTACTGATGTTTCTCGAGATTTGCAATACCTTCTTCGCCGCTGCTTGCACAGGTTATCTGATAGCCCTGCCGGTTGAGCAGAAACGCAAGTGCCTTGCAGATGTCCGCCTCGTCGTCAATGATTAAAATGCGTGGCTGCATGTTCTTCAACTCCTCCTTGCCGGAAGCCGGATGGTAAAGGTTGTGCCGTGGCCAACCTCGCTCTCGACCGTCATCGTCCCGTTCATTTTTCTGAGCATGGTATAACTAACCGAAAGACCAAGGCCCGTGCCTTTTTCCTTTGTGGTGTAAAAGGGGTCAAAGATGCGGGAAATATCTTCAGGGGAGATGCCGATGCCGGTATCCCGAAATTTTACGCGGATTTCATCTCCCCTGAGTACGCTGCTTACGCTGAGAGTACCGCCATCGGGCATCGCATCTATTGCATTCAGGATCAGGTTGACAAAGACCTGCGAGAGTTGGTTGCCGTCGACCAGGATGCAGGGCAGTTCGGGCGCGAGGTCGCTGACAATCGCGATGTCTTTAGCCCGCTTGTCATATTGAATGAGATTGATTGAGGTCTCGATGATGTCGTTAATCTGGCACTCCTTCGGCTCGCCAACAGGCATTTTTGAGAATCCCGACAGCTGCTTGAGCGTTTCCGTAATACGGTTTACATGGAAACAGATGGTCCGCAGGCTGTCCTTTTTGAAGTCATCTTCCTCAATCTCCTGAAGAATCTGGACAAAGGAAAAGATGGACGTGAGCGGATTGCCGATTTCGTGGGCGATGCCCGCGGCAAGGCGGCCAACCGCGGCGAGCTTCTCCGAGTTGCTCAACTGCTCTTCCATGCGCCGTATCTCGGTGACATCGTGGATCAGGCGGATGTAGCCGATGACCTCTCCGAGATCATCGCGCACAGGGGCTGTGGCGACCTGGAAATGGCGGCCCTTCTTCCCGAACATGTCGGACATTATAACGGTCTGGATACTCTTGTCTTCATGTGAACCTGAAACATGGCAATCGGCGCAGAGTTCCTCACACGACTTTCCGATAATGCTTGCCCCCGCCATTTCTTCCATGAACTGGTTTGTCCACTGCACGACCCCTTTCCGGTCAAGAAGCATAATCCCCGAGCCGATGGCGCTCACGATGCTGTTCAGCTTCTCTTTCTCGCTGAAGAGTTCGGACGTGCGCATCCGCACTTTGTCCTCAAGCTCATGCGCGTAAACCTCCATCTGCTTCTGCCGCTTCTCGACCTCTTCCGACTGCACGCGCTTGCGGTTGAAATAAATGAGCGCTGTTGAAACCGTTATGGTGGTGGCGAGGATGGAAATAATCAGATAGGAATAAAAAGTCATGCTTTTCCGGGTGGTCGCGGTAATTTCCGACACCGGAGCTGACACAAATACAATCCATGAGTCGGCTACTGCCGGTTTTGAGAACGCTATGATGCGATCTTCGCCGGAGGGAGCGACAAATCGGCCCTGCGGTCCGAACTCGCCGCGTACGATATCCTGCCAAAGATTGAAGCTGAGGTGACAGCTTGTGCAGGAGAACTCGGTTTTATGGATATTTTTGCCCACCATCGTCGGCTGGGACGGATGAAAGACCAGGGTGCCGCTGCTGTCCAGCAGGTACAGGTTCCCCTTCCCGTGCTGACTCAGTTCGTTGATATAGTGGGAGGCAATATTGCTCATGCTGAACGAGACCACAATGATGGCAGTCCGCACCTTTTTGTGAACTGCCGGGGCGATGATATGAATGGCTTTAGGCGTCTCCAGAAGACTGGCGGACATGTCGGGAGTGGTCGCGGCGGTGTCTATAATCAGCGGCAGAACGCCCTCCAGTCTTCGGGGGTCGCCGCCACTAAAATGTACTATTCCCGCCGGCGAGAGAATGGCAAGGTCTATCTTGATATCGGGAGCATCTGCAGAGATCCTTTCCGAAAGCGCCGAGCCGTCTTTGAGTGAACATGCCGTCAGCTCACACAGCTGCGCGGCGGCAGCGATGGTTCGTTCGCGCAGCAGATTTACATGATTGCTGATGTTGCTTGCCAGAGCGTCGGCAATCAGAAGCTGCTGCTTGTTGAACTCTTCAGCGATTTCTATCTGCAGGGACTGCTGGAAGAAAATGTTCAGCGAAATCAGGATTGATACAATCAGAACGAGAACGCTGATAATGAGGAAGTGAGCCTTCATAGCTTCAACTATAACAGGAATCGGGATGCGGGGAAAAGATCAGGACTCATGTGGCAACGAGCAGTTAGCCGCTTCGGGCGGGCGGGATTGTAACTATCAGTTTCGCGTCCGCCTCGGCAAGCAGGCTGCCGGTTTCACTGTCAATAAGGCGAGCCGCTCCCTCCAGCATACGCGGGTTCCGGCGCGTCAGCTCCCCTTCGGCCCGGACGGCGCGCGCAACTGGAACCGGTTTTCTGAAGCGGACCCGAAGTTCCGCGGTCACCGCAAAAATATCTTCCGCCATGGCGGCATGAATCATCATCTCGTCGAGCACCGCCGCGATAATGCCCCCGTGGACAATGTTCCTGTAGCCCTGAAATTGTTTGGCAGGAGCGAATTCCGCGAATACCTTTGAGCCGTCACGTTTGACGGTGAGATGGAGGCCGCAGGGATTCCCGCTGCCGCAGACAAAACAGAACTGGTCGTCTTCCAGTTCCAGCATCGCTACTTGTTCATCATCTCAAGAAATTCCTTGTTGCTCTTGGATGACTTCAGTTTGCTCAGGAGAAACTCCATGCTTTCCACCGTGCTGAGCGGATTCAGGACTTTTCTCAGGATCCACATCTTGTTCAGCACATCGGCATCAACCAGCAGTTCCTCTTTCCGGGTGCCGGACGCGTTGATGTCGATGCTCGGGAAGATGCGCTTGTCAACCAACTTGCGGTCGAGATGGATTTCCATGTTGCCGGTTCCCTTGAACTCTTCAAAAATGACGTCGTCCATGCGGCTGCCGGTATCGACGAGCGACGAGGCAAGGATAGTAAGGCTGCCTCCCTCTTCAATGCTTCTCGCGGTGCCGAAGAAGCGCTTCGGACGCTGTAGGGCGGTTGCGTCGAGCCCGCCTGAGAGCACCTTGCCGCTGGCCGGCGTGATGGCGTTATAGCCGCGGGCGAGACGGGTAATGCTGTCGAGCAGAATGACAACATCCTTTCCCTCTTCGACAAGGCGCTTTGCGCGTTCAATAACCATTTCAGAGACCTGACAGTGGCGCTGCGGCACTTCGTCGAAGGTGGAACTGATAATCTCGGCTCCCGGAACCTGTCGCTTCCAGTCGGTCACTTCCTCCGGCCGCTCATCAATGAGCAGGATAATCAGGAAAATCTCATTGTGATTCGTCTTAATCGCCTTGGCAATGGACTGCAGGAGCATGGTTTTCCCGGTGCGGGGAGCCGCGACGATAAGGCCGCGCTGACCCTTGCCGATGGGGGTGATAAGGTCCATGACCCGCATGGACATATCGTTCTTGTCATGCTCCAGCATAATTTTCTCGGTCGGATAATATGGGGTCAGGTTATCGAACAGCGGCCGGAAGGTGTTCTCCTCCGGGGTTTCGTTATTGATCGCCTCGACCTTCAGCAGGGCAAAATACCGCTCGTTTTCTTTCGGCGGCCGGATCTGTCCGGAAATGTAGTCGCCGGTCCGCAGTGAAAAACGCCTGATTTGGGATGGAGAGACATAAATATCGTCGGGAGAGGGGAGGTAACTGTAATCAGGCGAGCGGAGAAAGCCGAAGCCGTCGGGCAGTATCTCGAGGACTCCCGCGCCATATACGCTGCCTGCTTTTTCTGATTGAGCCTGCAGAATCGCGAAGATAAGCTCCTGCTTGCGCATGCCGGTCGCGTTCTCGACGTTCAGGCCTTTGGCAATTTCAGTGAGCATTGAGATGGTTTTCTGCTTGAGTTCGGAAATTGAAATGTAGTTTTCCATGTGGTGTCCCTCTCCAGGAAGTGCTTTTCTTGAATGTTGCTACGCGCGCATATTTGCGGGCGGATATTGATTTGGATGTTCGGTTGTACCGTTTAGATCTTTTTTATGAAGTATCCCTGAACAGGAGGGATTGAGCAGAACTCTCGCCAAATAGCTTACATCAAGCTTTTTTGTTTGTCAACAGAGCGTGAATCGTTTGTCAAGGCAAAGTAGAAATGTCCTCTTTTGGGCAAGAGAGAGATGTCCGGTTTCATGTAGCCGCCAAAGGCGGAGATGAGTCAGTGCACCGTATAACAGGCAATCGTTTCTTTGCATGAAAAACCTATGACACTCCTTGTCGGAGGTCACCTTTTACAATATATATATTGACAATGGGGAGGCTCCCCTCAGCGCTCAGGAAGGCTGAACGGAGGCAAGTACTGAAAGGCCGGAACCAACTCGGGAAGGGCAAGGAGGGGGTATGCAGGCAACATTGACGGATCATGCGGCAATTCGGGCCGCGCAGCGGAACATCACCGGGCGCGACATCGAAATTATTGCCGCTTACGGCAGAACTATCTACTGCGGCGGCGCGGTGCATATCTTTCTGGGGGCGAAGGACCTGCCCCCGGACCTGTGCGCGGATGATTCGGTCGCCAAGCTTATCGGCACAACCGCCGTGCTGGCAAGAGAAGATCGCACCGTCATTACCGTGTACCGGAACCGGCAGGCGCTGAGCGCACTTCGCCGGAAGAGCAAGTGGGATCTCAGCAGGCGCGGGCGACGACTCCGCTGCGCTGCACAGAAAGAGGGCGTATAAGCATTCGTCCTCCGCCTGGTAAAAACATCGGCAACATGAGAAAAGGAGACAATACCCGTGCAAAACGAAAAGAACAAATTCCCTGAACTGGATGACTTCCTCACCTCGCTCAGAATCGGCGAGGCGCAGACGCACAAGAACCTTACCGTGTATCCGGTATTTTCCGACAAGGCCGGAAACAACGGCTATAAACTTCTGGATGAGGCAATCAAAACAGAGCTTTTCCAGGTTATGGAAGTGAGCGACGGCGGCAGCGTGCCGGATCTGAAGGTCATCAACAAGCTGGATGAGGACGTCCTCATTCTTGACGGTGAAGAGCTTGTGGGCGCCAAGCAGAACCGCATCGTGAACACCACCATCATCATTGTCAAAAGGAAAGAGATGGTTATCCCTGTTTCCTGTGTGGAGCAGGGACGTTGGTCATACAAGGGCAGGCGGTTCGTATCCAGTAAGTGGTCGCTGAGCGCCGACATCCGCAAAGAGAAGTCCAGGGCCGTCAAGGCGAACCTGCAAGAGCATGCGGCATTCAGCTCCGATCAGAGCCTTATCTGGAGCAGGATCAGCGAAAAGGCGGCAAGCCTGAACGTTGCCTGCGAAACCGGTGCAATGGGCAGCATGTATGAAACGTATGAAGGCGACCTGAAGGAATATGGGGACGCTTTCCCCGTGCAGGCCTGGCAGATAGGCTTTGTGGCTGTTATCGACGGGAAGATAGTCGGCTGCGATGTTCTGGCGCTGAAAGCCTTATTCCCGAAGGTTCTGGCAAAGATGCTGAGCGGGTATCTGCTTGATGCTGTGGAGCAGCTGCGGCATGCGCGTCCGGCCCGAAAAAGGGCGAAGGTCGCTTCGGCGGCTGACGTGCATGCTTTTTTTGACAAGGTGAAGAGTTCAAAAAAGGAAGCCTATGCGTCAGCAGGCGAAGGAACAGATATCCGGTTCGAACATTCCAGAGTCAATGGATTCGCCGTCGTCCGGGACGGAGCGGTCATCCATATGGCAGCCTTTCCGGAGAATTGAACAGAGCCGAGCGCCGGAGAGGGAGCGTTCTCCCTCTCCGGCGCACAACGAACAGACGAGAGCTCCATAAAAAATGAGAACATAAAATGCCTTTTTTTCCTGTAAAATATGATCTGAATCGCCCGGACAGTGCACTTCTCTTCATCGTCAAGGAGGGTTTGGATCGTATGGGATCACGAAACAGCATTGAACGGTTCCATTGGTTTGATCATCAAGTGCGGGCGCAGCGATTTCCGAACGCATCATCACTCATGCGGAAATTTGAGATTTCCAGAAGAACAGCACAGCGTGAAATTGATTATATGCGCGAACGGCTTGACTTCCCTCTCAAATATGATGCTTCCCGAAAAGGCTTTTATTATACCCAGGACGCAGCGCCGCTGCCCCCTATCTATCTCACCACGGAGGAACTGACCGCTCTTGTAATGGCGAGGAATTTTCTGGGAGATATTTCGGGCCGCGCTCTGGGCAAGGAGATAGGCGAAATATCTCAAAAGCTTAAAAAAGTGCTGAATCGCTTTGTCGGTGATGAAAAGACCGTTGACGACGCGCTCTCTTTCCGCGTAGTCACCCATGCCCCGGCTCCGGGCGAAATCATCAAGCCGGTTCTGGGCGCATGCCTGACGCACCGGCGCATACGCTTCACCTACTTCTCCCCGGCCCACAATCAGAGCGACGAGCGCACGGTCGATCCGTATCACCTTCTGAACTACATGGGTTCATGGCATCTTATCGGCCATTGCCATCTCCGCGAAGCATTGCGGGACTTCAATCTCGCGCGCATGAGGGACGTGCAGATTCTGGATGAAGAGTTTGTAATGCCCTTCAATTTCAATATCCATGAACACCTGAGCCGCGGCTTCGGCATCTACAAGACCGAGGACGCCGATGACCTCACGGACGTTACTATCAGATTTTCTCCGGAAAAGGCGCTCTGGGCCAAAGGCCGCATCTGGCATCAGAAACAGACGGAAACGTCGCTGCCGGACGGCTCCCTTGAGTACATCTTCCCGGTGGCAAGCTTCACGGAAGTGAAGATGGAGATAATGAAACACGGCGCCGGGGTAGAAGTCATCAGCCCGGCAGAACTCCGGGAGATGGTCAGGACCGAGGCTGAACAGGTCTGCCTGCTCTACAACATATGTCCGCCCGGGCAGTGAGCAGATACGTGAGTTGATGAATACATCAGGAACCATGGCACATCACCGGCAGATGAGCATTTTCATGGAGAGTCTCGGCATTCGTGACGAGCATTTCCGCCTGGAACCGTCACATTTCGACCGTGAAAGCCATTTGCATGGCATTCAGCACACATACCGGGTGATGACGCACTGTCTTGTGCTCGGCGCCGTTACAGGGCATCACCGCGAGTCTTTGCTCGCCTTCTGCGGAGCGTTCATTCACGACATGGCTCGTCAGCACGACGGACGGTGCGAACATCACGGGCAGTGGGCGGTGGAGCGAAAGCTGCATCTGCACCGGAATCGCTTTCTAAAAGCAGGAATCGCTGAAGAGGAATTTTTGATCATCGCGGAGATTGTTGCGGCCCATTCGCAGCCGGGCGATGTGCATATCGAGAAGAAAAACCTGCCACTCGCGATACTCAAAGATGCGGATGCGCTTGACCGCATCAGGCTTGGAGAAGGCAACCTGAAGCCCGAGTTTCTGCGATTGACGCAAAGTCACGCACTGATTGAGCCCGCCCGCCGGTTTTATGCGATAACAGCAAACGGTTCTTATAGCACTATGGAGCATTACCTGAAAGAGATATCCTGTCTTTTGGGATAAGCAATTTGCTGAAGGCAATGCTTGCCACTTTTCGTACAATCAAACCTGTGACACTCCCTGGGGCAGGTCCCGTTTTACAATAGATCAGCGACAAACAGAGAGGATGCCAGCGCATCGGAAAACAGAGGAAAAACTGCATGAGACTCTGTTCAAAGCTACCCTTTCATGAGGGGAAAGAACATGCAAAAAGGATAACTGCCGTACCGAATAAATGGGTTTGCTGATGCTTTTTCTTTCGTTATGGAGTATGGTTATGAAAAAGCGGCCCTTTATAAAGCACTGAACGGACAGGAGGAAAACATGACGAAACCGCTCTTGTACACATGGGGTTACGACGGCTGGGGACCGCATGTGCCTTTGATGAAGAAAGCCTTCATTGAGCACAACATGGCTCACGCGGGCAGAAGTCTGAAGTGGATAGACCTGCGCCTCAGCAGGGTCGTCCGCGCTGTCGGGTTCAACAACGACGAGCCCGAGCGCCTGCTCGGCAAAGACCACTACGCCTGGATTCCGGAGTTCGGCAACGTCGCGATTAAAGAAGGCGGGAAAATGCGCCTCAAGAATTTCAAGAAGGGATATGCGCGGCTTCTGGAGGAGATTGCATACTGCACAAAAAAGAAAATGGATCTTATTCTCTTCTGTCATTGCCCGTTTTATTGGGGGTGCCATCGCGAGATGGTCATCAACAAGATATGCGATAACCCACCCGAGGGAGCTGACCTATATTTGTCGGAAGAGATGATTCCGGAATGGCCGCCAATGATTTTTTCAGAAATTCATATAACTGATACTTCCGGCATCCGGATTACGGAGACTACTATAAAATTGCCGATTGATGAGCTTGTCGAAGGCTTGGGATCGACGCTCGCCATTGCACCGCTCACGAAGATAGTTTTCGAACACAGGAATGAAAAGAAAGAGGCGTTAATCGGTCGCGTCACGCCCTCCGCAGATGAAAAATGGGCGATTCTGAAATATGCGCCCATGGATGAAAGCAATTAACTCCTCACTTGTCATAAAAACAGGCCGGCATAGCAACGCTTTTTTTGTCATTTCGGCCTTCGGTCTGAGCTCAGCCGGACGCTTGTCCGGAATCCTTTCGCTGCTTTCCCGCTGAGCAGCAGCGGCAGCAAGGACTCCGTACAAGCCGCAGTGACAAAATACAGACCCCCGACATCCCTGACAGGACGGGCGCAAAAGTGACGGAAACACCACCAACGCTCATGACAATTGCAGATTTATATTGCATCGCGGCAGAATTTATGATATAAATTGAGACATGAAAGATATTATTCCTGACAGTGGAACGAATTACAAAAAGCGGAGAATATATAAAAAAATCAGGAAGTTGATTGATGCTTTCCCCGTCGTAGTGGTGAGCGGGGCGCGCCAGGTCGGCAAAAGCACCATGCTGCAACACGAATTCAGCGACTTCGATTATGTGAGCCTTGATGATTTTGATGTGATGGATCGTGCACGGCTCGACCCGGTGACGCTCTGGTACAACAAGGACCACATTATCATAGACGAAGTACAGAAATATCCGCCGCTTTTCAATGCGATCAAGCATGCAGTGGACAGTTCGGGACGCTCAAAGCGATTTCTGCTTTCTGGGTCATCGAATCTCCTTCTTATGAAAGAAGTGACCGAATCGCTCGCCGGCAGAGCGCTCTATGTTGACCTCCTGCCCCTTACGTATGGAGAACAGCAAGGCATTGTGACTCCCACAAATTTTGACCAGCTTTGGGATACGGAAACTGTTTTTCAGGAGGCAGGCTTGGAGCAGGTCGATGCTCTTGCGTATCTTCTCAAAGGCTTCATGCCTCCGCTGCTTGAAGTGCAGGACCATGTGTCTGTTGTGGCATGGCTGGAAGGGTATATTAGAACCTATCTGGAGCGCGACCTGCGTAACCTTTCCCAGATTGATTCGCTTGTTGACTTCCGGAAAGTCATGCGGGTGTTGTCACTGAGGGTTGCACAGGTGCTTAATCAGGCCGATGTGGCAAAAGACAGCGGCGTCAGCCATACCACGACACACCGCTATCTGAAACTGCTCGAAATATCGCAGATCGCACACCGGGTAGAGGCCTATACTGTAAACAGAACCAAACGCATCGTCAAATCTCCGAAAGCGTTTTTCATGGATCCGGCGCTCAGCGTCCTGCTTGCAGGTTATTATGATCGCCCGTCGCTCGAAAAGGCACGCGAACTGGGCAGTTATTTCGAAGGTATGGTTTATCTGCACATCAGGACGCTCAGCGAACTGATGACCCCGAAGTCCACGGTCTATTATTGGAGAACCGTTGCGGGCGCGGAAGTCGATTTTGTGGTTGAGCATGCTCACAAGCTCCTTGCATTTGAGGTGAAGATGACAACCTCGCCTTCGGTTCGCGATATCAAGAACCTGCTCGTGTTTCTGAAAGACTATCCTGAGACCGTCAGGGGAGTGCTTGTGCATGCAGGCAACGAAGTAAAAATGCTTCACTCCAAAGTCATTGCGGTTCCCTGGTGGTGGCTCGATTGCTGAGTTGCCACGATGAGCAAATGCGGCGCTCAAGCTCTGCTGTCCTTCCGGCGCGAAACGTGTTTCGGCGTGCGAGTGTTCACCATGATTTTGCCGAGCTGCTCTTGGGGGCAGAGGGCACCATAAAAAACTTGCAAACAGATCTATGAATGGATATCATTCACGGCATGAATGAAAAAACATTGCGATTGCCGGGATGAACCAGCGTTCACGCGTGATGCGGTCGACGGAAGCGGTCCACGAAAAAGACGCTCCGGATACCGAGCATTGTAAATTACCAAAACAATTGTTACTATAGCCATAAATAATGGTAAAGGAGCCGACATGCTCGAAAGTCTGTTCGGCAACATTACAGTTGAAAAAATATTGTTCTATCTTCTCACCTTCGGAGAAGGCTATCCGCTCGGCATCGCGAATACTTTCGGCGTAACGGTCAACCGTATCCAGCAGTAGCTGAAACGACTCGAAGCCGGCGGCATCGTAGTGAGCAGGCTTATGGGAAATGATCAAAGTGATCAATGATCAAAGGGTCAGGTCATGTAATAACATAATAATATGCTATTTCAAGACCTGACCCCAATGCTGCAAGTTTGTGATTGCCGCATATCCGCGCACCAAGATCATTACAGAAATGAAGAACCGCATCCGCGCAGAGTTCAGGGTCAACACCGGGTTCATTGATGACGTCGAGTTTCTGATTGATGAAACCGCCGGCGTCGTTCATGTTCGTTCTGCCTCGCGGATCGGCTATTGGGATTTCGGAGCGAACCGGAAGAGAATCGAGAAGATCCGGAAAATGTATAACGAACGCATCAATGTGCGGTGATATTTTTTCCCCCCGCCTGCCGTTATTTCATATGCTTTATGCGTGAGAACAGAGCAACCGTAACAGCCGCGGCAGGCGGATTATCGTCCGGTTCCGGGCTGAGCTGACTTGCGGAGATGCCACGCCCCGACAGTCAACTCTTTCGACCATTTCTTTGCTATCTCGCCAAGCGGGGCGATATTCCATGTCCAGACCTGCTCAGGCTCGGGGAATACCAGGTTATCAGGGGCGATATGCCACGTCCAGACCCGCTCAGGCTTCGGAAAGACCATGCTGCCGACGGTTGAGCCTTCTTCGACAACCTTTCCGTCCCGGTCGCGCCATGTATACGCAAAGTCAGCCACCAGACAGACATCGCACGAAAGATCCCTGAGGGCTTTCACATGAGCCTCCCGGACCGCGTCGCACCAGCCGCTCAGTTTTTCCCCTTCCAGCTCCGGCATCTCTCTGAGGACGTAATCAGAAGGCACTGCCGCAAGTTGTGAGACAAGGTTCAGCGAAATGAGCAATCCAGCCCCGTCTGTTTCCGGGAAAAGAGGCGTTCCCTGAGGCAGCTCGCGCCTGCTTTCCCGCACATTCCGATAGAGCTGCTCCGCAGAGCCGGTGACGTCGCACTGCGCCAGCCGCACATTCGGAAAGGGCCGGATGATTTTCCGGACTTCCGGCAGGTGGACGATATCGGCAAGAACGACCTCATCGAATCGCTCTGCCAGCTCTGCAAGCGGAAAGTCGAGCAGCAGCCCCGAACCGAGAACGACAACGCTGGAATGGCTGGAGCAGCGATCTGCCGAGGAGAGAATGAACTGCTTTGTTTTTTCGAGGTGCGGCTGCCAGCTTTCGCGATTGCGCAGATGGCGGCCGCGCATGGCGATAATCTGGTAAAGATATCGCATCCGCCGTACATACGGCGGGCAGGGAGTCGTCAGCCAGAGATAAAGCTCATGTACCATAAGGTCCGTGTCGTGATTCTGAAATATCGCGCATATATCAGCGCTCAAATCTCTTCAATGCCGCCATAAAGAGACCGGGAATCCATGAAACACTGCACTGGATCAGTAGTGTCCGGTTAATAACCGAATAGATTCAACTGGTTACAATTCAGCTCAGTGTTCATACTGTAATCTGCACCCGCAAAGGCTTGCTGCAAGGGCATCTTCTCGAAAGCCGCAACCGACAGAATCTGTAGAAAAGTGGTTGCTCAAAGGGTCAGGTCTTGAAATAGCATGTTATTACAAGACCTGACCAATGCAACTTTTTTCGGCAAACATGAGTCACAGCAAGAAAGCATATTTCCGTTTGCCGCTCAGCACGCGGCGAATCTCCACAATGTTCTTGTCGATGACGCAATAGAAAACGAGATGGTCGCCGACAACGAGCATCCGATATCCCTTGCGGGCAAGCCTTCGATTCTTGGGAACTGCGCCGGCCTGAGGAAAATCCTCCAGACTGAGAATCTGACGCTCAATATCCTCGGCAAGCTGAAGCGCAGCCGTCAAGTTGTCCGTGGCAATATACTCGACAATAGAAACAATGTCCTGCTCGGCAGCATCGAGAATACGAATGCTATGCTTTGGCATTGATGCGCTCCTTAAGGTCTGCCATCGCCTTGCGGAACGACTTGTGTTTGCCGGCGCGGCTCTGCTCCTCTGCCTCATCCAGCTTTTCATAGAGATCCAGAAGAGCCTGCTGCTGCTCATAAACCCCCTGACTCATTACGACCAGGTGGCCGACGCCTTTTTTTGTGATAAAAACCGGCCGATGCTCCTGAATGCAGACACTCTCGATTTCAGGGGTCTTGTTTCTCAGGTCGGAGATTGGGCGAATAACGGGCATGCGAATCACCTCCGCTCTCTTTAATTTGCACTCTATCATAATAGTATCATAAATATGATAGATCGCAAATTCCTCTGTTGGCGGCATGTTCGCGGCAGACTTTAAAATTGACATTCTTAATGTGAGAGAGTCTCACGTCAGGGCGCCCAATGCAACGGAGCGGGAAGCGGACAAGTGGCAGGCTTGAGCCCCGACATTCCTGATAGCGGCCGGGAACGCGGCTGTCAAGCTGGCGTATGTCATTTCAAAACCTGACCCCTGTGTGTTCCTGCACACAGCCTGAAGATTCCTCCACCTGTACCGTGGGGGCTGCAGGTGGAGGATGAATCCTATTTCAATGCTGCCTTGAGAACATCAAGCAGTGCCACAACTCCGACAACGGCGTTCCCCTCTTTCACCCAAACCCTCGCAATGTTAAATCTGTTCATCATCATTGCCGCATGCTTGATATCCATGTCTTTATCTACAAATATCAAGGGTTTTGACGCGAGAGTCCCCACTTTCACTTTGTCAGGGTCTACTCCCTTTGCAATTATCTTGAAGACTACATCCCGGATGGAAATGACACCCGGAATATCGTTTGCGGACTTAGGCTTGACCAGCACGGACCTCACATTATGATTCGCCATGAGCTTCATTACTGCCTTGAGATTGGCACCAGCACCAACGGAAAAAAGTTTTGTGGTCATGATGTCTTCAACTTTCATAACAAATCTCCTTTCGTAGTAGATATACGCAAAGTGTAGTGCATTCCTGTGTGACTGTCAAATTAGTCGCATTGTGGCATATTCGTGTCAGACTTTAGAATTGACATTCTTGATGGGCGTGAAGCTCGAGTCAGGGCTCCAATGCAGGGGAGCGGGAAGCCGCCAGAAGGCAGGTTTGAGCTCCGACATTTCTGATAGCGGTGTGGAATACGGCAGGCAAGCCGGAGTGACGGTCAAAAAAATTACGTTCTGAAAAACCTATGACTCTCAATGGCATATATATAACGTTACACTATATATAGCCAATAGATATGGAGGTGTCACATGGGGAACGCCAACAGGAAAGCCATCGCTCGACTGGTGTCGCAGATCAGGTCAGCTGAAGACAAGGCAAAGCAGGCAGAAAAGCCTGAATTGCAGAGGACGGAGACCGCATGCTACATAATGCAGCGCACACGCAGGCAATTCGGCGGGAGAGATAAAGATATGCTCCAAAACCTGTGACACTCCTTGGGATAGGTCCCGTTTTACAATAGATCATAGACAAAGAGAGAGGAGGACAGCGTATCGGAAAACACAGAGAGACAGCGGGAATTTGATGGCCAGATTGCCCCGGCCGGCACAGGGCGCTAAAGAGGCTTTACTTCACTACCACTACTATTACCACTCTGCCTCGGAGCGCTTCGCCTTAAGGCGCTTTTTTCATGGCCATCCCAAAACCAGTAGCGTACTCACCTGTAAAAAAACAGAGACCGTTCATAACCGGACAGATTGGAGGAATAATGGCTGAATCAGCGCAGACGAAACGGCAAAGGCGAAAGCTGCCGAAACTGATGCAGGAAACAATCGAGGCATTCAACAAAAGAGAAGCCGCTCACTCTGCATCGACAGCTACTGCGTTCACCGAAGCTCTCGCGCGCTATCGTGAGGCGGCACGCATGTTCAGGCGCAATCATCCGAGGTCAGCTTTGCCGTACGTATTGACGGTTGATCTCTACCGCATGCTTAATTGGGACAGACGGGCAAGACAAGTTTTCGCTGTAGCTGATAAGCGCTTTCCGTACAGCCGGGCGTTGGAAATGATGAGCCTGATGCTCGACCGGGACCGGTCACAAGAAAGGCGCACGCAGGAATTCCTGGATTTAGTGAAGCAGGGACTTCTCGACGTAGACGTTGCGGTTGACGTGGACGGCAGGACCGTGACCGGCAAGATTATCTTCGTGTCGGCCACAGACATCGACGTCGAAATAACCTCGCCGGTGAAAGGCATAAAAGAATATGCTCCCCATGTCCCGTGGTTCGCTGCCGGGTATCCACAAAATCAGTATCTGACTGACGGCAAGCTGACTGAAAAGGGACAGAGAGTCGCGGCGGAGACACTTGCGGAAATCTATCGTTCAATAACAGGGCAACACGAGCAATCACAGGATACATAAAGCTCAAAGGATAGGAGATTTCAGATCGGAACGTATCGAAGCCTATCTGAAAGATACAGCGGATTCAAACGAATCGGAAGGCGAAAGCCTCGATGCCGATATTATGGGGAGGGAGGAACTATGAGTTCTTTTCTGGAAATCAAGATGGAAACGGACGGCAGTCTGTATAGAAGCGCCATGCCGTTCGGCGAGTACGACAGGAGCGTCGACCTGCTCGAGAAGTATTTGGTGCATGGGGTAACAACGGTTGTTGTGCTTGCCGATGATGACGAATGCATAAAGAAGGCAGGAAAAAATCTTCGGGCTTATTATGCCGTGCAGGGGCTGAACGTGTTAGCGCTTCCCTGCGCTGATTACGGCATTCCGGGGAAGGCTGAGACAATGCGGACGGTCAAGGAGTCGCTCAAACGCCTGGGCAAAGGAGAGAATCTTGCAGTCCATTGCTCGGCAGGCAGAGGCAGGACCGGGACGTTTCTGGCCTGTCTGGCAAAGGAGCACTGGGCATTGAGCGGCGATGACGCTCTTGTGTGGGTCCGGAGGCAGATCCCTCGCGCAGTCGAAACGACGGAGCAGGAAGACTTCGTGCGGCGATATTGAGGGAGCAGAAGCAAAGAGCAACGGCCGCTTGATTCAGCATGTGGAGGAAAAGCCGTCCGGACGGAGACTGAATTGTACTGTGCAGGCGTGCGGCAACCGGCCGGCTTTTTTTACAAATGATGCAGAGCGTATAGGGGGGGTGGTATGGAAAGAGCGGAACAAAAAAATGTTTCACGACTTTGTTCGCAGGTCAGCCGGGCTGAGGCGCGCGTGGCGCAGGCCAAATCTCCAACAGAGAAGAAAAAAGCAAAGGAAAAGTTGGTCGCCCTTCGTGGAAGGCTTGCCTGGATGTATCTTGCGCTTAATGACAGGGACAAGGCGCAAGCGCAATATCAGAAGATGCCGACACATGATGAGCTTCGCTATTACGGCATGAGCTGCCTGTATCTTCAGCGTGAGCAGTTTGAAGATGCCGACGATTGTATTGACATTGGATTGATGAAGCACCCACATTCTTACCTGCTGCTCGGCAGCAGAGGGGTTTACCATATGCTCCACAACAACTATTATGAAGCCCTTGAATGCTTTGACCGCGTGCTCGAAATGAATCCGGAGGGAGAGGCGCAGGCGCTGCCGAACAAGGCGCATGTTCTTGATGAAATCGGCTATCTGGAAGAAGCCAGACGCGCCTGGACGCGAACTGTTGAACGGCACCCTGACAACGGAGAGTACATATTCTTTTTGGCCCAAAGCACTATGAAGCTCGGGGAGTTTTCTTCCGCGGCAGAAGGCTGCCGGGAGGCGATTCTGAAGGGATACAGGAATTCCGATGTTTATGAGCTGCTCTGCAGCTGCCTGATGAATTTGGACCAACTCCATGAGTGTGAAACCACCGCGCTTGAAGCAATCCGGCAGTATCCTGAGGAGAAGCCAATGCTGTACGGGTATGCCGGGTATGCGCTCGGATGCTGTGGCAAATACGATGAGGCGTTGAACATGATGGAGAAGGCCATACAGCTTGCGCCGGATGATGACTTTTTCAAGCAATGCGTTGTTTCGATCCAGGGATGGAAAGAAGATGCGGAAAAAGCAGCACAAGAGATGCAAGAGGCAGCTTCACCTGATGACCCAACAAACAAATCTGCAATCGAGAATCAAATTGACAGAGCCGATGCTTATCTGCAGAAACGTGAGTTTGAACGCGCGGTTCTCGCGTATGAAACTGTTCCTCTCCACGAGCGCACGGAGTCGTGGTACGCCTGCATCACCCAAGCTCTTATAGAGCAGAGGAGATTCGCAGAGGCGGGGACGCTGCTCAAGAAGGCGATCGCTGAGTTTCAGGATTCCTATTGCCTTTTCAACAATATGGGTATGCGCTATTACCGTGACAGCAAGTATAAGAAGGCGATTTCATTCTTTGAACAGGCAATTGCAGCGAGAAGCGGCGAAAACGGTAAAAAGGAATCGAAAAAACTGTTATCGGGCGCTCGGGAAGCGTATTTCAACAAGGCGCTCTGCCTCACAGAACTCGGCAGGCACCAGGAAGCTATAGACATTTACGAAAAGTTGCTCGCGCTAAATCCTGCGGAGGCTTCTTATCATTATGAACTTGGCTATGCATATTATTGTGCAAAAAAAACGTGGCTGGCTCTCGGACACCTCCGGCTTGCCTATGACCTCGGACTCCGAACGGCGGGCGTCTATGGAGGACTGTGCTGCGCCTATGCGAAAGCCGAGCTTATGGAACAGGCATGTCAAATAGCTGCCGAAGGCCTCGAAAAACATCCTGACGTTGAAAGAATGTATCAAAATGCGGCTAAGTCCCAACTGGAGTTGGGTGAACCGAAAAAAGCCCGCATAATACTTAAACAGGGGCTGAAACGCTTTCCGGAGTCGAACGTCCTGAAAAAGCTGATGGATCGGGCTGACAAAGCGAAGCGGGGCCTTGATGAGGACATTGAATCAGCACTCAAAGCGGCCGAAGGAAAAAAGCAAAAAAAGGCGGTGAAGGTGAAGGCATGACAAAAGAGCTTCACAATACCGCTTCCCGGGGATGACAAAGGCTATAATCGCGGCATTGCCAGGGAGGGGAATGCCGCGATGCCTGTCTATGCAAACGGCAAGTAGTCAACCCGGTATTCTGAGCGTGTGAAGAGAGAGTTCATTCTGCTAACCTTCTGCCGGGGAATACTCCATGATTTTTTTCACCTTTTCGGCGCATTCCTGATTTACCAGTTTTCCGACAAGGTGCAACGACGCGTCAATGCCGGCGGTTATGCCGGCGGCGACGACAATCTTGCCGTTGTCGACAAAGCGTTTGTCCCGGACGACCTTCACATCAGGGGCTATTTCCTGAAGTTTGTCGAACGAGGAGTGGTGTGTTGTCGCCTGCAGACCGGTCAGAAGTCCGGTTGACGCCAGCAGGAGAGCGCATGGAAGCGGAGAGACAAGCAGATTGAAAAGGTTCTGCTGAGTACCAACCATATGTACAGCTCGATTAAGGGCATTGCGGGCAGCGCGGTTCCATCAGTCGCCCAGCTGGAATTTGAGGCACTGGAAGACGGGGAGAATATCGCCTGACAATCCGTCCCATCGCTGCTGCTTTACAAGGCTGAATAAAACAGCTTTAATAGAAACCATGAATCCCCACTGGAAATTCCGGGTTATGTCCCGCGGCGAGATGAATGCCGATCCCATAGCCGGCGAGTTCTTTTCGACTGAGCATCTCGACAGCGTCACCGATGCCCTTGTGCGCGAGGTTATCCAGAATTCGCTGGACGCGGCGGTTCCCGGCAGTCCGGTGCTTGTCCGTTTTCGGATCGTGCCGAAAGGCAGGGTAAGTCCCGCCGTGTTTGAGCGCTATTTTCCGTCACTCGCGCCCCATCTTGCGGCTCATGAGAACGGTCTCTCTTTCAGACCTCACGAATCAGAACCGATGTCTCTTCTTGTCGTAGAGGATTACGGAACGCGCGGGCTGGAGGGCGATGCCGGCATCGACAGCGACCTTGAGCAGCCGGGCAGAAAAAATGATTTCTTTTATTTCTGGCGTAATGTGGGGCGTTCCGGGAAGTCGGAAGGCGACCGGGGGCGGTGGGGTCTCGGCAAGACGGTCTATCAGGCCGCGTCCCGCATCAATTCCTTTCTCGGCGTGACGGTGCGCCTGAGTGACCGAAAGCCGCTTCTGATGGGGCAGGCAACCCTGAAAACCCACATTCTGAAAGGCCGGAAGCACTATCCGTATGGATGGTACGGCAATTTTGAAGGTGACTTCGCCCTTCCGGTTGAGGCCCCCGCGTCAATTGAGCGTTTTTGCGCGGACTTTTCGGTGGAACGATCCGGCACGCCGGGGCTTTCGGTGGTTGTACCCTATCCGGACCCCACCATCACCGCGCTGCGCCTGATTTCCTCGGTGCTCGTACACTATTTTTTCCCGATCATCGGAGGCACGCTTTCGGTCGAGGTCGCGCAGGAGTTGCGCTCCATGACCATTTCACGCGATACCATTGATTCGCTCCTTGAGCATCTTGCCATTGAGAACCCGAGGATGAGCAAAGAGAGCCTGCACGCGCTCTTTCATATGTCGCGCTGGGTACACAGTCTCAGACCTGAAGACCATGTTCTGCTCAGGCAGCCGAATCCGGCGCGGGCCGCCGAGTGGACTGAGAATCTTTTCGATGCTGACCAGATCGCCTCACTCCGGGCCGAATATGAAACAGGCCGGCCGATAGCACTCCGCGCGCCGCTCCGGGTGCAGATGCCGCGTCATGCCGGACAGGACACCTATTTTTCCGTGTATCTTGAGCGTGATGAAGCGCTTGCGGTTCCTGAAGATCATTTTGTCCGCGAGGGCATTACTATCGCGGGGGTCAAGTCGCTCAGGACCAAAGGCATCAGGGCCATCGTCGTTGTGGACGATGCTGTGCTTTCAACCATGCTCGGCGATGCTGAAAATCCTGCCCATACCGAGTGGCAGGAGCGGTCGCCGAAATTCCGCGGCAAATATGTGCGCGGGGCATCCTGCCTCCGCTTTGTCAAGAACAGCCCGCGCGAAATCGTCAGAATTTTGTCGGCACAACCGAAGGGACGCGATGAAGTGCTGCTTCGGGATGTATTCTTTATCGGCGTGCCAGCGCGCCCGGCAGGCGCCGAGCAGGGAGTGAAAAAAGAGAAAGCGGGCGAGGGGAGCACAACTCCCGCAGAAGCGCCCGGCTACGGGCAGGGCCGGTACCTTCTGGTCTCTCCGCTGAAGCATGGCTTCAGGATTTCCGGCGACACGAGCCGTCCGCGTCCGACCCCCTTCTTTGCGGTGAGTGCCGCGTATCTCATCCGCCGCGGCGACCCGTTCGCGCGGTACAGCCCGCTCGATTTTGAGCTGGACAAGGAGCCGATTCTCATACGGACCGAAAATGCGATTCTTCACAAAGTTACGCGCAACCAGATTCAGGCGGAAGCCACGGCTGATGCTTTCGTTCTTGAAGTGATCGGATTTGATCCGAACAGGGACCTCATTGTCCGCGCTGAACTTGTCGAGGCGGCAGGCGCATGATACGGAAATTCAACTTCACCGGACGGCGGAAGATTCCGCGCACGCACCTTTCGTTCGCGCTGCACACGGGTGATGATGGCAGGGCGTTCTTTGAGGCGTCACTGACCCTGCAGGGTCTGCATCTGCCGAAAGAGGCTGATGTCTTCGTCGAAGCATACCGCGGCACGTCACACATGCATTTTTCTTTTGGCACCGTCGGCGACCCGGCAATTCCGGAGCGTATTTTTCTGGATCGCATCCAGCCGGGGGGCATCCCGCTCTTTCGCGTCAAGATTGTGCAGGACGGCAGAATCATCGCCGCGGCTGATCGCATCGTCCCGCGCATTGAGCGTGACGAGCCAAAAGATCGCCTCTGTCTGCTGCCTGTTGAGTTTGTTGATTTGGGCGAACTCATCTGGCGGCTCGATCTTTCAGGAGATCATCCTGTTCTGCAGGTCAATGCCGGCATGGAAGGCATACGCGAGACGGTGCGGACGGATTATGCCTTTTTCGGTCTGGTCTACCCTGAAGTTGTGCGGCAGGTACTCCGGCATATTCTCATCACCGACAATTATGGCGACGAGGAGTGCGACCCTGAAGACTGGCAGGGCAACTGGCTGCGGTTTGCCGAGGATCTGCCCGGTGCCGGCAGTCTGCCGTCCCGCAGCCTCTGGACATCACTTCAGGATAAGGAGTTCTGGATTGAAGAGGCGGTCGAGGCGTTTTGCCGGAAATGGTGCGTGAAGGACCGCTTCTGCGGGCTGGACGAAAGGGAGACGCGGTGACCACGTATCAGGCGCGCATGCTGAACGATGAAGGGGTGCAGGCTTTCCGGAGCTATCTGCACGACCTTCGCGGGGGAGCGAGAACGTCCCCGCCGCGCGAGATGCTCTTCAGTGCAGAGCGGAGCGCGGAGATTCCTTTTGATCTGACGGTTGCTCAACGCGCATTCAGGTCGCGGATGGATTTCTGCGAGTATATGGCCGAGGCGTTCGGCGAGGCGCCGTATCACCTCATTGAAGGCAATGACAAACTCTGGAGCTGGCTTTCGCTCTTTTATTTTGATCAGGTCTGCCCGGTCAGGAGCGACGGCTCCCGGCGGCCAGGAATGGACTATCGCCACATTCCCAGCCGCGACTACCGGCACCGCCACAGGCATCTTCTGGCAGGCGCTTATCATGTCTATCACCTGCACGGCATGGATGCCGCGCTTCTCCTCTGTTCGCCGCTTCACAGCGAAAATGCCTTTCATCATCAGCTCGCCGGCCGTCAGGGCTTTATCGCTAATCCGGTCATTCTCCATGCCGCCACCGAGCTGTATTACGACATGCGGCACAGCAGGCCCAGGGCCGGTTCAGGCCGGGCAGGCGGGGCCGGCACACTCCTGCGCTTTGTTGATATCATCAATCAGCTCGACATGACGTTTGATCTTTTCAGCATGGCGCCCAGGCGGCTCATGGAATTACTGCCCGCTGAGTTTGACCGCTGGAAACTGAGCTGACCAAAAATAGCCGGGGTGTACTGCGGCGGCAGAGGTCTGAAGTGTAAGCTTGTTGAAACAATGCAGGGAATCGGACTATCCTGCAAAGAGTTTTTGAACAGGGGGTTTATATTAATGATGACCGCTGATCTCTCGATACTTACATTCATTCTGTTTATCTCGGGTTTTGCGCTCCTTATCAAAGGGGCGGACCTGCTGGTATCCGGAGCATCCTCGCTCGCACGGCAGTATAAGGTCTCCGAACTCGTCATCGGGTTAACCATCGTGTCGTTCGGCACGTCAGCACCTGAGCTTGTTATCAATGTCTTCGCGAGTCTCAGAGGAACATCCGAAATAGCCATAGGCAATGTTTTAGGCAGCAATATCGCAAATATATTGCTGTTGTTTGGCATAGCCGCCGTCATTTATCCGCTTTCTCTGCAGAAAAACACCATCTGGAAAGAGATTCCCTTCAGTTTGCTGGCGGCGATTGTGCTTGCCTTTGTGGCCAACGACGTTCTCATTGACAAAGCGTCAGTGTCTGTTCTCACCAGGATTGACGGCCTGGTTCTGCTCTCCTTCTTTATAATTTTTCTGTATTACTGTTTCAGTATTGCGAAAGACAGCAATGGATACGACAGTGGTGAAGCAAAACCCCTCAGTACGACGAGGTCAGTTTTTTATATTGTTCTTGGCCTGGGAGGGCTCGTATTCGGAGGGAAATGGGTAGTTGATGGAGCGGTTCAAATCGCGACAAGCCTCGGCATTAGCCAGTCTCTTATCAGTCTCACTGTTGTTGCGATAGGCACGTCTCTGCCCGAGATTGCGACCTCGGTAGTTGCCGCGTTTAAAAGAAACGCCGATATCGCAATCGGTAATGCCATAGGGTCAAATATATTCAATATCTTTTTCATCCTTGGCATCAGCGCGGTTATAGCCCCCCTTCCTTTTCAGGATGCATCCAACATGGACATCGGGGTTGTAATCTTTTCAAGTCTTCTCGTTTTCGTTTTTCTCTTCATGGGAAAGAAACATTCCATTGAAAGAGGGGAAGGAGCGCTGTTTTTAGTAGTATATCTTTTGTATATTGCTTTCCTGATCAAAACAAGATGATCAAAACGAAATTCCGCATGCGAGGTGAAGTATGAGTACAAAACTGAAGGAAAATGGTCTCTCCCTTATTCAGGACGCCGACCTCAACGGCAAGATAGTACTGGTTCGGTTCGATCACAATGTGGTCAAGAAGGGCGAGATACGCGATCCGTACCGCATTGACCGGACGATTGGAACACTGTTTCATATCGTCGAGCGGGGCGCGCGTCCTATCCTGATGACCCATATCGGCAGACCGAAAGACAAGAAGACCGGCGCAATCGTCTGCCGGCCCGAGGAGTCGGTCGAGCCGATAGCGCGCTATCTGGAGCAGAAGCTTCACATGAAAATCCATATCCCGTCGTTCCCTGCCGACGGTGACAAGGGCATCATCAGCATTGATACCTCAATAAACCTTGCGATCCGGGACCTGAGGGAGCGCAGATACGGCGCGATTTATCTGCCGAATACCCGCTGGTTTGCCGGTGAGGAGGCGAAGGACGCGTCGGCGGAAAGCCTTGCGCTTCAGCTCGCCGGGCTGGCTGACATTTATGTGAACGATGCCTTCGGCTCATGGCAGCCGCATGCCTCGACGTACGCGATAACGAAGTATCTGCCGTCGTACGCGGGTTTTCTGATGCAGCAGGAAATAGAGAATCTCGACCGGGTGCTGAATCCGGAACGTCCGTTTCTGGCAGTGGTGGCGGGGTCGAAGTACGACACGAAGATTGGCCCGCTTTCGGCAATCTACGACAAGGTGGACAAGCTGATTTTGGGCGGCGTCATCTACAACACCTATCTCTGCGCCAAATACGGGGTGCGGATGCAGGGTGTGCTTGAGGACGACATCAAGCTGGCGATGGATCTTGTCTGCAAAGACGCGACGCAGAAAAAGGTGGTGGAGCTGCCGTACATCGTGGAGTCTGACACGCTGGAGGGGCGGGTGGAAGGCAAGTACCGCACGGTCTCGGTTGCCGATTTCAGCCCCGGCAAACCATACGGCTACGGACTGGATGTCGATCCCGCGTCGTTTGAGCAGCCTGCGGTTGCGTCGGCAATCCTGGAGGCAAAAACGATTTTCGTCAACGCGGTGATGGGCTTTACGCCGCATTTTACGGCAGGCTCTCAATCTCTCGACACGACGCTTGACCGGAACGCTTCGGCCCTGAAGATGTACGGCGGCGGCGACACGCTGCAGGAGTTCAAGGACCTCTGCCCCGGATTGTATCTGTCGGTCATGGACGATGCGAACTACTATTTCTTCACCGGCGGCGGAACGGTGTTGACCGCGATTGAACAGGGCAGCCCCTACGGACTGAAGCCGGTGAAAGCGCTTACATCCGGCGGCAAACTGTAGACAGCCTCCCTGAGCATGTTGCATCTGTGTTGCTCATCAAGACCGGAATGCGCGTCTGAATGCGGAGCTCAATGCCCGTGAAAAGCTGTGTTACAAT
>CAYMRS010000004.1:50222-66611 GCA_964392915.1 uncultured Nitrospiraceae bacterium
GCTGTGTTACAATAAGGCAGTAAGAAGCATGCTGATATTTTCAGGAGTTCTCCCTGCATGACCTCTGAAAAACCGGACGCCAAGCTCGATAAGGGCGCAAATCATTTAAAATGCCCGGGCAGAAGAAACGGAGCGTCCTGATGCGCGAGGGAAGTGAGAAGCCTCTGATCCATAAGGAAACGTATTCACGCCGGAGTGGTGGAATGGCAGACACAAAGGACTTAAAATCCTTCGGGGTTTTCCCCGTACGAGTTCGAGTCTCGTCTCCGGTATTTTTCGTGCTAAACTGAGGTACCTATGAATATGAAGAGGATACCCATGAAAAAGATACGCAAAACCGTGCTGCCTGCCGCAGGACTCGGAACGAGATTCTTGCCGGCGACGAAGGCGTCGCCCAAGGAAATGCTGCCGCTTGTGGACAAGCCGCTGATTCAGTATGCGGTGGAGGAGTCGATGCTTGCCGGGATTCTGGAATTCATCATCATCACCGGCAAGGACAAGCGGGCGATTGAGGATCATTTCGACAGCGCGCTTGTCCTTGAAGATCGTCTTCGTTCAGCCGGCAAGAACAAGATGCTCGAGTCGATAAATCGCCTAAATCATCTGAAGTTTGCATATATTCGCCAGCGGCAGGCGCTCGGGCTCGGCCATGCCATCTTTTGCGCCGAGCCGTTTGTGGGAGATGAGGCGTTTGTGGTCATTCTGAGTGACGACGTGATTGATCCTGATTATCCGCTGCTGAAAAAAATGATCGCGCTCCACGAGAAAACCAATGCTCCGGTCATTGCATTGGAAGAGGTTCCGCGAGACCGGGTCAACCGATACGGGATTGTCGATGCCGTGTTGGTTGACGGGGTCATCGAAATCCGCAATATGGTGGAGAAACCGCCTCTTGACAAAGCTCCGTCGAATCTGGCGATTATCGGGCGCTACATCCTGACGAATGATATATTCGATCATCTGGCGAAGGTGAAGCCGGGTGCGGGCGGCGAGATTCAGCTGACTGACGCGCTTCGCTCTCTGGTGAAGAAACGACCCATTTACGGTATCCCGACCAAAGGGAAGCGTTTTGATGCGGGGGAGAAACTCGGATACCTTCAGGCAACGGTAGAGTTGGCGCTCAGGAACCAGGAACTGGGGCCCGGCTTTGCCGAATATCTTCGCAGACGTGTTTCCATGATGAAATGAAAAGGGTAGCTTTCTGCACGATGGGGCCGGACAATGACCCCGCTTCCTGTCCTCTGGTCGATGTCTACGAGACGGAGGCCGAACTGGTATTTGAGATTGAGATACCGGGGATTGAGCCTGAATATGTCGCACTTCAGGTGATTGAACATTTTCTTATTGTTGAGAGCAAGCGCCGGCCGGACCTGAGCGCTCCTGTTCAGGATGAACGCAGGTTCCTCTGCATGGAGCGCCAGACGCGGACGTTCCGGCGGATTTTGAATATTCCGATTGCCGTCGACAGCGTAAAAGGAACGGCACGGTACCGGAATGGCGTGATTACGGTTCGCTTCCCGAAGCTGAAGGGGAAGTGGATTGCCATTCCGATTGAGCAGCACTGACTGAACTGGGGGGATACGTATGAGCGAAATGGAAAAACCGGACAACGGGAGCGTAATCGAGCATGAGGCAACGGAGATTCCTTCGTCCCTGCCGGTGCTGCCGGTGCGGGATATCGTTGTTTTTCCGTACATGATTATTCCGCTGTTTGTGGGGCGGGAACTGTCTATTAAAGCAATAGATCACGCCTTGAACACCAATAGGCTCATTATGCTCCTGAGCCAGAAAGATATCAACGTCGAGAACCCGGAGCCCGGCGATCTTTACACCTTCGGCACTATCTGCATGATCATGCGGATGCTGAAGCTGCCGGACGGCAGAGTGAAGATTCTGGTGCAGGGCCTCACCAAGGCGCGCGTCACCGCCATCAACAAGAGCGAAGCATTTTTTGTCGGCGATATCGAGAAACTGCCTGATGAGAAACCGGTGGACATGACCATCGAGAATGAAGCGCTGCTCCGCAACGTGAAAGAACAGCTCGACAAGGTTATTTCGCTCGGAAAGTCGGTTCTGCCCGACGTTATGGTGGTTATCGAAAATCTGGAGGACGCGGGACGGCTCGCGGATCTCACCGCCTCCAATCTTGCGCTGAAGACGGACGCCGCGCAGGAGATTCTCGAAATGAGCGATCCGATCGGGCGGCTGAAAAGAGTCGGCGAGATACTAACCCGGGAGATTCAGCTGCTCACCATACAGCAGAAAATTCAGACCGAAGCGCGGGGAGAAATCGACAAAACGCAGCGGGAGTATTTCCTCCGCGAGCAGCTGAAGGCAATCCAGCGGGAGCTGGGCGATATCGATGAACGTGCCGAAGAGGTGCGCGAGTTCAAAAAGAAGATTGAAGAAGCGAAGATGCCCGAAAAGGTGCTGAAGGAGGCGGAAAAACAGCTCCGCCGTATCGAGAAGATGCATCCGGACAGCGCCGAAGCCGGCACGATTCGCACCTATCTGGAGTGGCTGACCGAGATTCCGTGGGCAAAGAGCACGAAGGATCAGATAGATATCAAGACCGCGCAGAAAATCCTGAACGCGGATCACTATAACCTCGAAAAGGTGAAAGAGCGCATCCTTGAGTACCTCGCGGTGCGCAAGCTGAAAGAAAAGATGAAGGGGCCCATCCTCTGTTTTATCGGCCCTCCGGGAGTCGGCAAAACATCGCTTGGCCGATCCATAGCAAAGGCGCTGGGCCGGGAATTCACTCGCCTGTCGCTGGGCGGTGTGCGCGATGAGGCTGAGATCCGGGGGCATCGCCGCACCTACGTCGGCGCCCTGCCCGGCCGCATCATGCAGAGCATCAAGCAGGCTGGTACGAATAATCCGGTCATGGTGCTTGACGAGATAGACAAGATCGGCTCCGACTTCCGGGGTGACCCGTCGTCGGCGCTGCTTGAGGTGCTTGACCCGGAACAGAACAGCACATTTTCGGACCACTATCTTGCCGTGCCGTTCGATCTTTCCGGTGTCATGTTCGTCACGACCGGCAACAGGGTGGATACCATTCCGGGACCGCTGCGCGACCGTATGGAGATTATCTATCTTTCCGGGTACACGGATGAGGAGAAGCTGGAGATTGCAAAGAAGTATCTTGTTCCCAAACAGATGGACGAGAACGGTGTCACATCAAAGATGCTGAAGCTGGAGGATTCGGCTATCCGTCAGGTGATTTCGCACTATACGAGAGAAGCAGGTGTCCGCAGCCTCGAACGCGAGATTGCGAACCTCTGCAGGAAGGTTGCGAAGCAGGTTGCCGAAGGCAAGGTTGATGCCGTAACCATGGAAGCTGAATCCGTGCATAAATATCTCGGCGTGCCAAAGTTTCTGCCGGAAGAGGAGATGAAGAAGAATGAAGTGGGTGTAGCGACCGGCCTTGCGTGGACCGAGGCGGGCGGCGACATCATCTTCATCGAAGCGACCGTCATGAAGGGCAAGGGAATCCTCACGCTGACCGGCCAGCTGGGCGACGTCATGAAGGAGTCCGCTCAGGCCGCGCTCAGCTATATTCGTTCGCGGGGCAAGGAGCTCGGCATCAGCGAAGATACCTTTTCAACGGTTGACCTGCACATTCATGTTCCCGCCGGAGCAATTCCGAAGGACGGTCCGTCCGCCGGCATCACGATGGCAACGGCAATCGCATCCGCACTGACCGGCAGGGCGGTGCGTCGCGATGTTGCGATGACCGGCGAGGTAACGCTTCGCGGAAGAGTGCTCCCGATTGGCGGTCTCAAGGAGAAGACCCTCGCCGCAAAGCGCGTGGGTGTCAGCACGGTGATTGTGCCGCACCGGAACAAGAAAGATGTTGATGATTTGCCGAAGTATGTAAAACGGGGCATGCGTTTTGTCATGGCGGAAACGATGGATGATGTGCTGAAGACCGCCTTTGGCCCGGCGGCGCGGACATCCGGCGCGGAGTCTCCCGCAAAGCCCGCCGTGAAAAACAAGACAGCCCGTCCGCTCACGGCGACAGAGCCGGCACAGAAAGGGTCCGGACATGCAGCTGCGCCGAGTCGGCGAACTGGCGCTTCTCAGGGCCGTAAGAAAAAGGTTTAGTGCGGCAGCGCATAGTCACCCTTCGGTGCTGGTGCCGATCGGTGACGATGCCGCCGTATTTGCCCCTGAGGCGGGTCGCCTTGTGGTCACGACCGATCTCATGGCCGAAGGCGTTCATTTTGATCTTTCCTATACTTCGCCGTATGCCCTCGGTTTCAAACTTGTTTCGGTCAATGTGAGCGATATCATGGCAATGGGTGTCCGCGCCCGCTATCTTTTTCTGAACGTCGGCATGAAGCATGATTCAGACGAGGCTTTTTTCGAAGAATTCTATGACGGCATTTCCGCTGCGTGCGATTTCTATCGGATTGCCCTTCTCGGCGGCGACATGTCCGGTGTCCGCACTGATTTGTTCCTCTCGGCAACGGTTATCGGTGAAGGAGAACGCTTTGTTACCCGTCGCGGTGCGAAGCCCGGCGACCACATCTATGTGACCGGCACGCTTGGTGATTCAGCCTGCGGGCTCGCCTTGCTGAAGCGTCTGTCCTCTGAAGGGCGTGAGCAGGTGCGCAGGGGAATCGCGGCACTGCCCGCTGCGGAGCGCGCGCCCTTGCTGGTGAACGACCGGAGCATCGCGTGGGAAACGGCTGAGCCGCTGCTCAGGCGGCATCTTCTGCCGGAGGCGCGGCCGTCGGAAATGATAGCTCCCTATGCCACAGCACTGATCGATGTGAGCGACGGCCTCACTCTTGACCTCTGCCGTCTGTGCGATGAGAGCGGGGTGGGCGCAACGGTCTCTCTGGAGCGCCTGCCGCGGTCAGCGGCGCTGGGGCAGGCAAGCGCGCTTCTCGGCCTTGATGCAGATGTCCTCGCAACCTCCGGCGGCGAGGATTATGAACTTTTGTTTACCGCGCCGGTTTTGCCGGATGCGGTGCTTGCCGGGACCGGGGGAGTTCCGATAACCTGCATTGGAGAGATTACGCCGCATGAACGAATACTCGTCGCCTCTGACGGCACGCGCAGCGTGCTTCAGCCGAAAGGGTATGAGCATTTTGGATCTGACAGCAATCAGTGAGCTGTCAATCGCATGAAAGAAAAGAGATAGACAGATGACGACTGTTTCCCTTGTAACGCTCGGATGTCCAAAGAATGTGACAGATTCCCGCCATCTTGCCGAACAGCTTGCCGCGAAAGGTCTTGTTGTTATTGATGATGCGGGGGCGGCTGATGCCATTCTGGTGAACACCTGCGGATTTATCAAGGATGCGAAGGAAGAGTCGATAGAGGAGATTCTGCAGCTCGCTCAGGCCAAAAAGCCGGAGCAGAAACTGGTTGTGTTCGGCTGTCTGATGCAGCGCTACCGGAAAGAGCTTGAATCGGAGATGCCGGAGATAGATGCCATCTTTGGCGTCGGCGAGGGTGAGAAGATTGCCGGATTCTGCGCATCGCTGAAGAAAGACGGGGAGACCGCGACCGCGCAGGATGCCGCGCAGCTTTACAGCCGGCTGCAGGAGACGGCGCTCTGGCAGCCTTCGTACACGTATCTGAAAATCTCCGACGGCTGCAATAAACGCTGCACATTCTGCGTGATACCATCGATTCGGGGACGTTTTCGCAGTCTGCCGGGCGAACCGATTATCCAGGAGGCGAAGGCTTTCGTAGAACGCGGCGCGCGGGAACTTGTCCTTGTCGCTCAGGATATCTCCAGCTACGGCCGCGAGTGGGAGGGATGTTCTCTTCCTTCGCTGCTGAAAGATCTGGCCGCCATCCCGGGAGAATTCCGCGTTCGCCTGCTTTATCTGTATCCGACCGAGATATCGGAAGAGCTGCTGGAGCTTGTCGCATCTGAAGAGAAGATACTCAACTATCTCGACATCCCGCTTCAGCATTCCGAAGATCGCATTCTTCGCATGATGGGCCGTCGCGGAACGCGCAAGGAGTATCTGAAGCTGATCCGCACAATCCGCCGCGCAATCCCCGGCGTGACGCTCCGCACGAGTATCATTGCCGGATTCCCGGGGGAAACCGAAGCCGATTTTCATGGCCTTGTCGATCTTATCGAAGAGGTGCGCTTCGACCGCCTCGGGGTCTTCAAGTATTCGCGCGAGGAAGGCACGCCGGCCGCAAAACTGCCGGGGCAGGTGACGGCAAAGGTCAAGGAACGCCGGTTCGATGAAATCATGAAACGGCAGGCATTTATCTCCCTTGAGAAGAATCGCGATCTTGTCGGCAAGGCATTGCGAGCCGTTGTTGATGAAACCGACGATGATATGATACTGGCGCGTCTCGATTCCCAGGCGCCGGAAATTGACGGGGTGGTCATTATTGAAAAAGCGGGGGTCAGAAGTCAGAAGGCAGAAGTCAGTAAAAGAAAGAGCGAAGATCAAACAAAGTATGCGGACATGAAAGTGGGAGTGCCGGAGGGAAAAACAGGCAGGAAATCAGGTTTGCCTTTAGCGCTTCCGAGATTTGGGGCTGCCGGACTGAAACAGGGAAGCGTGATCGAAGTAGAGATAACCGCGGCCTATGATTACGACCTCAAGGGCACGCTTACCCGCGTCGTGGAGGTCTGAGCGGCGCTATGTCCCGAATCCCGTACCTTCACATACTTCTCTTCTGCATAACATGCCTGACGACGCTCACTGCCGGCGCTCTGCAGAGCGGCGTGAATCTGCTGGAAAACCCTGCCGGGATTCTTGCAGGATTGCCGTTTGCCGGAACGCTCATGACAATTCTTGTGTTTCATGAGTTCGGGCACTATTATGCCGCCCGCAGGCACAATACCCTCGCGACGTTTCCGTATTTCATCCCAGCGCCGCCCATCCCGCCGCTCGTTATCGGGACCTTCGGAGCCTTTATCAAGATGAAATCACCGATAATGACCAGAGCCGCACTTGTCGATATCGGGGCGTCAGGCCCGGTAGCAGGATTCCTCGTTTCATTGGCCGCATGTGTCGTCGGGCTCAGCCTGTCACCCATCATCCCCCTGGAGCAGACAGAAGGAATGTTATCGCTCGGCGAGTCTCTTTTGTTTACCGCTCTTTCGTGGGTGGTAGTCGGGGCGCTTCCCGCCAATACCGATATTCTTCTGCATCCGGTAGCATTTGCCGGCTGGATCGGGCTCTTTATCACCGCCATGAATCTTATGCCCATCGGTCAGCTTGACGGGGGGCATATCCTCTATGGCTTGCTCGGAAAATGGCACGAAACTATTTCAGCTGTTCTTGTCGGTGTGCTGGGCGCGCTCGGCACCGCGGCCCTTCTCTGGGATTTCGGCTGGCCGGGATGGGGCGTCTGGGCCATTCTGATGCTGATTCTCGGCATTCATCATGCGCCGGTCATCTATTGGGAGGAGCGTCTTGATCCCGGACGCCGGCTGCTCGGCGTCGTTTCGCTCATCATCTTCATTATTACGTTCGTCCCGTTGCCGATTAAGTTTCTCTGGGAGTAGGAATGAAGCCCGATCGCATAACGAGATCCTCACACGCGGTCATCAAGGCGGCGGTCAGAGTCCGTGAGGGGCATTCAAAGGTCAATGGAATCGAATTTTTTATTGAAGGACCCCATCTGCTTGAGTCGGCGCTTCAGGCCAAACGGTTTTCCCTGCTTCGGGTGTTCTTCACGGAGGAGTTCGCCGGCAGATCTGACGGCTGGGCGCTTTTACGGCGGACGGAAGCCCTCCTTCCCAAAGGCAGTGCCATCGGAGTATCCGATGCGGTTATGGCAAAGCTGAGCGATACGAAAACTCCGCAGGGCATCGCTGCCATCGTCTCCTGCCCGCAACCAGGACTTGCAGATCTCAGTCTGTCACCCTTGCCGCTGCTGGTGGCATGCGACCGTGTGCAGGACCCCGGCAACATGGGAACGATAATCCGTCTGGCGGACGCGTTCGGAGCCGACGGGGTTATCGTGCTTCCCGGAAGCTGCAATCCGTTCATGCCGAAGGCGGTGCGGAGCAGCGCCGGGAGCATTATTCATCTGCCGGTGGTTTTCTCCGCACCGGAGGATTTGGCTGCATACGCGAAGCAGCGGGCTGTGGCACTTATCGGCGCGGATGCCTGGGCAGAAAAGGACTGTTTTTCCGCCGACCTGCGCCGTCCGTTGATACTGGTTCTCGGCAACGAGGCGCACGGCATCAGCCGGGAACTCGGAGCGCATATCACGGAGTCGGTCCGCGTCCCGATCGTCGGGCAGGCGGAAAGCCTCAATGTGGCGGCTTCGGCGGCGGTGCTGCTCTATGAGACGATGCGGCAAAGAGGTGAAAAAAAGCTCGCACAGTGATGCATGGTATGATGAGGGTGCGACGAGCTATCAATGAGCAAACTTGAAGATCTGAAACCAAATGCAACAGTTCGAGGCATTTTGCCGAACAGCCTTATCACTGTAGTCAATATACAGTGGTTTGGCTCCGAAGCGCTTGAGCTCACCTATAAAGACCAGTCCGGCAGGGTTGCCAATGAATTGCTCTATCGTCACGATGAGACAAGAATTGAGGTTGCGGCAGAAGGTCGCCCCTGGAGCTTTGACGGAAGCGGCTATCTTTTCCGCCTCGTGTCAGAAGCTCATCGCATACACCTGGCCCATCTGTTCGACCCGGTGCTGGCGGTTCATACCTCCATGGTTGAACCCTTGCCTCACCAGATTTCCGCAGTATATGAGTCAATGCTGCCGCGCCAGCCTTTGCGCTTCCTCCTTGCCGATGACCCCGGCGCTGGAAAGACCATTATGGCCGGACTACTCATCAAGGAACTGATCGTGCGCGGTGATCTGCATCGCTGCCTTATTGTGTGCCCCGGAAGCCTCGCAGAACAGTGGCAGGACGAACTGTACCGCAGGTTTCAACTGCCGTTTGATATCCTGACCAATGACAAGCTCGAAGCTGCACGAACCGGCAACTGGTTCCTCGAAAACAATCTCGTTATTGCCCGCCTTGATAAACTGAGCCGCAACGAAGATGTCCAGGCGAAGCTGACCGCTCCGGACGCGCGCTGGGACCTCATTGTCTGCGATGAGGCGCACAAGATGTCCGCTGCCTATTTCGGCGGTGAGATCAAATATACAAAGCGCCATAAGCTCGGACAGATGCTCTCGACAATTACCCGTCACTTCCTTTTACTGACCGCTACTCCGCATAACGGAAAGGAAGAAGACTTCCAGCTCTTTATGTCACTGCTCGACGGCGACCGCTTTGAGGGGAAATTCCGCGATGGGGTTCACGTTGCAGACGTTTCCGATCTCATGCGGCGCATGGTGAAGGAAAACCTGCTCAAGTTTGATGCGACCCCATTATTCCCGGAACGCCTGGCATATACCGTTTCATACAAGCTTTCTGATGCCGAGGCACGGCTGTATAAAGCAGTCACTGAATATGTCCGCGAAGAATTCAACCGGGCTGACGCGCTTCAGAACGACAAACGCGCCGGCACGGTCGGCTTTGCCCTTACCATACTTCAGCGTCGTCTGGCCTCCTCGCCCGAGGCAATCTATCAATCATTGCGTCGGCGGAAGGAACGTCTTGAAAACCGGCTGAGAGAGCTTGAACTCTTGCAGCGCGGAGCTTTGGCTCCTGCCGCCATTACACAGTACGGTCCGGTGCTTGATGCAGAAGATGTCGAGGATTTGGACGACGCTCCTGACAATGAAGTTCAGGAGATTGAAGAGCAGATTCTTGATCAGGCGACCGCTGCAAAAACTATTGAAGAGCTCAAGGCCGAGATTGCCACGTTGAGAACCCTTGAAGCGCTTGCGCTTGCTGTACGTCGAAGCGGCGAGGACAAGAAGTGGCGGGAACTCGCAAATCTTCTGTCAGAGATATTCACCACCTCAGCAATTGTGGACCAGATAGCGGAAGATCCCGCACCTTACGGCGATGATCTATCTGCATGCATGAAGCCGTCGCCAAGTCAGAAGCTTGTAATTTTTACCGAGCATCGGGATACGCTCTCATATCTTGAACAAAGAATCAGTACTCTATTGGGAAAAAAGGAAGCCGTTGTCTGCATCCATGGCGGTATTGGACGTGAAGACCGCATGAAAACGCAGGAGGCCTTCAAGCACGATCCCGAAGTGAAAGTATTGCTTGCAACAGATGCAGCAGGTGAAGGCATCAACCTGCAACGCGCTCATCTTATGGTCAATTACGACCTCCCCTGGAATCCTAATAGAATCGAACAGCGCTTCGGGCGAATTCACCGTATCGGCCAGACTGAAGTATGCCATCTCTGGAATCTGGTGGCTGAAGAAACCCGGGAAGGAGAGGTCTACCATGTACTTCTTGACAAACTGGAAGAAGCTCGCAAAGCTTTGGGGGGACAGGTCTTCGACATACTCGGAAAGATGATTTTCGATGGCCAGCCGCTCCGCGAACTCCTTGTTGAAGCTGTTCGTTATGGAGAACAGCCGGAAGTTCGCGCACGGTTAACCCGGGTGGTAGCAAGTGCTTTCGATCAGTGCCGCCTGCGTGACTTGATAGAAGAGCGCGCCCTTGCGCACGACGCCATGGATGCAAGTCGCGTCTATCGCATCCGGGAGGAGATGGAACGCGCTGAAGCGCGCCGCCTGCAGCCGCACTATATTGAATCGTTCTTTCTGGAGGCGTTCAAACTGCTCGGAGGCAGCGTTCGTCAACGTGAGGCACGCAGATTTGAGATTACCCATGTTCCTGCACCGGTAAGAAACCGCGACCGGTTAATCGGTATCGGAGAGCCGATTATGGCGCGTTATGAGCGCATTGTCTTTGAAAAAACGTTGATTAACCCGCCGGGACAGGCGCTTGCGGCTTTTGTCTGTCCTGGTCACCCGTTGCTCGACGCAACAATAGACCTTATCATTGAACGCCACCGCGATTTGCTGCGCCGGGGTGCCGTATTGGTCGATGAGCGAGACCTGGGCGTTGAGCCCCGCATGCTTTTCTATCTTGAGCACGAGATTCGCGATGCAAGCATAACCCGCGCCGGAGATCGACGCGTTGTATCAAAGCGCATGCTCTATATAGAGATGGATGCAGCGGGAAGCATACATCATATGCACTACGCGCCTTACCTTGATTTCCGCCCCTTGCACGAGGGCGAGCCGGACGTCCCGGCCATTCTTGGAAGAGCTGAATGTGCATGGATCGACCGGGAGCTGGAACATAAAGCCCAGTCGTATGCGATAGCCCATGTTGTTCCTGAACATCTTGCCGAGGTGCGTTCTGGAAAGCTTGAACTCATAGCGAAAACTGAAGCTGCGGTAAAAGAACGCCTGACCAAAGAAATCAGCTACTGGGATCACCGCGCTGAAGAACTCAGACTGCAAGAACAGGCCGGCAGACCCAATGCCCGCCTCAATTCAAACGAAGCACGCAAACGCGCAGACTTGCTCCAGACCCGGCTGCATAAACGGATGGATGAGCTTAAGCTCGAAGCGCAGCTCTCTGCCCTGCCGCCGGTAGTGCTCGGTGGAACGCTCATCGTTCCTGCCGGAATGCTGAATGTCATGTCTGCAAAAAATGATACGTCGTCAGTTCCATCTGCAACCGATACGCAAGCAGCCGGCGCACGTGCGCGTGAGATTATCATGGAAATCGAGCGTTCTCTGGGGTTTGAGCCTGTTGACCGCGAGACCGAAAAACTCGGCTATGATATCGAAAGCCGGGTTCCCGGAACCGGCAAATTGCGTTTTATCGAGGCAAAAGGCCGCATTACCGGAGCAGATGTTATCACCGTAACGCGGAATGAGATTCTTTATTCCCTGAACAAACCCGATGACTTCATTCTGGCCATTGTTGAATTTATGGGCGATACACATAAGGTTCACTACCTTCGCCGGCCTTTTCAACGTGAACCCGATTTCGGCGTGACCAGTGTGAATTACAGCTTCGCGGAGCTGCTTGCGAAAGCAGGGGAGCCGTCATGACAGAGATTGACATTCCTGCTAAAAAGTATCATAATGATACCAAGATAAGGCGAGTAGTGGATGGAAAAACGAAAACCGCACTATGATCTGACCAAATTCAAAAAGCTTTTCATGAACGAGAAGACCCGAATTATTACGAAAATGGCTCGACGAGGGGCTGTTCCTATGGGATACATGAATGAGTTCGACATCATGGAAATTACTGACAAGCTGTGTTCCGACCATTTCGTCAAGTCAATGACCACATACGCAGACAGTACGATATGGCAGGACGTTTACAAATATAAAGATGAAGATAATAAGCTCTATTTAAAGCTGCAGCTATCCGTAGACAATAAGCAGGCAATTCTTATTCAGTTGAAAGAAGATACCGGAGGCAATGAATAACATGAAAGATCAAAAATGCCCCATTTGCGGCGCTGGATCCCTGAGAAAAGAGACTGGCAGTGAGACATTTGAATATAAAGGCAAATCTATAAGCATACCGAATTATGTTACCTATGCATGCGACGCCTGCGGTGAAGCTATCGTTGATAACAATACTATGAAAGTGTCAGGCAAAATCCTGAAGGAATTCAAGCGCCAGGTCGATGGACTCTTGACTGCAGAGCAGATCAAGGCAATTCGATTAAAGCTCGGTTTAACACAGGAGGAGCTAGCGGAAATCGTTGGGGGTGGAGCAAAAAGTTTGGCAAGATATGAGTCCGGGCAGGTCTGCCAGAGTCGCGGCATGGACAATCTGCTTAGGATTCTTGATGCATACCCGCATACTCTGAATGTTATTCAAAAGAAGGTAAGCAGTTCGAAGACAACGGGGAATATAGCGTATTTTGAGGAATATAAATACAAGATGGTCAAAGAGGACAGGCTCAAGGTCAAGACAAACGCATTTACTGTAGACGCGCAGGAGGCAGCATATGGATCATAAATTCAAAATTAATGCAATCAGGCAGGTCGAAGCCCATTTTGCCCTGTCACCTGAGTTTAAGCCTGAAAAGAATAAACTTGTGGAGATTACTCAGAACATTGAGGTGACTTACGAACAGAAAGAGAATTTTCTCCATGTTCTTGTTTCGCTTTCATCAGACAATGAAAAACAGCCATTTCGCTTTGCAGTTGCATGGCAAGGTTCTTTTGTCTTTGAGAAAGCTCCTGCAAAGGCGGCTGTTGAGCGTATTGCGAATATTAACTGCGCATCAATCATTTTCCCGTACATTCGTGAATCGGTGGCTGACCTGACACGTCGCGCAAATATTCCGCCCCTGCATCTGGCGCCTGTTAACTTTATTGCACTATATGAAGAGCGACAGAAAAATGCTGAAAAACAGATAGCCGCCAAAAAACAGAAGAAAGCCAAGTCATAGCAGTTTCATGACAATCACCCTATGACAAAAAAACTCATCGAAGTTGCCTTGCCGCTGGAAGCGATCAACATAGCCAGCGCACGCGAGAAGTCTATCCGGCATGGGCATCCTTCCACGCTGCATTTATGGTGGGCGCGGCGGCCTTTGGCGGCGGCGCGTGCGGTGATTTTTGCGCAGATGGTGGATGATCCTTCGGCTCATCCAGACCTGTTTCCGACCGAAAAGAAGCAGGAGAAGGAACGTCAGCGGCTTTTCCGCATTATTGAAGACCTTGTAAAGTGGGAAAACACGACCAACGAGGCAGTCTTGCAGCAAGCCAGGGAAGAGATTTGGCAGAGTTGGCGTTATACCTGCGCTGAGAACGCTGATCATCCGCGAGCTAGGGAACTGTTCGACCGGTACAAGCTGCCCGCCTTCCACGACCCCTTTGCCGGCGGCGGCGCACTGCCGCTTGAAGCGCAGCGGCTGGGGCTTGAGAGCTATGCCAGCGACTTAAACCCGGTGGCGGTGTTGATCAATAAGGCCATGATTGAGATTCCTCCAAAGTTTGCCGGCAAACCACCGGTGAATCCTGATGCACGCAAAGGGCTTGCACGGACCGGCACCTGGCAGGGAGCACAGGGGATGGCTGAGGATGTGCGCTACTACGGAAAGTGGATGCGGGATGAGGCCGAAAAGCGTATTGGGCATCTTTATCCGAAGGTCGAAATTACAGCGGCAATGGCAAAGGCGCGGCCGGACCTGAAGCCATATGTCTCAGGTGTCATTGCGAGGAGTGATTGCGACGCGGCAATCGCAAAGGCTGGGATTGCCGCGCCTTCGGCTCGCAATGACAGAGGAAAGCTTACTGTAATCGCGTGGCTCTGGGCGCGCACTGTCAAAAGCCCCAACCCTGCCTTTGCAAACGTAGACGTGCCCCTCGCCTCCACCTTCATGCTCTCGACTAAAGCGGGCAAGGAGGCTTACGTTGAGCCGGTCATCGAGAATGGTGGCTACCGTTTCACGGTGCAGGTGGGTAAGCCCACGAATACTGAGGGGGCAAAGAATGGCACTTCGGCAGGCAAGCGGGGTGGATTTCTCTGCCTAATGTCCGGCGCTCCGATGACCTATGGTTACATCCGGGACGAGGGGACGGCCGGGCGTATGGGCGCACGACTGATGGCCATTGTTGCAGAGGGTACACGCGGCCGCGTCTATCTCGCGCCCATGCTGGAGCACGAAGCCGCCGCGTTGAAGGCGCAGCCGGAGTGGAGGCCCGATACCCCCCTGCACGGCAAGTGCCGAGTCAATGTCTCGAACTACGGCTTTGATACCTACGGCGATCTTTTCACCCCCCGCCAGCTTGTGGCGTTGACGACCTTCTCCGATCTTGTGCAGGAAGCGCGCGAGCAGGTTAAGCGAGATGCTATTAAAGCTGGCTTGCCCGACGACGGCAAAGCCCTGGACAAATGCGGCTGTGGCGCTACGGCATATGCCGATGCGGTGGGAGTGTATTTGGCGTTTGCAGTGGACAAGATGACAAACATAGGCTCGTCTATAGCATCTTGGATGAGCGATCGCGGCGCTTTCCGTGAAACATTTGCCCGACAAGCTATTCCAATGACGTGGGATTTCGCTGAAGCAAACACTTTTGCGGACATAGGCGGTAGCTTTTCGATAGCGATAGAGAAAGGCACCATGGCAATAGATGCGTTCCCCGCGAGTGCGCCTGCGAAGGCTGACCAACAAGATGCTGCATCGCAGACCATTAGCCACGACAAGGTCGTTTCCACCGACCCGCCCTATTATGACAACATCGGTTATGCTGATCTGTCTGACTTTTTCTACGTCTGGCTGCGACGATCACTAAAGCCCGTCTTTCCAGATCTCTTCGCCACGCTCGCTGTGCCCAAAGCCGAAGAACTGGTCGCCACACCTTATCGCCATGGGAGCAAGGAGAAGGCGGAGACATTCTTCCTCGATGGAATGACGCAGGCAATGCACCGCTTGGCAGAACAGGCTCATCCGGCCTTCCCAGTCACTATTTACTACGCCTTCAAGCAGGCCGAGAGCGATGATGATGGCACGACAAATACTGGATGGGACACTTTTTTAGCTGCTGTAATTGAAGCGGGTTTTGCTATCAGCGGTACTTGGCCAGTTCGCACCGAAGGTTCAGGTCGCATGATTGCTATGGGCACCAATGCCCTTGCTTCAAGCATTGTCATTGTCTGCCGCCAGCGACCTAGCATTGCGCCCACCGCCACCCGCCGCGAGTTTGTCGCTGCGCTAAAACAGGAACTGCCAGATGCTCTGCGCCATTTGCAGGCAGGCAATATTGCGCCGGTAGATTTGGCGCAGGCGGCCATTGGCCCCGGCATGGCGGTCTATACGCGCTATTCAAAAGTGCTTGATTCCGCGGGCAAGCCGCTCACTGTTCGCGAAGCACTTGCTCTCATCAACCAGACTCTCGATGAAGCGCTGGCTGAACAGGAAGGCGATTTCGACGCTGACAGCCGCTGGGCGCTCACCTGGTTTGAGCAGACAGGTTTTGCCGAAGGCGAATACGGGGTTGCTGAACAGCTTTCAAAGTCGAAAAACACGAGCGTACCAGGCATGGTCGAGGCAGGCATTCTCGCCGCCGGCAGGGGCAAAGTGCGGCTTCTGAAGCCTGACGAACTGCCGGCAGACTGGAACCCGGAGAAAGACCCACGCCTTACTGCATGGGAAGTTGTTCATCAGCTTATACGCACTCTGGAAGCCGGAGGAGAAATTGCAACGGCAGCGCTGGTGGCAAAACTCGGCTCCAAGTCCGAAGTCGCCCGGGAACTGGCCTACCGGCTCTTTTCATTGTGTGAAAAGAAAAAGCGGGCACAGGAGGCACTGTCCTATAATGCGCTGGTACAGAGCTGGCCGGAGATCATGCGGCTGGCAGGTGAAAGCGGCAGGCAGCAGGAAGAGCAGACGTTGTTTTAGAATGTCATGGCGAGGCATCCCTGTTATCCAAGTGCCTCACTGGACTGGGAAGAGCAGATGTTGTTTTAGAATGTCATTGCGAGGAGCGAAGCGACGAAGCAATCTCTCATGCCCGTGCAAAACC
>CAYMRS010000004.1:66711-87969 GCA_964392915.1 uncultured Nitrospiraceae bacterium
CAGCGTCACTGCGGCGCATAATGACAGACGGTGGTACAGCGTCACTGCGGCTCGCCATGACCGCCTATAATGTCATTGCGAGGAGCGAAGCGACGAAGCAATCTCTCATGCCCGTGCAAAACCGGGATTGCTTCAGGATAAGACCCTTCGCAATGACAGACGGTGGTACAGCGTCACTGCGGCTCGCCATGACCGCCTATAATGTCATTGCGAGGAGCGAAGCGACGAAGCAATCTCTCATGCCCGTGCAAAACCGGGATTGCTTCAGGATAAGACCCTTCGCAATGACAAGGAATTATTATGGACAAATACTATTATGTCTATCTTATGACGAATAAGAATAACACTGTGATCTACACGGGCGTAACAAACGACCTGAAGAGAAGAGCATATGAACACAGAGAGAAACTTGTTGAGGGTTTTACAAAGAAATACAACGTTACCAAACTTGTATATTTTGAGATATTCGGTGACATCACATTTGCACTATCAAGAGAGAAGCAGATCAAGGGCGGATCACGTGAGAAAAAGAACGATTTGGTTAAAACATTAAATCCAGAGTGGAGGGATTTGTATGAAGACATATAGATTGCTTCGCTTCGCTCGCAATGACAGAAAAAGGATTGTGAATAAAACATGGCAATAACAAATTACGAACGTGTCACGAAAGCACTGAATCTGCTCCGGGATGGGCTGCGGCCATTTGTAGAGCGTGAGCTGAAGTCACAGTATCAGCAAAATTGGTTTGAGGAGATAAAAACATCTCTTTCACCTCAGCAATTGAGTTTTGCCAGTACTGAATCAGAGCCTTTTGGTGATGTGTCTGTTGTTCTGGCTGTCATGTGGGACAAATGGCATTTGGTGTTCAAGAAAATTCTTGGCCCGGCAGAGAGAACGCTCGTCAGTGAACTTCGCGATGTCCGGAACCGCTGGGCACACCAGAACCCGTTCAGCTCAAACGATGCGCTTCGGGCGCTTGATAGCTCAGCCCGCCTTTTGACCGCTGTTTCTGCCGCTGAAGCGGATGAGGTCGATAAGATGCGCATGGAACTTATGCGCGTGATCTTCGACGAGCAGGTGCGCAGCGAAAAGCGGCGTTCATCGGGAACCGTTATCGAAAGCCAGGGGACTGGAGCCCTGAAGCCCTGGCGCGAAGTGGTAACTCCGCATAAAGATGTGGCAAGCGGCCGGTACCAGCAGGCTGAGTTTGCTGCTGACCTTTGGCAGGTGCATTTGAACCTGAAAGACGCGGCTGATGAGTACAAAAATCCGGCTGATTTTTTCCGTCGCACCTATCTGACCGAGAGCCTGAAAGCGCTTCTGACTGGCGCGGTGCAGCGACTGACAGGAGACGGTGGTGATCCGGTAGTGCAGTTGCAGACCAATTTCGGCGGCGGCAAGACTCACTCGATGCTGGCGCTCTATCACCTTTTTTCCGGCACACCAACCGGCGAGCTGCTCGGCGTGGACAGCATCCTGCAAACAGCAGGGGTGAACAAACTGCCCGAAGTGAAACGGGTGGTACTGGTCGGTAACAAAATATCTCCCGGCAATCCTTCAGTCAAAAAAGATGGAACAGTTGTCCGCACACTCTGGGGAGAATTGGCCTACCAGCTTGGTGGCAGGCAGGCGTTTGACCGCATTAAGGCAGATGATGAACGAGCCACCAGCCCCGGAGACGTGCTCCGCGAGCTGTTCAATGAATACGGGCCGTGTCTGATACTGATTGACGAGTGGGTAGCCTATGCCCGCCAGTTGCATGACCAGAGCGACTTGCCGGGCGGCAGCTTTGAAACGCACTTTTCTTTTTCGCAGGTATTGACTGAATCGGCAAAGCTGGCAAAACAGTGCATGCTGGTCATCAGCTTGCCTGCGTCTGATACGTCAGGTTCACCACATGCGCAGGCAGATGACGTTGAGGTCGGCGGTGAGCGGGGCCGTGCGGCACTTGATCGTCTTAGAAATGCGATAGGTCGCGTGGAAACGTCGTGGCATCCGGCAAGTGCGGAAGAGAGTTTTGAAATCGTCCGCAGGCGACTTTTTGAGCCGTTGGTTGAACAGACACAGTTTGTGGCCCGCGATACGGTTGCAAAGGCCTTTTCTGAACTCTACCGGACACAGCAGCAGGAGTTTCCGCCGGAATGTCATGAAGGAGACTATGAGAAGCGCCTGAAAGCTGCGTATCCCATACATCCTGAAGTGTTCGACCGTCTCTATACGGACTGGTCAACGCTCCTGAAGTTTCAGCGAACACGAGGCGTACTGCGATTGATGGCTGCCGTTATTCACAGTCTGTGGGAGAAGGGAGATCGCAATCCGCTGATCATGCCCTCCACTATTCCTATTGACGATCAGCGCGTGCAGAACGAACTGACCCGATACCTTTCGGACAACTGGTTGCCTGTTATCGAAAAAGATGTGGATGGTCCTAACTCTCTGCCTTTGCGCATAGACAGTGAGGTGCCGAACCTTGGCAAATTCGCAGCCTGCCGCCGTGTTGCCAGAACGATCTATCTGGGCTCAGCCCCGACATCGAAAGCAGCCAATCGCGGACTTGAGGATCGACGGATAAAACTTGGATGCGTTATGCCTGGCGAGTCTCCTTCTATTTTTGCTGATGCATTGAGGCGGTTGAGCGCTGCTGCTACGTATTTGTACCCCGGCGATGGTCGTTACTGGTATTCGACCCAGCCGACAGTGACCAAACTGGCGGAAGACCGGGCGGAACAGCTCAAGGCTGATCCCGATGCCATGGTGCAGGAGCTGGACAAACGCATTCGGGCCGATCTGCGGAAACAGGGAGACTTCAGCCGCGTGCATCCATTGCCGCACCTGAGCCAGGACGTGCCGGACGATATGGACGCCCGGCTTGTGGTGTTGCGCATAGAGTATCCGTTTGCCAAGGAAGGCAACAGATCTGCTGAGGTGGCAGCAAAGCAAATACTGGAGACGCGTGGCACTGCTCCGAGACTATACCGTAATGCGCTTGTGTTCCTTGCGGTAGACAAGAGCCGTATGCAGGATCTGGATGAAGCAGTGCGCAGGTATCTTGCGTGGGAATCCATTGTTGCTGAGAAAGAGACGCTTGACCTCTCACAACATCAGGTAAAACAGGCCGAAATACAGAAGGCAAGTGCTGACAGTGCGGTAAATGCCCGTATCCCCGAAGCTTACCAATGGCTGCTTGTGCCGACACAGACGACACCGCAAAGCGAAGTCGTATTGCAGAATTACCGCCTGACCGGCCAGGACGCACTCGCTGTTCGGGCAAGCAAGAAATTGCGAAATGACGAACTACTGGTAACTGGCTTTGCAGCGACGCTGCTTCGTCACGAACTCGACAAAATACCGCTCTGGCGTGGCGACCATGTGGCAATCAAGCAACTCGTGGACGATTTTGCCCGCTACTACTATCTTCCGCGACTGAAGGAGCCGGGTGTCTTGCTTAAAGCTATTCGGGACGGATTGGAGCTGCTTTCGTGGAGTACCGACTCTTTCGCATACGCTGAGAGTTATGACGAGGCAACCGGGCGGTATCGTGGATTGCGATATTGCAAAGGGGTTGATGTTTCTGAAGATAACATGGGCGGACTGCTTGTCAGGCCTGAGATAGCACAGAAACAAATGACCGCTGAAGCAACGGCAGCAGCAAGCGCTGGCACACTCGGTGACACTTCTGGCGGCGTTGGCGGGCTGTTTGGTGGAACCACAGAAACGGGAGCACCAAGCGCAACTCCGGAAGATGGATCTCCAGTAGCCTCCAAGCCAAAACGCTTCCACGGCAGCGTGCTGCTTGACGAAACACGGGTTGGTCGCGATGCCAGCCGCATCGCAGATGAGGTTATCGCGCATCTGGCCGGGCTGGTGGGCTCCTCAGTGAAAGTGACCCTCGAAATCGAGGCGGAAATTCCGCAGGGCGTCCCGGACAATGTTGTGCGAACAGTTACAGAAAACAGTCGCACTCTGAAGTTTACCACTCAGGGGTTTGAGGTGGAGTAATCTCATCGCACCTGTGTGCGCTATGGATTCTTTGCGGCTGCTTCAGGTAAAATACGGACTCGATATTTTCCCGGAAGCGAAAGGAGTACGCTACAGATGAATGTTATTTTGAAAGAAGATGTCAAAAACCTCGGCAAGATGGGCGAGGTTGTATCGGTAAAGGAAGGGTATGCCCGTAACTTTCTTTTGCCGAGAGGCCTCGCTGTCGAGGCGAATGAAAAGAATGTGAAGGAATTTGAACACACAAAGCGCCAGATTATGGACCGCGCCGGCAAGATTAAGACAGATGCCGAGACGATTGCGGCACGGTTTGCCGGAAGGACAGTTATCATTACTGCAAAGGCCGGCGAAGAGGATAAACTGTTCGGTTCCGTCACCGCCATGGATATCGCGGAAGCGCTGAAGAAGGACGGCATCGAGGTTGACAGGAAGAAGATTCACCTTGATGACGCTATCCGCCGGCTTGGCACCTACACGGTTTCGATCAAGGTGCACCCCCAGGTTTCTGCCGAGCTGAATATTCAGGTCGTCGCAGAGTAATTCTCATCGTTGAGGGGCAGGCCGGCGCGCGCGCCGTCCTGCTTTTTTCATTTCCGAACGGAGGCGACCGCAATGCAGAGAAATGTGGTAATCGACAAGCTCCCCCCCCAGAATCTCGAGGCTGAGGAGTCGGTGCTCGGTGCCGTAGTTTTCGACAATGAGGCGTTTCCGAAAGCTCTCGAGCATGTCAGCCTTGAAGACTTTTACAAGACAGCGCACCAGAAGATTTTCCAGGCGATGATAGACCTTTTTGAGCGGAATGAGCCGATTGACATCATTACGCTCACCGATGCCCTCCGCAAAAACGGCGACCTTGAAACAATAGGCGGCGTTCCCTATCTCTCCTATCTCGCAAACAGCGTTCCCACCTCGGCAAATGTCAGATATCATGCCAAACTGGTCCGCGAGAAGGCGCTTCTGCGCGGACTCATACGGACGTCGACCGAGATCGTCGCAAAAGTGTATGAAGAGACGCACGATGCGGAGGAAATGGTTGATCAGGCTGAAAGAATGATCTTCGAGATTGCCGAAAAGCGGACGAAGGCATCATTTACCAGCCTGAAGGAAGTTATCAAGGACACGTTCAAGACCATCGAACAGCTGTATGACAAGAAGGAAGCGATTACCGGCGTTCCTTCCGGGTATAAGGACCTCGACGAAATGACGTCGGGATTCCAGGCGAGCGACCTGATTATTGTCGGCGGCCGTCCGGGCATGGGCAAGACGGCGTTCGCGCTGAACATCGCCCAGCATGTCGCGATCGAGAGCAAGGAACCGGTGGCGATCTTCAGCCTCGAGATGTCGAAGGAACAGCTTGCCATGCGTATGCTCTGCTCCGAGAGCGAAGTAGATTCGTCCCGTGTCCGCAAGGGATTTATCGGCCGTCAGGACTGGCCCCGGCTGACGAATGCCGCAGGCCGCCTCGCGGAAGCGCCGATTTTTATTGATGACTCCGCGGCAGTAACGGTGCTGGAGGTTCGCGCCAAGGCGCGGCGGCTCAAGATGGAACATGGCGGACTCGGGCTGATTGTGGTCGACTATCTCCAACTCATGCGCGGCCGGGGCAATGCCGAGCGCCGCGAACAGGAAATTTCAGAAATTTCACGCGGCCTCAAGGCGCTCGCCAAGGAGTTGCGGGTGCCGGTCATCGCGCTCAGCCAGTTGAACCGCGGCGTCGAAAGCAGAACCGATAAACGCCCGAGCCTGGCGGATCTGCGCGAGTCGGGGGCCATAGAGCAGGATGCCGACGTTATCATTTTTCTCTATCGGGACGAACTCTATAACAAGGCGACTCAGTTCAAGGGGAGGGCGGAGATCATTATCTCGAAACAGAGAAACGGTCCGACCGGCACGGTGAATCTTACCTTCATGGCAAATTGCACCAAGTTTGCGGCTTACACCGATGTCCCGTATGAGCCGGAGGAGAGCTACGCGGAATGAACCGCCTTCCGGTTGTTGCGGGGAAATTTTACTATGGCTCACCGACTGGCCTGAAGCGCCAGGTGCAGCAGTATCTTGTGCCGGAAGCCGCCCGGCAACGGGCGCTCGGGATTGTCGCGCCGCATGCCGGATTCGTCTATTCCGGCGCGGTGGCAGGTGCCGTATATTCGGCAATTACCGCGCCGAAGACGTTTGTGCTGCTTGGACCGAATCATACCGGTATGGGAGCTCGTATATCCCTCTACTCGGAGGGTGCGTGGGAGATTCCGACCGCAACATTCCCGGTTGATGAAGCCCTTGCACAACAGCTTTTGGCGGAGAGTGATCTGGTGCAAAGACTTTTTGGGGAGAGTGCCCTGATGAAGCCCGACACAGCGGCGCATCTGAGGGAACATTCGCTTGAGGTTCAGCTTCCGTTTATTGCGGAAACGGCAAAAAACGCCTCCATTGTTCCGATTGCCGTCATGCATGCGTCTCTGGAGGAATGTCGATCCGCGGGCGAGGCAATCGCTGCCGCTATCAGGCAGGCTTCCTACGAGGTGACAATGGTGGCGAGTACCGACATGAGCCACTATGTCAGCGATGCGACCGCGCGGAGGCTTGATAATCTTGCGCTGGAGCGAATCATGGCGCTTGACCCCGAGGGTCTCTACAAAACAGTGCATGAATACCGGATTTCCATGTGCGGCGTCTACCCAACCACGATCATGCTCTTTGCCGCGAAGGAGCTCGGCGCGGGGCAGGTTCGGCAGATACGGTACGCGACGTCGGCAGAGGTGAGCGGCGATTATGAACAGGTCGTTGGCTATGCCGGCCTTCTCGTTACATGAAGGCTGTCCGCACCGCGGTCATCCTTGCGGGGGGGCGGAATACCCGGTATCCGTCTCTCAAGGCTTTTATACCGGTAGACGGCATTCCCCTTATTGAAAGGACTATCGCACTGCTGCGGAACCGTTTCACCAAGGTACTTCTCAGCACGAACCGGCCTGAGCGGTACTTTCATCTTGGGTTGCCGATGATTGGCGATGTTCTTGTTTCCCGAGGTCCGATGAGCGGCATGCATGCCGCCTTGCCGCACGCGGACGGGGATGCCGCCTTCTTCCTCGCGTGTGACATGCCGTTTGTGGCGGATGCCGTTGTCGCGTGCGTCTGCGAACAGTACGCCGGGATTTCTTCTCACAGCCCGGTGGACGCGGTGGTGCCGGTTTTCCGCGGCAGACCGCAGCCGCTGCTCGCGGTGTACGCGAAAAGCGCCCTGTCCGCGCTGGAAACTGCCGTGCGTGACGACAAGGTTGCGCTGCTCCGGTTTTTCGGAGAGATTCGCACCGTGTATGTTGCTGAATCTGTCGTGAAAAAAATGGACGCGGACGGAAGGAGTTTTGTTAATATAAACACGGTTGACGATTATGTCGGAGCGCTCGGCTTTTGCGGGCAGACCGATACGTCTGCATGATTGGCTTCCGTATGTCTCAGTGAGGAGGAACAGTATGCTCGGTCTTGGTATGCAGGAGTTGGTCATTATTCTCATTATCGTCGTGGTTCTTTTCGGCGCGACGCGCCTTCCGCAGATTGGCAAGGGCATGGGAGAGGCGATCCGGAATTTTAAAAAGTCTACGAGTGAGCCGGACAGCATAGACGTGACCCCCAAGAAGGATGTTGCCGACAAAAAGGATTCCCCCGAAGCAGACAAGAAAGCGTAGTGCGGTGAGCAGCGGCCTTCGGGCCGGGATCGATCTCCCGGCTCTTTCTCATAATTTTGCAGCCATTCGGTGTTTCTCAGACAACCGTCCTGTTATTGCTGTTGTCAAGGCTGATGCATACGGACATGGTGCTCCAGATGTCGCGCGCACTCTTGTCGCGCAGGGGGCGGCCCGGCTCGGCGTGGCATATGCCGAAGAGGCGGTGGAGCTTCGTGAAGCAGGCATTGCCGCCCCGATCCTTGTCTTTTTTGAGCCCGATGTCGAAGCTGTTTTTCAGCACAATCTGACCCCGACGGTTTTCGATACGGAGAAGGCGGAAGCGCTTTCCCGCGAGGCGGTTCGGCGCGGCCGTCCGCTCAGCGTACATGTGAAAGTCGATACCGGAATGGGTCGGCTCGGTCTGCAGGGCGACGCCGCTGCCAGCATACTTCAGATCGCTCAACTGCCCGCACTTAAAATAGAAGGCATCATGAGCCACTTCTCGGAGGCGGACCTCCGTGATGCTTCCTTTGCGGAGACGCAGATCGCGCAGTTCGGCAACCTCCGTTCATCGTTGGCGGCCGCCGGGCTCCGGCCGCCGTGTTTTCATATTGCGAACAGTGCCGCGGTCATGAGCAAACCCGATGCTCATTTTGACGCGGTGCGTCCCGGAATCATGTTGTATGGCTACTCGCCCCTTGAACCCGGCGCAACCTCGTCACAGTCAATCGGCCTGAAGCCGGTCATGAGCGTTACAACGCGGTTCGTATCGATTCGTACTGTTACCGCGGGCAAACCGATAAGTTACGGAAGAACGTTCCATACGAAACGGCAGAGCATCATCGGCGTGCTGGCCATGGGATATGCCGACGGTTTTTCCCGCAGCTTCTCCAACAACGGAGAAGTGCTGGTGCGGGGAAAGCGCGCGCCGATTGTCGGCCGGGTCTGCATGGATCTGACCATGGTTGACCTGACCGATATCCCGGATGTCAATGAGTCCGATGAGGTGGTTATTATCGGCACGCAGGGCGGGCAGACCATTACGGCAGCCGACTGGGCGGAACGCGCCGGAACAATCTCTTATGAAATACTTCTTGATTTGGGAAGGTGCGCAAAACGGGATTTCATCCGGGCGTGACAGATGAAAGCGCGGAGGCACGAAAGGCGGGAATGATAAACTCCGCGTGCGCAGGGTTAACCATTGATTGCTGATATACTAGGACATAAGTTAAAAAAGCCTCATAGCCGTCATTCCGGAGCGCATGCCCTCATGAGGATGCCCCGGATTCCCGTTTTCGGGGGAATGCCAGCGAATATGGGGCTGAAATTCAGCCCTTGAATTATGGGCAGCTGTGACCGGAAGGCTCCGGCGGACTGCCGGACGGAAATGACATAGTACACAGGAGGAGGATTCACCATGTTGTCAGAGAGAGTACGCCAAATCAAGTCATCTCCGACCCTTGCGATGGATGCAAAGGCGAAAGGCATGAAGGCGCAGGGAGTGGATGTTGTCAATTTTGGCGTTGGTGAGCCTGACTTCGATACCCCGGATCATGTGAAGGAAGCCGCGATCAAGGCTATCAGGGACGGCTTTACGAAATATACGCCGGTCGGCGGCACCGATGAGCTGAAGGAGGCGATTATCGCCAAGCTTGCAGCCGACAACGGGCTTGCATACGAAAAAGATCAGATTATCGTCTCGTGCGGGGCGAAACACAGCCTTTACAACATTGCGCAGGCACTGTACGGCCCCGGGGATGAGGTCATTATTCCCGCGCCCTATTGGGTTTCGTACCCGGATCAGGTGCTTCTGAATGATGCCACGCCGGCGCTTGTTGAGACACATGAAGCGGATCATTTCATGCTGCGTCCCGAGGCGCTCGCAGCAAAAATAACGCCGAAGACCAGGGCGATTATCCTGAACTCGCCTTCCAACCCGACCGGGTTCGCGTACGACAAGGCAGCACTTGCCGCGGTTGCTGAGCTTGCGGTGAAGCACAACCTGTATATCATTTCGGATGAAATCTATGAAAAGCTTGTGTATGACGGGATGCAGCACGTCAGCACTGCCGCGATCAGTGCCGAAGTCAAGGAGCGGACCATAGTCGTCAACGGTCTTTCGAAGTCGCATGCCATGACAGGCTGGCGTATCGGATATGCCGCTGGACCGAAGGACATAATCAAAGCGATGACGAATATCCAGAGCCAGTCGACCTCCAACCCGACCTCGATTTCCCAGAAAGCGGCTGTAGCAGCGCTCAGGGGGCCTCAGGACTTTGTTGCCATGATGCGTGCTGAGTTCGACAAGCGGAGAGTCTTCCTTGTTGACGCGCTCAACGCTCTGCCGGGCTTCAGATGCCTGAAACCAACCGGCGCATTTTATGCGTTTCCGAATATTGCGGCACTGTACGGCAAAAAGGCGGGAGATCGCGCAATCAATGGGTCGCTTGATTTTGCCCTCTATCTTCTTGAGGATGCAAATGTGGCTCTCGTTCACGGTGAGGCGTTCGGCAATGACCAGTACATTCGCCTTTCCTATGCAACCTCCATGGAAACCCTGCAAAAGGGTGTTGAGCGGATTGCGGCTGCGGTCGCAAAGCTCTCGTAGCGGGGAACCGCATGTCAGAATTCCGCTGCGGATATGTCTCGCTCATCGGGCGGCCGAATGTCGGCAAATCGACGCTGCTCAATGCCCTGATCGGTGAGAAGGTTGCTATTGTCAGCCCGAAACCCCAGACGACGCGTAACCGCATCGCGGGCATCAAGAATCTGCCTGAAGCGCAGATCGTATTTCTTGACACGCCCGGCATTCATAAGCCCCGGCATAAGCTCGGAGAGCGCATGGTGCGGGAGGCGTCTGGCACATTCCATGATGTTGACGTCGTGCTGTTTCTTGTCGAGCCGGGGGAACCCACTGCCGGGGACAGGGCGATTCTCGAGTCGATCGCCGGCTTTCGAAAACCGGTTTTCCTGATTATCAACAAGGTGGACACGATCAAGAAACATGAACTGTTGCCGGTTATCGACGTTTATGCGAAGCTGTATTCATTCAGGGAGATCATTCCGCTTTCGGCGCTTAAAGGTGATGGTCTCGGTCACCTGCTCGAGGCGCTGCTCGCACTCTTGCCGACGGGGCCGCGACTCTATCCGGACGACATTCTGACCGATCAGGCCGAACGGTTTATGGCTGCCGAGGCGATTCGCGAAAAGATCATGCAGCAGACGGATGATGAACTGCCGTATTCCATTGCCGTGGAAGTCCTGACCTGGAAGGAAAAGAAGGATGGTCTGGTAGCCATCCAGGCGAACATATATGTTGAAAGAGACAGCCAGAAGGGTATTATAATAGGAAAACACGGGGCCCGCCTGAAGGAGATTGGTACAGCGGCGCGCGCTGACATCGAGCGTCTTCTCGGAGCCAGAGTCTTTCTGGAACTATGGGTAAAGGTCCGCAAGGACTGGCGGAACGACGACCGGGCGCTGAAAGATCTGGGGTTTGAGTCATGCAGATACAAATGAAGGTTGAGGGATTGCTGTTTGACCCGCGAAGCGGCATGTATATTCTGTTGCTGCAGCAGGTTGACGGCCCGCAGACGCTGCCTATCTGGATTGGCAAGCCCGAGGCTGATGCTATTGCGCTTGCTCTCGGAAAGGTCATGACCCCTCGTCCCCTGACGCACGACCTCATCAAAAATGTTTTTGAGGGGTTGAATATGGCCGTCACAAGGATTGTCATAACCGAAATCATCGATAACACCTACTATGCGCTTATTCAGGGGACTGACGGCAAGCGCGAAGTAGCAATTGACTCGCGGCCGTCCGACGCCGTCGCCGTCGCGCTCCGGGTGCAGGCCCCAATATTTGTTGAGGAGAATGTCCTTGAAGTGCGCAAGGCGGACGAACTCGAGGAGTGGCTGAAGAATCTTAAGCCTGAAGATTTCGGCACGATGATGTAGCGGGAGCGGCTTTGTTCCCCTCTGATCATGTTCATGCTGCTCCAGGTCGGGAGCAGCGCGTTTCATGCTGAACCGTACCGAGGGCATTGTCCTCAGAACGGCTGTATTTGGTGAAGCGGACCTCATCGTTACCTATCTGACACGCGACCACGGCATTCTCAAGGCTTTTGCGAAGAGCCCCCGCAAGATCAAGAGCCGCTTCGGCAGCTCCCTGGAACCGCTGACGCACTCCCGTATCGCGGTTATGGGTCGAGAGGACGCCCAGCTGCCGCGGCTGACACAGTCGGATATTCTGCGGCCGTTTCAGTCGCTTCGTGAAGACTATGCGACATTTGTGCGCGCATCACAGATGATCGAGCTGAATCTCCGCTTTCTGCCCGAGCGGGAGCCGAATCCGGACGCGTTTCGCCTGATGACGCAGGCGCTCGCGAAGCTGGACAACGGCCCGAAGAATCTGTATTTTCTGTACTATAAAATGCGGTTCCTCCAGATATGCGGCTACCTGCCGGGGCTGGAGATCTGTGGCCGGTGCGGCGGGTCCGGGGCGGAACGGAACCCGCGTCATTTTTACCTTGCGCATGGTTCGATCCTGTGTGAGCATTGCTCCACAAGCCGGGAAGAGTCCCGGGAGCTTTCCGCCGGGGCGCTTCGGGTTTTCCGCGGCATGCTGCGCTGGCGGTTTGTGACTATTGACCGCTTCAGCGTCGGGGACCATCTGATTTCGGAGCTTGACGCGCTGCTTGAAGCGCACATCGCTTATGTGCTGGCACGGCCGCTTCGTACGAATGCATTTCGGGCCTGAATTTTCCTGTAAACAAGCCCGTTTGCTTGACAGAAGAGACGGCTGTAATTTATAAAAATCTGTTTATAGGTTAATCAACTTTCGCTGAGTGCATACATGTGAAAGTGTTTTCGGCAGCCTGAAAGCTCAGACAGAAAACGAGAACAGGAGACATAAAGAGCATGGGAAAGGTACGTATTGCCGTCTTTGGTGTGGGAAACTGCGCGAGTTCACTGATTCAGGGCATCGAATATTACAGGACGCTGCCGGATGACAGTCCTGATCGCTCGCTCGGCCTGATGCATCATGACCTCGGCGGTTATACTCCGGCTGACATTGAGGTTGTCGCGGCATTCGACATCGACATTCGCAAGGCCGGGCGGCCGCTGAGGGAGGCGCTCTTTGCAAAACCGAACTGCACGAGGGTCTTCTTTCAGAACCTGCCCGATTATCCGGTAACGGTACAGATGGGTCCGGTTCTCGACGGCATCTCTCAGCATATGGCGGATTATCCTGATGACCGCAGGTTCATTGCCTCTGACTTGCAGCCCTGTGACGTTGCCGAGGTATTGAAAGAGAGCGGCGCTGATCTGGCAGTGAGCTATATGCCGGTCGGCTCTGAGCAGGCAACGCGGTTTTATGCCCAGGCATGTCTTGATGCCGGCATCGGTTTTGTAAACTGCGTTCCGGTCTTTATCGCATCGGATGACGAGTGGATTCGGAAGTTTGAAGAGCGGAATGTTCCGCTTGTCGGCGACGACGTCAAGTCCCAGATCGGTGCGACGATTATTCACCGTATGCTGACCAAGCTTTTCATGGATCGCGGCGTAAAAATCAGCCATACCTACCAGCTCAATGTCGGCGGCAACACCGACTTTCTCAACATGCTGAACCAGGAACGGCTCAAGAGCAAGAAGATTTCGAAGACTGAAGCGGTGACTTCCCAGGTGAACCACTCGCTGGACCAGGACGATATCCACATAGGACCATCCGACTATGTTCCCTGGATGAACGACAACAAGGTCTGTTTCCTCCGAATCGAGGGCTATGAGTTCGGCAAGATGCCGATGCATGTCGAATTGCGGCTTTCTGTCGAAGATTCCCCGAACAGCGGCGGTGTGGTTATTGATGCCATCCGGTGTTGCAAGCTTGCGAAGGACCGGGGCGTCGGCGGTCTCCTGATTTCGCCTTCCGCGTATTTCATGAAGCACCCGAGAATGCAGTACGCGGACGAAGAAGCCCGTGAAATGGTTGAAGCCTTTATTCTGAACCGGCGGGAAAGGTAACGGTGCCGTCTTGATCAGTGCGAAACTCGGACACTTTCTCGACAAGCCTCTTGAACCGTATGCCCGCAGAGTTTCCATCAGTCCAAACGTCATAACCGTAGCCGGGTTTGTCATTACCCTCCTGGCTGCCGCAGTTCTTCCCCGGCAATTACAGGTTGGCGGACTCCTTATACTTCTCGGAGGCATGTTCGACATGCTCGACGGCGTTGTTGCCCGCACCAACGGAAAGGCATCGAAATTCGGCGCTCTGCTGGACTCCACGCTTGACCGTTATTCGGACGCAGCCCTGTTTCTCGGCGCTGCTGCGTATTTCTACGGCATCGATCACATAGCCGGCGCCGCGCTCTCACTGGGAACGCTGGTGGGCGCGATGCTGGTGAGCTATGTGCGGGCTCGTGCCGAGGGACTCGATATCCCGTGTCATGTCGGAATCATGGAGCGGCCGGAGCGCATCGTCCTGCTGGCCGTTGGATGCCTTACGGGATGGATGTTCCCGGTGATGATAGTCCTCTTCGTGTTAAGTCATGTAACCGTGCTGCAGCGCATTCTTCACGTCGCTCGTCACCGCTGATACTCCCTGATGAAAGCGCCGAAAATGTGCTATACTTTTGCCTAAGGAGGGCATATGGAGAGCAATTCCTGGCTGATTATTCTGAGCATCTGCTTTTTCATCATGACGCTGACGTTCGTTGCCGTCATTGTATTTATCCTGTTTGCGGCAATTGAACTCAGAAAGGCTTCTGTTTCGCTCCGCGAGTTTCTGAACAGGACGGAGGAAAAAATGCAGCCGGTGCTGCAGCAGACTGAGCTGACGCTTGCAACCCTTCGCAGGGTGAGTGAAGATGTCAAGGGAGTTACCGGAAATGTCCGCTCTGTTTCCGATTCCGTAAATGAGTTTTCGGGGAATATCCGCGTTGCCAATGCGCTTGTCGGAGAGCTTCAGACTGCGCTGACCAGCCGTGCGTCGGGCTTGCGCGCGGGCCTCAGTGCGGCGTTGGCAGTTTTTATGGGACAATCAAGAGGGAGGTAATGATATGAGACATGACGATTGTGGCTACAGTTCCGGTTCGGTTTTTCTTGCGTTCCTTCTTGGCGGTGCGGTCGGCGCGGGAGTTGCGCTTCTGCTTGCACCCCAGTCGGGAGTTGAAACCCGGCGGAAGATTCGTGATTTTACGGACGATGTGAAAGACCGGACTACCGAGTATGCCGAGCAGGCCAGGGAAACAGCGACTTCCTACTATGGCCAGGCTCGTGAAACCGTTGCAACAACGGTCGACAAGGCGAAGCATGTGGTCGACGAACAGAAAGCCGCTATCGTGTCTGCCATTGATGCAGGCAAGGAGGCCTACACAAAAGAAGTGCACAAAGAAAATGCATGAGGTGTCGATAGCGGAGAGCCTGCTTGATGTCGCTGTTGATAACTGCCGGCAGAGCGGGTACGCAAAAATAACCGGCATACAGGTTCTTATCGGAAAGGCCTCCGGCGTGATGCCGGAGGCCCTTCTTTTTGCGTTTGATTCGATGAAGGAAGATACCATTGCGCGGGACGCTGCCCTCATGATTGTCGAGGTCCCGCTTCGCGGGCACTGCAATGACTGCGGAAAGGATTTTGAGGTCGAAGACCGCTATGTACTCGCATGTCCGCATTGCGGCGGATTGCAGTATACCGTTTCAAGCGGCCGGGAGTTGACAATAGCCGAGATGGAGGTTGAGTAAATGAAGCTGAAAGTAACCAAAAATATCCTTACGGCGAATGAAAAGCTCGCGGAGGGGAATCAGAAGATATTTGCAGAAGCCGGCGTCTTTGTTCTGAACCTCATGAGTTCACCGGGCGCCGGAAAGACCTCGCTTCTTGAAGAAACGATCAAGCGCATCAAGGACCGCGTGAAAGTCGGCGTGATTGAGGGTGATATAGCCGGCACTGATGATGCTATCCGCATCGACGCGCTGAACGTGCCGGTTGTGCAGATTAACACCGGCGGGGCCTGTCACCTTGACGCGAACATGATCGGCGAAGTGCTCGGCGACCTGCCGCTTCGCGAACTTGATTTGCTGGTCATCGAAAATGTCGGCAACCTCGTGTGTCCGGCTGAGTTCAAGCTGGGCGAGCATATGAAGGCCGCGGTGCTGAGCATTACGGAAGGGCATGACAAGCCGCTGAAATATCCGGTAATGTTTCAGGAGTCCGGCGCGCTCGTAATTAACAAGATCGATCTGAAACCGTTTCTCGATGTGGATGTTGAGAAGATCCGGCGTGATGCAATCTCGCTGAATCCGTCCATCAGGATTTTCGAAGTCTCATGCAAGACCGGCGAAGGACTTGATGAATGGGTTGCGTGGCTTCTGACGACTATTTCATAAGGCTCGCCCTGAAAGAGGCTGCAAAGGCTTATCAGAAAGAAGAAGTGCCGGTCGGTGCCGTGCTTGTGATTGACGGCAGAGTTGTGGGCCGTGCCCACAATGTTCGCGAATCGAAGTTCGACCCTGCCGGTCATGCCGAGACCATTGTCCTCCGTCGGGTTGCCATGCGCCTGAAGCGCTGGCGCCTGAATGACGCGACGCTCTATGTGACAAAAGAACCCTGCGTTATGTGCGTCGGAGTTATGATTAATGCTCGTCTCGGCCGTCTCGTGTATGGGTGCGGAGATGCGAAAGGCGGGGCACTGACGCTGTTTCAGATTCTCTCCGACCGCCGGCTGAACCATCGCGTTTCAGTGACGTCGGGTGTCCGTGAAGGCGAATGCGCAGCCGTGCTCACGCGTTTCTTTTCGGTGAAAAGACGAAAGATGATGGAGGGAGCGGAATGAGCGTTATCGGGACGATTAAAACTGTAGTGAAGGTTTCATCGTTTCTTTTGCGCAGCACGCTCGGAGGAGCGGCGGCGGCAGTGGTTATGGCAGTGCTGATGATGAAGAAAAAGAATGTGAACAGAAAGCGGTAGTCAGCAAACAGGATTGAGCGGCATGCTGATAATTACTGCGCGGAGCTGGAGCAGCTTATTATCTTCTGACCCCTGAAATCCACGAAAGCAGTATGCTGACAATGCTCACGATGATGGCGCCCCATAATGCAGGCCAGAAGCCGGCAATTGAAAGACCGAGTTCCAGTGGCTGTGAAAGGTAAGCGGTCAGCATCAGCATCAGGGCATTCACCACAATAGTGAAAATGCCGAGGGTGAGCACAATCAGCGGCAGCGAAAAAAAAGTCACGACTGGTTTTATGAGCGTGTTGATAACGCCAAACACAAGACCTACCAGAATGATTTTCCACCATTCTCCGGTAAAAAGGATCCCGTCAACCAGCTTCACTGCCGCGGCGATGGCAAGTGCATTTATCATTATGCGCAGGATAAAATTCGTCATTGTGTATCCTCTGCTTTCCTGTGTTCAGAATTATGGATCTTCAGAATTATGGATCTATGGTAGCACAGTCATTCGGGCCTATTCACGAACCGAGGCGGCCAGGTCGATGAAATAGAGGACAATCCAGAGGTTCGCGGGTATCGCACAGAAAAGTGGCATCCTCACGCTGTGTGTCTTCAGCGCGTCAGCAACTCCCTCAGAAAAGCTTTTTTACCCCGTAGACCCGCTTTCGCGCAAGCATATCGCTGTTATGGTCAAGCAGTACATGCAGTTTGAGAATCTCCTGCTCCGATACATTGCCGGACGACTTCAGTTTTGCCTCACGGGAGGCGATGCGATCCAGATTGTATTCAAGCATGTCCGCTTCATGCGCCGTTATAAGTCCGGAAGACAGGTTCTGTCGAATCAACTGATGCTGCTCGCGTACCCGATCTTCCACGATCCCGTATTCGGAAGCAAAGGACGGGAGCACTGCAGCGATAAGGAGGGCTGTCAAAACTCCCCAGAGAATCTGCCTGTTCATGATGCTCCAGCCTCTGATTCCTGATGGTTAGTACAGGTACCCGCGATCCTGCCGCTGGCTGTCGCAGACTTCCCGAATCTGGTCCTTGACCAGACGATCTCCTTCATATACACGTTCACGCACTTTCTTGCAGCGGGTTGACGCGTTCGGGTCATTGTACGGCTCGGCCTGATAGGTGTAATTTCCCTGATCAGAGCGATACTGCACCGGCCTGTTTGCCGCCGCAGATTCCTGCGAGGCGCGCATCGATACATCGGTCAGCGTTGCCCCCAGTATGGCGCCAAGTCCGGCGCCGATTACGCCGCCCCGCCAGCCGTTCTTCTTGTCGAGCAGTGCGCCCGCGGCCCCTCCGGCCAGCGCTCCCGCGCCGGTTCCCTGAGCGTGGTACTGGGTGCAGGCCGAAACGAAGAGCAGCACCGACACCATTGCTAAAACGATGAAATACCTTATCTTCATGACCATTCCTCCTCAGAAATCCTGTTTATTCATTCATTTGAAATGCAATAGGTATGCCATGGTTCATTGTGTCTGAAAACATGCTGAAAAATAATGAGAAAAACGAAACCCTGCAGTATGGGAGGCATGCTCATTTGGGGAATATTCCCCGAGGAGGGAACCTTACAGGATGGCAACTAGAGAAAAAAGCCATGAGGTGTATCATAATGAACAGAGAAGACACATTCAGGGGAAGGTCAAGTGGAAATGGATATTTTTTTTGGATTCTTTTTCATTAGAGAAGCGTGTTTTCTAATTTATGTACAGAAACTAGGGAAAAGTTTCGGATAATTTTACAAATTGTGAGACAGGTATAAATTTATCAAGAAGTTCCTTTATCAATAAGTTATATGGCGGAGAGGGGGGGATTCGAACCCCCGGTAGGGTTACCCCTACAACGGTTTTCGAGACCGCCGCTTTCAACCGCTCAGCCACCTCTCCAGATGCATCGGCTGCAACCAGGAAATGTAATTATAGCATTGCCATAGGATTTTCTGCACCATGTGCCGACACTGCATTTTGCAATTCATCCTGACCGGCTGATACTCTAAAAACTAATGGAAACCAATAGCTTTGCCCGCGTTTACTTTGATTATGCAGCGACTACGCCCGTCGCCCCGGAAGTTTTGGCGGCGATGACGCCATTCTTTTCAGCCGTATACGGGAATCCGTCAAGCAGCCACTCCTTCGGCAAGGAAGCACGGGCTGCCGTGGAATCCGCCCGCGGTTTGGTGGCAGGACTTATCGGCGCCAAGCCTTACGAAATAGTCTTTACCAGCGGCGGCACCGAGAGCAACAATACTGTTCTGAAGGGGGTAGCCGCAACGTCGCGGGGCAGAGGGAATCACATTATCACGACCGAGATTGAGCACCGCTCCGTTCTCGAAACCTGTGCCTTTCTCGAGCGCGACGGGTTCTCCATTACCTTTGTGCCGCTTGACAGATACGGGCGGGCAGATCCGGATCAAGTCCGGAAAGCGGTGACTCCGAAGACCATTCTCATTTCTGTAATACATGCCAACAATGAGGTCGGGACGATGCAGCCGATTGCTGAAATAGGACGCATCGGCCGTGAATGCGGAGTGCCGGTGCATACTGACTCCGTACAGACGTTCGGCCATCTGCCGGTGCTGGTTGATGAGCTGCAGGTCGATTTTCTGTCCGCTTCAGCGCACAAGCTCTTCGGTCCGAAAGGGGTCGGCATCTTGTATATGCGGGGCGGAAGACGCCTGCAGCCCCTTTTGCATGGAGGGGAGCAGGAGTTTGGACTCAGATCATCGACCCTGAATGTTCCGGGCATCGTTGGCTTGGGGGCTGCCGTCAGTCTGGCTCGCGAGGCAATGCTCGATGAGATTGCAGCCCTGACCAGGCTGCGACTTCGGGTTATCGAAGCATTGACAAACAGTATCCGAAAATCTTTTCTCAACGGCCATCCTGTGCATCGGTTGCCGGGGAATATCCATTTGTCGTTCCCAGGCGCGTCCGGAGAATTGCTTCTGAAGGAGCTTGATGAGGAAGGGATCGCCTGCTCCACAGGCTCCGCATGCAGCGCCTCGAATACCGGACCTTCGCATGTCCTGGTTGCCCTGCAAATGCCGCCGGCGCATATCGCGGGTTCGCTCCGCATTACACTCGGTCGAATGACGAAGGACGCGGAGGTCGAACGCCTCGTCGCCGTGTTTCCCGGGATTGTCAGAAAAGTCCGGGCTCTGCAGCAGTTTGAATAACCGCATCAGGTCAGGATGCTTATATTCAGAAATCAGCTCTAATCATTTTGCCGGGTCCGCAGATGCAAAGCGTGGCAATACCTGCAAAAAGAGAAGAGGGTACGTATGGCCGCTTTCAGCGCAGGTTGCGAATTGATTTTTTAGATGGTATGCTGAGAACGTGGCACTGAACTATAAAGAGCGTTCCTACGGAAAGATAATTCTCTTTGCCGTCGCGGCCTCTATTCTGTTGCATATGGCTCTTTTTGCCATTTTGTCGGAAGTCGAAATAGATCTTTTCAGCATGCTGCAGGACAAGGAAATTACGGTAACCATGATTGAGCCTGCATCTCCGCCGCCCCGCGTCCAGCAGCCGTCCGTTCAGCCGGGGCAGAAGCAGAACAGGCCTTCCGCGCGGGATCACTCTGTGCCTTCTCCTGAAAAGGCTGGTGAACAAAAGAACGGGCAGGGTGCCGGACAGTCGAAACCTGATGATGTTCCGAAACCGCAGCCGGCCGCAGAAGCGCCCAAGCCCGCGCAGCCGGAAGAGCAGATTCCCATGCTTCCCGTCAAGAAGGAAGTCCTGAACTATGATCTCTACTGGTCGGGGGTGTTTGTCGGGCAGGCGGTGCTTGAGGCCGCCCATGGCGATGGTTCGTTCATGATTACTTCAAAGGCGCAGTCGGCAGGCATCATCTCCGCATTTTACACGGTCAATGATTTTGCGCAGAGCATTCTGCTGAACGGCAGGCCGTATTTTTTCCGGTTTAAACAGCATGAGGGAAAGCACCGGGGCAACAAAGAAACAAAATTCGATATTGTTACGAACAAAATCTCGTTTTCCAATGCCGTGAAAAATGTCAGCAGCGAGTACGATTTGCCACCGGACAGAATCTGGGACATCCTTTCCGGCTTTTATTATGTGCGGATGAAACCGCTTGAAGTGGGAAAAAAGCTCGGACTCGACATCTTCGACAGCGGAAAGTTTGCGCGGGTCGGGGTCGATGTGCTGAAAAAGGAGCAGATTGATGTGACGGATATCGGCAAGTTCAATACGATCGTCATCAGGCCGAAGGTAGAAACCGAGGGGCTCTTCAGGAAAACGGGCGATATTTTCATCTGGCTCAGCGATGATGATCAGCGCATTCCGCTCCGTGTCGAGACGGTTGTGCCGATCGGCAAGGTTACCGCAGAGTTGCGGGGGCGGAAGGTCGAGAAGTAGCGCAAAAGCGCAAAGTGGCGCCGGCACGGGCGTTGGTGCCTCTATGCATGTGCAGGCTATTCTTTGAACTGCGGCCGCACAGCACTCCGGGATATCTGTCGCCCGATGAATTTATCAGGCTTGAAAAAGAAAAACTGGTTGCTTCTGCTGAATGGAAAGTGGCACTATTAACGAGAGTAGGTCTGTACCATCTGAACCTGATGTGAAAATATAATAGGCTCTTCGTGGAATCGAGTGGGTCATTTTAGATCGGTTTGAGCATGCAGGTC
>CAYMRS010000005.1:0-87878 GCA_964392915.1 uncultured Nitrospiraceae bacterium
CGTTTGAGTGACGTTATGCCCAATTGTCATATTTGGGTGTATTTTTAGGAACGGTCTATGAACTGGTACTACCGTTCAAACGAGCAACGAATCGGCCCGATTACCGAGGCAGAATTCCGCAATCTTGCGCAAACGAATGTCATCGCGGGAGATACGCCGGTATGGAATGAGATTGTCGGAAAATGGGTACTCTATCGGGATCTGCCGGGAAGTTCCATTCTGAAACCGCAGGATATTCAGAATTCGACACCACATCCGGACGCGTGCGATGCCGAAACCACTGAACCGAACAACAATGAATCATACAACGCAGACTCTCTTGCGGGTTGTCTCGAATGCGGCCGGGAAGTTCCGCGCGCTTCTCTGAAGCACACAATTCACGGCCTCCTCTGTCCCGAATGTGCGGAAAATCTCAACAGGGAGACCAAAGAGCACGCTGCGCGGCCTTCAAAAACTCCCTTTCAGGCACCGAACGGCGCGCAAACACATTCCTTTGAGTTTACGGGGGCAGGCGGGGAGTATTTCCGCATCTGGATAGTCAACCTGCTTCTCTCAGTCCTCACGCTCGGCATTTACTCGGCGTGGGCCAAAGTACGGAAAAACCAGTACTTTTACCGCCACATGCGCATTGCGGGATCAAGCTTCGATTACCATGGCAATCCAATCGCAATTCTCAAGGGAAGAATCATTGCCGTCATTCTGCTGATCGGGTTGCAATACACACCCAGCTTCAATATGTATCTGTACTATTTTTTCCTGATTCTGTTCATCACAATATTCCCCTTTTTGTTGACCCGCTCTTTCGCGTTCCGCCTGCACAACACGAGCTGGAGAAATATACGCTTCAGGTTTCACGGCAGGGCAAAAGATACAGCCTTGACCCTCTACGGATACGGTCTGCTCATTCCGCTTTCCCTGGGATTCTGCTACCCGCTTTTCTACCACCGCATCAGGGCTTTTCTGTACAACCATGCATCGTTCGGAAAAACATGCGCACGCTTTGACATCGGCGCAGGTGGAGTCTATGGCGTATTTCTGAAAACAGTTGGATTCGGTCTTGCCGTCGGCCTGCTCGCTGGACTCTTCGGATCGGTTCTCGGCGGCTTCGTTGGCAGTTCCGGACATCTGGAAGCGCATATGCTCAAAACCGCGATGATCATGGCCGCTTTGTATGTGCTGTTCTTTTTCATGGCATATCCGTTTTTTCAGGCTTCCATGACAAATCTTATCTGGGACAACATGCGCCTCGGTGCCGCCCGCTTTTCGTCAACACAGAGAACCGGCAGTCTGGCGTTTCTTTTGCTGAGCAATGCTTTTCTGACGCTTATTACGCTCGGGCTTTACTGGCCGTGGGCGGCTGTCCGCATGGCACGGTATCGCGCTGAAACGCTTTCACTCAGCACTGAACTTGGCGTGGACCATTTTGTCGCCGATGCTGAAGCCGATATGGCAGCAACCGGCGAAGAGGTGACGGATGTTTTTGACTTTGACATCTCATTCTGAGACCACCGCCGGTGAAATGATCGCTTTATTTTACGACGGTGTCAGCAGCCGTGCGCATCAGGTCCGGATACTTTTCCGGGGAGGCCAATGCACCGTCAGAGGAAGCGGTTTTGAACGCTGCTTCTCCCTTGAATCCATCGCTGTCTCAGAGCCGCTTGATGGCGCTCACCGGCTGCTCCGTTTCCCTGATGGTTCATCCTGTGAAGTGCCGGATAGCCCGGAACTCTCTGTTGTGCTGGCGCAGGGCGGACACCGGGAGCCGCTGGTCGTCAGGATACAGAGAAAATGGCGCTTGGTAGCAGTATCCGTTATCTTGCTTGCAACCCTTCTTGCCGCGGCATATCAGTGGGTGCTGCCGTTTGCAGCAGAGAAGCTCGCGTACCAGCTGCCTGACAAGGCTCTCACGCTCATCAGTCAGCAAGCCCTGGCAAGCCTCGACGGGAAGTTTCTTCAGCCCTCTGTTCTTCCTGCCAATCGTCAACTCCAATTGCGTGAACGTTTTTCCCGGGTTGCATTCCCTCCGGGGGCTCATGTTATGACAAACGTGCAATTCCGCACGAATTCCTTTGCCGGAGCGAACGCGTTCGCGCTTCCTGACGGGACGGTGGTGATTTTTGACAAGCTTGTCGAACTTGCGCAGAGTGATGACGAACTGATCGCGGTTTTTGCCCATGAAGCTGGCCATGCCGCGCATCGGCACGGGGTGCGCCAGATGATTCAGAGTTCTGTTGTCGGCTTGGTTCTTGCGGCCTACCTTGGCGATGTGAGTACACTTGCGGGCGCTCTTTCCGGATGGCTTTTGGAGGCAAAATATTCCCGTGACTTTGAGCGCGAGGCTGACCGCTACGCGGCAGCCGTGCTCAAACAGAATAATCTCTCACCGATACTCCTTGGAACATTCCTGATGAAACTGGAGGAAGACCACCGCAGGCAAAAAAGAGGTTCAGACCACAATAGACTGTTTGATTACTTGTCATCTCATCCTGCAACAGAGGAACGCGTGAAAGCGATGAAAGCGGCTGACAGATAATCCGTCGCATGAACTGTCGCAAATAAAAACGGGGAGTTCCGCGTGCTGCGGAATTCCCCGTTTTTATGTCTAAGGTGTCTAAGAACGCTATAAGACTTTAACGCTTGCCTGAAAGCTGCACACGAATCGCTGAGCGCTCGAGAGCTGCTGTCGCTCTGGCAAAATCAATTTTCTCCGCCTGTTTGAGACGCTCTTCCGCACGCTGCATTGCAGCCTTTGCGCGTTCGACATCAATATCTTCCGACTTCTCGGCGCTGTCAGCAAGGACAATGACCTTATCCGGCAAAACCTCGGCATATCCTGAGTTCACAAAAACATACCGGGAGTCTGATCCTGTGCGATAGGTAAGCATGCCTACCTTCAGCGTCGTAATGAATGGCACATGACCGGGAAACACGCCGAAGTCACCTTCGCTTCCCTGCGCTGAAATTTCTTCAACATCCTCACTCACCACTGAACCGTGAGGACTAACAACATCAAGCCTGAGCTTCGTCTCCATCGTCATTTACCCCGCCTGTTAGGATTCTCTGGACCAGCCAAGCTTCCGTGCCTTCTCCTCAACTTCTTCAATGCTACCGACCATATAGAATGCCTGTTCCATCATGTCATCATACTTTCCCTCAGCAATGGCATCAAAGCCCTTGAGCGTGTCCTCGAGCTTGACATATTTACCCGGCGTCCCGGTGAAGGTCTCAGCAACATAGAACGGCTGGCTGAGAAATCTCTGGAGTTTGCGAGCACGTGCCACAACAAGCTTGTCATCTTCAGAGAGTTCTTCCATACCCAGAATCGCGATGATGTCCTGAAGCTCCTTATACCGCTGGAGGATAGACTGGACTCTCCGGGCAACACGATAGTGCTCTGCACCAACAACTAGCGGATCGAGCGCGCGCGATGTGGAGTCGAGAGGGTCGACCGCGGGATAAATGCCAAGCTCTGAAATGGAACGGGACAGAACGACGGTGCCGTCAAGATGCGTAAACGCGGTAGCAACAGCCGGGTCGGTCAAGTCGTCGGCAGGAACGTAGATTGCCTGCATTGACGTAATCGAACCCTTCTTGGTGGTCGTAATGCGCTCCTGGAGAGCGCCCATATCTGTTCCAAGGTTCGGCTGGTAACCGACCGCCGAAGGCATACGGCCGAGGAGTGCAGACACTTCCGACCCTGCAAGAGTATAACGGAAGATGTTATCAAGGAAGAAGAGAACGTCTTGTCCCTGATCTCTGAAATACTCTGCCTGGGTCAGTGCAGTAAGAGCGACGCGAAGGCGCGCTCCGGGCGGTTCGTTCATCTGGCCATACACCAGTGCGACGTTCGGAAGAACGTTGGAGTGCTTCATTTCGAGGAAAAGGTCATTTCCCTCTCTGGTACGTTCACCAACGCCTGCGAAAACCGAGATGCCGCCATGCTTCATCGCGACGTTGTTGATCATCTCCATGATAACGACAGTCTTGCCGACGCCTGCGCCCCCAAACATGCCCATCTTGCCGCCCTTGATGAATGGAACGAGCAGGTCGAACACTTTAACGCCGGTCTCGAAAACCTGAGACACCGGTTCCTGATCGACGAATGCCGGAGCAGGGCTGTGAATCGGATACCGCTCATCGCCGGCAATCGGGCCTGCCTTATCATACGGTTCGCCGATAACATTCATGATGCGTCCAAGCGTGCCCTTGCCGACCGGCACTTGGATAGGCGCATTCAAATCCAATACTTTCATGCCGCGTGTAACACCGTCTGTAGTTGACATTGCGATCGTGCGTACTTTTCCGTCGCCGAGATGACCGGCAACTTCGAGCGTAACATTGATCGCCGGAATTCCCTTGGCCGGGTCTCCCGCATCCTCGATTCTCAATCCCTGAAGGATTGGAGGAAGCACTTTTTCAAACTCTACATCAACAACGGCACCGATGACCTGTGATACTTTTCCTTCATTCATTTGTGATGCCCTCCTGTATCTGGATAGCTCTTCATTTTTGATTCACCGCTTCAAGCGGCTATTTTTTCAACGCCTCGACGCCGCCGACGATGTCCATCAGTTCCTTGGTGATTGAAGCCTGGCGCGCCTTGTTGTACTGGAGCGTCAGCTTCTTGATCATATCGTTGGCATTCTTGGTTGCGTTTTCCATGGCCATCATGCGGGCTGCCTCTTCAGAAGCCTGCGCGTCGAGTATCGCCCGGAAGATCTGGATTTCGACGTTCTTCGGGAGCAGCCGCTCGAATATTGCCTGCTGTGAAGGTTCCAGAATGTATTCACCCTTGTCATCCGCCTTGTCCGGAGGACATGCGGCGGTGTTCATCGGTGAAAGCGGCAGGAGTTGACGCACAGTCACCTTCTGGACAGCCTGCGACTTGAACTCGGTGTACACAAGCTGAACCTCATCAAAGGTTTCATTCATGTAATTCTCGATAATGTCTTTCGCTATCGTCTGCGCATCAGCATACGTTGCTCGCCCCGAAAGACCTACCCAGCGTCCGCGCACCGTAAACTTGCGGCGGCGAAACAGGTCGGCACCCTTGCGGCCGATAGCGCTGATACTTATTTCCTTGCCTGCCTTCTGCGTTTCCTTAATCTGGTTCATTGCTACTTTCATGACATTGGTATTGAATGCGCCGCAGAGGCCGCGGTCGCCGGTCAACACAACGATTTCGACCTTTTTGGAAGGCCGGGCAAGAAGCAGCGGATGACCCTCTTCGACCGTGCAGGCAAGATTCGAAAGCACTTGTCCCATTTTTTCAGCATACGGCTTCAGCTCGGTTATCCGAACCAGAGCCTTGCGGAACTTTGACGCAGACACCATCTTCATGGCTTTGGTGATCTGCTTGGTGCTCTTGACCGAGCCTATTCTCCGTTTTATCTCTTTTAATCCTGGCATATCGTTACCCTTTCTCCGTTGAGATTAGACCACGAAGCCTTTCTTGAAATCTTCAATCGCAGCCTTGAGCTTCGGCTTCAGCTCATCGTCCAGAACCTTCTTCTTCAGGATTTCTTCGCGGACATCAGCCTTGCGATCTTTCATGAAGGCAAGAAGCTCTGACTCAAAACGACGGATTGCATCGACAGGGACATCATCCATCAATCCCTGCGTGCCGGCAAAGATGCCGATAATCTGATCTTCCAGCGGAAGCGGAACATACTGGTTCTGCTTGAGGAGTTCGACCATGCGCTTGCCTCGCTCAATCTGCGCCATAGTCGACTTGTCGAGGTCAGCGCCGAACTGTGCGAATGCGGCAAGTTCTCTGAACTGTGCCAAATCGAGCCGGAGCGTGCCGGCAATCTGTTTCATGGCCTTGGTCTGCGCTGCGCCGCCGACGCGGCTGACTGAAAGACCGACGTTAACTGCCGGGCGGACACCTGCGTAGAAAAGGTCCGGCTCAAGGTAAATCTGGCCGTCTGTAATCGAAATGACGTTGGTCGGAATGTATGCAGAAACGTCGCCAGCCTGGGTTTCGATAATCGGAAGCGCTGTCAGCGACCCGCCGCCATTAGCTGCGGAGAGCTTGGCAGCACGTTCCAGCAGACGCGAATGGAGATAGAAAACGTCGCCGGGGAACGCTTCGCGTCCCGGAGGACGGCGGAGAAGCAGTGAAAGCTGGCGATATGATGTTGCCTGCTTGGACAGGTCATCGTAAATAATGAGCGCATGCTTGCCTTTATCGCGGAAGTACTCGCCGATGGCGCATCCGGTGTAAGGTGCGATGTACTGAAGCGGTGCCGGCTCAGACGCGGTTGAAGAAACAACGATGGTGTGATCCATTGCTCCGTACTCCTCCAGCGTCTTGACAACACGGGCAACCGATGCTCTCTTCTGCCCAATTGCAACATAAATGCAGACGACGTCGCCACCTTTCTGGTTGATAATTGCATCGAGCGCAATCGCGGTCTTGCCGGTCTGGCGGTCGCCGATGATAAGTTCTCGCTGGCCACGGCCAATCGGAATCATCGCGTCGATTGCCTTGATGCCGGTCTGCATCGGCTGGGTAACCGGCTCGCGGTCGATGATACCGGGAGCAACGACGTCGACCATCATCGTCGACTTGCAGTTCAACGGGCCTTTGCCGTCGATCGGCTGTCCGATACCGTCAAGCACACGGCCTAACATCTCTTCACCAACCGGTACCGACATGATACGACCAGTCCGCTTAACAACATCTCCCTCTCCGATGAGCGTGTCTTCGCCGAAAAGAACGGCGCCGACCGCTTCTTCTTCGAGGTTGAGCGCCATGCCGAACACGTTGTTCGGAAACTCCAGGAGCTCGGAAGCCATGCAGTTATCGAGGCCGTAAATGCGGGCAATACCGTCACCGACCGCCGTTACGACACCGACTTCGCTCACGTCGACTTTCTTTTCAAAGTCCGTGATCTGTTTCTTCAAGTAATCGCTGATTTCTGCAACCTTGATTTCCATAATGTCACCCCTCTATGAGCTTATCTTTCAAAAGACCGAGTTGGCCTTTCAGACTCGTGTCATACATAGTGCTGCCTACCTTTATCCGAACGCCGCCAAGCAACGAAGGATCCACAACATATTCAATATCTATTTCCCGTCCGGTTCTCTTTTTCAATGCCGCAAGAAGCTCTCCCTCGAATTCCTTGCCGACAGCCACAGGCGTTGTAACAACCGCCTTTGCCCGCTGTTTCATTTCAAGATAGAGCGCGAGAATTGACGATGTGATTTCGGGAAGTGCTCCCAAGGCCTTTTCATCGACTAAATAGGCAAGATACTTCGTCAGTTTCTCCGAACACTTCATTTTTTCGGACAACACAGACAGCGACTTCGAGCGATCTTCCTTCGTAAACATCGGGCTGACCATCAGATTCCGGAATCCCTTGTCTTTTTCCATCAGGCCCACTATTGCGCTGAGGTGGTCAAGAGCCTGTGCAATCTCTTCAACCGCTACATTGCCGACAAACTTTTTGGCGTATTGTTTGACTCCTCTGACCTTTCTCAATTTCTGCCCTCGATTAACTTGATGGATTCACGAAGGAGCCTGTCCTGCTCCTCTTTGGTGAGCCGGGACTTAATCTTTTCCTCGGCAAGCTGAAGCGCAGCCTCAACTGCCTCGGCCTGGATGACTTCCTTGGCCCGCTTAACCTCGAAATCGATGTTGGTCTTTGCCTGCTCAGCAATACGCTCAGCCATGCGATGTCCCTCGCCGATTAAGCGGTCACGCTCACGTTCCCCTGAACTCTGCGCCGATGCGATAATGTCAGCGATCTCCTTGTCTTTCAGCGACAGACGCTCCTCAACTTCCTTGAGCGCCTTTGCAGCCATCTCCTTTGCTTCCTGCGCCTCACGGATGCTCTTTTCGATGAGATCCTTGCGCTGCGCTAGATACTCCTTGAGCGGCTTACCGACAAACTTCACGAGCAGAACGACGAGGACCAGGAAGTTGACGACCTTCCAGACCCAGTCCATCGTACTCATGGGTTGGTCTCCGGCAGCAAAGGCAACGGCTGGAACGAACAGCATTGCTCCCAGAACAATTACGGTTTTCATACGCACCCCTTTATCGAAACTGAACTTCATACATTCACCAGCTTTCTGACGATTTCGTCAGCGAACTTGTCGATGTCTCCCTTCAGCGCTGCCCGTGCCTTCTCGGTTGCTGCCTGCAGTTCCTTGCGGGCGGCTTCAATCTGCTGCACTGCCAAGGCTTCGGCAGTTGACATCGTCTCTTTCTGCTTTGCCATCCCTGCATCACGAAGCACTGAGGCAGTCTCTTTTGCCTTCTGGCGGGTGGCAGCGAGCTCCGCATTCATCTTAGCCAGCGCATTGTCTTTCTTTGCCGTCATGGACTTGGCGTCATCGAGCGCGCCTTTTGTGGCTCGGTCACGCTCCTTGAATATTTTGGAGAGCGGCTGGAAAAGCAGGGAGTTGAGGGCAATGAGCAGGATGATGAAGTTGGCAAGGAGGACAAAAAACCACTGATTAAATTCAAGCATAGCGGCTCCTCTCGGGAACTGGGATAGTTATATTGAACGGCTTCAAACGCACAACATGGTTTGAAAGTTAACATACCACCTATTCTTTGTCAAGGCACGAAAGCTCGTAACCCGCTCCCTGATTTGATTTTTTTATAGGTCCATTAACCAAAAAACACGCAGGAAGAGCGGATAAAGCGCGTGCTTTCAGGAAGTCGATTCTGAAATGCTGAGAAATTAAGCCCTGGGGAATTGGAGAAAATTATCACAATATTAATATTTTAAATAGAGAGAATAAGAGATTTGCTTCAGGAGCAGTGCGTTTCCAGGTCGCGATGATGCACATTCACGCCGAGCGTCTGTGTTGATTCAAGATGGGAGGCAACGCGGTCTGCAATCACCGGTGACCGGTGCCGTCCACCGGTACAGCCGACGCCGATAGTAAGATAGCTCTTTCCTTCCCTGACATAACGGGGAATGAGGAAATCGAGCATCGGCAGCATATGGCCAAGAAAAGCGGACGTGTCAGCCTGCCCCATGACAAAATCAATCAGCTCCCGATGACGTCCGGTCAGCGCTTTCAGCTCAGGAATAAAATAAGGATTGGGAAGAAAGCGGACATCAAACAACAGATCCAGACCGGGAGGGGTGCCGTATTTGAAACCGAACGACACAACGGTTATGCTCATCTGCCGGTCAACGGTATCCTTCCCGTAATAGGAAATAATCAGTTGACGGAGCTGGTGAGGCGAGTATAACGAGGTATCAATTATCCTGTCAGCGGCGCCGCGCAGCGCACTAAGCTGATTGCCTTCCCTCTCAATAGCTATTGAGAGGTCGGCCAGTTCCGGTGTATTCATAAGAGGATGCGGACGACGGGTTTCCTTGAACCTGCGAATCAGAACCTCGGGCTCCGCCTCGAGGAATACTATTTCAATCGGAAGCTGACGCCGGAGTTCCTCAATCTGGCGCTCGGCATCGCCCAAAAGAGCCTTTTCCCGGATATCAACCCCGATGCCGATTCTTCCGCCAATGTGGGCCTCAGATGCTGTGGCGAGAAAAGACCCGATAAGCGCGACAGGCAGGTTGTCGATACAGAAATAGCCGATATCTTCGAGAGCACGGAGCGCAACGGTCTTGCCGGCTCCGGAGTAACCGCTGATAATGACAACACTTATGGGGAGTTCGTTACCGGCCATCGGGGCAGAAAAAACGCGGGACGGCACACGCGGAATATACCGCCCCGCTGTTTCTTATCTTATAGGCTCAATAAGACCGTAATTTGCGTCCTTGCGGCGATAGACAACATTCATCTCACCGGTTGCAAGGTTGGTAAAAACGAAGAAATCCTTGCCGAGCATGTCCATCTGGACGACTGCTTCTTCCGGCATCATCGGCTTCATATCGAACTTCTTGTGTTTTATAATGCGGCCTTCACGAGCCGGTTCGTCTGAAGTCGGAGCAGCAGACTTTCTATCGGCTCCCTTGCCGCGATGTTCGGTGATCTTTTCCTTATACTTCACCACCTGTTTCTCAAGTTTTTCAACAACTTCGTCAATTGCGGAATAGACATCGCCGGTGGAGCCTTCCGCCTGGATCATATATCCGTTAACCTTGAGCAACACCTCTGCCTTCTGGCGATGCTTTTCGACGCTGACGGTCACCACCGCTTCGGAAATATTGGACAGATATTTCGTGAACTTGCCGATTTTGTCTTCAGCATACTGCCTGAGTGACGGCGTTATTTCTAGATGACGTCCATTGACTATTATGTTCATACGTTTCCTCCTGATTACTCGTAACGTTTTCTCATGTTTTGAGGTGGTATCCTGAGTTCTTCACGATATTTCGCCACCGTCCGTCTCGCGATTATGACATTGAGTACTCGCAGTTTGTCGGCTATCATCTTGTCGCTCAATGGTTTTTTCGGATCCTCCTGTTCAACAATCTTGCGGATACTATCCTTGACCGACGTCGAAGATACTTCGCCGGCGTCTGACTGCAAGGCGCTGCTGAAAAAGAAACGGAAACTGCATACACCGTGGTCGCACGCGAGATACTTGTTTGATGTGACACGGCTTATCGTGCTCTCGTGCATGCCGACATCTGAAGCAACATCTTTCAGGGTGAGCGGTCGCAGATCTTGGCGCCCTCCTTCGAAGTATTCCATCTGAAACTTCAGGATACTGTCCGCAACCTTGTAAATGGTGCGGTTCCGCTGATCAAGACTCTTGATGAGCTCCGTCGCGAGACGCAGTTTCTCGCGAAGAAATCCCTTCTCCTCTTTGGTGAGCTGCTCCTTCCGCATCAGCAGATTGCGATAGCTGTTATTCAAACGGATCCGCGGCATCCCCTCGTCATTGAGCATGATCTGATAGCCGTCATCCGTTCGGGTAATAAAGACATCCGGAACCACATAGGTCGTTTCGCCTGACGTAAAATTCGCGGCCGGCCGCGGGTCGAGAGCCTCGATAACCCGCACGGCCGTCATAATATCTTCCAGTGGCAAGCCGAACTGCCGGGCAATATGCTGAAAGCGCCGCTTCTGAATATCCTCCATATTGCCGGACACAATCCGGGCTACGAGTGAATCCCCAAGAGCCAGAATCTGCAACTGCAGCAGCAGACACTCCTTCAACGTTCTTGCACAGATTCCCGGCGGATCAAATCCCTGCACAAGCTCAATCGCCTCACGCACCAGTTCAACCGAAGCCCCCGCATCCCGGGCAAGATCTTCCTCCGGCATCCGTATATAGCCATCTTCTTCGATATTGCCGATAACCACTCCGGCCACAATGCGTACTTCGTCCCGGGCAGGACTGAGACGAAGCTGCCAGAGCAGGTGATCATAAAGGTCCGGAGCCTTGGAATAAAAAAGCTCATACGACGGTTTCTCTTCCGTTCCAGGGTTGAAATATCCGAGGTCACGGCCGTCACTGCTCCGCTCCTCGAAGTAATCGTCAACACTGAACTTCGTAAAACTATCCTCGGTGAGCTCAGCAGTATCGTAATAGTCATCAGGCAGCGCCGGTTCTTCTTCCCGAGCTTCAATGCTTATTTCCTCGTCTTCATTCTCTTCCAGCGTTTCTTCAAGGAACGGGTTTTCCGTGAGTTCCTGGGTCAGCGTCTGGGCAAGCTCCAGCTGCGGCATCTGCAGAAGCTTGATAGCCAGCTGTAGCTGCGGCGTGAGCACCAGTTTCTGGGTCAGGCGCAGATCAAGACGATTTTCGAGCGCCGTCATAATGAAAAATCCTCTCCGAGATATGCTTCTCTGACAGCAACGTTTCCAACCAACTCGTCAGACGTTCCCTCCGCCAGAACCGTTCCTTCGCTGATGATATAGGCCCGATCGGTAATCGATAATGTTTCACGTACATTGTGATCGGTAATCAGAATCCCCAGCCCCTTTGCGCGAAGATAGAGAATCATCTTTTTCAGCTCAATGATGGCTCTGGGGTCGATACCGGCAAACGGTTCATCAAACAGCATGAACGTCGGCTTCAGCGCAACTGCCCGTGCAATTTCAGTCCGGCGACGCTCGCCGCCGGAAAGCCGGTAGCCATCGCGATCCGCAAACTCGGTGAGGTTAAATTCTTCGAGGATTTCTTCAACCGACTCATCAAGCGCAAGCGCATCCGCCCCATTACCGCCCGCACTCGCCTGAATCTCAAGCACCGCCTTCAGGTTCTGCCTCACCGTAAGCTTGCGGAATATAGATGGCTCCTGCGGAAGATAGCCGATACCGCTCAGCGCGCGCCTGTACATCGGCATGGAACGCAGGTCATGACCGTCCAGAAGGATTTCCCCCCGATCCGGGCTGATAGCCCCTACAACCATATAAAATGTCGTCGTTTTCCCTGCGCCATTTGGTCCAAGCAATCCGACCACCTCGCCGGTTTTCACCGAGAAACTGACATCCTGCACCGCAATTTTCTTTCCGTACTTCTTGCCAAGATGCCGCGTCTCGAGAATATGATTGTTCATGTTGAGCAGTGTAGCCCGAATTAACGGGCCTTGCCTTTCCTCGTTTCGGAATCGGCAGGCTTCCGTTCCTTGTTAATCAGGAACACCTTACTGTTCTCCACGAAAGAACGGTCATCCTTCAGGAAGTAGGTCATCTTCGTTCCGGTAACAACATTCTGCCCTTCAGCAGCCTTCGGCTCTCCCGTAAAGACAACACGCTCTTCGGGATCTGCATAATAAGTCGCAAATCGGGACGTGATAACACGACCCCCTTTTACCAGACGAACGTTTCCATCCGCTTCTATTTTTTCGATATCGCCTTTGTCCTGATCCGATTTCGGCTTTACACTGTCCGCGGGTTCCCTGCCCTGATCGACATCTTTCCGGGAATACACAATCATCTTCTCCGCATACAGCGTCGCCTCACCCTTCCGGGCAAGAACATTGCCGACGAATGTGGCAGTCTTGGCGGCATTGTCCGCAAGGAGGGACTGAGAAGTAATGACGATAGGCTCACTGCCCTGAGCTTTTTTTGCTTCAGCCGCCATTACGCCTGCCGGCTGGACAAGCCACGCCGTGACACAAAGAAAAAGAGCAACCGGCAAGCTCTTGAAAAAGCCAAAAAAATGAATCCCGCAATTGCTATTTTTTTCCATTAAAAACCGCCCGCACATTTTTTTGAAGTTTGGCTCCTTCAGTTGTCGCCACCAGTTCATCTCCTACAACGACAAACTGCTTGCCTACTATCTGCACCTTCTGATCTGAGATCAGTTCATTTTTTTTTCCGTCCCAGAAAAGTGAAGTTGCCAGAATGTCGTAACTTCCGGTAGTAGCCTTGATGTTGCCGTCAATCCTGAGATCGCGCGTCTCCGTATTATACAGTCCACCCTCGGAATTCAGCACCAGTTTTTTCTCCGGAAAGGTAATGCCAAGCCCGGAGAGCTGAATATCGCGCTCAGTCACAAATACCGCTTTCTTGGCGTTCAATGTCCATTTCGCGACGCCATCCCTTCGCTGTACAATCCGCACGTCATCCATATATGACTGGTCGCCGACAACCAGTTTGGCTCTGAAATCACGATCGTGGTTCACATAAAAAGCGATGATGCCGAAGAGCACAACTGCGATGGCTGCCAGACAGACTCGTTTCATACCCCAATCTTACCACACAAGCCTGACACTGTAAAGCAAAACGCATGCTAATATCGTGCCAGATAAAGCAGAAATAGAGAAGACAGAATCCAGAAGAATATCAGAAAGTATCCCTCCTCAAAACGAAGCTTCTTGCTTCTTACTTTCCAACGCCTGCCGCATGAACTCTACCGGCGCACCCTGCCCCGTCCAGAGCTCAAAAGCCAGCGCCCCCTGCCATAGCAACATGCCCTGACCAGTCAGTGCCCGGGCTCCTGCCTGCCGTGCTCCGAGAACCAGCCGGGTGTCATGATAAATCAGATCGCAGACAGCGTGACGAACCCTGATCAATTTCGTATCGATCGGCGATGGATCGGAAGGCTTCAGGCCGAGCGATGTCGCGTTCACGATAATGTCCATGCCGTCCAGAAAAGCATCATGCTGAACCTCATGCATCGATATGCCCTGAACATCGGTCCCGACACTCATCAGGTCTGCAACAAGACGCTCAGCCCTCTCCGGCGTGCGGTTCGCGATGATAAGCTGCGCGGCCTGCTGTGCAAGGTGGTAGCCAACAGCGCGCGCGGCCCCGCCGGCTCCGAGCAACAAAATCCGCTTGCCCTGCGCCGTAATGCCCGCATCATCCAGTGAACGCAGAAAGCCCCGTCCGTCGGTATTGTATCCGCACAGACGGCCGTCGCGATTCACAATCGTGTTCACTGCCCCGATAAAGGCAGCCTCCCGGTCAACCTCATCCAGCAGCGCCGCAACTGTTTCTTTGTGCGGAATAGTGACGTTCGCACCCAGCAGCCCGAGAGCTCGCAAGCCCTTCAGCGCATCAGCCAGATGCTCGGGTAAAACATCAAACGCGATATAACAGCAGTCCAGGCCGGCGGCACGGAATGCGGCGTTCTGCATGCGGGGCGACTTCGTATGACCGACCGGGTGGCCAAGAAGCGCGACAATCCGCGTCGTACCGCTGACAGCTGCAACGACTTCAATGCCGCCCATGGTTAGAATCCGAACAACCCGCGAATGGTCTTCAGTGGATTTGGCGCCTGTTGTTGATCACTATCCCGCCGCTCCGGCTGCTGCGAACCATCTTCCTTGTATGCCGGGGGAGGCTCGGGCTGACTTCCGGGAGATCTCCGCTGAGGCGGCATATCTGCGGGGGCATCTTCAGAACGCCCCTGCTCTCTCCCCGCTCTCATATCCATGCCGAGCGGCACCATTCCGGTGGACTTGGAGCGGACCTTTACACCCCAAATCGGGTCTTTCGGCTTCTGCGGATAGGCAAAATGCAGATCCTCGCCGTACGCGATAAACTGGAGCATAGCTCCTTCTGCATTGCTGAATATGCCCTTCGGAATCTGACAGGAGGTCTGCTCAGACCGCATCGCAACACGGTCTTTCACCAGCCGGCGAACATCAGGAGATGCTACATAGTCCATAAGCTGCCAGCCGATTTGATATGATTCGCTTGAAGACCAGACGATCATTTCCTTGTTCCTGGTATGCGCCATGGCAGTACTGAAATACCCGAGAGCATTCGGAATCAGGCGCCAGGTGAATGAGATGCTGTCTCCAAGCCCGCCCGTTACTGAACTGAACTCAACAGGAGCGAGAAAATCGTTCGCCGCGCCAATGGCAAAACTGATATCCGGAGTATAATTACCACGCACGAAGTGGCTGCCCACGAGAGAGCTGTTGTCCGGAACCTGCGGCGAATTTTTCTGATTCGGCCAGTCCGCGTAGATGCGCATACGACCGGGTGCCGGCGGCACTTGGGCACTGATGCTGGTTCCGCGCATGGCGCGGCTGATTTCAGCAGGACTCATGGATGCCGTATCAATGATTCTCGGCTGCCCCTGCCTGACGGCAGAGCCGCATCCCCAATAGACGAGAATACGCATGCGTTCCTTTTCGACTCGCTCTTCCGCCTGCTCATATTCATGGCGCTGAGGCTTCTCATGCTGAGGAATCATCAGCGGAAGCGTCGGCCCCATGCGCATGGCATCAGGAATGTCATGCGTTGCTTCAGGGTTAGCCGGCAGGCGAAGCGGTGAGTTCATCTGTAAAAGCAGTGACTTTTTCGGACCGCTCCCCATACCGCCGAACATTCCCCGGCCCGCCATTCCGGATGGCATGCCCGGCATTGACTGATTGGTGGTCGCAACGCTCATCCAGTAGACGGTCGGCACCGGCTTCTCGGCAGCACCAGCCGAATACGCGCCAAAAAAAAGAATGGCGCAGAAAACAGCAAGAGATTGCAGGATTACGCTTCGCTTCATGATTTCCTCCTCTCAAGATCCATACCCTTTTGCATTCCTTCAAGCAAGCCCTTGGGTGTGACAGCAACGAGCATCGCGCGCACGCCAAGGATGTCTTCCACATCATGCAGCGTAACATCGTCGAGGAATATTTGATCGCTTTCGCGCATAACAATATCAGGAACAAGCAGGATGTCATCCTTTTGCAGCCTTCCCGCAAGGGACTTCAACACATCGCGGCCGGTCAGGAGGCCCGTAACGGTAACGCTCCGACCGAAAAAGGAGTTTTCAACCGGCACAACCTGCAGGTCAATGCCGTGGCGACGGAGCCTCTCTGCAAAGTTTTCGAGAAAGGGTGCAAATGAAGTGCCGGTAACGGTTACGAAGCACTGTTTCCGTTCAAACTGCGGCAGCTTGAGCCTGCGGGCCTGATGTTGAAAGAGCGCGACCAGTCCCACCCCGTTCTCTATCTGCGCGAGACCATCGTACTCTTTCAGAGGCGGGATATCCCTGCCCGCTCTAAGATACAGTTCATCGGCAGCGTATACAATGCCCTCGCCATGCTTCCGCCGGAAGCGTGACTGAAAGCGCTGAATAATACCAAGAGCGGCATCTGCATCTGCAGCTGCAACAGGGGCGAGCGATTTCCGGCGATGCTCAGTCAGCCCCACCGGAACAACCGCAATGGATTGGACATAGGGATAAAGTTTGTAGAGATCCGTGATAGACGTTGCGAGGATTTTCCTGTCATTATGGCCGGGGCAGAGCACTATCTGTGTATGCATGCGGATGCCGTGGTCGGCAAAATATTTCAGTTCCCTGACGATATCCGGTGCCGCGTCGTTGCCGAGCATGATTCGCCGCACGGCGTTATCGGTTGCATGCACAGAGATGTACAGCGGACTGAGATGCTGGTCAACAATGCGTTTCCGCTCGTCCCGTGTCAGGTTTGTCAGCGTGATGTAATTCCCGTACAAAAAAGAGAAGCGGTAATCTTCATCCTTCAGGTAAAGCGGCTTCCGGAGTCCTTTCGGCAGCTGCATGACAAAGCAGAATATGCACTTATTGACGCAGGTTTTCACCCGCAGCGCCTTGAGGGTTATGCCGAGCACGTCTGCAGCCGTATCTCCCCGGCTAATATGATACGATACCCGCTCGCCCCCCCGTTCCACGACCAGCCTGAGTTCAGGGTCTCCTCCATAATAAAGCAGGTCTATGGCATCGCGAATCCGTCTGCGGTTCACCGAAACCAGCAGGTCTCCCGCACGGATGTCGGCCTGTTCCGCAAGACTGCCGGGCTCGACTGTCTCTATCTCAACAGCATGAGCGTTTTTCACAAGACTGCTGTATCCCCCGATATATATAATGCAGGCCGGACATCACCGACAGTCCGGCAACCACCACGAACATCCATCCCTCCGGCTCCGGTAAGGCAGAAAAGTTCAGCCAAAGCAAAACATACGAAATGAGAATCATTTCCGAAGCAATCGCTGTCTTGCCGGCCATCGTCGGTGACACCTCCGACAAGCCGTACACGCGTGATACGAGCACCCATCCGAGAACAACCACCAAATCGCGTCCGATTAGCGTCAGCGCCAGCCAGAGCGGAACCCAGCCGAACGACCCGAAAAGCACAAACGACGTAATCATGAGGCATTTGTCCGCCAACGGATCAAGCAGCACCCCCAGTTCGCTCCGCTGGTTCCAGGTGCGCGCTATCCAGCCGTCGAGAGCGTCGGATATGCCGGCGGCAATGAAGAATGCCGCTGCCTCAGGATATCTGCCGTAGAGAATCGCAATGACAAAAGCCGGAATCAGAAGAATCCGGATAAAGGTGATAAAATTAGGAAGCGTCAAGACTGAAACTGCCATACCACCTTCCCTGCATTCTTCATGACGCGCAAACATACGCTGTCTTCCATCCGGCCCTGCTGTGCACCCGACAGTTGCCTCCGTTCTTCCGCCCGGCTAGGGTATATTGAACGGAATGCTCAGGCAGTCGAGATCCACACCGATTTTGCGGTAGCAGGACTTTTTCGCCATCCCGTCTCCTGAAGCGACGGCGAGCAACTCCTGCGCATGACACTGCTCAAGGGCAAACCCGAAATGTCGGGCATCAGCGAACGCTGCCGTAAAACGCCGGATCGCTGATGCCTTCCTGCCTTTCAGGAAGTCCATCTGGCCGAGTGTCAATTGACAATAAATAAGCCCGCGCGGATCCTTGGTCTTGCGGAAGTTTTTTTGCGCGCGGGTAATACAGTCACGCGCTTCCTCAAATTTGCCGGTCAAGGTGAAGAGAGCCGCCATGCTCCAGAGCGTATACGAAAAACTGACAATATCGCCAAATGCCGCATACAGCTTTTCCGCCTTGCGGAAATATTTCAGGGCGGCAGGGAAATCGCAGGCCATCCGCTGCGCATTGCCGAGTCCGCAGTAGGAATACGCCTGACCGAACCGATCCTTGAGCACGCGGAACAGCTCATTTGCTTCACCGTAATAGGCCAGAGACTCCGAAAACTTTCCTGCAAGCCGGTTTGTGCCCCCAAGACCGCAGAGTGAATACGCGATTCCCGGCGTATAGCGCGCCTTTTCAAACATCTTTTTCGCTTCCGCATAGCGGCGAACCGCCTGTGGAACCATACCGCCGAATCGGAGAGCGCCCGCCTCGGCCCAGATCGAGAATGCTACTCCTTTTGCGTCTTTTGCTTCGCGATAAATGGCGCGAGCCTCCTCAGTGAACTGGATGGCTTCCGCCCATCTCCCCAATGCCCGGGCTGAGAGTCCAATGCCGACCAGCGTATCGGCGGCGGCAATATGATCATCAAGCGCGTGGCACATTTCGAGCGCCTCTGAATAGTTGCTGATTGCGGTATCGAAACTGCCTGTCATGCGGCAGATGTCTCCGATGGCGATCAGAGAATCGAGAATGCCCTGCAGATGCTCTCTGCTGCGGCAGAGAGCAAGCGCCTGACGGAATAGTTTCAGGCTGGCCGGATAGTCGGAGCGCTCGCGGAGCGCCTCCGCAGAAGCCATGAGTGATGCAATGCGATCTTCCATCAGCAGCCCTCCAGCGTTGCGCGCAGCGATTTCATAAGGAGACCGTAATCGTCCGCTCCGAAAAAAGCGGACCCCATTACCAGCACGTCAGCACCGGCCAGTGCTACCTCACGCGCATTGTCAGGCTTCACGCCGCCATCAACCTGGATAATCGTTGCACAGCCCCGCTCCGCGATCATCTGTTTCAGGGTCCGTATCTTTTGCATGACAAAAGGAATGAATTTCTGACCGCCGAATCCTGGGTTCACCGACATCAGGAGCACCATGTCGAGATCAGGAAGAATGCACTCAAGTGAAGACAACGGGGTCGCCGGATTCAGGGAAACACCCGCCTTCACCCCGAGCTCCCTGATGCACTGTACCGTGCGGTGAAGATGCACGGACGCCTCCACATGCACGGTGAGATAATCGGCTCCGGCTTCCGCAAAATCTTTCAGATACCGATCCGGCTGCTCAATCATCAGATGCACATCAAGCAGCAGGGTGGTTTTCTTCTTCAGGGCTTCGACAACAAGCGGGCCGATGGTGATGTTCGGGACAAAATGACCATCCATGACATCCACATGGAGCCAGTCAGCTCCCGCGCGGGCTGCTGCTTCTATCTCTTCCCCAAGTCGCGCAAAATCAGCCGAGAGTATGGACGGCGCTATTCTGGTCACTGTTGTTCCTCCTTCTTGTCCAGCTTTTTCTCCGGTTTGGCATCCGAATCGCCCAGACTCACAAGGATGATGAACTGCTCACCGCCACGCTCAAGCGGCTCGGGCCGCTGCGCGACAATCGTGTCCTTTGGAGCTGATTCGGAGCGGACATAGACAATCTTGCCGATTTTTATCCCGCGCGGCTGCAATGCAATCTCGGCCTGGTCAATCGTTTGACCAACAACATCAGGCACATAGGAAATCCGGGATCCACGGCTGAGTATGATGCCGATTTCCCGCCCCTGCTTTACCTGACTGCCCGCAAGAATGCTCTGGCGAACAATGAACCCCTGCGGAATGGATGTGTCATAATCGTCGCCTTCAAGTCGGATATAGAGACTTTTGCTCCGCAGAATATCATTCGCCTCGACCATGCCCTTACCCCGCAGATCCGGCACATCGACGGTTGGATTCATGGTAAGCAGCGTAAAGGTAATATAACCCGACCCGATCCCGAAGAGGATCACCAGCAAGGCGTACAGGGGTATTTTCAGCCATCTGTTCATCGTAGTCGTTTGAGCCGCGCCGCGTAGAATCCGTCCATCCCGTTACGATGCGGAAACGTCCGGTACCCGGCAAACCCCGTGGCGTCTTTCGAAAAGAACGTCTTCAGGGCTGGAGAATCGCTCTCTATAATACTAAAATTCGAATGCTCCTGCAAAAAAGAGCGGACGACATCTTCCCCTTCCTCCGGCTCCGTCGAGCAGACTGCGTACACAACAGTCCCGCCGGTGCGGACCAGTCCCGAAAGATGCGAAAGCATGCGGAGCTGCGTATGCTGAAGGCGAAGGAGATCCGCTATGGTATGACGATACCTGACGTCAGGGTTGCGGCGGATGGTCCCAAGCGCTGAACATGGCGCGTCAACAAGCACATGGTCGAAATCCGATGAATCTGAAAAGGAAAACGCGTCCGCCGCCCGAACCGCAACGGAGCGCAGACCGAGCCGCGCGACATTCTCCTTTACCAGTTCGAGCCGGCCGGCATCCATATCGATAGCGACAACTTCGCCGCTGTCCTCCATGATCTCGGCAAGATGCGTTGCCTTTCCGCCGGGGGCGGAACAGGCGTCAAGAACCCGCTGTCCGGGCTCAGGTGCAAGCAACACGCTCACCATCTGCGCGGCCTCGTCCTGCACAAAATAAGGGCACGGCATCGCTTCCGCAATATCGCCGAATCGGGCGGTTCCTTCCAGCACAATACCTGCGGGAGATATGCGGGAAGGATGAGAAACAATGCCGTGTGCGGCAAGCAGTGAAATGGCTTCATCCCGCCGTGCCGTCACCGAAAGCCGCAGCGCTATCTGCGGAATCGCATTGTTTGCCTCACAGAAAGCCTCGGCCTCCTTCAGTCCGAAACGCTTGATCCATCGCTGCACCAGCCAGAGCGGATGCGAGGTTCTCATGGCGAGTGCTTTGCCGGACGCGTCATCGAGGGGATCCGGCAGCGACGGCCTGTTCCGGAGGAAATTTCGCAGCACCGCGTTCACAAGGCCATGCCTGCCGCGCATCCTTTTCTCCAGCGACACTGCCTCGTCAACCGCCGCCCATTCAGGAACCCGCATGAACTCTATCTGATAAACCGCCATTCGCAGGTTGTTGACAGTCTTGGTCCCAAGACCCTCCGGGCGGCTCAGAAAGCCGGAAATGAGCCAGTCCAGGCAGTCGCGATACCGCAGCACTCCGTAAACAAGTTCCATGAGAAACGCGCGATCGCGTTCCTCGAGGCGGACTCCCGCAGCATCAAGCGCCTGTTTTGGCTTCAAACCGTTCTGAAAGATATCATCAAGTGCCTTCAGCGCCAACTGACGCGGGGTCATCGACTACACTCCTTCGGAAGCCGCTCCATCGCCGCCTCCTTTCTTCGGGCTCGCAACGCCGTCATTTTTTTTCCGCGCTATCATGCGTATTGTCTCTTTTACTTTTCCGAGGTCAACCTGCGTATTAAGGCACGGTCCGTGTGGGCGCTCGTTCAGAATGCCGATGACCGGCATGGGGTAGGTATCGACAATACCGCTGCTGAGGTCGCGTTCGCACGCCACGGCGATAATGACATCAGGACGCGCCTCTTTCACTATCCGGCGCGCAATGGTGCCGCCCGTCGCGACAAAAAGCTTCAGCCCGTGTTCTTCGGCAATGCCGATAATGTCTTTAATTTCGCACCGTCCGCAGCGTTTGCAGTTCTGAATGTTATGCGTGATACGAACATCGCAATCTGCAATCTGCAGGCAATGCGGCAGGAGAATGAGAATATTTTCAGCGGAGAGCGTTGGGGGATTAACCAGACGGTTATTCATGCGGATTGCCCAGAGCTGAAATGCCTCGCGCCATCCTTTCACGAATGCGGCAATGAGCATGAGAAGCGGGTAGGCAATCTTGAGCAGCACGCCTCTAAGCAAATGCTTCATTGCCCTCCCGAAGCCGCCTGCCTGCGAGGAATGCGGCGGCGGGCATCGCTTTCCTGCCGTCGGGCTGAAGTTCGTTTATCTGAAGCAGCCCGTCGCCGGTGCCGACGCGCAACACGCCGGATGATGCCTCGGCTATCAAACCCGGTGCAGCCGTTCCGGTCACGGCATGAGCCCTGAGTATCTTCAGCCGTTCATTGCCAAGATGACAGAACGCGGCGGGCCACGGATTCATTCCGCGCACATGGTTGGCAATCGCGGCTGCGGGGCGTGTCCAGTCGATTTGCCCGTCCCCTTTTTTCAGGGGCGGCGCGTAGACGACCTCGCCTTCCTGCGGCTTCGGAACAACCGTGCCGGCACGCAACTCCCGAAGCGTTCTGACAAGCGTCTTTGCGCCGAGCGTTGCCAGTTTTTCAAACAGCGACCCGGCCGTCTCGTCCGCAGCAATCGGAATGCGGTCACAATGCAGCAGCGCTCCGGTATCAAGCCCCTCGTCCATCAGCATGGTGCAGACGCCGGTTTCCTGTTCGCCGCTGATAAGCGCCCACTGGACGGGCGCGGCGCCTCGGTATCTCGGCAACAGAGAGCCATGCACATTGATGCATCCGCGCGCGGGGATGTTCAGGATTTCCGCAGGAAGGATACGCCCGTATGCCACCACGACGATGAATTCCGGTCGATGGCGGCGAAGCTGCGCGTGCAGTTCGGGATCGCGCATTCTGGTTGGCTGCAGAACGGGAATGCCGCGCTGAAGAGCAAGCTCTTTTACCGGCGTGGCCGAGAGCAAACGGCCTCGCCCCCTTGGCTTGTCGGGTTGCGACATGACGAGAGATATGTCTTCTCCTGCATCCAGAAGCGCCTGGAGAGAAGAAACCGCAAAATGCGGGGTGCCAAAGAAGAGTATCGCCATGACAGTCCGTTATTCTTTAAGCCAGAGCTTTCTGGAGATTCTTCAGATAGCGTTTTTTGATAAACTCACGCTTCAACACGCCGAGACGATCAAACAGCACGACGCCGTCAAGATGATCGAGTTCATGCTGCAGAGCACGCGCCAGCAATCCTTCCGCCTCGATTTCGACGACATTGCCGTCACGATCCGTAGCGCGCACTTTCACCGTCTCAGCCCGTTTGATGGTCATGAGACACTCCGGAATACTGAGGCAGCCTTCTTCTGACTCGATAACTCCTTCGGCCTCAATAATCTCCGGATTGATCAGCGCGAGAACCGGCACCTGCTCTTCGCGGTTGCTGAGATCAAGTACAACAAGCCGCTGGGATACACCGATCTGAGGCGCGGCAAGACCGATGCCGTGTGACGCATGCATCGTCTCGATCATATCATCGACAAGCTGCTGAATGTCAGCGTCAATAGTGGTTACCGGCTTTGCCTTCTGCTTCAGCACATCCGCTGGATAGGTTTTAATCTCGAGCACAGCCATGGTTGCAGTCTCTCACTCCTTAGTTTTTGAATTGACTTCTTGCCTATCCCTAAAAAACGCTGAACTTGAAATATTTTCTCGGGTTATCCTTCATGTCTTTCATCATGTCTTTCAATTCCACAACAATCTGTTTCAGATCATTCGCCATCTGCTTGTCTTTCAGCAGCACCCCGGCAGCGCCCTGCCCCGCATCCATCTGATCGATTATCCCATTGAGCTTCCTTGATGACGCAGCAAGATTATCATAGAGCACAGGGTCTTCCACAAACTTCCGGAACGAGCCGTTCCCCTCATTCATCTTTTTGCTCAGGTCATCCAGTGAAGCCGCAGCGCCGGACAGACGATTATAGAGCGTCGGATCCTTTGCGAGCATTTTCAGCGAACCGTCGGCAGTTTCAATCTCGCGCACCATGCGGGACAGCGACTTCGCCGCGTCATTCAGGTTGTTGTACAAGCCGGGGTCGGCCAGAAGCTTTCCGACGGTGCCGTGACCACCTTCCATTTTTTCGAGAAACCGATCAAGCTTCGACAAGAAAGCCGTGATCTTCTCCATGGAGGTGGAACCCTCCTGCACAAGGTCCTTCATTTCGAGCTGAATGCTTCCGGCAATCGTGTCGCCGCCGCGAACCGGAAGCGCATCAGTCGTTCCCGGCGTGATCTCGATATACTTGTCGCCGAGCAACCCCATGGTCTGCACGGTAGCCGTGGAATCCTTCCGGATATGGTGAAAAATATCCTGACGGAGTTTCATCAAGATGACAGTGCCGAATTCCGGATGCAGCCTGATCGAACGAACAGTTCCTATCTCCACGCCCGCCTTCCAGACAGGCGAGCCGACGCGCAGTCCGCGAACGTCACGAATCGTTGCTTTCAGCTCAAGTTTCTTCTGGAAAAGACTCTCAAGTCCGCCCGCAAAAAAAACGGTGAAAAACAGGACAATCAGAGCAATGGTGATTACCAGCCCGACCTTCAGTTTTGCCCATTTCATATCTCTTTTCTTGTCAAACATCGTCTCCTCCACAAGAGCCGTCAGCGCCGAGCGGCCGGCTGATACCGCAACTCATCAACAAATACCTTTATCGGCGGATGCTCCGACCGCATCAGCGCATCGGCATCACCATCGAAGACCACTTTCCCGCCTTCCAGAAAAATAAACCGTTCCGCAACCTTCATGGCATCAACCACTTTATGCGTCACCATGATATGCCCCATACCGTTATTGCTGAGTGCAACAATCAGCTTGCAGATGTTGTCCGAGTTCACCGGGTCGAGACCCGCGGTCGCTTCGTCGTACAGCATCATTTTCGGCGTTGCAACCGCAAGCGAACGGGCAATCGCAACACGCCGATGCATGCCGCCGCTCAGCTCGTCGGGCATGAGATAAATTGCAGGTTCCACGTCAACCAGCCGGAGAAGTTCCCTGACTTTCGCCTCGACTTCGTCTTCCGACATCTCTGTATATTCGCGAAGACAGAAGCCGACATTTTCCTTCACCGACAGCGAATCAAACAATGCCCCCTGCTGAAAGACAATGCTGAACTTGCGGCGCACCTCGTTCAATTCTTCTTCCGACTTGACCGTGATGTCTTCTCCATCAACAAAAACAATCCCGGAATCAGGCCGGATAAGGCCGACAATCAGCTTCAGAATCGTGGTCTTTCCCTCGCCGCTGCCGCCGAGGACCGCGATCTTTTCATCATTCCCAATGAAGAAACTCATCTCGTTCAGTATGCGGCGGGAGCCGTAGCCGAAGCAGACGTTTTCAAACCGGATCATGTCTTGTACCCCAGCACATAGAGCAGAATACGGGTCAGGACAAAGTCGGAAATAATAATCATGACAATCGAGGCGACAACAGCATTCGTGGTGGAAGTGCGCAGCCCCGTCGCCCCGCCCCGCGTCGTCAATCCCGCATAACAGCAGATGCTGGCGATGAGAAACCCGAACATGAACGGTTTCACCGCACCGGAAAAAACATTCTGGAAATCAAGAATACTCCGCACCGAGCTCCAGAAGACATAGCCGCTCTGGTTGCTCACAAAAACCGCAATATACCAGGCTCCGAGGAGCGAAATCGCATCGCCCACAATAGTGAGCGCAGGCAACATGAGCAGCGACGCCATGATGCGCGGCGTCACCAGTTTTTTGATCGGATCAACTCCGAAAACCCGCAGGGAGTCCACCTGATTGCCAATCATCATCGACCCGAGTTCCGACGCCATGCCGGCACCGACACGCCCGGTGAAAACAAGCGCGGCCGTGACCGGCCCGACTTCGCGGATAATGGTAATGCCGACCACCTTGCCGATATACATCTTCAGTCCCAGCACTGACAGTTCGGCAGCAAGCTGCAGAGACAGCGCCATGCCGACAAAGAGTGCGACGAGCCCCATAATAAAAAACGAACCGGCACCGGCATAGTCCATCTGCTCAAGGGCATCCTTCCAGTACACAGGCCGGCGAAACATTCCCATAAACCCGTGCCAGGAAAGAAGGTAATAATCCTGCAGGTCGCTGATAGTCTGGCGTATATTCATAAGAGTTATATTTTACACCAAACAGGGCACGCATAACCGGCATCAGCCGTCAGCTCTGCCGCATGTATCCTCAGCGCCGATACCTGACAGCGCAAACCGGAAATGCTCACCTCAAATAAGGAAGATTTGCCAGTGACGAAATATGCAATAACACAGCCAAGTCTTTGTTTTCAAGGTTAGATTTATGATTGTTCATCATGGCATTTTCCTTGCATCATCAAAATGATGCGGAGAGTATGATTATGCAAACCTGCGTGCAGCTGGCAGATTTCCACTCAACGGTAAGGAGAACGATATGAAGGCAATGAGAAGATATTTTACCAGCACGCTGCTGGTGCTGTTGCTGGTTCCAGCGGTGGTCTTTGCGGCTCAACCGGATTATCTGCGCATAAGCTATGTCGAAGGAGATGTGCAGATAAAAATTCCGGAGGGTACCGATTGGGGACCGGCTGTCGTAAACGGCCCTCTCGCCGAAGGCGACCAGATTTGGGTGCCGCGCGGAAGCCGGGCGGAGTTTCAATTGCCCGCCGGAACATTTATCCGGCTTGACGGAAACTCGGCACTTCAGGTTCTGTCCTTGGGCAGTGGTGCGTCCCAGTTTCATCTTTCTCAGGGAGGCGCTTATGTCTACGCGGAAAACGCTCAGCGGGATATTATTCAGATTGACACGCCCGACGCGTCGATTCGCGCGAACAACAATGCAGTCTATCGCATCGATCTTACCGATCGCGCAACAGACGTCGCGGTCTACAAAGGCTTTGTCGAAGCCGAAAACCGCCTTGGCCAAACGCGGGTGAATGCAGGCAAAACGCTTTCGCTGGGGCCGCAGACAAACGGCTCGCTCGCGCCGCTGGGACCGCCCGATGCATGGGAACGGTGGAACACGGCGAGAAACAATCAGTTCCGCGACCCTTCCGGAAACAGCACCCGGTATCTGCCGGATGAACTGAAAGGATATGCGAGGGATTTCGATACCGGCGGCAGGTGGATCACCATTCCTGAATACGGAAACGTATGGACTCCGACCGTCATCGTCGCGGAACAGTGGGCTCCCTATCGGCATGGCCGTTGGATCTGGCGACATGGCAACTACATCTGGCTCCCTTACGACCCTTGGGGATGGGTGCCCTATCATTACGGAAGATGGACATATGTAGCCCGCTTCGGCTGGTGCTGGGTGCCTCCGGGCCACCGGCATGTGCATTGGGGGCCGGGCTATGTCGGATGGGTACGGAGTAACAGCTATATCGGATGGGTTCCGCTCGCGCCGGGGGAAATTTACTATGGCCGTGGCAACTACGGTCAGCACAGCGTGAATATCACGAATGTAAAAATTACTCAGATTAACATCACAAACATCTACAGAAACGTAACGGTAAATAACGGTGCCACCGTTGTCTACCGCGACCATTTCGGATCGCAATCGCCGAGAGCGGTCGGATATAGCCGGGATACTCACAAAGAACTCTTCGTCCGCAACAATATCAGCGTCGCCGGCCCCGATATGAAGCCGGGAGCCGCCCATTATCGGTGGTCCGACAGGAGAATTGCGTCAGAGAACCATCCTCCTCAAGCAGTGCAGAAAACCTCTGTCAGCGATCTCAAGCAGGAGCGTTCGCTGGTGCGGGAGCCTGAACGGTCCGTTTTCCGACGCGGTGAACCTGCGCGGAACCTGCCGGTAACAAGCGTTACAACTCCTTCCATTCCGAGACGTGGCACAGAATCGCCAAGTCGGACCGATTCGCCGCCGTTTGACAAACCCGGTTTCCGTGACTCCGTCGGTGAACAACGGAAGCCTTCAGATACTCCCCCGGCTGGAAGGCCGGGCTTTCGGGACCCCGGATCCGAGCCACATCGGGGATCTGATCCCTTACCCGGGCGGAAGCCAGATGCTCCCGACCGTCGGCAGATGCGCTCGCCCGACACCGTTCGCCCCAGCCCCGCTCCCGGTGGGCAGCACGATATGCAGCAGCGCAGGCAGAATGGCGGTGACAGACCGGAGCAAAAGGACGAACGGCGAAGGCTGCAGACGGATGACAAAAGCAAAGACCTTCGTCCTGTCGAAAAATCAGCCGCCGAAGCGGAAAAACGTCAGCAACGCTCCGAGAAACCCGGATTGCGGCAGGACGACCGTGAGCAATACCAGGAGAGGGTGCGTCGGGGAGGCATTGAGCAACAGCAACCGGGCAATCAGGACAAAGCACCGGGCGGTTCTGGCATTCCCGCTGAGCGCGGCAAGCCCGGCAGCCGCGACGGCAGCTTCGACAACAACAAAAACGGGCAGCGGTTCCAAGCCACGCAGCGCGCCGAAACTGCAAGAACTGAAAAGGTCGTTGAGCCAATAGGCGCAAAGTCCCGGCAGCGGTCAGAACATGCGCCGGTTACCGCGAATCAGGAACAAAGGAACGACAGTCAGCAGGCGAAAGAGTTCCGGAAAGAGAACAAAGACAGCAAAGAAAATATAAAACACGATGAACGGGGCTTGTAAAAGAAATCTCATTCTGTCTTGATGAAAACGCTAAAGGGATATTACACAGGTTAGATACGATTGGCGCTGTTCAATCGATGCGGTTGCGCTTCGCTCCAGAGATCATTGCCTGACTTGACAGTCAGAAAAATGCCCGCGCCATGATAGCGCGGGCATTCAGAATCATTCCGCTCCCAAAAGAATCTTGTTGCTGATTCCGCCGCATCTCCACCGCACTTTTAATCCGCTCCGGGGAGTAGCCGGGAATAAGAATTCCCTCAACATCGATCACCGGAACTCCACGCCTTCCGGACTTTTCCATGCTCTCGCGAGCCTTGCTTTGGTCTCGCTCGATATTATATTCAATGAGCTGCACGCCAAGAGATTTTATATATTCACGCGCTTTTATACAATACGGGCACCAGTCGGTCATGTACATGATAACCTTGATGCTCGAATAGGGCCGCGCAGCCTCAGCCTGATGGATACCGGCAAAAATAGCCGATGCGAATAAAAAGCAGGCGAAAAGCAAACTGAACAGCAACCTGATGTTTTTCATGCCGAACTCATCACCCTTCGTTTAGCGCTCAGGCGTCCTGGCCGGAAAATACTCATAGAGCTTTCCGAAGTCAATCCCGCCGATAACAACGTCGCGATACTTCGCCGGCAAAGAAACCCGGCACTCCTCTAGCGGACGTGCCGTAATGCCATGTTGTATTGAGAGCGACGCTTCCACAAAGGCGGAAAAGTGATCGCAGGCCTTCAGCAACACTCCGTCAACAGGATCAAATTCATCACGATTGTAGTGCCCCTGAATCTCATCAAACGTCAGATCTCCCTTAATCGCGCCGTCCACCCTGACTCTGTTCGAAAATTCGTCGTCCACAAAGTAGCGGAATTCATCATGCCATACTGACGGCAGCAGGGGCATGATCTTTTCGTCCATCTGAATGTGTTCGTATTCCTTGATGACGCTGTCGAGCCCCGCAACGGAAGTCTTTACCGGCGAAACGATGTCGCGGGTCAGCACCTCCGGAAGATCATGAAAGAGCGCGGCGAAAAAATTGTTGTAAAGGCGCCGGTTGCAGGCTCCGATGTCCCTTGAGCAGCAATAGGAAAGCATCGCCACGATAAGCATATGACCGAGCACCGATGTCTTCGGGATGCGCGGCGACTGCGCCCACCGCTGCTGGAAACGGAGCTGTCCGCAGAGGTCCACAAAGCCGTATGACTTTTTGCCGAGCGTAATCTTCTGCACGCCGATGAGATCGTAGTGGTCTTCGATCTGGTTTTCAATCTCTTCTTTGGTCCGCTCGATGCCGTAAATAAATGGGCTCGCGTTATAGATAATCTTGAATTCCCAGTTGGTCGCAAGGTAGTGGGCGGCGCGGAGAATGCGCTTTTCGAGCCGGGCATAGTCAGGTTCAAAGAAGTATCGCTCCATACGCTCGCTGAAGCCGGCGCCAATCGGCTGGATATCGGCGGCAAGTTGCGAAAGCGCCCACTGATTGAGCTCGCGACCCTTGCGGGCCATCAGCTGATGAAAGACCGGTGCTTTAATATCGGTCAGGATGACCCGACGGAAAAACTCGAAGATACCGCCTTCAATGAGACGGCTCCAGTCAATTTTGGCCTCACGCTCGGTCTCCTCAAAACGGCCAAGCACATACGCAATCACCATCTTGTGCGCCTGTTTGTCGAGTTCTACAAATTCGACCGGCCGCACGTGGTCATTCCACCGCTGTATGCTCGCCGCCTCAAACAGTCGTTCCACGAGCCCCTTCGTAATCATATCTGCTCCTTCCCTGCCCGCTTCCAGCGCCGGTGAATCCAGAGCCATTGTTCCGGATGCGCACGGATATAGTCTTCAACAAATACGGTCAGCCGCTTGGTATCTTGCATTATAGCCTGTTCGTTATCGTTTCCTCCTGACAATACTACAGGAGCGTGTACGGTTACAATATGGCGATTGCCCTCACGATGAATGAATGAGGGAAGAATGGCGGTGCCTGTTTTTCTGCCAATCAGTGCCGGTATTTTCATGGTCCATGCAGGCCTGCCGAGAAAATCGATGATATATCCCTCTTCGGGGACTACAGCCTGATCCATAAGGATACCTACCGCTCCATTCTTCTTCAACGCAAGGATTATCTTTTTGAGCGCGCCTTTCTTATAGATGACCGCATTGCCGAATCTTCCTCTGACCAGCTCGACAAGTCTGTTGATATAGGGATTGTTCTGCCGGCGCGCCACTACGGAGAACGGCTCAAGGTGAACCGAGGAGAGTATGGCAACCAGCTCCCAGTTGCCGCAATGCCCGGTGAGAAACATAAGCCCCCGACCGGCGGCTTTTGCCTGATAATAATGTTCCACACCGCGAATCTCGGCGGTGCTGATGATGCGCCTGCCGAAGCCGCAGTAGATATTGACAAGCTCCAGAATGGAACGCCCCAGATGTCTGAAAAAGTCCCTGACCACATCTTCAGGCCGAAGCGTGGAGGACAGGGCTCCGGCGGCTATGGAGGCCCTGACATTTTCGATTGCAATTCTTCTGCGGCTGCTCCACAGGGCGTGCGCGGCAAGGCCGAGATACTCCCCGGCTTTCAGCGGCAGAAGCAAAAGCGGCAGAGAGAACACAAAAATGGCAGTCAGTTCAACTGCCCATACAAGCTTTTTCATGCTGCTTCCCTCCGGCAGAAAACCTGTGTGGTTGAAGACCTTGGGGCCGTCCGACTGAACAGCATGCTGCTAAACGTCCTCGCCGTTATTTCTCTTTTTGATGTTATTCTTGTCGTCGTCTTTATCTCTCTTTTTCTCAAGCGCATTGGATATTTCTTCAAAACGCTTCATGATGAGGCAGTTCAGGGTGCCCTCGGGATACGTACCGTCTTCCCCAGGTTCTCCGGCCTTCATGCCGGTGAGAATCTCCAGCCCTTCCTCCATGCGGTCAATTGCGTATACGCTGAACTTGCCGTCTCTGACCGCATCAACCATCTCCTGCTTGAGCATGAGATTCTTCACGTTGCGGCGGGGGATAATCGCCCCGTGCGAGCCGTCGAGTCCCCGCAGCTTGCAGAGGGCGAAAAATCCCTCGAGTTTTTCATTGACACCGCCGATTGGCTGTACGTCGCCGTTCTGGTCCATCGAGCCGGTAATCGCAAAGCCCTGCTGTAGAGGGACCGCTGACAGACTGCTCAACAGAGCATACAGTTCCGCGCAGGTCGCGCTGTCTCCTTCGATCATTTCATAAAGCTGCTCAAACGTGATTGAAGCGGAAAGGGTGATCGGCTTTTTTGTCGCGTATTTGCTGCCGAGGTAGCTGCTGATTATCATGATCGCCTTCTCGTGTATCTTACCGCTCATCTTCGTCTCGCGCTCAATATTGACGACGCCGGCCTTGCCGACATAGGTCTTCGCAGTGATGCGCGAGGGTTTGCCGAAGCTGTAGTCGCCCAGGGAAAGCACCGCGAGTCCGTTCACCTGCCCGACCGCGGTTCCGGAAGTGTTCACGATGAAGGTATCATCATGCATCAACTCGCGAATCCGCTCCTCGATGCGGTTTGAACGATACACCTTCTTCTCGAGCGCCGTGATAACATGTTCCGCAGATACAACCCGGCTTCCTGCGCGCTTCGCCCAGAAATGCGCTTCGCGGAGCATGTCGGAAATCGCACTGAACCGCGTCGAAAGCTTGTCCCGGTGGCCGGCGATGCGGGCTCCGTACTCGATAATGCGCGATATGCCGCTGCGATCAAACGGCAGAAGGCCTTCTTCGCGCTGGCACGATGCAATAAAGGCAGCATACTTTTCCATGCTCTCCTGCGTGCGATCCATCTGGCTATCAAAGTCAGCCTTCACCTTGAAGAGTTCCCGGTACTCGTCATCAAGGCTGTACAGCATGTAATAGAGGTAAGGATTGCCAAGGAGAATGATTTTCACGTTCAGCGGCACCGGCTCGGGCTTCATGCCAACAGTACTCACCAGACGGTACTGTTCCCAGGCATCTTCAATCCTGATTTCACGGTTTCGGAGCGCCCGCTTCAGCGCATCGTAGGAAAAAATATTCTTGAGGAGGTCAAGCACATTCATAACGATATATCCGCCGTTTGCCCGATGCATTGACCCGGCGCGGATCATGGTAAAGTCTGACAGGGCCATGCCGTATTGCACCTTGTACTCAACGCGGCCGAACAGATTAAGATAGGTCGGGTTGCTTTCAAATACAACCGGAGCGCCGCTCACCTCCGCATTGTTCACCAGCACATTGACCGTATATTTTGAGAACGAAACCTCCGGCTTCGGCATCTTCATGAACGGCACCGGCGAGGGCTGTTCTTCGCCCGGCTTGAAGTCCTCCAGATGCGTCAGGACATTTTCCTGCACTGCGTTCAGATACGCGACGATGCGATCATATTCAGCGTATTTTTTCTTCAGGTCATCGATAAAATGACCGACAGCTCCGAGAGCGATTTCACGTTCGAGCTTTGGAAGCGTTTCCTTGAGGATTTTCTCCGCCCCGCGGACAGCACGCACCACATCCTCAAGTTTCTCCTGCAGCCCGGTGCCAATCGCCTGCACATTCGTCTGCATATCCTTGTCGAGCGCGGCAAACTCTTCTTCGGTCAGGCCCTCCCCGGTCTTTTTCACCGGAACCATCACAAGTCCGGCGGCCACCTTGCGGATAGCAAACCCCTTGGACTGAGCCTCCTGCTCGAGGCTGGTGAAAAGCTCTTTCTGTTTCTGCTGGAATTCCTCGATAACCCTGGTGCGCTGCTTGTCATATTCCTTGGACTCGAACGCCTGCGGAATTTCTGCCTGCAGTGACTTGACGAGGGAATCCATGTCTCTCTGGAATTCGCCCGCGAACCCCGGCCGAAGCCGGACCGCCATCGGAGCATCGGGATTGCTGAAATTGAAGACGTAACACCAGTCATCGGGAACCGATTCCTGCGCCGCCCGATCGGTCAGCAGTTGCCGGATCGTGCGCATCTTGCCCGTTCCGCTCTCACCAAGCGCGTAAATGTTGTATCCCTTATTGCTGAGACTCAGGCCGAAATCGAGCGCGTCAAAAGCTCGCTCCTGCCCTATCGTGCCGCCCAGTTCCGAAAGATCGGCCGTTGTCTGGAATCCGAATAGTGTCTGATCACAGATAATCGCAACATCGACATGCGTCAGTTTTGTAATCATGCAGCCTCCTCACTTCAGAATATCGAGGGCAGAAGAACGGAATTCCCTTGCGGCACATCAGTCCTCCGAGGGTTGATATCTGATCATTCAGTCCTATTTCGCTCTCGGGTGGTGTTCGAGATATGCTTTTTTTATCCTGTCAGAAGAAACCTTGGTATAAATCTGCGTTGTCGCAATGTCAGCGTGGCCGAGCATTTTCTGGACCGAACGGAGATCCGCTCCACCGTCCAGCAGATGCGTCGCAAAAGAGTGGCGCAGCACATGCGGGGAAAGCTTCAGACCTGCGACCTGTCCGAACGCCTTCAGCGACTGCCAGAAACGTTGCCTTGTCATGGGCTCTCCCCTGTTCGAAAGAAACAGATACGGGGAGGTAGTGCGGCGCAGCAGACGCGGCCGCAACTCCAGATGATAGCGCCGCATTTTTTCGGACGCCCTGTGATTTATTGGCACGACCCGCTCCTTGGAACCCTTGCCGATCACGCGGAGGAATCCTCCTTCATAATGCAGATCCTGCATGCGGATGGAAATGATCTCGCTCACCCGCAGTCCTGACGAATATAACAATTCAAGCATGGCGCTGTCGCGCAAAAACATGCGTGTCGGAAGCTCAGTCTCCAGCAGTTTTCTGATGTCCGGCAGATCGAGGGCCTTCGGAAGGCGTTCCCACTGTTTCGGCGTGCGGAGGGCTCCGGTAGGGTCCTCAACGATTAGCTTTTCTGTAAGAAGATACCGGCAAAACGCCTTGACCGAGGAGATGAAGCGGGCAACGCTTGCCGCTGCAAAGCCTTTCTCCCGCAAAACACCGAGATAGCCAACAACGTCTTCGCGCCGAAACTCGAGGAGCGTTGAACCGCGCCCGTCAAGAAAGGCGGAAAATGCCCGCAGGTCGGATGCATACGACTGGACCGTATTGCGGGATAGACCCTTCTGAACAGCGGCATACGAGAGAAACAACTTAAGCGCATCCATAGCCTGCACCCGCGAGATGTTCCATGATGCCGGAAGCGCTCTTCAGCTTTTCATACAGGATATCCGCCATGGGCAAAAGGTAGGCAACATCTTCACGATTATAAGCGACGAGAAGCTCCCGGGCCACGCTATCGCCATGCCGGGCGCGCTCCCAGAGGCGCACGGCATCGTAACCGCTGAGCCCCTGCACAGACGCCTCCCTGGCAAAGCCGAACTGCACTTCAAGGCTTTTCAGTCCGCCGCGAAGCTCGAGACGTTTTGCGGCAAAGCAGAGGTCGAAATGCGGAATATCAAACCGCAGCCCCGGCATGGTGGTGAGCAGAAACGGTACATCAAAGCCTGTTCCGTAAAACGTTATCAGGAGCTTGTACCCTTCAAGGTGCCGATGCAGTGTCTCGGGCGTGAGGTTCTCACCCCGAACAAGCGTTACGGCATCGTACCCGTCATGCAGCCCGATAACCGTAGGATACCCGCCCTGCGAAGGATGGTACCCGTTGGTTTCTATATCGAGACAGACGGCCTCGCCGCGAAATAGCTCAAAAAGCCGCCAGTGTTCGCGCCGCTTCAGCGCCTGGGCAAGATATGCTGCATCGCGAGTGTCAAGCGCATCCTTGCAAAGGCTGAGTTTCTTGTCATAGAGCTGCTTGCGCTCCTCCGATATCCCCTCAATGAGTGGAGCGGCGAGAAAATCGCTCCACGTCAGCACGCCCTTCCGCCAAAGCCTGCGCTCCAGCTTCTCACCCACGCCAGGCAGCAGGGAAAATGTATTCTGAATCAAGCAAACCTCCGCAACGAATAGTGTTCTTTATTATACTTGTTGCCGGAACTCCCGATCCAAGAACGCGACTCAGCACTCAAAATGCGGCGAGCCGAAAAGAAGACATTTCTAAATTGCCTTGACATGACGGATGGAATTATGACGCCGGACTTCGCCCGATGCTACACTATCCGGTATGAAAACGATACGGCTGACCCTCGCGTATGACGGAACCAATTACCATGGCTGGCAGATCCAGCCGAACGGCATATCGATTCAGCAGGTACTGCAGGAGAAACTTTCTGTCATCAGCGGAGAAGCAGTCCGTGTTCTCAGCGCCGGAAGAACCGATGCGGGAGTTCACGCGATCGGGCAGGTTGCCTCGTTCAGCACATCGGCGCGTCATTCGCCGGAAGTGTTCCAGCGGGCGCTCAATGCACAGATGCCGCGTGATATCCGCATCCTTGATGCTGCGCAGGCTGACAATACCTTTCATCCGCGTTTTGATGCGCAGAAAAAGGTCTACGCCTATGTTATAGCGAACAGCCGTGAGCTGTCCCCTTTTGCCGCGCGGTATTCGTGGAAGATCCCCCATCCCTTGAATGTAGACGAGATGCGGGCAGCAGCGGGGTTCCTGGTGGGCAGACATGATTTCTCCGCGTTTCGCGCGAGCGGTTGCGGGGCGCGCACGACCGAGCGCACGATAGAGACCATCGAAATCTCGCTTCATCCAGGCATTGATTTTCTCGGATTTCGCCTTGAAGGTGCGTTTTGCGTCATTCGAATCACCGCCGACGCTTTTCTGCGGCATATGGCAAGAAACATTCTGGGAACATTGGCAGAGGTCGGTCTTGAGAAAAGAAAAGCCGACGCCGTCGCTAAACTGCTACGGTCGAAAAGCCGACCGGACGCAGGGCCGACAGCACCGGCCTGTGGTCTGTTTCTGGAGCGAGTCTGTTACTGACTATTCGTGCTGCGCCTCGATTTTCTGCCGCACCTCGAGAATTTCCTGGCAGTCACGGCAACAGATGGCAAACGGCAGCACCTTGAGGCGTCCTTCTTCAATCTCACAGCTGCACTCCTCGCAGACACCGTAGGAGCCTTCACGAAGCTTGGCCAGCGCCGTGTCAATCTTGATCAGCCTCTGGCGATGAGCCGTCAATTGCTTGAGATTGATGTCCTCGGATACGTCCACCACCGCAAGATCACCGTCATCGAGAACGGTTTCCACAAACTGCCTGTTCTCACCCGAAACCTGCTTCTTAATCTCCTTTCGGGATTCTTTCAGAATATCTTCACGCTTCTGAACGAGAACCCTTCTGAGACGTTCATTCCGGGCATCCTCATCTTCCTGTGTAACAGCGGTGGGCAGGGCTTTGGGCTCCACTTTCGAAGAGGCCTTCGCGGCGTCTTTCCTGTGCGTCTTTTTTATTTCTTCCACTTTCTTTTTTGTCACGAACTGTCCTCCGCCTGATGATCAATGCAGCCGCGGAAGCAAATACGCGGAGTCCTGATTCATCGCCGTCAGTTTACTGCGCCGGGGCTTCCGTCTCTTCCTTGTGAATTTCAATAATGCTCCTGATGGTAATCCCTGCTTCCTGAAGCGCCTTCTGGACATCCGAAAGCTTGGCATCCGTAACCTTAACCAGAAAATTCGAATTCACCGCCATGACTAAACCTCCATGATTTCCTTTTCCTTGTGGCTAAGAACTTCTTCAACCCTTGAGACAAAATGATCCGTGACCTTCTGGATCTCTTCCTGCAGCCGCTTTACCTCATCTTCGCTGATATGTTCCTGCTTTTCCGACTTCTTTACTTCTTCATTAATATCGCGGCGAATATTGCGGATAGCAACCTTCGCCTCTTCCGCACGCTTTTTCACGACCTTCACAAGCTGCTTGCGCCGCTCTTCCGTAAGCGTAGGAATGTTTAGTCTGATTGTCTTGCCGTCATTGTTCGGCATGAGTCCTAGATCTGATTTCAAAATCGACTTTTCGATATCCTGTATCAGTTTCTGTTCCCACGGCTGGATGGTTATCTGCCGGCTCTCCGGAATCCCGAGCATGGCAACCTGCGCCAGCGGCGTCGGGGTGCCATAATAGTCGATCTTGATATTGTCAAGAAGCGACAGTGATGCGCGGCCGGTCCGGATCGAGCCGAAGTCCTTCTTCAGGGACTCGATTGCCGTAATCATCCGTTCATTCGCTTTTTTCTTGAACTCCTGCATGCTCCACCCCGTTCAGGATTTTACCAGTGTGCCGACTTTCCTGCCTTGAGCAAGCTGCATCAAGCCGCCCGGCTTCTTGATGTCAAAGACAACTATCGGCAGATTATTGTCCATACAGAGCGTGATCGCAGTCGAATCCATTACCTTCAGATTCTGTTTGATCACATCCATATAAGATATATTAGTGTATTTCCTTGCCTTCGGATCTTTTTGCGGATCGGCGGTATAGATGCCATCAACCTTGGTTCCTTTGCAGATAACGTCAGCTCCGATTTCCATGGCCCTCAACGCCGCAGCAGTATCGGTCGTAAAATACGGATTGCCCGTCCCTGCGGCGAAAATGACGATGCGGCCCTTCTCGAGATGACGCATTGCCCGCCTTCGAATGTATGATTCCGCCAGTTCACGCATCTCTATGGCCGACTGCACACGCGTTTGAAGCCCCAGATTTTCGAGCGCGTTCTGAAGCGCAAGGGCATTGATGACCGTTGCGAGCATTCCCATATAATCCGCAGATGCCCGCTCCATGCCCTGCAGCGAAGCTTCCACGCCGCGAAAGATGTTGCCGCCGCCAATGACCACAGCAACGTCAACCCCCAGCGAAAAAACCTTCTGGATCTCTTTCGCCATGTAGTTCACGGTTGCTGGATCAATTCCGTACTGCTTGTCACCCATGAGTACCTCGCCGCTCAGCTTGAGCATCAGACGCCGGTAAGCAAGTTTCATCTTCGGTTTTCTGGCAGCGGTATCTTTCATGGATTCCTATTTCCCGCAGTTCTCGGCCTTTGCAAGCCCCTCGCCGAGCTGGAACCGGGCGAAACGCCGCACAACAACATTTTCACCAAGCTTGGCAACCTTTTCCGTTACAAGCTCCTTAATCTTCTTCTTGCCGTCCGGGTCTTTTACAAAGATCTGCTCAAGAAGACAGAAATCGCCAAAGTACCTGTCAAGCTTGCCCTCAAGAATCTTCTCGACGACCGGTGCCGGCTTTCCGGTAACTTGGGCGCGGTAAATCTCCTTCTCGCGCTCGATAATGTCCGCCGGAACATCTTCGCGACCGACATACTGCGGATTCGCGGCCGCAATATGCATTGCTATATCTTTTACGAGAGCGCGGAAGTCATCCGTGCGGGCGACAAAGTCGGTCTCGCAGTTGATTTCGACCATAACGCCTATCTTGTCCATGTGAATGTAGGAACCGATGAGCCCTTCCGATGCCGATCGGCCCGACTTTTTGGCTGCACTGGCAAGCCCCTTCTGGCGCAAAACATCAACAGCCTTTTCCATATCACCGTTTGTCTCGGTAAGGGCTTTTTTGCAGTCCATCATACCCGCGCCCGTTTTTTCGCGCAGGTCTCGTACAATTTCAGCAGAGATGCTCATTATTTGCCTTCCTCCTGGGTCTTTGCTGATCTCTTAGGCACAGCGGCAGCCTTTTCTTCGGCTGACTCGGCGGCTGCCTTATCCTTTGCAGCAGCAACTTCGGCAGCTTCGTCCGTCTTCTTTTGGAGAATGCCCTTGCCTTCCAGCACCGCTTCCGCCATTTTCGATGAGATGAGCTTGATTGCCCGGATAGCATCGTCGTTGCCGGGAATGACATAATCGGCATCATCCGGGTCACAGTTCGTGTCAACAACCGCGACAACCGGTATTGCAAGACGGCGCGCCTCTGCTATCGCAATGCGCTCTTTTTTTGGATCGATGATGAAGACCGCACCCGGGAAGCTGTTCATGTCCTTGATGCCGCAGAGGTTCTTTTCGAGCTTTATGCGCTCGTTTTCGAACCCGGAAACCTCTTTCTTGGTAAGTGCATTATAGGTGCCGTCTTCCTTCATGCGTTCAATCTTTTTCAGATAGTCAATGCTCTTCTTGACGGTTAAAAAGTTGGTGAGCATGCCGCCCAGCCAGCGGCTGGTGACAAAGTAAGCTCCGCAACGGCGTGCCTCATCAGAAACGGAATCCTGCGCCTGCTTTTTGGTCCCAACGAAGAGCACCTGCTGGCCGGCTGCAGAGATGGCCTTGATAAAACTGTACGCTTCCTCTATTCCCTTCAGGGTCTTCTGGAGATCCACGATATGGATTCCGTTTCTCTCGCCGAAAATATACTTCTTCATCTTCGGGTGCCACCGCTTGACCTGATGACCGAAATGGGCACCGGACTCAAGCAGCTCTTTCATGGTTACAACACTCATGTTACTTCCTCCTCTGGTTATGCCTCCGCCCGCTCTCCGTTCCTCCCGCCAAGGGCGAGAGACCAGAAAAAAGAGCTTTTCCGGGCGTGTGATTTAGCTACGAAGGTTAGCACAAAAATTCCTGTTCTATCAAGAGCAAACGTCAGACGGCGGATGGAAAAGCGGCAACTGGCGGAAGGACGTCAGGCTGTATCTTCTCCATAATGCCGGACAGCATCACGCTCCTGCTTGGCCCGGTACAGGGCCTCATCAGCTGCGCGATACATGTCGAGTGCGTCGAGAAACTTTGCCGACGCAGAATTCACAACGCCGACGCTGACGGTAGGGCGAAGCTCAAGTCCCTTGAAATCCATTTTCCTGAGACGCTCCTGAATGCGCTTCGCGAAGGTAAGCGCCCCCTGAAGATCGGAATTCAACAGAATGCAGGCGAATTCATCGCCGCCAAGACGGCAGATCGCATCGCCCCTGCGCCCGATTACCTTCATGCCGTGAACCACCCCCTTGATTGCCGTATCTCCTGCAAGATGACCATAGGTATCGTTTATATGCTTCAGGTTGTCAATATCGACGGAAAGCAGCGAAAACGGCTCTTCATATCGCTGATGGCGGGCAAACTCCTCTTCGAGTTTCTGGAAAAAGAAGCGCCGGTTGAAAATATTCGTCAGCGGGTCGATGAGTGTAATGCGCCGAAGCTGAGCATTCTTTTTTTTCAGTTCTTCCGTCTTTTTGTCGACTTCCGCTCTCAGCGTCTCATTCCAGCTTGCAACCCTTCCGTAGAGCTGCATGAGCAGGATCATCTGCCCCACAAAGTTCGAGAGAATCGTCACCAGATTAATCATGTTCTCATCAAAGACCCCGGGCATCGGATGGCTGAAGTTGATGACACCGATAATCTCCTTGTCGGTACGAATCGGCACCGAAAGCAGCGAGGCGACCTCAACGTTCATAACCAGCGACTTGAACTGTTCATCTTTCGAAATATCGGGGACAAAAACATAGGTGCCCTTTTTCGCTGCCGTGCCGGCAACCCCTTCGCCGATCTTGATCAAATTCCCGGTTTTTCCCTGAAAGCCGGCACCAGCATAGCGATCACCCTTCCCCTTGCCGGCAACAACCTGGAGCATTTTCCCGTCGGCCGTCTTCAGCATGATTGAGCAGTTCTCGAAATCGAGCTCTTCGGAAAAAATATCGAGGACATTTTTGCAGAATCTGTCGGGGTCATAAAACGCTTCGTCTATGCGTCCGACCTTAATGAGAGCCGATAATACACGAATGGAAAGCTCATAAAAGCGATCGACTTCATCGAGGGCCCGATGGAAGGCACGCGACACAACCTTGCAGCGATCTCCCTGGGATATCTCTTCATTCAGCTTCAGTGCAATAAACCGCTCCCGATCGGAAAGGCTTTCAAGGGAGATTGAAGCGGGAATACCCGCCATGCATGAACGGTACAGTCGTTCAATGAGCAGCGACTCTGAACTGGGCTGTCGCGGCATTTACTGGAAAAGTTCGACCGGGAATGACTGCTTGTCAAGTCCGGCTTCGATGGTCTCAAGATCCTTTTCTGATATGCCAAGAATTTCGAGCGCGGAATAATCAAACGCGTTCACAGATCCGCTTTCAAAAAAGCCGAAGGAGTGGCGGGATGCGATGATATCGGAGACATGAATCAACGCAACAATCATCTGGCTGGTTGTTGGCGCCTCCGACGGGGCGTGATGAAACTGAACCGCGTCCTGAATGATTACGGGCAGATTCCACTTATCCGCAAGCCAGATACCTATATCGGCATGTGTGATACCCAGCACTTTTTTTTCGGCGTCAAGAAGAAACACGCCCCGGTTGAACTCGTCAAAAATGCGGAGATAATCGTCAGGAAAGTATCTAATGATGACGAGTTGGCCGATGTCATGCAACAACCCGGCCATAAAAGCCATATCCGCCACTTCACGACTGACTTTCTCAGCAACCTGCCGGGAAATAACGGCGACAGCGACAGAGTGCAGGAAAATGCGGTGATACGCCGCCGCGAACCTTTCCTTGTTCTCCGAAAAGATTGTCATCAGCGAGATGCTAAGCGCAATGCTCATGATGTTCTTGAATCCTATCCTCATGACCGCACCGCGCACACTGAGCACCGGCTCGCCCGAACCATAGAAAGCGGCGTTGGCGAAACTCAGCACTTTTGCGGCAATCGCCGGATCCTTTTCAATAGTATCAACAACGCTCTCAACGCTGGCCGCATCGTCGTCAACCATGCCGAAGATGCGTTCTGCTATTATAGGCAACGTCGGAAGTTTCGGTATCTTCTGCACGAAGAAACGGAGTGCTTTATCTTTGCTGTTTTCCATAGCAGATTAACATAGCACACTTTCAGCTTGAAATAAAAACATCCCGCGCCTGACAACAGGCGCATTGCCGTCTTGGACAGCAGGAAAACCGTCATGCTAGAATTAATAAATTATGCTTTCGCTCGGCTTTTCACCCTGTCCGAATGACACCTTTATTTTTCATGCCCTCACGCATCGGGCAGTGAATCTTCATGAATATTATTTTTCCGTTGTCATCGATGACGTGGAAGAGCTGAACCGCCGGGCGGCAGAGCGCACGCTTAATATTACCAAGGTCTCCTGCGCGGCATATGTCGGGGTCCGGGATCACTACCGTTTTCTGCGGAGCGGCGGGGCGTTCGGCAGGGGCTGCGGTCCGCTTGTCATTGCCCGGGAACCGGCTGATGCGGGCTTTCTGAACGCTCGCACGGTGGCGATTCCAGGCGAGCTCACCACGGCCTTTCTGCTCGTCCGTCTTTTGTGCGAAGCGGCCGGTCTGAAGCCTTCCCGGTTCGTCCCGATGGCATTTCACGAGGTAATGCCGGCCATAGCCGCCGGGCGCGCGGATGCCGGGGTTATCATCCATGAGGGTCGCTTCACTTACCGGGATCTTGGCCTGCATGCCCTGATCGATCTCGGTTCGTGGTGGGAGGAGACGACCGGGCTTCCGATTCCGCTCGGAGGCATCATAGCGGAGAAGAAGCTCGGTGACATCGTCATCAGAGATATAGAGCAGATAATCCTAGCAAGTGTCCGGCATGCGTTTGCGCATCCTGAGGCGGCTATGCCATACATCAGACAGCACGCGCAGGAAATGGCGGATGATGTCATTCGCCGGCACATACAGTTGTATGTCAACGAATTCACCCTCGATATCGGTCGGGAAGGGCAGGCCGCGCTGGACGAACTGGTGCAGCGGGCAGCCGCAGCCCGATTCTGACAAAGGAGCCAAATAATGCCTCAGAACATTCTCGAACGCTTCATAAAAGAGCCGAAAATAGCATATTTTTCTATGGAAATAGGTCTCCGCACCGAGATTCATACCTACAGCGGCGGCCTTGGCGTGCTTGCGGGCGATACCATCAAGTCAGCAACTGACCTTCGCCTGCCCATGGTCGGTGTAACCCTGATGGCTAGGAAAGGATATTTCCGTCAGGAACTCGATATTCACGGCCGACAGACCGAGGCCCCCGATGAATGGAATCCGGCTGATTTAATGACCCTTCTGCCGCAGCGCATCGGTGTCTGTTTCGAAGGACGTCCGGTTCTCGTTGCAGCCTGGCTGTACATTGTCAAAAGCGCCACCGGCGGAACATTGCCGGTTCTCTTTCTGGATACCGATCTTCCTGAAAACGAGCCTGCGGATCGTGAACTCACGCATTTTCTGTACGGCGGAGACTCGCTCTATCGCCTCAAACAGGAAGTCGTCCTCGGCATCGGCGGTACGCGCATGCTCGAAGAGGTCGGATTCGAAATCAAGAAATATCATATGAATGAAGGCCACTCAAGCCTGCTTACCCTCGAACTGCTGAAGCGCTTCAGGAAAGACATCGAAGAAGTCTGGGACGAGCGCCTTGTCTGGGATATCGAAAAAGTCCGCAGCCTCTGCGTCTTTACCACGCACACCCCGGTTGCCGCCGGACATGACAAGTTTCCCTATGAGATGGCCGAGAAAACCATCTGCGACGTTATACCGATCAACGTGATCAAGGATTTTTCAGGACCGGAAGCGCTGAATATGACGATGCTCGGCATTAACCTCAGCAACTACATTAACGGCGTCGCGAAAAAACATGGGGAAGTATCGCAGACCATGTTCCCCGGATATGAAATTCATGCAATAACGAACGGTGTTCATTCTTACACATGGGTCTGTGAAAGTATGCGCCGCCTCTTTGACAAGTACCTGCCCGGGTGGGCCAACGAGCCTGAGATTTTTGTCCGGACCGGCAGAATACCGGACGAGGAACTCTGGGATGCGCACATGGAGGCCAAGAGGAAGCTTATCAATTATGTGAACCGTGAAACACAGTCCGATATGAACTACGATACACTGACGATTGGCTTTGCACGCCGCGCGACGGCATATAAACGGGCCGACCTGCTTTTCTCGGATATTGAGAGACTCGCACGCATCGGCGAAGGACGGCTGCAGATTATTTATGCAGGCAAGGCGCATCCGCGGGACGAGTCCGGCAAGCAGCTCATTCAGCGCATCTTCCAGATGCGGGAGCGCCTGAAAGACCGCGTTAAGATCGTATTCCTCGCCAATTACAATATGGACATTGCCCTGAATCTGATTTCAGGCGTTGATGTCTGGCTGAACACGCCGCTGCGCCCGCTCGAAGCGTCAGGAACCAGCGGCATGAAGGCGTGCCACAACGGCGTGCCAAACTTCAGCGTTCTGGATGGATGGTGGATTGAGGGGCATATTGAAGGCATTACCGGGTGGTCAATCGGGCCGTCAGCGGATGCCCCCGCCGATCCCTCCAAGGATGCGGACGACCTCTACCACAAGCTGGAAAACGTTCTTATTCCCACATATTACAATGACAGGCGCGGCTGGATTAAAATCATGGAAAATGCGATCAGTAAAAATGCGTACTACTTCAATACGCACCGCATGATGCGCCTGTATGTAACCGAGGCATATATCAGATGAGACAAAAGTTCGGAAGGCGGGAAAGCTGAAAGACAAAGAATCTACCGATTCCCTCCCTACCCGACTTCCGCTCTTCATATCTTCCGCGCTTCCAGACTTGCTTTTTCGTGCCTCAACAGCCATTTTTTGATTGGAACGCCGCACGAATATCCGCAGATGGAACCGTCGGCGGCGATAATCCTGTGGCAGGGGACTACGAGCGGAAGAGGATTTTTTCCGACTGCCTGCCCGACTGCCCGCGCCGCCTTCGGACGCCCGACCGCTTCGGCAAGCCATTGGTAGGAGCGTGTTTCCCCAAACGGAATCGTCAGCAGCATACGCCATACCTGTTGCTGAAACGGCGTTCCGCTGCTGAAACGCACGGCCTGAGAAAACGAGCAGCCCTTGCCGGAAAAATAATCATCGAGCTCATTACAAAGCTGTTTCTCTTCAGGTGTGAGCCTGCCCCTCGGTTCCCGGCCGCGAAACTCTATGTCTATCGATGAGATGCCCCCCCCCTGAAAATAACAATGCAGATATCCCGCCGGACTTTTATAGACGAATGGATCACTCATGCGGCCCTCCTGTTGCGCATCTGGATCTGCTGCCGTTCACTGGCCACGGGGTATTGTTTTCCTGCGTGCAGCCGGTCCTGACGTGAAATTTTAGCACCCTCTGGTTTATAATTTCATTATGCGTTTCAAGTGGATCCTCATTCTCTCCGTAATATTCCTTGGAGTGGTTGCCGGCGGTTTTCTTGCGCTTGCAACCGGCGTGCCGTCTGTCGAGGACATGAAGAGGTACCGTCCGTCGGACGGCGCAAAAATTTATGCTGACGACAATTCCCTCATCGGCGAATTCAAAATTGAAAAGGGTATCCATCAACCGCTGAACGCCATCCCGAAGCATATGCGGGAAGCGATAGTCGCGGTTGAGGACCGCCGGTTCTACAGCCATAGCGGCATTGATTATATCGGCATCGCCCGTGCGATTTACAAGGACATCATACATGCCAGCCTGAAAGAAGGAGCGAGCACCATCACGCAGCAACTCGCAAAGGTGATGTTCCTGACGCCCGAAAAGACGATTACCCGCAAACTGAAAGAAATGCAGCTCGCCATCAAGCTCGAAAAACAGCTCTCGAAGAATGAGATCCTCGAACTGTATCTCAATAATGTCTATTTTGGTCACGGAGCGTACGGAGTCGAAATGGCATCACGAATCTACTTCGGCAAGTCCGTATCGCAGATAACCGTTGCAGAAGCTGCCCTGCTTGCCGGCCTGGTCAAGGCCCCGAATACCTATTCGCCTTACAACGATCTCGTCAGATCCAAGGAGCGGCAGGAGACAGTGCTGCTGCTTATGGAAGAAGAGGGCTACCTGTACCCTGCTCAGCGCAAAACGACCCGTCAACAGCAGATCCTGCTGTCATCGCTCAAGACGGCAACGGAAGCGAATAATTACTTCCTTGAATATGTCCGGCAGCAACTCGAGTCAAAATACGGTGTTGAGACCGTCTATAAAGGCGGCCTTCGCGTCTCAACCACGCTGAACAGGCAGTACCAGTTCCAGGCGCAGAAGGCTTTGCAGGAAGGGTTGCGTCAGGTTGACAAGCGGCGGGGCTGGCGGGGACCCATCGGAAAACGGGAAAATGTCAAAACAGCCGTCGAGGAGCCGAAGGTGTCCTTTTCAGCATCGGTCGGCGACGTTTCAAAAGGTGTTGTAATTTCCGTGAATGCGAAAGAGGCGATGATTAAATCGCGCGGACTTACCGGCCGGCTCTCCGTAGCCGATGCGCAATGGGCAAACACGGTCATGGAGAAAAGTGGCAGGATCAAAACCTTCAAAAACCTCAAGTTAACCGACATCCTGAATGCCGGAGATATTATCTGGGTTCGCTTCAAAACCATTGCCGCAAAGCAGGTGACGTTCATCCTGGACCAGGAACCCGATGTCGAAGGCGCGGTCGTCTCGATAGCTCCCGAAAACGGTCACATCAAGGCGCTTGTGGGCGGCTTCAGCTTCTCACGCGGCGAGTTCAACAGAGCCGTCCTCGCAAAGCGGCAGCCCGGCTCCGCGTTCAAGCCGGTCATTTTTGGCGCGGCTTTGGAACACGGCTTTACCCCGGCCAGTGTCGTCAATGACGAATCCATCTCCTACGGGTCGTGGAGTCCGTCAAACTATGATCACAAGCACTACGGTCCGACACGCCTCCGAGAAGCCCTCGCTTTTTCACGAAATGTCGTTACCGTCAAGCTGCTTGAGTCTGTCGGTGTTGCAAACGTAATCGCCTTTGCCAGAGACATCGGCATTCAGCAGGAGATTCCCCCCGAGCTATCGATAGCGCTCGGTTCGGTTGCGGTCACGCCGCTCGAAATGACGGCGGCATACGCGACCTTTGCAAATAGCGGGGTGGCAATACGTCCGGTTTCAATTCTCGAAGTGCGCGACGCAAAGGGCGCTCTCCTTGAAGCAAACGATCCGGAAGGGATAGTGGCAATGAGCGAGCAGGATGCGTTTCTGCTCACCTCCATGCTCCAGGATGTTATCAGCTACGGCACCGGGGGCCGCGCCGGCATTGGCAGGCCGGCCGCGGGTAAGACCGGAACGACCAATGACTACAGGGATGCGTGGTTTGTCGGCTATACGCCGGATCTTGCCACCGCGGTATGGGTCGGGTTTGATGACATGCGCCGGCCGCTCGGTAAAAGCGAGGTCGGCGGCCGTGCCGCCGCGCCCATCTGGGGCGATTATATGAAAAGCATCGGTGCCGGCGGCAGCGGCTTTGCCATACCTGACGGGATAGTTCGTGTCGCGATCGATCCGTCAACAGGTCTTCTCTCTTACAGCGACAAGGCCCTGCAGGAATATTTCAAATCCGGGACCCAGCCGAGAGATGTTGCTCCCTCCGGTTCGATATCTTCCTCTTCGTCGCTCATCGACAAAATCACGCGCAGCGCGGATCTGGATTAAGATGGTGAGGAGCATCAGATTATTGTGATGTAGCCAGTCTTTGCGTATGGATTATGAGGAGAGGAACTTTCGCTTTACAAACACAATTTCGTCATCTTTCGTCACAAGATTCCCGCGTATTTTTTCGTCAAGAATCGCCCGGAAAATTTCTGAATATCTTGGTCCCGGCGAGATACCCAGCTGCTTCAGATCCTCGCCCTTAACATATGGCTTCATGCCGCGATGTTTCAGCAGAAATTCGGAAACGGCGCGTTTCCGTTCGTTGTCAGGCGCAAGGGCGAGCAAAAAGAGCAGTGCTTCCGTCTCGTACGAAAGCAGCAAATGATATACCGCTTCCGGATCCTGCGGCTGCAATCGGCGCATGACGCTGTCACCAGCGCCCAACCCACGGAGAATTTTTTCCTTCGGCTTTTCGGTGACACTCAGGCGGACAAGAGCGCTTTCCCGCTCTTCACGGTTCAGCCCCCACAGAAGCGCCACAATATAAAGCACACCCTTATCGTACTGCTCGCCCAGATAAAGCAGGTCAAACCAAATAATCGCGTCATGAACCGACTGAAGCAGCGCTTCAAGCTGCGGGGTATACACAAGACGCGGGTGAATCACCCGCAGCATCTCAAAATCCCCGAGCCTCCTGAACGCCTTGGTCGGGTTTGTTTCCTTGCAGATGAGTTCAAGTTCGTCGAAGAGCCTCGAACCCGCAAGCTTTTCAAAGATGTTCATGCGAATCGCCAGTTTGATCAGATTTTCGGTATGCTTTGTCAGCCGGAATCCGAAACGCTCCGCAAAACGGATTGCCCGGAACGTCCGCGTCGGGTCTTCCACAAAGCTGAGATTATGCAGCACGCGCACCGCCTTCTCCTTCAGGTCGCGCTGCGCGCCAAAGAAATCGATGAGAAGCCCGAAGTCTTTCCTGTTCAGCCGCACGGCAAGCGTATTGATGGTAAAGTCGCGGCGATAGAGATCCTTCTTGATGGAGGAACTTTCGACTGTCGGCAGTGCGGCTGGTGATTCATAATACTCCGTTCGGGCAGTCGCGACATCGAGCTTGAAGTCTTGCCTGCTGACGACCGCAGTACCAAAACGCTCATGCGCTGTTACCTTGGCTCCGATCTCTTCCCCGAGCCTCCGTGCGAATTGAATGCCGTTGCCTTCCACAACAATATCCAGATCAAGATTTCGCTCACGGCGCAGGAGATCACGGACCGATCCTCCGACAAGATAGGCTCCATAACCAAGTTCATCAGCAACCGCGCCCGCGCGCTCCAGAAAAGCATGGAGCGGAGCCGGCAATTCCTCGCGCAGAAGATGAGCAACATTCCTCACATACCCACCGGACGGTTCGGCAGCGGCCCGACCGGCACCAACCCTGCTCTTGCGCAGGTAGTCCTCATAGAGCGCCCGCAGGATATCGGTCCTCGTAATAGCACCCTTGACCCTGCCTCCCTCAACGACGGAAACAAATCGCTGATTCTGCTCAATCATCGATTTTTCAATTTCCGGCATGTCCTCGTCAGGCGCAACCGTGATCGCATCCGTGGTCGCAAAGTCACCACAGCGGTTTCTGCCGAGTCCGTGGAAAAGCGCTTTTTCCACCAGTTCACGCGTAATAATTCCTATATAGACATCTCCCTTTACGACCGGCAGCGCGTTGACGCCATATTTCGTCATGACACCTTCCGCTTCCTTGATCCTGCTGTCCCACTGGATGGTCACGACCGGCGTCGTCATGACATCTTTTGCCGTCTTGACCGGACGAACGCTTTTTTCGAGCGCTGCAAGCAACCGTTCCTCAATCAGCTCAAACGGCATATCCTTGATGGTCGCAGATGCAGCCATACCATGGCCGCCGCCGCCGAACTCGGCCAGCGCGCCCGCGACATTCAGTTCTGAAACCCTGCTCCTTCCGACCAGCAGCACTTTGTCCGCCATGCCAATCATCATTATCACGGCATCTGGTGCATCGTCCATATCCATGATGCGATGCGCCAGATGCGCGACATCGTTGAATCCTTCCATGGTTGCGCGGGCAATTTTGATACGGACTCCCTGAATCACCACTTCACGCAGCGACTGGATCAAGTCATTTAGCAGAGAGACCTCTTCCTTGCTGATCTCATCCTTCAGAAAGCGGGAAACAATGTTCAGATTAGCGCCGCGCTTCAGCAGATATGCCGCAGCCATGAGATCGCGCGGCGTTGTTGACGCGAACATCAGCGACCCGGTCTCCTCATAAATACCAAGGCAAAGCATGGTCGCTTCAAGCGGCGAAACGATAATCTTCTTTTTCTGGAGTATTTCAGTGAAGAGTGTTGAGACGGCGCCTACCGTATCAAGCACCAACAACTCGCCCTTGATATCCTCCGCCGTCACGGGATGATGGTCGTACACATGAACCTTAATCCCCGGATTGCCAAGAACCGCCTTGAACGAGCCGATGCGGTCGGGATGCTTGGTATCAACTATAATCAGGCGCTTTACCTTGCCGAGTTCGATATCCTTCATGCGCTGGATAACGGCAGGGTTGAATACCTCCACGAATTCCCGCACCCGTTTTTCAAGAGAACCCGGGAATGCGATGACCGCGTCAGGATAGAGTTTTTTCGCAGCTATTGCTGAGCCGAGCGAATCAAAGTCTGCATTGAGATGAGAGGTAATGACATCCATGCACTTAGAATAGCATGAAAAAGGATGGGGGCAGGCAGGTGAACTATCCGGCGTCCTGTTCGAATGCTGTCTTGCTTGATTCCGGCTGCTGCCGCTTCAGCTTACCGCCAAATCGCCCTCTTCGCCGGTGCGGATGCGTATCGCATTATCCACGGGAATAATGAGAATTTTGCCGTCGCCGATCTTGCCGGTCTTAGCAGCACGCATAATTTCATCAATCACCGGCTGCACCATTGCGTCCGGTACAACAACTTCCACTTTCATTTTCGGCAGAAAATCGACCGCATACTCCGCACCGCGGTAAAACTCCGTGTGCCCTTTCTGCCGTCCGAAGCCTTTCACTTCCGTAATCGTCATCCCCTGAACGCCGAGCGCTGCCAATGCATCGCGCACCGGCTCAAGTCTGAATGGTTTGATGATTGCCTCAATTTTTTTCATGCTATCCTCCCCGCGACATCAGAGAATCGTTCAAGCGCGGCAAAGTTGATGAGCGTTGACATTGCCTTGCTCTCGGTCGGAATGCCCGACTCCTCCAGTGCCGCAATCGGATTCAGACCGCCGACGATAACAATTCCTGTTTTATCGAGACCGACCGGAACTTCGAGCAGCGACCGGTTCGGATTCCCCATCAGCAGCACACCGCCGAACCCAAGCTCACTCATGCGGGCAGACAATCGCCGTGCCTCCTCAAGACAGACGACCGGAATTTCGCGGAAACTCGCGAGAATCCGCCCGCCTTCAGATTGCAGTGCCCCAACTACATCCGTCATCCTGCTCCGGATAAAGATTTCGAGCGGGTCCACCGACGACCCTTCATAGCTGATAAGCGCAACAAACCGCGATGGCTTGCCATCGCGAATCTCGACGACACCGCCGAACCGGGAGTTGACCGAGATGCCGGCCTTCAGAAAAACGCCGTTAATGGTGACACTGCAGACCGTGCCGATTCCTGCTTTCCCCTCAGGGATAATCGCATCGCCGATACGCTCGCCGCTGTGCCTGAGCACAATCCGATCGCTCATGACGAACGGAGACGAGAATACGGGAGCCATAATCCGCAGGGCTTCCCGCAGGTTTGCTTCAGGAATGCATGAAATGTTCAGAATTACGCTGCCGGTCTGCGATTCGGGATCAAATTTTGTCTGGTATGAGAGGGCTTCGATCTTGCTGCTCACAAAGCCGATCCGCTCAGCGACATGAGAGTTTGCCAGTTCGTGCCTGCCGTTCGGGGTAATGCGCCGCCCTTCCTTGCCGAACACCGTTGTGTATCCGCGTTCATCAAGAATACGGAGATGATAGCGCACCGTACGATCAGTCAAATCAAAGCCATACGACTTGAGCTGCCGGGAAATTTCCCGTGACCCTGTTATATTCTCCTGCTTGTCAAGAACCTTGAGTATTGCGAGCAGCGTATCGTTCAAAAACGGACCTCCGGAGAGAACGTCAATCGTCAAAAGAGAAGCTCAAAAGTCAAAGTGCATATATCCGCATAATTGATGCCCTGTGGCACATGACAACGCGGCAATTTGTTCTGCTCAGCACCTTTGACCTTTGCCTTCCGCGTTGTTCAGCGGGGCGGCCTAAACCGCCCCGCTCCCGACTTTCTAGCTCAGCAGAATGCGCTCTGCCTCTTCCATGTCGGCTTCCATCACATACGGAATGCCGGTCACTTCCGCGCACTCTTTTGTCAGAGACACGACATCGCCGCGATCAAGATACGGCACCGCGAACTTGCGTGCGCCTGCCATCAGCTGTTGCAATCCCTGCTTCAGGCGATCGCAGAAGGTGTACATCGCGATCGCGCCAAGCGGAATTTTGCTGATGTCCTTGCCGTACTTGTTTTTCAGCGTCTCGTAGGTGATGAATATCTTCTCGACGGAATCGCCATGCTTCTTCATTTCCGTCGGGAGCTTGTCTTCCTTCAGCCAAGTCTCCATGTTCTTGCCGATGAATGCCGGGATCATCAGGGCACGGCCCATGCAGACTGCCTTAAAGTATGGTGCGCCGACTGCGAGCGTCTTGAAAATATGGTCTTCGAGAGAGTAACCACCCGCCATTGCAAGCGGCGGAACATACCTGCCCTTCGCGGCAAGCTGTGCGGCAAACTTGTACGCGACAGACTGGAGGTAGATGGTAGGGATGCCCCACTCATTCATCATGCGCCACGGGCTCATGCCGGTGCCGCCGCCCGCTCCGTCAATCGTGAGAAGGTCGATTTTTGCATCAGAGCAATATCGAAGCGCGCGCGCGAGGTCGGTAATACGGTATGCGCCGGTCTTGAGCGAAACCGCTTTCGCGCCGCACGCGCGGTAGTAATCAACCGCTTTGATAAAGCTGTCGTAGTCGACCATTCCCAGGCGTGAGTGGCGCTCGAACTCCTTGAATTCGCCCGACTTGAACCCTTTCTCTGAAACGGCATCGTCCGGGTTCGGCAGAACGATATAACCGCGCTTGTAGAGCTCTTTCGCTTTTTCGATCTGCTTCAGCTTCACTTCCCCGCCGATGTTCTTCGCGCCCTGCCCCCACTTCAGCTCGATGCATTGAACACCGAGCTTCTCAATTGCGTACTCTGCGGATCCAATCTTGGTGTCTTCCACATTCTGCTGGAGGATGATCTCGCCATACCCGGTATACCACTCCTGGAAGCGCTTCACGCGGCGCTCGAGTTCAGGAGATTTCGTCACGCGGCCATTTTTGTTGAACTCGGCCTTCATGTCCATGCCGGCAACGTTCTCACCGATAACGACGATGATGCCTGAAATTGCTCCGCCGATGGCGAGGCCGTCCCAGTTATCTTTCGCAATGTCGGTTGAGCCCAGTGCGCCGGTGAAAATCGGAAGCTGCAGTTTAATCTGCTTGCCCATGGGGCCGCCAACCACGGTTTCGGTGCTGACTGCCGGGAATACCGCCTTGTCCGGGTCCGCCTCGATGCCGACCGCGCCGACACAGGTGCCCTGAATATTCAGGTGGGAATAATCGACCGGGTACGGCTTAGTAGCACCGGCGGTAATTTTTCCGAACGGCATCGGATAGATAACCTCACGGCCGCGATATGAGGACTTGCCGATTTCGCATGGGCCGGGACAGCCGTCGAGACAGACGGAACAGATTCCGGAATACGGAGCCGCATCGGGAACACGATTCTTCGTGCCGGTTGCTGAACTTGCATTTGGTTGACCTGACTGCATTGAACTACCTCCATTCAGTATTGTTAATTCTTGCTTCATCGATAAATCAGTATTATTAAAGCCCTTGGGCAAAAAAATTTGCAGCGCTCCTGCGCTCGCAAATTAACAGCCGCGCTGAATTAATTTTATGCTATGCGACCGCAACAAGCCGCACTGTCTCACCCCCTTCATTTTTCCAGGCCGAAGGCGCTTTTTCAATAAAGTATACACTGTCTCCGGCAACGAGTTTCTGCTCTTTCCCGCCTGCTGAAACCGTAACCACGCCTTCAGCAACGTGATAAAACTCCGGCTTCCCGTGCGCCGTGAAATGACGGCTCAAAGCTGCATTCGGCAAAAGCGTTATCATGTAAACCGAAAAACGGTCATCATCAAGCATCAGGAAGCTCTCAATTCCCTCCGCAATCGAAGTGCCGCGGGCAAAGACATCGTGACGGCTGATAAACCAGCGGCGGGTGTCCTGCCGATCGCCCTCCAGAAAAAGACCGGGGCTGACACCGAGCGATGAGCAGATGTGGAGAAACGAATTGAGCGACGGACTGATCTGGTTATTCTCAAGCTGGGAGATAAAGCTCGGCGTAAGGCCTACTTTATCGGCCAGCTCTTTCTGGTTCATATTCTGGCGGAGCCTCGCCTCGCGAACTTTGCTGCCGATTTCATGCACTGCGTCCTTCTTCGCCGACGTTACGATAATCCGCTCCTCGCTGATTTCGTACATATGCGGCTTGAAAGCCTCGCGCTCCTGCCGCGAGTCGAGCTTGAGCGCCTTAAGGTACAGCTTGTCGCGCCGCTTATACAAATCCAGGACCACTTGGGTGATATGACGGAGATTCGCCTTGAATTTTGGACTGTGCGCATCTTTTTCAAGAACCCAGTACGCGACCGTTCCTAAGTCGTACAGACGCGGACACATGTACGTAAAAAAACGATAGGTCTCATCTTCACTTGTCCAGAGGTCCTGCATGCCGGTGAGGCTGTCGAAGATGGAGCGCGCGCCGGGCGGCAAACTGTCTTCGAGGTCATTGACAATCTGGGTCACCTCGTCCACATTTTTTGGCCGCTCGACCCGTATAATGTTCAGGCCGTGCGGCAGCTTATCGTAAAATTTGCTGAAGGTCACGTCATTCTTGCCCTTGCCTGCCGTAAAGCAATCGACAAAGGATAAACGTTCAAAATCAATAATATCTGCTATTTTCTGCAGAACGCTCTGGGGCGAGCGGTTGAAACTGATATAGACAACATGCTGCTTTTCCGTGAATGACTGGCGGATGAAATTCTTGATGAATGCGCTATAGAGCGTGCCGGCCTCAATTTCCCAGACGACATTGTCGCCTACATAAATTGAGTCGATAATTGCATCGAGACTTGGTATGCCGGTCGAAACTTTTTCCATGGCAATCGGTTACCGAGTGTCTGAAATTTAGCTGAACTTAACCTCTCCTGTCAAGCGGAAAATGCCGCCGTAGCCCAGCATTGACAAAGATTTTCCGCTCTTTATATAGTAAACAATTGCAGTTAGGCAATCGGTTACCGAATAGAGCGTCTGACATCCGCGTGAAGTGCCCAATGGTGTCGGCGCTTTTTTTGCCTTATAATGCAAGGTATCTCATAACGAGTAGAGGGAAAAGCTATGTGCAGACTGGCGGCAATCACGTCGAACGACTATTTCTCCCCCATGGAGAACATCCTCGCGCTCGAAACCATGAAAGAAGGGCATGACGGCTCAGGACTCGGCTTGACGCTCAAGGATCTTGGCGGTGAGTTCGAGGGGCTCAAACGGTATCCCATTCTGTCAGGTATCGGGTCGAAAAAAGGCATGGAGATGCTTGACAACTACATGAAGCGGAAGGGCTTCAAGCTGATTCACAACTGGTCCCCTTCCCTGAATCCGATGAAAAACATCACTGCCCGCGAATACTATTTTGCGCGCGCGTACGAGGTGCCGGGAAGCTGCGCTGAGCGTAAATTTGCTGACTGTGAAGACCTCCTGCTGAAGACCAGACTGGAGCTTCGCCACCTCGGCGAACCGGACCAATCACTCTTCGTCTTTTCGTTTTATCCCGATGTCCTGACGCTCAAGGAAGTCGGCGACCCGCTCGAGGTCGGGGAATTCTTCGGTCTCTACGACGGCCGCATAAAGTCGCGCATCTGCCTTGCGCAGGGTCGCCAGAACACCAACTATGCGATTTATCTCTATGCATGCCATCCGTTCTTCATCCAGGGATATTGCACTATGACGAACGGAGAGAATACGGCATTCGTTCCCATCCGTGAATATCTCGAAAGCCGGGGCATTCCCGGATATATGGGCTACAACAGCGACAGCGAGGTCTTCGCGCACATTCTTCACTACACCGTACGACACCTCGGCATGCCGCTCCGTTATTACAAGGACGTCATCACACCGCTGATGAAGGAATCAGAGATTTCGCAACGCTCAGATCAGGCCGCGCTTCGTATGATGCGCCAGTCGCTCCGGCCGCTCTGCATCGACGGTCCGAACTGCGTCATCGGCTTCACGCCCGATGGCACCACCTTCTTGGTTCAGGATGCAAAGAAGCTCCGCCCCGGCGTTGTCGGCGGCATTCAGGGCAAATACGCAATCATGTCGGAAGAATGCGGCGTCGACTCTGCTGTTCCCAAGCGTGACCGCTCCTCAGACGTTTTTCCGATGAAGTACGATATGGTCACAATTTCGCCGCGCGCACAGGAGGTTACGATATGGAACCAGCTACAGGGGTAACCCTCGACAATAATCACAAGCTCTCGCTGAAAGAGCTTCCCTATCTCATCCGGTGGCGCGACGACCGCTGCAAACGGTGCGGCCGCTGCACGGCAGTCTGTCCGGTCAAGGCGATTGAGCCGGGAGTGCGCGTTCAGCGTGTCACCTTTTCTGAAGGCCCGATTCCGAAGCCGGGCTCGCAGCGCCGCGTGGTGCATGTGGTTGAGCAGGTGCTCAATCCCGAACGCAACTGCGTTGGCTGCGCAGCCTGCGCGCTCGTCTGCCCGAACGAAGCGATTGAGCCGGAGATTAACCCGAACAATAAAATTCTTCACTACAAAAACAAAGGCGGCGACGGATATAAACGCGGTGGGCGGAGAAACGATCCGTCCATTTCCACGCTCGACCGCCTGAAATTCACGAGAATCTCGATGCTCACCGATCCGGCGCTCGACGCGGGCCGTCATGAGTTCCGCGTGCGCAGCCTCCTCGGCAGAATTTTGCCTCCGGAAGAGCTTCCGCTCAAGGCTGTGGACGGCAAGTTGATCGTTGACAAATCTGCCGACAAGTTCATCCCGCCGGTCAGGGAGATTTTCCCGATTATGATCGGCTCCATGTCGGTCGGCGCCCTGTCTCCGCCGATGTGGGAAGGTCTGGCCATGGGCGTAGCATACCTCAATGAGGTCGAAGGGCTTCCGGTTGTGATGGCATCAGGTGAAGGCGGCATGCCGCCGCGCCTGCTCCGTTCGCGCTATCTGAAATATTTCATCATCCAGATTGCGTCCGGCTACTTTGGCTGGGACGAGATCGTCCGCGCGCTTCCGCACATGGTTGAGGATCCGGCTGCTATTGAGATCAAATACGGTCAGGGCGCAAAGCCCGGAGACGGCGGTTTGCTCATGGCCCAGAAAGTACTGAAGCTTATCTCCGGCATCCGCGGCGTGCCCCAGTTTGTTGACCTTGCGTCGCCGCCGACCCATCAGACCAAATACTCGATCGAAGAAGCGGTCGCCAAGATGATTCAATCAACGTCCATGGCATGGGGCTTCCGCGTGCCGGTTTATCCGAAGATTTCGGGAACCAAGACCGCCCGCGCGGTTCTGAATAACCTCGCCCGCAACCCGTTTGCCGCTGCTCTCAGCATCGACGGCGAAGACGGCGGTACCGGAGCGGCGTATAACGTGTCCTTGGACAAGATGGGCCATCCCATAGCCTCAAATCTCCGCGAGTGTTATCTCGACCTCGTGAAGCAGGGCAAGCAGAACGAGCTGCCGCTCATCGCGGCAGGGGGAGTCGGCAAACGCGGCAATCTTGCGGCAAATGCCGCTGCGCTCATCATGCTCGGCGCATCGGTAGTCTCCATCGGAAAATACGTCATGCAGGCCGCGGCCGACTGCTTCGGAGACGAGCACAACCGCTGCAACCTCTGCAACACCGGTAAATGCCCGCGCGGGATCACCACGCAGGATCCGAAGCTCTATCGCAGGCTGGATGCGGATATGGTAGCCATGCGCACTGTCGAAGTATTTAAGTCTGCGAACGTTGAGCTCAAGAAAATTTTTGCCCCGATGGGAAGAAGTACCGAACTCCCCATCGGCATGTCGGATGGTCTCAGCATCGACGACAAGGCAATGGCAGAGAGGTTAGGTATAAGCTATGCATGCTAAAAATATAAAGAAGAAGCCGGAAGTCAGAAGTCAGAAGTCAGAAGCAAAGACAAAGAAAACTACAAGTACAACAAACAAAGCGGCTGCAAAGGCGATTGTGAAAAAAGTTGCGGTCCCGGTCAGGATGGCTCAGGTTTCTCAGCCGGAACCGGAGTCCGCGATCGAGAAACTGAACGAAGACAGTGTGCTTATTCGCGGTCTTGTCAACGGTCGGCGTACCCCGTCGCGCATTCTTGAAGAACAGATTCAGCAGATAGTGCAGGATGGCGCACGGAACCTGACGGTTGTTGCCGACGGCCAGCACGGCATCGGCGGCCGCATCTGGCCGCGCACGGAAAAAGTGAAGATCACTATTGAGGGCACCGCCGGACAGCGCGTCGGCAGCATGGGTTTCGACGGAACTGAAATCGTCGTCAAGGGCAGCACATCCGACGACACCGGATGGATCAACTGCGGCACGAAGATTACTGTTCTCGGCGATGTGACCAACGGCGCGTTCAATGCGGCAGCGCAAGGCATCCTCTATGTGCAGGGCAGCGGCGGCGCGCGATGCGACACGATGACCAAGCGCAACCCGCGCTTTGAGCCGCCGCAGTCATGGTACTTCCGAAACGTCGGCGATTCTTTCGCGGAATTCAAGGCGGGCGGGGTTGCGGTTGTCTGCGGCGTCAATCCGCGCAACCCGGAAAACATCCTCGGCTATCGTCCGTGCGTAGGCATGGTGGGAGGCACCGTCTATTTCCGCGGCAAAATTCAGGGATACAGCGAGCGCGACGTCAAGCTGCTCGATCTGAGCGAGGCCGACTGGGCATGGCTTAAGACGAATATGAAACCGTACCTTGAGACGATTGAGCGCACTGAGTATTATGCCGAACTGACCCAGTCGGTTGAGGCCTGGAAAAAGCTGGTTGCCTATACCCCTCAGGAAAAGGCACAGTGGAAAAAATCCTACAAAATCGATATTCCAAATTTCCGCAAGGTTGCGTGGGAAAAAGAGGTCGGTCAGGGCGGCATATTTGCCGAGTATGTTGATCATGACCTCACCCTGCTTCCGTATGTCACCACCGGTAAGGATCGGAGAAACAAGCCGGTCTGGGCAAACGACAAATATGCGCCGCCGTGCGCGGCAGGCTGTCCGTCACACATCCCGTCGCACAGGCGCGCAACGCTCATACGCGAGGGCAAGCTTGAAGACGCTCTTTCACTTGTTCTGCAGTACAGCCCGCTTCCGGGAACGGTCTGCGGAACTATCTGCCCGAACCTCTGCATGCAGAGCTGCACCCGTTCGCGCCTCGACGCGCCGCTTGCCATCGACAAGCTCGGCAAGCTCGCGCTCGACATTCCTGCGCCGAAAAAGGCCGACCCTACCGGGCACAAAGTGGCTGTCATCGGCGGCGGACCCGGCGGCATGAGCTCGGCATGGCAGCTTGCGCTCAAGGGACATACGGTTTCTCTCTATGAAGCCAGCTCAAAACTGGGCGGCAAAATAGAAATGTGCATTCCGCACGAGCGCCTGCCGCAGGAGATTCTTCTCAAAGAGATTTCTCGCTTTACAGAGCTTGGCGTCAAGGTGCATCTGAACACCATGGTTGATCAGAAGCTCTTTGAAGAAATTTACCAGAACAACGAAATCGTCATCGTCGCCATCGGCGCGCACCAGCCGCGCAAGATTGCGTTTCCCGGCTCAGAGCACATCACCTCAGCTTATGACTTTCTGCGGTGCGTGAACATGGGCAAAGCCCCTGACCTTACGGACAAGAAGGTTGTGGTCATCGGCGCTGGCAACGTCGGCATGGACGTAGCCATTGAGGCTTACAACTGCGGCGCTTCCGAAGTGACTGCCGTCGATATCCAGAAGCCCGCGGCATTCGGCAAGGAGATGCAGTCCGCGACCGCCAAGGGCGCAAAGATTCTCTATCCGAAGTTCACCGACCATTACGATGCAAGCCAGGGCAAGCTCTTCTTCAAGGACGGCTCATTCATCGATGCTGACGCGGTCTTCATGTCAATCGGTGATATGCCGGTACTCGACTTCCTGCCGCCGGAAGTGCATGTCGAAAGAGGCTGGTTGCAGGTGAACGAACTCGGCCAGACCTCAGATGTGAAAGTCTTCGGTGTTGGCGATGCCACCGGCCTTGGTCTGGTAACACATGCCATCGGCAGGGGTGCGGTCGTGGCCGATGTGGTGCATTACCAGATGGCGCATGCGCCAAGAGCGCCCGAGGTGAAGCAGAGGATTGCTTACGAGCGCATCAAGACCCAGTACTACGAAACCTGCAAGCTGGAGTTCGAGCCGAATCAGGAAGGCAACCGCTGCATGTCGTGCTCCAGCTGCCGCGACTGCAAGATCTGCGAAAACACCTGCTATGTTCAGGCGATCAGCCGGGTCGATCTCGGCAATGGCCGGTACGAGTATGTGGTAGACGAAAACCGCTGCATCGGCTGCGGATTCTGTGCGGGCATCTGTCCGTGCGGGGTGTGGGAGATGGTGGAGAACGTTTAGTCGGGTTGTTCAGGATTCAGATATACAATGAGGGCAGGATGGCGTGATGCCATCCTGCCCTCATTGTTTTGATTAATGGGCGCGGCCCCCCTCCCCCAGCTAACCCACATAATTCATAACCATTCGGCGAGAGCAGCTTTTATGATTTGAATCTTTGTTGGAGACGACATAAACGTTGAGAACCGCCCATAGTATCCCAGTGTTTTTTAGCAGATTAGAGTATCCTAACAGGGTGCTGAAAAACTCCTGTTGCAAAATGCACAGTTAAAAACGACTCTCTCAGAGGCTCAAGAATCGAAAAACTCGGGGCAATCCATGTCGGAACATCCCCCAAAATTGACTCCGCTGATCCCAAGAATGCCTTTTTCAGCAACCTGCTAAAGAGCGTCCGAATATTCTGAATCAAGCGACCCAATCACCGCAGCATTCATATTAAACTAACCTACTTGAAGTGAGACCAAAAGGAAGGCCCGAAGCGACGCGTTGTGAGTTTTGGCGGCTCGCGACATCGCATCAGGCCCAAGGAGGCTTATAGTGTTGCTGTATTTCATGGCAATGGTCAAGGAGCTTTTTGATCGTGGACGGGGCTATGCCTTTGCGAGACCATCTTGATGTCTGAAGGCAGGATGCGGGAGCGACAGGATCTGGAGCCACGGTTATGTGGACGCCTACTTTGAGGGCTACGACACGACGTTTTGTTTAAAGCGATATGTTTGCGCCGAATACGGCTGTGTTCTACCGGTTACGTCCTTTTGGTTACTGACCCTGATCCGCCAGAGGAAACTCAGTTTCCTCCCATTTGCCAAACGTTGCCGTTCAGCCAGCTATTTTTTTTGTTTCTGAAGGGCTTTGCTAATCGTCTTCAGGCTGGCATTCATCGATTCAATGGTCGGCCGCACATCGTCAATCCGATCAGTAATGCTGAACAGCAGCCTGTTGGTCGAGTCTATCGCCTGCATCCAGCCGAGTAGTTGCGTCTGCGTATTCATAAGCGAAAAACGCGCGCATTTCTCTTCAAAAGCGCAAAGATAGCACTCGACCTTTGATACCGGAAACGATCCGTAACACTCTCTGAGTTGCACAATGTTTCCCCCGGACTCATTCACATCTGTCATAGAAAGCCTCCTTTATTCAACCTGCTAAAATGACATAACACAACGCTTGCATCAGTGCTTTCCGCATGCGGCTTTCAGTCGCCCCGCCCAAGGGATCGCCTTACGGCGCAAACTTCCTGATCGGTCCGCAGATGCCCACTACCCGGTTGCGGCCGAGATTCTTCGCACTATATAACGCTTCATCGGCCTTCGCAATCAGATCTTCTTTGGACTTCAGATCGGACTCGAACGTGCAAATACCAACGCTGATGGTGAGCGGGTGACCCCTGAAGCGCTTCAGCAGAAGGCGGCCAAGCTTCTCCACCTCTCTTCTCAGGCGATCTCCGTATACAATGGCGCTCTCAAAACCGGTATCCGGAAGAATCACCAGGAACTCCTCTCCGCCAAAGCGGCCTACATGGTCTGCGGGACGGGAGAACCTTCTGAGCGCTGAAGCCAGCAGCTTGAGCACGCTATCGCCGGCGAGATGACCGTAGGAGTCATTGAAACGCTTGAAAAAATCAATATCTATCATCGCCACCGACAGATCCTCCCCTGCACACGCACGGGCAAAACACGCACCGAGCAGTTCATTCAGCGGCCCGCGGTTGTGCAGCCCGGTAAGATCGTCGAACGATGCTTTCACCCGGTATTTTTCGAACAGGCGTGCGCGTTCGAGCGCCATGCCAAGCTCATTCGCCACAATAGAAACAGAAGACAGGTCCGCCATTTCAATCTGGCGCTCCGTCGCGAAATTGTCAACGGCGATAAGGCCAAGCACCTGCTCATTGGAAGTAATCGGAACCAGCCCTATCTCATGAACTCCGAACCGATCAAGCATCGCCCTATCGCCCGAACCTGAACCTGTTACCAGAATCGGACTTTTCGAACGCAGACAGCTTATGAGCTGCTCGGATCCGGGCGTCACGCTGATTTCATTTCCCACTAACTCATTCCCACCATTCGTAGTATCTATCGACTGACTCACAACGAGACATCTCTTTTTATCATCAATCAACAATATATGGAGACGGTCATATCCGAACTCGCGATGGACAGCCTCCAGTGTCGTGTGGAGGATCTGATCCGGATCGAGGCTCTGATGCGGCACCGCAACGCTCTTTTTCATGGAAGCGAGCGATTCGACTCTTTTTTGCAATTCTTCGTGCTGATAATGGTATTCGGTATTCTTTCTGCTCAGGTTAATCGTTGCGCGAAGCAGATTTTCCCGGAAAGTTTCCGCCGAGGGAAATGAGAAATTGTAGAAATCTGCAATGCTCTTCACGTCCACATCCATGCGCGCCAGAAGCCCGCGGAGACTGATCTTCTCAATGTCAATACGCGCCGCTACTTCCGGCTGCAAAACAGGATGGCGGAGTATCGTTACCGAACCGATGCCCTGCGTCCACGCGATGAGGTTGGCAAGCGAAACGATAGATACGAGCAGGGAATCGCGCGCGGGCAGACCGATGTGATCAAACCGCTCATGGTGAAACCGCACCGCCAGCGTAAGGCTCTGCGGCAAGGTCCATTCCTGGCAGAAGTAAGCGCCAAGGCTGTCATGCCCCAATCCGATAATCTGCTGTTCTTCCTCGACAAGCAGGCCGTTCGTCGCCGGCAGGCTGGCAAGGAACTCGCTGTAGGGAATCCTGCCGTAAACATCAATGATAATTTTGCCGATATCGTGCAGCAGTCCGGCGACATAGACTTCATCGGGATCGGGATGACCGGCTTCCTGTGCCAATGCCTTGCTCAGGCAGGCAACCGAAAGGCAGTGCTGCCAGAAATGAATGCGGTCGAAGTGAAACAGCCGGGAAGGAGATACCATCTGCTCAAAAAGCGTTACCTCAAGCGCCAGCGTCCTGACAGCACGGAAGCCGACATGCTGGATGGCCTCGCGCACGTTGGATACGCGCTGGTGCAGACCAAATGCGGCCGAATTGACCATGCGCAGCATTTTTGCAAGAATGGTCGGCTCCGTCTCGACAAGCCGTTCAAGATCGCTGAGAGAAGCATTTTCATCGCTCGTAATATGAAGAAGCTTGAGAACTACCAGCGGGAGCATCGGCAAATCGGTAACGCGGCGGGCAAGGACCGCATTCACCTCGTCCTGTGATGGCAGCAGCAGCTTAGTGTCAAACGAAGCGTCATAACCCATGCAGACCTCCGCACCCTTACTCACTATCAAGATTACTACACTCCTCTGCCCTGTGCAAGTAAGGAAAGCATGTTGAGCCTTTCACTATGCGCCAAAAAAAACGGCCGGACCTCAGTCCGGCCGCCGCACAGCAAGCGTGTTACTGCGGATTTGGCATTATCCCCACTTCTCTGTAGCCCCCTTGATCTGAACGCCGCCTTCTTTCGGGTCATTAATCAGGCAAACAGCCTCTCCCGGAAGCGGCAGAATAACACTATCACCCCAGATGTCGGTCACGCGCTCCTTGATCTGAAGCAGCTCCACCCAGCGCTTCAAGCACGCTACAAGTACGATGATAATCATCGACAACACAATACACGCCAGCGCGGTCAGCAGATAATTCTCCTTGCCCGGGGCAAGATACACCCTGGTAATCTGCAGATAGCCGGCGTACATGGTGATACCGGCAAGCACAAGCCCCGGCACCGCCGTGACCCACATATACCTTGCCTTGCCCATCCTGATAAGCATTGAGGTCACAATGATCAAAGCGGTGGAGGCAAGAAGCTGGTTGCTCATGCCGAACAGCGGCCAAATATTTCTGATGTCGCCGGTGTATACGAGATACCCCCAGGAAGATGTAAAGACAGCACCCGTTATGACAATGCCCGGCACCCACTTTCTTTCCGAAAACTTCGGCACCACCTTACCGAACATTTCCTGCAAAAGGAAGCGGCCGACTCTGGTGCCGGCATCAACGGCAGTCAGAATAAAGACGGCCTCAAACATGATCACAAAGTGATACCAGTATTTCATCAGACCGCTCATGCCGGGAAGCGTGTCGAAAATATACGCCATGCCGACGGCAAGCGAAACCGCGCCGCCTGGACGGCCCTGAATGTTCTCACCTACTTCTGCAGCCAGCCGCGGCAACTCAACTACCGCCATGCCTGTCTTTGCAAAAATTGCGGGAGCTGAATTGATGGCGAAATAGTCGGCAGGAATCAGCACGCACGCCGAGATGAGCGCCATAATTGCAACGAACCCTTCAGTCAGCATTGCGCCGTACCCCACAAAAAGAATATCCCGCTCATTGCCAACCATCTTCGGCGTCGTGCCGGTCGCAATGATAGCGTGGAAGCCTGAAATCGCGCCGCAGGCAATCGTGATGAAGACAAACGGGAACACAGGGCCGGGAATAACCGGTCCCCCGCCGCCTGTATACTGGGTAAAAGCAGGCATTTTCAAATCAGGCTGCACAACGAAAATACCGATGGCAAGCATCACGACCGTCGCGATCTTCAGATAGGTCGAAAGGTAATCTCTTGGGGCAAGGAGCATCCAGACCGGCAGGACCGATGCCACAAACGCATAGATCGGTATTGCTAGGGCAATCTGGTTTTTGCTCATTTTCAGAATGGAAGCAAGCCAGGGAGTCTGCTCAACCAGCGGACCTGCGAGAACGGCGCCAATAAGCATCAGAACACCGAAGATGCTTGCGCCTTTGACATCGCCCGGGCGTATCATGTACATCCAAAAGCCCATCAGAACGGCTATCGGAATGGTCGAACCAACGACAAAAACGCCCCAAACGCTCTCAAAAAGCGCATTCAGACACGCAATAGAAAGCCCCGCAAGTGTAAGAATGAGGATAAACAGAAAAGCAAATGATGCGACAGTACCGACGGTCTTGCCTATTTCGGCCTCCGCGATTTTCGCAAGGCTATTTCCCTTGTGGCGCATTGACGCGAAAAGCACAATCGTATCATGGACCGCTCCCGCGAGCACGCAGCCGATAATGATCCAGAGAGCGCCTGGCGCAAAGCCATACTGCGCGGCAAGAACGGGACCGAGAAGCGGCCCGGCAGCCGCAATGGCCGCGAAGTGATGCCCGTACAGAACAAACTTATTTGTTTTGACATAATCGTGACCGTCCGCGCACGTTTGCGCCGGGGTCGGACGGTCAGCCCGCAGCCCCAGGACTTTGTTCGCGATGAACAAGCCATAGAGCCGGTACGCTATTGCGAAAATACAGAGCGCGGCGAAGACCAGAGTTACTGCATTCATAAAAGGCCCCCTTTCAATAAAAAATTATTTCTCGATAAAATTGTAGGTAAGATTTCAGAGAAACGACAGGGAAAATGAGCGAGCCGCATTAATCGGCAAATGAATGGTCGAAAAAACGTTATGAATAATATAACCCGCTTTCATGGGTTTGGATGCAGACGATTATGAAAGCACTGAAAAGGGCGCGCGGCCGGGGCGGCCGCTCCTGAAACTAAACGCTCATATCCGCTTCAAAGCCGGCATTATCCGACATTCGGACGGATAATCTGCGGTGGATGTCCGACGGGATCTTCTGTTGAAACAGCAACAATCGAATTGTCGCTCAGGAGAAACAGCATGACTTTTTTATCATCCTTCTTCAGAACCTTCGTTATCGAGACGCCGCCCGGCAAATCAGCCAGGAGCTTCATCATAAACGCTTCGCCCTCAAGCCATGCCATCTGGAGACTCCCCTGCTGCGAAACAAGATCGCGCACCGCGAAAACAGCCGCTTCCGCCACAAAGTACATCATGGAACTGATCGTAAGACGGTCTGCCTCCGTTTTTATTTTCGCCCGGTTTATGAGCTTATTCTGGTCAACCATCAAGTACCTCCTTTCGGTACATTCTAACCCGCCCGCCGCGGCCCGCGCCACTTTTTTTTCGCGCATGCCGATGCCCCTTCCAACACTATATGCAGTATACTTTTATCATGAACATCACCGGAGAACCCTCCTGCCTGTGCTCGGTCATTGCCGATGCTGGAGAATCAGCATGTTTCGGCCCGCGCTGCCATTTCTTTGCCGCGGCAGCAGTTCTCGCATCAGTGGTTCTGGTCTTGTTCGCGATTGTTTACTTGCCTGCTTCGTCCGACGCATCTGAAAGAACGAGTATCCTTATCCTGAACTCGTATCACCAAGGCTACCAATGGACTGATGATGAGACGCGGGGAATCATTGAGGGACTTGCGCCGCTAAAGGACAGTATAAAGCTCTACATCGAATATATGGGCACAAAGTTGACGGACGATCGCCAGTATTTCGCCCTTATGCGTGATACCCTGAAGCACAAGTATCAGGGTATTTCTTTTAAAACGATTATCGTCACAGACAACGATGCATTTGACTTTGTCCGGCTCTACCGCACCGAAGTGTTTGGCCATGTCCCGGTGGTCTTCTGCGGGGTGAACTGGTTCAGGGATGAGGACCTTCGCGGGCAGTCCCTCTTCACCGGCGTCAATGAAGATGCCGACATTGCGGCCACCGTTGATGTCATGCTAAAACTACATCCGCAGACAAAGACGATTTTTGCCATTATTGATTCTACAACGACTGGCAGAATCATCCTCGATAAAATGCGGGAGCTGATGCCGCTCTACCAGAACAGTGTCACATTCCGCCTGCTGGTTGATTTGGATATGGACGCAATTCTGAAAACAGTTTCCGGTGCGCCGGATGACAGCTTGGTGCTGCTGACCGTCTTTCAGAAAGACAGGGCGGGGATATTTTTTGAATATAGCGAAAGCACGACATTGCTCTCCCGATTCAGCAGGGTTCCGGTATATGGCTTGTGGGATTTCAATCTGGGGCATGGGATAGTCGGAGGGATGCTGACCAGCGGATATGCGCAGGGGCAGAGTGCCGCGGGGCTCGCTCTGCGGATACTGCGCGGAGAGTCTCCGGATGCCATTCCAATTCTCAAGAAAAGTCCGAATAAATATATGTTCGATTTTCAGCAGTTGATGCGATACGGGCTCTCTGAGCAGCATCTTCCGGATGGCAGCATTATCGTAAATCAGCCGCCGTCGTTCTATGCGGTCAACAGGACTCTCGTCTGGAGCGTCGCAGGCGGCATACTGGTCCTGAGCGGAGTTGTCGTTGTTCTGCTGATAAATATTCAGCAACGACGCAGGGCGCAGACAGAACTGCAGCTAGCCCATCATGAACTTGAGCTGCGCGTGCAGGAGCGCACGGCGGATCTTCTCAGGGCGAACGAGTTGCTGCACCTTGAAAACACCGAACGCAGGCGCGCTGAACTTGAGATCAAAAACCTCAATGCTGAACTGAGCGAGTTCAATCAGGAGATCGAAAGCCTAGTGTCGGAACGCACGATGAATCTCATGGCTCTCGCGGTCGCCGACAAGGTAAGAAACCCAGTTGCCGTCATCGGGGCTGCCTGTCACCGGCTCATCGAAAAAGGCTCCGGCCGCCCTGATTTCCGGGATGATTTGCACGATCATTTGTCGCTTGTCACCGAGAGCGCCGCAAAACTTGAACAGATAGTAGCAGACTTTCAAGCCCTGCTCAAGCAAAAGAAGGCGGTCTTCGAATATATCGATCTGAACGCCATCACCGCGGCTGTCATTCACATCATGCGGCGTGAGGCTGAATCAAAGGCTGTCGAGCTCGGGGTCTACTGCAGCGACGAGGCACTAATGATGAATGCCCAGCCGAATCTCCTGAAGACCGCCTTATTTCATGTAATAAAAAATGCGATTGAAGCGACACCCAGCGGGGGGCTCGTCCGCATAGTCACCTCTCAGGAAGGTGAGAAAATCATGCTTGTCGTGCATGATACCGGTCCGGGCATCCTAAAAGATGATATCCCGAAGATATTCGATCCCTTTTACAGCACAAAAGATCATAGCTTCGGCATGGGACTTCCCCTCGCAAAACAGGTGGTCACCGGACACTTGGGTGAGATTGCGGTCGAGAGCGAACCTGGCGCCGGCACAACATTTCGCATCACCTTCCCGGCCCGGTGGAAAGAGAAATAGAATCCTGTTCCGTGACGAGTCTGAACAGCAGCCGTTCCCGCTCCGCGCTTTCAGGCTTCCCCGAGGAGTAGAACACGATCTGCCCGCCACTGCGACCGGCCGCTTCCGGTCCACCATGCAGGCTTTTGACGAGATTGGCCAGCGTTCCGCGATTGCCGTCAAAGACACGGATTGGCGACGGAAGCATTGTTTCGATCAGGTGACGATAAAAAATAAAGTGTGTGCAGCCGAGCACCACAGCTCCATATGCCTGCATATCAACAGTTGCAAGCTTGTCACGGATAATCTTCATGACCTGCGGAGATCCGAAATCAAATCTTTCCGCTGTTTGCACCAGCTCATCAAACGGCAATGCATCGACCTGCCGTTTCGGGTCAATGCTTGAACAGAGCATACGCAACTTGTCCCCCCTGCTGGTAAGCGCCGTTGAAATGACCAGCACACGCTTTTCACCAGCATGCTGCAAGGCAGGCTTTATTGCCGGCTCCATGCCGAATATCGGGAATGCGTACTGCTCGCGAAGGTCTTGGACTGCTGCGCTTGTCGCGGTATTGCATGCTATGACCAGCGCCTTGATGTTCTTCCGGGCAAGAAACGCGACCGCTTCCTTGACGAGCTGCCTGACCTCCTCCGCGCTTCTGGTGCCGTAAGGAACATGTTCGGTGTCGGCAAAGTAGATAAAATTCTCGGCAGGCAGGTGGCGCCATCCCTCCCGCAAAAAAGTAATACCGCCGATTCCGGAATCAAAAATAGCAATGCTCTTCACTTCGTATAGTCCTGCATGCAATCAGACCTCATATCACTCGGCACGGCATAGCAGCCGGTTACAGCAAAGATTCCATTTCGAAGGCTGGGTGATTCGCCTTTTTCAGGAACTCAACCAGCGCTTCCGGCTCTTCACAGATTGTTTCATCCGCAATTCTGTCAAGCAGATCCGGCATCCCCTCTTCTGCCGCGCGCCTGTTGAACGCATCACGAATACGCGCCTTCAGCTCGACCGGCATCCAGACGATACGTCTGATTCCACCGTCTCCGGCTATGAACTTTTTGCTGGTTATGAAATTCACCCCCACTCCCATAAATCCGGGAGTCTGAACACCGCCGCCGACCGACGCTGCAAGGGTTGAGAACTTCATTCCCGCGGGAGTCATGCCCGAATAGCCACGATGAACAACAAGCAAGCCGTTTGCCTCAGGCACAATTCCGATGATGCACTCAAAACAGCCGCATGATGTCATCGGATTTTCCATGATGGTATACAGGTTCAGGGTCTCGACCGCGCCACCCGACGCCTTTTTCAAATACTCGTCAACCCCCGTATATCTGCCGACACGCATGTCAAGAAGCAAGCCTTTCTGAATGGGCTGATTGCCGCCGGTCGGATCAATTTCGAAGGCAGCCTTGGCGTCCAGCCAGTTGAAGGCTCCGCACAACCCGAGGCGCTCCGGAGAGATGACGCAGACATGACTCGGCGCAAATGACTGACACAGCAAACAAGAATAGAATTCCCCCACAGACTCATCAGTCATGTTGCCCAGGCGCCGGTCACGCTCCTGGTAAGCCTTGCGGGCATCTTCACGTAGGCGAAGAACATCCGATTCATCAACATACAGCGTCACCTGGACCTTGTCGACAATCTGGCCGAACTTGTGCAGAATCATGGCCGTCTGAATAACGCCGAGATGTTCCAGTGCAACCCCGGCCTGCTTCGCTTCCTTGCTTACACGTACCCAGATGATATCGCGCTGGCCCATGTGCCAGACACCGTGTGCTTCATTGATGTTTGTATGAATCTTGCGTTCGATCACGCCCTCGAAATCAGGCTGCATCTTGCGACCGGCAACGTCAACGACGATTGCCAGCGGCATCACACCGCCCTGCTCATAGCGCTGTTGCCAGTCAGTTCCGACAACCGTTACGAGGTTGTGCTCGATCTCTTCGGCAGGACGTGTGCGCACCCATTCAAAAGCCGAACTGCGCTGGCCGCCGAATTCGGCAAAGGTATTCTCCTTGCGAACCCGCTCGCCTTCGAACGCCGGTCCATAGGGCACCGGGATTGGCGGCCTGGAGACCGTAATTTTCAGTCCGCGCACTTCAATGGCGCGTTTCACAATGAGTGCGTGGTCCTGCACACCGACAAGCGCCTCATTCCTGGAGATGCCCTCGGCATGAACAGTCGGCACATCTTGGTCTGAAATAATCGGATAGCCGAGAGCGATGGCGCCGGCACCGATCGCGAGAATCTCGGGCGTCAGAACACCCAGAGCAAGCACAAATGCGTTGACGCGTTCTCTCTGGTATGCAAGGTGATCAAGTAGCTCCCCGGGCTTTTTCCCGCCGTATATCAGCGCTGCGCGAATAGCCCAGTTCACCGCATATAACGCATGAATCGACTCGGGACCGAGCGGAACAATCCTGCTCTCAACTCCTAATTCTGTTCCGGAACGCTTCAATTGATCGCTGATGACCCTGCCGGCAAGCAACACAAGAATGCGATTTTCCTGCAGTTCGCGCACGATACGAACGGCGGTCTCATCATCGGGCGCGGCTCCGATAATCACCGCAATGCCCGGTATTGTTCCGTCCACGAGCTGGACGCCGAGAGTGCGCTGCATGGTATCTGAGAGGAATCCCTGATAGGAAACACCTGAAGATTGCTCATGCACCGGTTCTTCTCCGCGCAGTCCCCGCATCGCAAGCATCAGCTCAACCGCAAAATGCGCTGCCATGCCTGCCTCAAGCGCGTCGCCGAGCGCAGGCGTATCGCCGAGCCGCTCCCGAATTCCGGCGACCAGTTCCTGCGCCCTTGCCAGCGCAACTTCCATATCGGCGACGTTCTTAACCGCAAGACCGGTAAGCGCGTAAATCATGGGTAAATGGTATGCGGTATCCGGAAACTCGAAGCCGCTCTGCTTTCCGTGCGTTGCAACAGTTTTCTGAAGCATGCTCCCGCACAGTGAGAGAAGCGATTCCGCGCCCTGAACTATTATTGCCGGTAACGACAAGGAAACCTCCGAATCCACATTCTATGCATTCCGGTTTTTAAGGAAAGCCGGCAGCGCATTCGCTTCGCGCGGACCGACCGTTATCGTCCAGCCCAGCAGTTTTTCTTCAAGGGCGCCGCTCAGAATTGCGAGGTATCCCGGAATAACCAGTTCCTTCCGCGTGAGCCGCTCTTCAATACCGCTTCCCTGAATGAACTGTGCTATTTTTATCGGCGTGAACTTGCCCGCTGCCCATGCGGTCAGCACCGACATTCCCTCGCAATCCATTACGGCCAGCCATACCGGAACGCGGCAATTCTCGATTTCACCGGCTACAATGAAATATGTCAATGAGAAGTTTGTGGTAATGATTACTGGCGATTCAGGCGTCGGCTCCCCGATTGTGTAGATCTTCTGTTCGACCTGCATAGGAACCTGCGGATCGGTATAGATATTCTGGCGAAACGTGAAGAGCGCAAGATTCCGCCACTGTTCGGCACTGCTGAGCACCACGACAGACGAGTATTTTGCAATGCCGAGCATTGCTGCCAGAGCTTCAAGCATGGCATCGTCCCGGCTGGCGAACGTAATTACCGGAAACCCTAGAGGCTTGAAGTTTTTTCTGACTGCCGCGCGGCGGATGAGTGTATTGTCGCGGAGAATCCCGGCAGCGCTCCGCGCTCCTGAATCAATCACCATATCGGAAATCCCGAGGCTCTTCACCTTTTGAGTCAGTTCCGACAGTGCATCGAGTCCCTGTCCGACAACGCCAACCGGCACCTTCCACAACGCGGCCACAGGGGCCAACCGTTCGGCATTCGAAGAGGTAATTCCATACAGGAGCGGCTTTTTTTCGCCGACCTGCTTCAGCGCCGCCCCGGCAATGACTGGATCCTGAACGCCGAGGATGAGCGGCACTTCAGGCATTCTGGCGGTAATCATCCCGAGCACCTGCTGATAGCGTTCACAATTATCTGAGGGATTTTCCACAAAAATAGCATCTATGCGAAGCTTTTGCCCGATGCGGTCGATTTCGGAATCGGCCACTGCCCGCAGCGTTGCTTCGATTGCAGAATCTGACTCAGTATCTGCAATCCGCACGGCAATAACGGCAGGGCGCACAAATTTTTTCTCATGCCGGAAAAGAACCGTCTCTTCCCCCATTGTGCAGGCATATGCTCCCGTACCGAAGACCACGGACCTTACCGGAGGTTCCGCTGCTGCGCCAAGTGCCTGGCGGGCCTCTTCACTCATATCAGGGCAGGCATCCACAGCCGCCTGCCGCTGGGCGAGTTTCATTGCAAAGGCAAGACAGGTCGGATGCCCGCACTTCTTGCAGTTCGTTTTCGGCAGCAATTTGAATATCTGAACGCCGGTCAGCGCCATGATTCCTCCTTATCCCGCTTCCTGCGCCGCAAGCTCTGATGAAAATCGCTCAAGCGAAGCAACCGCCTTTGGATGCCGCATTATCAGAAGCTCAGCGCCGCACATCATCATCGATCCGCCGGTCATCGACTCCCAGGCGATTCCACGCTGTTCCAGCGAGCCCCACCTCGGAACCTCGGCGTCGGAGGCCTGCGCCTCCTTGGTTTTCCACGCAACAATGCCGACATCACCAAGCATCGGCTGCTGCATCATCGCATCGTTCTGCGCGAGAGCGGCGAGCCTGATGCGCTCCATGACCGACCACGTATAGTCAAGCCCATAGCCAAGCGCGGAACACATCGGGTCAATGATAATCCGTTCGCGGGAAAAGCCCATCTGGGTAATCAGGATGTTCAGCTGCTTGCAGAGATTGATATCGAGTTCGGACAGGGCGATCAGCAGATGATCATTCGCCATCGCCGCTGCCGCGATCGTTTTGTAATTATTTTCCTGCGCCTTACCGAGAACGCATTTCCGGCCCTGCGCGGCTTCGGCTACGGCAACAAGCACCTCCGCGTCTTTTTCTGCGTGGTTACTGCCGAGGATTATCAGCGGTACCGAGATGGCCGCAAGGACATCGGCAACCGTTTTTGCCGCATGCGACGCCGACCGATCTTCACGGTCCGGATGCGTGCTGAGCAGACGGAGCGCAATCGCCTGCGCCCCCAATTCATCCTGGCAGAATTGTGCCCATGCGACAGAATCCCCCGATACGCTTGCATAGATATCATGCACTGCGGGAGGCCAGTCATCCGGCAATGAGTCCTGCACCTCATATGCAATCACCGGCGCATGCGGAATCTTCCCCTCAAATCCATGAAAAGCGAACACATTCTCACCACCGAATGTAACGGTTCTCTCCGTTCCAAAGGTTGCCGTGTATATGCTGCCGGGGAACGTCTCCTTCGGCTCAATAAATATCATAATCTCCTCCGTGATCCATTAACAATGAAAAAGCGGATTTCCTTCTCGATCGCTGTTACTACATCTCAAGATACGAATGCGCATACAATGTCTTTCCCTGAATGACATCCAGCGTCTTCACCGTATCAGCAACCTCATGCGGGTCTGCGATGGCGGCTGACAGTCCCTCGTGCATCAGCAGGGTGAAGAAATGCCGATTCAGTATCGGCCTGATCTGTTTCGGACAGCCGTTTGAGATATTGCTGATCCCGACGACCGTCTTCATGGTCGGCTCATTCAGTTCCTGAAACATCTTCACCGCATGCAGCACATGGCGGGCATGGTCCTGTGAAGTGGCGATCTGGAGAACGAGGGGGTCGAGATACAGATTCTCAAGCGGCACGCCAAACTCCATCGCGCGTGCCATAATCTCGGCGGCAATCGCGCAGCGCTCCTCGGCATCAGCCGGCAGTCCGCCTTTGCCGACCGTCAGTCCGATGACGAGCGCGTCATGCTTCGCGGCAAGTTCGAGCATGGGAAACCGATCCGGATCGTTGGACGTCGAATTAATCATCGGGCGACCCCAGGTATTGTTATGCACTTTCAACCCGGCCTCGATTGCAGCGGCATTCGTCGTATCAAGACAAATCGGCAAGGGCACAGCCTCCTGAATTGAGGTCACCATCCACTCCATCAGTGATTCGCCCCCCTCGTCGGCAGGTCCGATATTCGCATCTATCATCCCCGCGCCCGCCTTCCACTGACTGACGGCAATATCCTGTATGGGTCCCTTGTCGCGATGCTGAATCGCTTCACGGACACGTTTTGCGATAATGCTCAGTTTTTCCCCGATTATCAGCACGATTCTCTCCTCACAGACATGGTAAAAGCTTGAAAATACAGCGGAAAATGTCTTGACAGTTTATCAGAAACCGGCGTGTCGAGTAAAGAAAACGCTAAGCCTCCTTCCCGGGCAATCGGCAGGCGAACAGGAATATTTGTCTTTTCCCGGGAGCATGGGTAAAATATCCGGAGAGCCGTTTTCCAGCGGCACGCCGATTCATGAAAAAATTCTCGTTTACCGACCCCTTATATATGGCATTTTATGCCAAAGAGCTCTACCGCGACGCCGTTCAATTCTGGCGCGGCGCAGGTTTGCTGTATCTGCTCTCTCTGGTCACTCTCTGCACCATTCCCGGGATGGTGAAGCTTCACTCCCAAATCAATGCATTCGTCGCCAACGAAGCTCCGGCATATGTAAAGCAGTTGCCGGTCATTACGATTGCTCAGGGAAAGCTTTCCGTTCCTGAAAACAGACCCTATATCGTTCAGGATTCGGCGACTGGTGAGCAAGTGCTCATTATCGACACATCCGGGCAGTTTCAGACGCTGGATCAGGCCAGGACCAAAGTGCTGGTGACGCAAAGTCATATTGTCATTCAGACCGGAGCCGAACCGGTTAACATCCCGCTCTCCCAGCTTGAAAACGCCACGTTTGACAACCGGGATATACATGTGCTGCTGGACGCCGCTGCGGAATGGTTTGCGATCTTCTTCTATCCGGTAGCCCTCGCCATGAATTACGCTTACCGGTTGCTTCAGGTGCTTCTGTATCTATTCGTTGCGATAGCGTACGCCAGGATGCTGAAAATCGCCCTCCCTTTTGGCGCCGCCATGCGCCTGACAACAGTTGCGTTAACGCCGATGATTATCGCACACACTCTGCTCACCTTTTTTGACCAGCGGATGCCTTTTTCATGGGGGATAACATTCGGCCTCGCAATCGGATACATCTTTTTCGGCGTGCGGGCGCTGGCCGAACCGACCGCTTCAAAGGAGAAAGCGGATTAGTCCGTTCTGACACCAGCTCCGACTGACCTCCCCTGCTTCTTGCCGGTCCGACGACACTTTGCCCGCTTGGTTTACTCTGCGATGTAGTTCAGATTCAGGCGCGTCCGGTACATCGAATGGTTAAGCCTTCTTTCTTTCGCTGTGAAGAGGGGCACGCACCTTTGCGGCCTATTCTCTGCCCAATGCCCGGCGCACCTTGACGGCAAGATCTTGCATGGAAAAGGGCTTCTGAAGAAATTGAACGCCATCGTCAAGCACGCCGCAGCGGGCGATCGCGTCGGCAGTGTACCCGGACATAAACAGAACCTTCATTTCTGAGTTTAGCGCCATCAGATGACCGGCGAGATCCCGGCCGTTCATTTCCGGCATGACCACGTCGGTGATGAGCAGGTGAATCCCGCTGGCGCACGCCCCGGCCAGCCGCAGGGCTTCGCTTGGTTTGGCCGCCGCCAGCACTTTATACCCTATTGCTTCCAGCATCTTTGTGGTTACTTCCAGGATAGCGGCCTCATCCTCCACGATCAGGACGGTTTCGCCGCTGCCTAATGGGATTTGCACGGGGCTTTCCTGCTGCACCTGCGCGGTTTCGCCCGAGTGGCGGGGGAAATATATCTTGAAAGTGGTGCCTTGCCCCGGCTCGCTGTAGACATTGATGAAGCCGTTGTTCTGCTTCACGATGCCATAAACCGTGGCCAGTCCCAACCCTGTGCCCTTGCCCACGTCCTTGGTGGTGAAAAAAGGTTCAAAGATGTTGCCGAGTGTTTCTTTGTCCATACCGTAGCCGTTATCGCTGACCGCCAGCAGGACGAAGTCGCCGGAGACAAAACCTGCATGCCCGGCGCAATAGGCTTCGTCAAAGGTTGTCTTTGCCGATTCAATGGTGATCTTGCCCACACCCGCTATGGAGTCCCGGGCGTTGAGGCACAGATTGGCCAGAATCTGATCGACTTGCGACGGATCCATTTTGACCGGATATAGGCTGGTTTCCGGCAGCCAGGCCAGGTCAATGTCCTCGCCGATGAGCCGCCGGAGCATCTTGAGCATCCTCTCGACCGTCTCGTTCAGGTCGAGCACCCGGGGAGTGACGGTCTGCCTGCGGGCAAATGCCAGTAATTGCCGGGTGATGTCAGCGGAACGTTGGGCGGCGTTGAAGATTTCCTGAAGATGTTTATGAAGCGGATTGTCCGGATGCACCTGGGACTTGGCCAGTTCCGCATAGCTGAAAATTATGCTGAGCATGTTATTGATATCGTGCGCCACGCCGCCTGCCAGCCGGCCCACCGACTCCATTTTCTGTGCCTGCCGGAGCTGCGCCTCCAGCCGCAGATGCTCGGTAATGTCCCGCTTGACGGCCACATAACTTACAATCGTGCCCGCCTCGTCCCGCACCGGGGAAATCGTGGCCGCCTCATTGTAGAGCGTCCCATCCTTGCGTTTGTTGACGATGCTGCCTTGCCACGTCTTGCCCGAAGTGATGGTAGCCCAGAGGTTCTCATAAAACACCCTGTCATGTTCGCCGCTTTTCAGGATGCGCGGGTTTTCCCCGATAACCTCTTCCGCGGCATACCCGGTAATGCGCGCAAAGGCGGGGTTGACATACCGGATACAGCTATCGGTGTCAGCAATCAAAACTGCCTCGCCAGCCTGCTCTATAGCTGTCATCAGCCGCTCGCGCTCGGCTTCCGCCATTTTCCGTTTGGTAATGTCTGTATACATAGCGCGCGTGCCGATAACATTGCCATCAATATCGGTTTCGGGCAGCGCCCTGAGCAATGTCTCGACAACGCGGCCGTCACGGGCCAGAAGCTGGCGTTCTTCGTCACCAAAAAAACCTTCCAATGCCCGCCGGTAGCCGCTTTTCAGCAATGCGGCGCGCGAACGGGGCGTGTAGAAATCAGCTAAAAGCCGGCCGATAACCTCGTCACGCGCATACCCCAAAGTGTCTAAGAACGATCGGTTGCAGTCGGTAATAACAGGAACGTCTTGTTGATTCCGCGTGATAACATACATCATCGGCGCTTCTTCAAACAGGCCGCGATACCGCTGCTCGGCCCATCTGATTGTTTCCTCCGCCCTCTTGCGCTCGGTGATGTCAAAGGTGATCCCGAGAATATGGCCCCCGGAAAGCATCCGGGCGTGGGTTTCCACGGGTACCAGACTGCCGTCCTTCCGGAGAAGCAGGTACTCTTTTATCACATACTTGCCCAGAGCAAGCTCTTCAAAGGGGATGGGATCACGGGCAAGGTTCTCCGGCGAGATCAGATTGGCGATGTTCATGCCAAGGAGATCCCCGCGGGGATATCCCGTCAACTCTATCGCGCAGGCGTTGACGGCCATAAGGCGGCCTTGCTGATCTGCAATGTACAGGGAGTCAGGGGATTCCTCAAAAAGAACTCGATGGAGTTTTTCGGGGTTGGAGAAATCACTGGATGACCCTTGTCCACTCTGATCCATAATGTCACTCATTAATGTCACTCATTGCGGGCCTCCCCGGGTCCAAGATAAATATACGTGCCGTACTGAACCGACACCACCGAGAGCGCGGTGTCCGGATTGGCAGCGGCTGTTACGGAATCGGGAGCTTGCTCAGTATCGTAGCGAATGCGACTCGGGCAGGGCTGTCTCCCCCAATCTGAACAACCGGGTTTCCGTGAAGGTCGGCGTTTACAATAGCCAGGTCATGAGGCACGCATCCGGCCACATCCAGCCCGAGTGAAGCGGCAAACGGCAGGAGCATTGCCTCATCATCAGGGGCGGCGCGGTTTATGACCAGCACCGCGCGTTCGATCCTGATTTTCAGTTCCTCAATCAGGTCAAAGACTCTCCGTGCGGTGCGTATGCCTTTCATGGTTGGGTCGCTTACGATAATAAGCAGGTTTATTGCGCGCGATGTATGGCGGCTCAGGTGCTCGAGCCCTGCCTCGTTGTCCAGCACAAGATACCGGTACGCGTCGCCCAGCCTGTCGGTGTATTTCCGGATGATATTGTTTGCGGCGCAGTAACAGCCGGGACCTTCGGGACGCCCCATCACCAGAAGATCGAACCCTTTTGACTCCGAAACACATCGCTGAATCTGATAATCGAGCAGCTCTTCCGTGGTCATTCCGCCCGGACGTTCCCCGCCGCTCCTTACCTTTTCAAGCGATTCTTCCCGGATACTGCCAACAGTTGCATGCACAGCAACGCCGAGCGCCTCATTGAGACAGGCATTCGGGTCCGCATCAACAGCCAGCACGGGTCCGCCTTGCCGCGCAACGAGATGCTGAATAGTCAGCGACGCGAGGCTGGTCTTCCCGACGCCACCCTTGCCGGCAAATGCAATTACATACGCCATGCATAACTCCTACGCCGCACTGTCTGCCCCCCACTGTGCCAATATTTCCGGCAATTGCGTCATCGAATCTATCAGCGCGTCGGCATCACGCAGCAGCTCAGCCGAACGATAGCCGTATGTAACGGCAACCGTTTTGATGCCCGCGCTGCGTCCCGCCTCGATGTCATAGGGGCTGTCGCCGACAATCACGGCATCCGCCGGACGAAGTCCGAGCCTGTCGAGAACATAAAAAATCGGCACGGGTGACGGCTTCTTTGCCGGGGCGGTCTCGCTGCCGACGACCAGGTCAAAATGCGGGGCCAGCCCAAGCATCTCAAGAGAACGCCGGGAAAGATCTTCACGTTTGTTCGATACAATCGCCTTCCGGTAACCGGAAAGCATTGCGAGCGTTTCGTGAACTCCGGCATACACTGACGTCAGTTCGACAAGATGCACAGAATAATAAGCAAGGAATCGCTCGACCAGTGTTTCCGTGGCGACCAGCAGCGACTCAATCTCGATGACCTTCTCCATGAGGCGCGTGATACCCTCGCCCACAAGTTCGCGCGTCAGTTCGACAGAAACAGGCCGGGCTCCATACGGTTCGATCGCGATGTTAATGGCGGTTCTGATGTCGGGGCTTGAATCAACAAGCGTTCCGTCAAGATCGAAAATAACGAGTTTGATTGACATGCTTTTTACTCTATCGGAACATTTCCGCACATGTCAAAGTAAGGCGCGGCGTGTTCGCCGCGCTGCCCGCGATGTTCTTCTGCCTGTTCAGAAGCAGCCTACTTTTTAAACAGCTTCCTGAGCCCCTCCCCGATGCCCTGCTTTCCGGCACCAACTACCGCTTCGCCGATTCCGGCGACGTCCACCCCGAGCTTCCCCGCAAGTCCGGCGGCAAGACGCTTCATCAGCCCCTCCCGGACAGAAAACTTCGGATCGTCAAGGTTGCCTTCCAGCCTGATGTCGAGCGCGATTTCATTATTCCCTGTTTTCAACGCATTCAGAACCAAATCCCTCGGAACACCGATGAAGGTTTCCTTCACTCCGCCTCCGGAGGCAAAAGAGAGGTCTTTCAGCACGACTTTCCCGGGCGCGTCAATCATGCGCGATTTAATCGCAAGGTTCATATCAAGATTCATGGTACCTCGCGTAATATCGGCATCCCTCTTTTTCTGAAAGTACGGCTTGAACTGGGTCACATCGAGGTTCCTGACTGTCACCGTCGCATTGGTATCCTTGCTCTGAAGCGCTGTCACTCCCTTTGACGCGACTGTGCCGTTGCGGATTTGCGACGAAAACACGAAATTAAAAGCTGAGGTGCCGGCCGGGCTTGAAACATCATCCATCTGCAAAGCAACCGCTTCAAGCCGCGTGAGATGAGGCGGCGAGGCGACCATGCCGTTGTAGTAGTCGATAATTCCGTTGCTCACCTGAACCTTCTGAAAAAGCAGTGTCGTTTCATCAGCTTTTTCTTTTGCCGGAGCCGCCTTTTCCGACCGTGACGGCGACGGCGCTTCAACGGAGGCAAAGGGGTTGACAAATTCTCCAGCGCGATCTCGTTCAATGCGAAGATAGGGGCGCGTGAGTCTGAATTCAGAGAAAACATACCGACCCGTCTTCGCCTTGTCTGAAGCTATTCGCGCCTGAACTGCTTCAACCTTTGCGGCGACGCCTGCGTCCTTGCTGTCCATCAGGACAATCTGCCGCCCGTCGAACTGCAACTGAAGCGAGTTTGTCTTGAGGTTTACATCGCCGTTCACCTTCACGGTTCCGGCTATCAGGCTGCCTTCCATAGCTCCGGAAAAATCAACGCGCGACGAAGCATCGCGCAAAGGATACGCAAAATCATTGAGTTCAAGGTTCAGTTTTTTCAGGGCAATCGTATTCATTTCCGGTATTTTCCTGTCATCCTGCAACACGATCTCCCCGTCAAGAATGCGAATAGTCCCGAACGAAACCGCCGGCATGTCGGACGCCTTCTCTGCTTTCCCGCCCCCGGCCTGTGCAGCAGCAAACGGGTTGATATAGTCCCCATTCCTGTCGATCCGGACCTGCACGTAAGGCCTCTCAAGCGCAAGACTCGACAGCGCGTACCCCTGTTTGAGAAATCCGAGGAAGTCGGCCTTGATGGCAATGCGTTCCGCCCGGGCAATCAGAGTGCCGTCCTGCATAACCTTTACGCCGATGACATCGACACCGCCCCAACTGAGAGACAGCTCCTGTACGCTCACATTCTTTCCAAGCGCTGCCTCTATTTTCTCTTTGATGAGTTTATTGGAGTTCTTGACAAGGACAGCAGCGGCGGCTACGACAATGACAATAATGACCAGCCCCGCAATCAGCATCTTCTTCATGGCATCCTCCTGACTTCTTTACGAAAGCTTTCTCCCATTCCGCACCGTTTTTGGTTTTTTGTTGACTTCGCACACCCGGGCGTCCGGCGCCGCAAGCAGAGTTCTCACCGTGTCATTGCCGAGCGCATCGGCAATTCCGCCATCAATCCGGCCGATGAGCCGCTCAATCTCCGGCATTGAGCAGACCTGCCGCCCGAAGAGATTGTCGCCGTGCATCTGATGCTCGACTGCAAGCAATACTTCCCGCACCGTGATCGTCGACACATCGCGCCCGGGCAGATATGTCGCGTCATTCGGAAGCTTAATCAGAAGCTTCTCATGTTCAAGCGCCTGCACAACCTCAAGAATCGGCGCTACCGGCAGCTTCATTTCCTTTACCAGCGCATTCAGCGACCAGCGGGGCTTGTCTGTCTGATAATGCAAGCCTACGTAATACATAATCGCGAGCGCCAGCCGGTACTTGAAGCGCTCGCTGAATACCCCGTGGTCGGAGCGCATTCGCAGCATGGCGGGAAACTGGTGGTAAAAAGCAATCTTTACGCCGGTCAGCATGATAAGCCAGTTAAAGTAGAGCCAGATCATGAAGACAAGCAGAATCGCAAATCCGGAGTAGATTGCTGAATACTTGGCGGTCGATACGATAAATTTTGTAAACGCCCAGCTCACAAACTGCCAGAGAATTCCTGCCACGGCGCCGCCGGCAAACGCCGATGCAAAGCGGACTTTGGTGTTCGGCAGAAGAAAATAAAACAGGGTGAACGATAACATGGTGAGCAGATAAGGAACAAGTTTCGTCAGATAGACAATCGCGGTTCCGAACGGCTCTATCTCTTTCATCGTCTGGATGATCGACGTGCTCATGACCGTCGTCGTAATGCCGAGCGCGGCCACCATCAGAATCGGACCTACCATAAGAACGCTCAGATAATCGCGGAACTTCCGGGCAAAGTCGCGTGTCTGGGTTATCTGCCAGTAGTGATTGAATGAACTTTCAATCTGCTGGATGGTAGTGATGACGGTGTACACAAGAAACGCGAGACCGACCGAGCCCAGCACCTTGACGTTGACGCGCTCTACATACTCAAAAATCGCGTCTCCTATTTCTTCTCCCTTGTCGCCTATCGGCTCCAGAAAGCTGTATATAGTCGGCGAAAGCATGTTGTGAACGCCAAGCCCCTTCAGTACCGCAAACGCGATTGCGAGCAGCGGCACGAAGGTAAGAAGCGTTGTGTAGACGAGACTTGAAGCGCGCACAGGCAGTTCGCCGTTGCGGAATTCATCCTGCAGTTTGTAGCCGAGCCGCAGCACCGTCAGCCACATGCGCTTCGCGCGCTTCAGCCCGGCGGTGTCCAGCTCCCAAAGCGTACGGAAAAAAAAGTTTGTAAGGTCTGAAAATATGCTTTTCATGTCGCTGCTCATTCTCCTGGGAAAGCAGAGTAAAAGACACTACTTCAATTTGAAATCAACCCGGCTGTCCCGCACCTTCTCCTTTTTCTCAGGCTGGATCGCCTTCGGCTCCACAAGGAAGATGCGTTCCTTTTCGACTCTCTTTGTCTTCAAAATATATTCATACACTGTTCGCGCGCGTTGTTTTGCCAACTCGCGCAGCATGTCCTCATTCACCACAGCATGGGTCAGCATGAGTTTTTCCATCTCGGACACCGGAATATCCTTGGCTATGCCGAGAAAATTCGACGGCTTCGGAAATTTTTCCGCCTTGTACGCCTGCTTCAGATAGTTCGGGTATTCTTCCTTTGTAACAACAACATTCTCGGGATTGACGCTCTTGTCGCTTTTTGCCATATCCCTGAGCTTCTGCGCTCGCACCTTTCTCTGCATCAGTTCCTGCTTCAGCCCTTCACGATCGTTCAGCAGGTCTGCGTGGCCTTCAATATCAATCCTGAGTGCCGGGCGCTCATGCAGCACCGTCATAAGCTTGTCTATCTTTTTTTGCTCCTGCTCCGTAAGGGTTGCGGTGCCGTATGCAAAATCGATATAGCTCATCTCCTCGCCGCCGCCCCCGCCGACGATTGCTCCGAGCAGCGCAAACGGAGAGGTCGCCGCTTTTACCAGCACGTTCAGAATAATCTTCCAGATGATTTTTCCGACACGGAACTCAGGATCGTCCGTAGTGCCCGTAACCGGAAGGTCAAGATGAATTTCGCCGCTCCGGTTCTTCAGAAGCGCGATGGCAAGCTTCACCGGCATCTTTGTCGCATCGTGACTTTCCACAGATTCGCCGAGAGTCAACTGATCAAAAGTAATCGTGTTTTTTGCGTCAAGCTTCTTATTCTCTATCAGGTACTCCAGGTCCATGCCCATTTTCCCTTTCTGGATGGTATACCCCAGATATCTCCCGGCATATGGTGACGTCGTGCTCAGATCCATATTCTGCAAATCAACTTTCAGGGCAATATAGAGATCGTCGCGGAGCGGGTTTATCTTGCCGGTAATTTCAAACGGCGAGCCTCCTTCAAGCACCCCGCGAAGTTCAACATCGGCAAACTTCTCCTCTTCAGAGGTCATACCTGAAACCCTTCCGCCGATTTCAAGCATGCGCGCCGTATAGTTCGGCTTGATGTTCCTGTCGCTGAAATGAATGGTGCCGCCCTGCACCATCAGTTCATCTATCTTCACCAGCTTCTGTTTCTTCAGAACCTGAAGATCGGGAGCCTCATCTTTTTTATCCGCCGCCGGAGATGCCCGCGGAGCAACAGCAGGCTGAGCGTCAGCACCCGGAGATGCCGCGGCCTGTTCCGACAGCCCCTGAGTATTCAGTGTTCCGTCCGGATTGATGATAATGCGCGAATAGAAATCGTTGAGCGCGATTTGTTTGATAAGAACGCGCATGGGGTTTGTGCTGATATCGAGACTATTCAGGGTGAGTGAGTCGAACTTCACAAAGTCCTCGGCGTTGGCCTTGTCAATCGAACTGAACTTTGCGATATTTACTTTGCCCTGATAGCGGATTTTCATGCCGTCTTTCGGATTGGCAATCACAAACATGCCATTCGTGGTAAAACGCCCACCGGTCATAATCACTTTGTACTGATCAGCCGTGTATGCCCGAAATACCGCAAGATCGATTGAGCGAACATCCGTTCTGAGCTGCGCGGTCAACGGCTCAAGCGAAACCGGTCCATCAAGCGATACTGTGCCTTTTTTCCCGACCGTGCTTTGAAGTGAAACCTTCCCCTTGGTGTTTTTCAGGGTTGAAATGTTCTCTCCTGAAAAGCGGATTTTATCGACACGGAGTGTTACCGGTTCCGACGGCTGCAGATCCTCCAACTTGACGGCATAGTCGCTCGCATCTATCTTTTTCACCGTAATCAGCCACGGTTTCTCCTGCGGCTTTGCCGATGCTTTTGGAGCGGCGGTAGCGTCCTGCGCCGGAGGGGAAGTCTCATCTGCTTTCTTTTCAGGAATGAGAGACAACAGGTTAATCGTGCCATCCGGCTCCCGCGTGATGTTCAGCAACCCATGTGCAGCCGCAATCTCGCCGAGAACAATCTCCCGCTTTGGCAGGTCAACCTGTGTCCCCTTCACGGCAACGGCAGGCAAATCAATAAAGTCACGTTTTTCTCCCTGCTTTCTTGCCTTGAACGATTTCAGGGAACTCTCAATATCCCACAGGCGGATGAGCGATTCAGGCTCTGCCTGGCTATAGGAAAAGCGGCTCCAGAGGTCAAGGGAGCCATCCTGAATCTGGACGAGGGTTGCTTCGCGCAGGTATGGCTGATACTTTTTAAGCTTCGCCTGCTGAATCGAGAATGACCCTTCCGCAAAGAGCGGCTCCATTTGCAAAAGCGTGCTTACGGCAACCTGCTCCTCGGCTTCGGTTCTGAATGATGTCGTCACCTGTGCCTTCTTTTCAGGTTTCGTGCTCAGGCCGGCAATCTGCACCTGAATGGCACTGAGCGTTGTCGAAAATTGTTGCCCATTCACTACATCCTGCCAGGAAACAATACCATCTTTTATGGTGAAAGAATCAATGTCAACAACGGCGGGTGTCTCTTTTGCCTTCGGCTTTTCCTTCTCCTGCTTCTGCTTCGTCTTTGGCGCCCCGGCAGCCGTCTCTTTGGCAGACTCCTGCATGGCGCGTGTCAAGAAAGCATGCCAGTTCACATTGCCGGCAGCGTCACGGCGGAGATACATCTCGGGCGAATACTGCGCGATGCTAGTGAAATGAATGCTTTTCCCCATCAAATCTGATTTGGCAATAGCGAGCGCCACATGCGGCAGCCGCAGAATCGGCCGCTGCTGCAGGTCCTCCAGCGCTATTGTCCGCAGGTCGATGCTGCCGGCCAGGTTGATTGAAGGCGGGCGGTCACTGTACTGCGTGTAGGTCAGTTTTGCGGCGGAATCAATCAGTCCTGACTTCAGCACGAAATCGAGCTTATACGGAACATAGGCAAGATAGTTCGCGAGATTGAACCCGGCAATATTGATATCGAAATGCGTTTCAAGTGAATTCGCAAAGAGCTTCGTCTTCCCCTGAAATGAGAATTTCGTGCCGTTTACCGTTGCCTCAAGCAGCGGTTCGACAAAGGTTTCGGTATCATACGCAACCGTCGAGAGGAAAGGAATCATGAGCTTCAGATCACGGACCGAATGCTGTATATGTTTTGGCCCATCGAAAAAGTCGATGCTGCCGTTCAGAATCTGGATATTGTTCAGCGAGAACACAGTCTTCTTTTCCTGCTTCTGGTCGGGACGCGTTGAAGCGGCTTGTTTCTCGAGCAGATCGGAAAAATTGTAGGTGCCGTCGAAATTGCGGACGATATTCAGAAAAGGCTTCTCAAGCCGGATCTCGCTCAGCACCGGTCCGCCCTTGATTATTGAAATCAGCTCCGCATTCACATGGAGTGTCTCGAAGGAAAGAAAAACAGCCTGCCCGCCGCGCTCCGTTATGACAACAGGTCCGGCATCAACCGAAAGGGTATAGGGATTGATGCTGACCTTTTCAATACTGACCGGGCGGCCAAGTTCGGCGGAAAGCCGATCCAGCAGGGCGGTTTTCACGTAGCTCGGAGCAATGAAAAAACCGGCGATTCCGAGAATTGCATAAAAAACAATAAGCGCGACAAGACCCTTGCGAATAAACGGCTTCGACCAGAGCGCTCTCAGTTTTTCTTTCATAAACGGGTCCCTTTACCGGAATTGAAGGTTTGTGCATTCGCGCCTGCCCGTGACACATGCAAGCGTTGTAAATGCGTCCCTGAACCCCTGCAGGATGTGAATTCTCTGAAAAAAAGGGAAACACTCAGCTTCCCCTGAAGCTATTTTCCCGATGAGCGCTCTAAGGCACGTCCGGCGCTTGATACATCTTTCCCAACTCCCTGAACGGTATTGCAGCCTGCCACGCCGATAATTAATCCCAGCGCAAGCAGAGCTGAAAGCACGTGCTTCACCATAATCACGCACCTCCTCACCATGATATTTTGATTTATTGTATCACGCAGTGTGGGAATTCTGTAGCTCCACCTCACCCGGCGGCTCGTGCTTGACCCCGCTGAGAATCCAAGAGGACCGTTGCGATTTCCCTCAGACTGTCTTTCTGCCCTGTCTGTGCGATCACCTCGTGAATAAGATCGTAATAAACTGCGACCACGTCGTATAGGTCTTCACATATCGCCCGCCACCATGCTCTTGCACCGCTGGGTCAAATTGATATCTCGGTAACAATTTCAGGAGTTCTACAGATTATGGTATAACAAATGTACAGGGTCTGTGCCTCCTTGTCAGGTTGGGGTTGCTTGCCCTTTATAATCTAACAGGTTGCTGAAAAAGGCATTCTTGGGATCAGCGGAGTCAATTTTGGGGGATGTTCCGACATGGATTGCCCCGAGTTTTTCGATTCTTGAGCCTCTGAGAGAGTCGTTTTTAACTGTGCATTTTGCAACAGGAGTTTTTCAGCACCCTGCTAAACCTTCTGTAGTCCTCAGGCTATGCGCTCCTCTTTTTTAACCGGACAGAAGTGTTGAACGATGGGAAGTTGAAAACACCCTGGATGAACTGAAAACACATTTACAAGGAGCACGTATACGTTTTGCGAAACAAGACGCCGGAAACTGGCACGGCAGGAGTTTTATGGGAAGCACCTGGCGCATTTTGCCATTCGGGGATTGATGCATGAAGCTGCATTGAAAGCCAATGTGGGTCCTGACCCATTATTCTTTATCCACGCGGATAGAGTTGCAAGACGAAAACTTCCGGCTTTGGCCGCGCTCCTCCCTCAGCTCCGGAAACAGTTTCATGAGGAGATCCTTGCTGAGATTTTGCAGAAGCGCAAGGTATCCAGCCGCGGAAGACAGGGGCACCGCGAGGAGTAAAACGCAAGATGAGCAACTTGCTTGTTCGTCCTCGAAACGGGAAGGCTGCTTCTGAAGCAAAGCACCTTCGAAAGATTATTATTAAGTGAACGGCATTGCCGCTAGAATGGGTCGTTTTATTGGAGCAAACAGAAACTTGCTGCCCCAAAAAACATGTAGTGAACCACTCCCCGGGCTAAAGCCCGGGGCTTCAGGGCCTCAACATAACC
>CAYMRS010000006.1:0-85309 GCA_964392915.1 uncultured Nitrospiraceae bacterium
ACATTGAAAGGTTACACCGCCTAACTCAATTTACACACCTTTTGAGGATACCTCCCGGTCTACCAATGCCTTTGTTAGCTGCTTCAATATGCCGCTCTCGCCCAGCAGGTCTTCGGGCTTCTGGTAATTCTTCAAAAGCTCATCAAGTACTTCTTTGCTGATCTTCGTGTCTCTCCTTCTTCAGGGGGTAGTCCGTTATCCTACCCCCTGAAGGCTATTTACACAAAATATTTTACAGGCTTATATCAGGGATCAAAACAAATAGGCCTATGCCAGGATATGTTGAGGCCCTGAAGCCCCGGGCTTTAGCCCGGGGAGCGGTTCACTCAGGATACGCGGACGTTTCAAGCGCCGCGATCCTGTCATCAAGGTCAGGATGTGTTGAAAAAAGCGCTTTCAGTCCGCTTCGTTTCGTCCCGGATATCCCAAAGGCGGCAAGCTTGTCTGGCAAATGAGGCTGGCTTACGGATGCCTTTAATGCTGCAAGGGCTCCTATCATGGGTTTTTTGCCAACCAAGCCTGCAGCGCCGCTGTCAGCCTTGAATTCCCGCTTTCTTGAGAAGTAAAAGACGATGATTGAAGCTAAAACGGCAAGGACTATCTCTGCTAAAATCGCGGTAATCCAGAAAGCAGGTCCATGTCCTTTTTCAGTCTTGAATATAACCTTGTCGACGGTATGTCCTATCACGCGGGAGAGAAAGAGGACAAACGTGTTCACCACGCCCTGAATTAGCGCCAGGGTAATCATATCGCCGTTGGCTACGTGGGCAACCTCATGAGCGAGAACAGCCCTCACCTTTTCCCTGTCCATCTTCCTGAGCATTCCTGACGATACGGCAACCAGGGACTTGTTCCTGCTCATGCCCGTCGCAAAGGCATTCATGTCATCAGAGGGGAAAATGGCGACCTCCGGCATTCCTATATTAGACTTTACTGCGAGTTCAGACACAGTCCTTACCAGCCACATTTCCGTCTCATTTGCAGGGTCTGTTATGACTTGAGCCCCGGAAACCCTCTTTGCCGTCCATTTGGATAAGGCAAGGCTGATAAATGAGCCGCCCATGCCGAACATGAGAGCAAATATGAGCAGCGACTGGTAGTTGAGACCGTACGCGTTAAGGTAAGGCTCTACCCCAAGAACTCTCATCGCAACGCTTAAGACTATCAGAACGGCGATGTTGGTAAGTAAAAAGTAAATGACTCTTCGCATTCGTAATCCCTCCTTTCGACTATGTCTATTTTACCATGCTGCGACCGCTCTCCGGAAAAACGGTGCAGCCCCTCAGGACGAAAAATCCGTTCAGAATCGTTCTTGTCCGCGACATGTGGCTGACCGGGTTTGATGCGCCGAGTCTCCATACCATATATGTTGACAAGCCGATGCGGGGGCATGGGCTGATGCAGGCAATCGCTCGGGTAAACCGTGTTTTCAAAGATAAGCCGGGAGGTCTGGTGGTGGACTACCTCGGGCTTGCTGATGAACTGAAGGCTGCGCTCGCCACCTATGCCGAAAGCGGCGGCACCGGCAAGACGGCAATTGATCAGGCTGAGGCCGTGGCCCTCATGCTCGCCAAGAATGAAGTCTGCTGCGGACTCTTCCGTGGATTCGACTGGACACTCTGGACAACCGGGAACCCTCAGGAGCGCTTTTCTCTGCTGCCGGCTGCCCAAGAGCATATCTTGGGGCAGGATAAGGGCAAAAAGCGGTTGCTCGGCGCGGTAACGGAGCTTTCACAGGCCTTCGCCCTGGCAGTGTCGCATGAAGAAGCACAGCGTATTCGCGATGATGTCGGGTTCTTTCAGGTAGTGCGGGCAGTGCTCGCCAAAGGCACACCGGGTGAGACCAAAACCGATGAAGAACTGGAACACGCCATCCGCCAGATCATCTCAAAGGCAGTGGTTTCAGATGAAGTGGTGGATATCTTTGCTGCAGCCGGGCTCAAAAAACCTGATATTTCGATTCTCTCGGACGAGTTTCTGTCCGAAGTGCGCGGCATGCCGCAGCGGAACCTTGCTGTGGAACTATTGCGGAAGCTCCTGAAATGCGAGATCAAGACCCGCCTGAAGCGCAATGTTGTGCTGGCGCGGTCATTCGCCGAACTGCTGGAACAAACCATCCGGAAGCACCAGAACCGGGCAATCGAGACAGCGCAGGTTGTCGAAGAGCTCATAGCGCTTGTCAGGGATATGCGGAAGGCGGGCGCGAGGGGCGAGTCGCTCGATCTGACTGAGGATGAACTTGCCTTCTATGATGCTCTGGAAGTAAACGACAGCGCGGTGAAGGTGCTCGGCGAGCCGACCTTAAAGAAAATAGCCCGCGAACTCGTCGAAACGGTAAAGAAGAACGTAACCATAGACTGGACAATCCGCGAAAATGTCAGGGCACAACTGCGCGTGTTTGTAAAGCGCATTCTCCGGAAATACGGGTATCCTCCCGACAAGCAGGAGAAGGCAACGCAGACAGTATTGGAACCGGCGGAAGCGCTCTCGGAGGCGTGGGCAGGGGCGTAATCAGCAAACAGGAATTGTTACAAGGATTCACATTGCAGGCGCCTGAGGAGGAGATGGGGTGGATGACGGGGATCGAACCCGCAACGACTGGAACCACAATCCAGTGCTCTGCCATTGAGCTACACCCACCGGCTATTGGCGCGCCTGAAGGGATTCGAACCCCTGGCCCACTGCTTAGAAGGCAGTTGCTCTATCCGTCTGAGCTACAGGCGCAACAAAAACAAAGAACGAAAAAAAGGGAGAAAAAATCGGGGCGAGAGGATTCGAACCTCCGACCCCCTGCGCCCAAGGCAGGTGCGCTAGCCAAACTGCGCTACGCCCCGTGAACTGAGATATTACTAAATAATTCCGCCCCCTGTCAATTTTCTGCTGATTTTTCAGAAGCAACCAGTGTGAAAAAGTGTAAAAAAGCCTGAAGTTTTGTCGGAAAACCTTACAGAAGCGCAGAGTCCTTGCCGAGCCGCAATTTGCAACTTGTTAAAAACAATGTTTCCTAAATCAAGCATGTTTTTTGCATGTAAATTAATTAACGAAAGAATGCTATTTTCCTCCCCCCCCCGCTCTTAAGGGGGTGTATCAACCGGCTGGCGGTGGCGCTGATGTGCGTTGCGCGTATTGACAATTCCAGGATTAACATTCAAAGGAGGAGACCCCATGAAAAGCATTTTGGCACTCGTTTTTGTAGCCATGGTCGTTTTTGTTTCACCGGCTCATGCGCTAACTGTAAGTAGTAGTGATGCCTGGCAATACACAAATATTTCGTCGGTTTCAACCGGGACGATCCATCCGCAATCAAACGTCAGCAATATGTTTGGGGCCTCTCTTGGTTCCGCAGATATCGGTTCCACCGTATTTAACGACTTCTCAGACCAGGGTTACTGGCACATGGTCCAATGGACCTTGAATTCACCTATAACGCTGGGAAGCTTTAATCTGGTTGCCGCGCACGATGGCACGGGTCCACCCTATTACCGCGACCAGAATTATCGCGGGTTTGGTGCGTTCACGCTTGAATACAAAGATGTGGCTAATACTTGGCAGACGCTATATTCGTTAAATAATATCGGGACAACCGCTGTTCTTGGCGATAATGCAACGCATCCGGTCTATGGGGGTGGGGCCAATTATCCGTCTCTCTCGGTTTATGAGCTATATGTCAATGTCACGCCCACAACCGCTGCTACGTGGCGGGTTTCCTTTCAGCAATATGGACCCATGAATTATCATGCCTCAGGCCCTCGCATTTTAGAATTTGATGGATATGTTTATGAGGGTGGCAATACGAATCCTGTCCCCGAACCCTCGACCTTTCTGCTCGTCGGAGCGGGTGTTGCGGGAGTTTTCCTGCTGAGAAAAAAGATGCTGCAATAAGCCGCGGATCCGACGAGTCTTCGCATTTCGGGGGGAGTGCCTCGCGGCTTCCCCCTTTTTGTTTGGTCAGAGTGGAGTTATGATTATCAGCGTCCGCTCAATGTCAGTGCCGGGAAGCACGGCTGTAATCGTTTCAGCCTGGAATCCGTCGGGAATCTGCGTCAACTCTTCCTTTGCCTTTTCCCCCTTGCTCAGGATAAATACGCCGTTGCGCGCAAGAAGGTGACGCGCTTTTTTGATCAGCCCGGCGGCTGAAAACGTCGCGCGGGTCAGAACAACATCGAACTGCCGCCCTCCGGCCGCTTCGGCTCCGGATTCAATCACTTCAATATTTGGAGCTTGCAGCCGCTTTGCGAGATGGCGCAGAAAAGCACACCGCTTGCGGGACGGCTCGATAAGCGTGACGGAAAGATCGGGACAAACAATGGCTATCGGAATGCCGGGAAACCCCCCGCCGCTGCCGACATCGCACAGCATCTGTGCCGAAGCTGGCAGCGCCTTCAGATACAGCAGCGAGTCGAGGAAATGTTTGGCGACGATTTCGTTATCATCCGATATCGCCGTGAGGTTGTATGCCTTGTTCCATTTCTTCAGCTCCGCAAGATAGAGAAGAAACGCGTCAATTGCTTTCGCACTCGGCGCGATTCCAAGCCCGGCAAGCCCACGGCTCAGGAGGTCTTTGACTGTTGCCACTGCTTTTCGACCGAAATAAGAAGAATGGAAACCGCCGCGGGAGTTACGCCGGGAATCCTGCCCGCCTGCCCGATGGTGCGCGGCTGTACTTCCGTCAGCTTCTGCACAACCTCGCGCGAGAGGCCCGGCAGGCTGCCGAAGTCGAATCCGTCCGGGATGCGCTTTTCTTCGTACCGCAGCATCCGGTCTGCAAGTTCCACCTGCCGCTTGATATACCCGGTATATTTGACATGGATTTCGACCAGAGACTTCACATCGTCCGGCATTTCTTCCGGTGCGGGCGCGAACTCGCTGATAATGTCATACCTGATCTGCGGGCGCTTCAGGAGCTTTTCAAGCGAACAGTCTTCGGTCAGCGGCGTCGTGCCGAGATCTTCAAGGCGCGCGTTCAGCGCATCGCCCGGCTTGATGCGCTCGTGGGCCAGCCGCTCGCGTTCACGCTCGAGGCGGCTCCTCCGCAGACAGAACGCTTCGTATGCTTTATCAGACAGCAGGCCGATGCCATGCCCTTTGTCCATCAGGCGGAAATCCGCGTTGTCATGCCGGAGCAGCAGCCGGTACTCGGCACGCGAGGTGAACATGCGGTAAGGCTCGCTGGTGCCTTTTGTCACCAGATCGTCAATCAGAACGCCGATGTATGCCTCGTCGCGCCGCAGGATGAGTGGTTCCTGCTCTCTGAGCTGCAGTGCCGCGTTGATGCCGGCCATCAATCCCTGAGCGCCTGCCTCCTCATAGCCGGAGGTGCCGTTAATCTGCCCGGCAAAGTACAAGCCCGCTATGGCCTTGGTTTCAAGACTATGGCGGATCTGGGTCGGCGGCACATAATCGTATTCGATCGCATATGCCGGCCTCATCAATTCAGCCTCTTCCAGGCCTTCAATGCTCCGCACAAGGGCAAGCTGCACGTCATAGGGCAGACTCGTGGAGATGCCGTTCGCGTAGTATTCACTGGTCCGGAGCCCTTCCGGCTCCAGGAATATCTGGTGACGATCTTTTTCCGCAAAGCGGATAACCTTGTCCTCAATGGATGGGCAGTAGCGCGGCCCTACACCGCTGATTCTGCCGCCATACAAAGGCGATCGGTCAAGGTTGCGCCGGATGACGTCGTGCGTTTTCTGATTGGTATAGGTGATATAGCACGGAAGCTGGGGATTTGCGATAGTCTCCGTACGATACGAAAACGGCACCGGCGGCTCGTCGCCATACTGCGGCTGAAGACGGCTGAAATCGATGCTTTTGGCGTCGATGCGCGGCGGGGTGCCGGTCTTCAATCGGCCGAGATTGAAGCCAAGATCGCGCAGGCAGTCGGAAAGCGTGATGGAGGGAAATTCGCCCGCGCGGCCTGCCGGATAACTTTCCATGCCGATGTGAATGAGCCCTTTTAAAAAAGTGCCGGTCGTAACGATGACCGCTCGGGCTCCGTACAGCACGCCGAGCGATGTGACAACGCCCTGCACGCGGCCTTCCTTCACCTCAATGCGTTCGACCATTGCCTGCTTGATCTGCAGCCGCTGCTGCTCTTCAAGCACCTGCTTCATAATCGACCGGTACAGCACGCGGTCGGCCTGCGCGCGCAGGGCCCAGACAGCAGGGCCTTTTGAGAGATTGAGCATGCGGAACTGGATGCCGGAGCGGTCGGTGGTGAGGGCCATTTCGCCGCCGAGCGCGTCAATTTCGCGCACGAGGTGCCCTTTCGCAAGCCCGCCGATGGCGGGATTGCACGAAAGCTGGGCGATGGTGTCGAGATTGATCGTGAACAGGCAGGTCTCAAAACCCATGCGGGAGGCGGCGAGAGCCGCCTCACAGCCGGCATGTCCGGCTCCGATTACCACAATATCAAAGTCTTGCTCTTTGAACATGAATTGATTATTATAGCACTAATGGTAACGCCAGTTTTCCAGCACACCATTGCCCTCCTTCGCGCTTTTGTTGCCAGCGACAGCGTTTCTGTCAAGAAAATCGCCGATCTGATTCGATACGATCCGGGCCTCTATTTCTCGACACTGTCCGCGCTGAACATCTCGGAGCGAGGCGGGGAAGTTACGACCATCTCTCAGGCGATAGCAATGATCGGCACGGATATGCTCGAGCGCACCATCCTGAGTCATGATCACTACCTTGACGAGAAATACATGCTGCTCTGGCTCTATACGGTACTGAGCGGAGAGATAGCGGCGCACATCAACGATCATGCCGGGATCGGCGACGAGGAGGAGGCGTATTTCTCCAGCACCCTGCCGGTGATCGGTATGCTGACGCTGCTCGGCCAGAATCTGCAGTATCCGAAGATTCTCGATTTTCTGCTCCGCATACCCATGGAAGATCGCATTTACATTGAACAGCGCATTCTCGGAACAGACCATCTGGAGCAACTGAAAATGCAGGTTGTCGCGCCGAAGATCTACCGCGATGTCGTCACCCTCATGGGCGTCATGTTCGGGCCGGAAGGTCGCCGCGAGCGCTTTGACCAGGCGGGACGCCTTTCAATCAGCTATAAAACGTTGCAGCTTTTCCAGTTGCGGGATGTTGCGGAGGCGGGCGCCCAGTCGCTGCTGTTTCCGCTGGTCGTGGAGGCGCGCGAGCGGTATCAGGAACTGAGCAAGCGCCACTTCAAGCTTTCGGAAAGCGCGTCGGAAGAGCTTCTTGCCGATGTTGTCTCCAAGGTTGAATCGCTCTGCACGGAGTTCCGGGTTGATGACGTCGCGCTCAAATACCTGGTCGAGGCGCAGACATACCAGTACCCGGCATATATCTTCGCGACCAACAATAAAGCATTCGACAAGGAGCTTGAGGCTGCCTATGCCGCGAATGCCGCAGACCGCTGCGTTCTTCTTTATGGAGAACCGCATGTCGGCAAGCGCCTTCTGGCCGCAGCCCTGCAGGAACGCCCAGACAACCCCCGGAAGGACAAGCCGTTTCTTTCTCTCCATTGCGGCACCATGGATGAGGAAACGATCGAGCTTGAGCTGTTTGGCGCAAAAGGCGGCTTCCTGGGGCTCGACAAGCAGAAAGGCCTTCTGTTTCTGGCAAATGGAGGGACGCTTCTGCTGAAAGACATCGACCGCATGCCGATGGCGCTGCAGGAGAAACTGGCGGACGTGCTCAGGGAGAGGTCCTTTTTCGCGATCGGCGGGACAACCGCGATTGTCTTTGATGTGAAGCTGCTGCTTTCAACCCGCACGAACATTCTTGAAGAAGCCGCCGCCGGCCGCTTTTCTTCCGCGCTCGCGTTGCAGCTTGCGCCGCATCCGATCTGCGTTCCGCCGCTCAGGGAGCGGAGGGAAGATATTCCGTTTATCGCGGAGGGCGTCATTGACAAATATGAGCTGGGCCTGCATGATGAGGTGATGCTGCTCGGTCTTTACGAGTTTTTTGAGCAGCAGGAGTTCCCCGACAATCTGCGGGATCTAAAGCGGCTGCTCTTTTTTCTTGCCGCGAAAAGCCGCGCGTACGCGTAAATATTCGATCAGTCCCCACAACCCTGCCGCAACTGTCGACAGAAACCAGAGCAGCGAGAGCGCCAGCGCCTTTTCAGGCGGAAGGCCCAATGCGCCGAAAAAAAAGACGAACGCGCCCTCGCGCACCCCGAGGCCTGAGATCGAAACAGGCAGCAGGGTGAGCAGGATTATCAGCGGCAGAAAAACGGCTATATGCAGAAGCGATATGGTCAGGCCGAGACCGTGGGCAAGCCAATAGACCGCGCCAAAACCCAGCAACTGGACACCGAGGGAGTATAGGAAGGTCTTCGCCAGCAGTACGCGGTCCGAACGATACAGATGAAAATAATCCGAAAGGGTCACCAGAAAGCGGAGCTTTCCGGGGAGGCGAAAAAACATCAGCGCCACGCTCAGCGTCAGGAAGCCCAAAAAGATGACGGGGAATGCCCAGACCAGAGAGAGCGAAACAAGAGCCTCCCGGCCGAACGGATACGCGAGCAGGCCGAGTGCGAGCAGACCCGAAAGGCCGACATACCTGTCCATAAAAACGGAGGCGAAAGCAACGCTGTACGGCGCGGTGCTGTGCTGCAGGGCGTCGCCGACCCGGCCGGCCTTTGGCGGGCAGGCCTTTTCGTCCCTGAGATCGGAGGCAAGATAGAATGCCTTGACCGCGTCGCCGCCGACCAGTCCCGGCAGGCAGATGTTGAAAAACGATCCGACCATGTAGAGACTGAAGAGCCGCCTGAGTCTTATGTGGAACGGGATGAGCATGCGCCAGCGGATACAGGAGAGCACAACGGCGGCAAAATAACACGCTATCGCTCCGGCGAACGCAGCGGGCTGAACCTGGCGAACCGACTCCAGCAGGGCTTCGCCGCTCGTTCTGGTAAGAAGAAGCCACATCAGAACGCCACTGACGCACAGCTTGAGACCGATCAGCAGGATTTTTTTGACGACGCTATGCACCCGGGCCGAGGATTTTCTTGAGGGTGTAGATAGGCTTTTTCTGGCTTTCGTGATACACGCGGACGATCATTTCACCGAGCAGGCCGAGTCCGATGAACTGCACGCCGACGATAATCAGAAGCACGCCGAGCATGAGCAGCGGGCGGCCGCCGATTGATATCCCGAAGAACAGCTTCTCCATCGCAAGATACGCGCAGATGGCGGAACCGAGAACAGCGAACAGCACGCCGATAGGCCCGAAAAACTGTATGGGCTTGGTCGAGAAGCTCTGGAGGAATTTGACGGTGATAAGGTCGAGCAGGACCTTGACGGTGCGTCCGATCCCGTATTTTGACTTCCCGTGTAGACGCGGATGGTGCATCGTCTCGATTTCCCGGATTCTGACGCCGTACCAGCTGGCGACAGCAGGAATGAACCGATGCATTTCTCCATAGAGGCGAAGGTTTTTTACCACATCGCGCCGGTATGCCTTGAGGGAGCAGCCGTAGTCGTGCAGCCGCACGCCGGTGACGCGGCTGATCAGCCAGTTCGCGATTTTCGACGGCAGCCGGCGCGAGAGGAAGGCATCCTGACGATTCTTCCGCCAGCCGCTGACCAGGTCAACATCAGCGATCGCGTCGAGCATTTTTTGGATGTCGTCCGGGTCGTTCTGCAGGTCGCCGTCCATGGTTATGACGACATCACCCCGCGCGAAATCAAATCCCGCGGCAAAAGCCGCCGTCTGGCCGAAATTCCGGCGGAGGCTTAAAATGACGACATTGCGATCGTTCTTCTGGATGTCTTCCAGCAAGGCAAGCGTGCGATCGGTGCTGCCGTCATCGACAAATATGATTTCATATTCCGCAGCGAGCTTTTCGAGCGATCGGTGAAGACGCTCGTACAGAATCGTAACATTTTCTTCTTCATTCAACAGCGGGATGACAACCGTTACTGTCATGCATGTCCTCGTATGGTATTAGTAGGTTTTGGGCGGCTCCTGCGCCAGTCCCATGAACCCGTAGCAGAGAAAGACCCCGTAGTGCCGGAGCGTCCGACCTTTATCATATACCGTAACGATTTTTTTCTCAACGCGCTGAAATGCCCTGAGAACCTGCTCAGGAGCCTCCCCGGCTCCTGAATTCACATAAATGCCGTTGACTTCTCCGCCCATGCGCGTCCGCTGAGCTGCTTCATTCATGCCGGGCCAGAAATCATACTGATTCATGCGACGGCCGTTGTTAATGCAGTAGGTGACCGGCCGGCCCGGCACATAAAAGGCCAGCTCGCTCGCAACCTGGTAGCTGTCAGAGAAGATGAATACCGCGCCGCGCCGGGCAAGATCCGCATGAAGCACGCCGACCTCCGCGCCGATCTGTTTCCACCCGCGCAGCCGTTGCGAAGGGTCCATCTTCACCGGCAGCCAGCCGGTTGCGGGAACAACATGGGCAAAAACGGTCAGGGCAAGCGCCAGAAGCGCGCCGACGACAAGAAGCCGCCGCTTCCCGAAACTTACGTCCGCTGAACGGCCGAGCCAGAACCAGTAACGGCCGCAGACCGCAACCAGCGCGGTAACGTAGCCGGTCATGGCCCAGTTCGGCTGGACTTTGCCCTGCACGCTTTTGAGCAGAAAGAAAGCCAGTATCGGCACGGCAAACCAGAAAAGAAACTGCGGCCGGAGGTCTTCAGCCGTCATTCGACGCCGGAAAAGGGCTGTGAACATCAGGGCGAAAAGCACCGGCGTCACTATGCCAATCTGGGACGCCAGAAACTCCCCGAACGTTTTCAGCGATACCTGCAGGCCAGCGGCGACATGCGCCTGTCCCGCGGTATGGCGAACCGTTACCCAGTCGTGCTGCATATTCCAGAGCACAACCGGGCTGAAGACAATCAGGCTCACCAGGAGAGCCGCGTAAGGGTATGGCGTAAGAAGCAGAGCCCGTTTTTTCGTGAAGAGCAGAAAGAGAAAAGCGCTCGCAATGAAAAACGCCATCGTGTATTTCGTCAGGAGACCGATGCCGATAACCGCTCCGGCAATCAGCCACGAGGCAAGCGGATTCGAGCCGGAAGGCACCTCCACCGCGCGCCAGAAACAGAAAAGCGCCAGTATCCAGAAAAAGAGAAACGGAGAGTCGATCGTCAGAAGAATGCCGAACGGCGCGAACATCGGCAGAATCTGCACAAGCAGCGCCGCGCCGAGCGCGATGTCGCGGGCACGCGTCGGTGAGGACGCATGTTCTCCATCAAGGGGCGCATACATGCGTACAACCAGGGAGTAGAGAACAATGCTGCCCAGAAGTGAAAAGAGCGGCGCAAAACAACGGACGCCCCAGACGGTGTCGCCGAAAAGCCAGGTGCCGGCCGCGATCAGATATGCAATGACAGGACCCTTGGAGTAGTAACTCAGATCGAGCCGCCGCGCCCACTCCCAGTAATGGGCCTCGTCCGGACTCAGGTCGAGCGGACCCCGCAGGACATAAAAAATGCGCACGATGGTGAGCACGGCGAGAGCGCAGGCGAGCGTCGTCTCGTGCGGATGCGTCGCATACTGCCGCCGGCATGCGCCGCAGATGAGAAAAAGCGCATAGCCGACAGAGGAGCCGACAAGCGCTCCGACAAGAACGTCGGACGGATAATGAACGCCGACGTAGGGGCGTGAAAAAGCGATTACGGCCGCAAGAGCTAGCGGATACCACCTGACCGGTCCCTTGATGAAATCTCTCGTAAAGCAAAAGAGGACAACGGCAGCGGCAAAGGAGTTGACGGCATGATTGGACGGCATGGAGTTTGATTTGGTGCAGCCAACCAGCAGATGAACGCCCTCAAGCGCATTGCATGGCCGCACCCGCGCTATCAGTTTCTTAATCTCGGATCCAAGCCAATCACCGAGCAGAACAGCGGCAATGGCAGAGAAAAACGCGATAAAAACAACAGGCACAAGCTTTTTTCGATCTTCAGAGGATGCTTTCAGCAGAAGGTAGGCGGCATAAGGCGCGAATAGCAGAGAGCCTCGCGTCGTGATGAATGGCATGATCGCGTCGAAGAACTGATTCGCGAGTCCCTGATTGATGAAGTGGAAAAGCGCTGTATCAAAAGACTGGATGCTCATGAGTATTTTCATTATACCCGCTTCTGCTCAATTGAAGGCACTTTTTGCGCCGGTGACAGCCGGCGGTTCTTGCGTGCTGGGAGATATTCACGATAGTATTAAACATATGTGGTATTTCATCTTCTTTTCAGCGATTATCATCATCGGGATCGGCAGCCCTGTTCAGGCCGCCATCATCGGCGGAGAATCCGAGTATGCGGTGGAGAAAGGGGACACCCTTGAACGCATAGCGGCAAAGCTCGGGGTTCCGGCAAAGCGGCTTATCGACGCGAACGGGCTTGATCCGAAAAAACGCCTTGCCGTCGGCCAGACGCTGAAGGTCTTTGACCGCAAAATAATCCCGGTTGCCATTGATGAAGGCATCATCATCAATATTCCCGAGCGACGCCTCTATCTTTTCAAGGAGAAGCGTCTCGCCGGGATGTTCCCGGTGGCGCTCGGGCTGTCCCGCAAGGCAAAAGGTTTCGATTGGCGCACGCCGACCGGAAAATTTATCGTTACCGCGAAGCAAAAAGACCCGACGTGGTTTGTTCCGCCGTCAATTCAGGAAGAGATGGCAATAGAAGGCAAGGAAGTCCTCGTTTCGGTTCCGCCGGGTCCGGACAATCCGCTCGGCAGGCACGCGATTATGACCTCAATTCCCGGCATTCTGTTGCATGAAACCAATAAGCCTGCGTCAATCAGCCGCTTTGTGAGCCATGGCTGCATCCGCGTTCATCCGGACCATATGGCAAAACTTTATCCCGAGGTGAAAAAGAATACGCCCGGCGAAATTATCTATATGCCGGTCAAGGTATTTCGCTCGGACACCAACCGGATTTTTATCGAAATAAACGGGGATGCATACGGGAAATTGAAAAACATCCGCTCAGAAACGGTTATGAAGCTTCAGGAGGCCGGGGTTGCGGAGATGGTGGACTGGAGCAAGATTGAGCGGTTGCTGAAAGAGAGAAACGGCATTGCCGAGGATGTTACGCTCTGACCCGGCTTTCGCCAATGCAGTGGGACGAAGGGCGCAACAGTATTCAATCATAAAGGGAAAAGGAGTTCAGGGAGGAACCCCTAACTTTGTCCCGCGTCGCAGAATGACAGGAGCGGGATAATCGGGGCTAATCTTTCCCTGTGAAGCGCTTTATGATTTCACTTTTGCCTGCCTTCGTCAGATTTGCCGCCATCTGTTTGCGCAGCTTTGCCAGCACGTCCTGCTCAAGCGACTCGATGAGCTGCTTGAGAATCGAACGCTCTGCCGCCAGACACCGGCTGTCAGCATTCTCCTGATGCAACAACGCGGAGATAGCCTGTCCGAGCGTCTTGATCTGCTGCTTTTGCTCCTCAGTCATGCGCCTCGCCGCATGCTTTCAATGACCACCTGCCGCCGCGATTGCCCCCGAACCTGCCGGGACCGACCGATACCTTTTCCGACATTTTGGTGCGCGCGGTCATGATGTCGAAACTGTCGATCAGTTCCAGATGCGGAGTTGCCTGTTCGGTTTTTGAGAAGCGGTAATCCTTGAAATGCCCAAGGTCAACGACAAACACCATTTTTCCCATACAGCACCCCCCCCATTGCAGAGAGTTCAGCTCACGCATAGTCCTTTTTGTGCTGATCGCATAGCGGCCGCCTTCGCAAATGGGGTTAAATGACTTCCTGCGGCGCGCGCATGCGTGAAGGGGACAGACAAAAAATGATTGGGTGGTGGTTTACCGTTGTGAATCCGGGATTGTTATTATCCCGAAATAGGCATTCCGCAAGGAAAAACATGAGGTTCCGCTCATTCCCGGGCGGCATGCGGCACCGCCCTCCAAAGCATCCGGAGGTCACGCACCTAATTTTAGGCGCTTCGCAGCCGGATAAAGCCGACCGACCGCCGCCCCCATGTCCAGCCTCACAATGCGCGATAGTATTTGCGGCTCATGACCACTTTGGGGTTACGCAATGCGTTTGGCTTCGGCTTCGCTCAGCTCAATGCGCGCACGCGTCATCCTGGCATACTTCGATTTTGTCTTGGCCATGTCTCCAGCAGCGATAGCCTTGACCAGGTCGCCCTCAAGCTCGGCAACCTCAAGCAGCTTGTAATAATCAAGCGACTCCATAAAATGGGCCATAACTATCATGCCGGTAAGAATCGGGTGATTATTGGTTACATTGTATTGCTTGAAGACGATTCCGTGCTCAAGCTCAACCGCGAGGCCTGCACAGAAATCCTCCAGCGTGACATCCAGCCCCTTTTTCGGCACATGGGCAAAAACTTTTTTTGCCTCATCCAGCGAAACTTCCGCCTTCTTTTTTCTGGTCCAGTCAGAAATTCCAAGCTCAGCGCAGACGCGCTGCACTTCAGCTTTTGTCACATATTCCGGCAGTTTCATGCGACCCTCCACGAGCGTTTTTGTCATTATAGCATGCCAAGTGGAAACAACGCGGAGAGACGTATTGCTGCTGTATTTATTGTGCCGGATTTGCCTTCCCCTTTCCGTTATGGTAGCCTCAAAGAGAAAAACCCGTAAGGCAAGGAGGCGTTGTGGCAACTGAAATGATTGAGCTGACGAGCACGTCTTTTTCGACGGAAGTAACAGACTTTCAGGGAAGCATACTGGTATATTTCTGGGCGCCCTGGTGCGGTCACTGCAAGGCGTTTTCTCCAGCATACGAGGAGCTCGCCAGGGAGCTTTCTGCGCAGGTCCGGGCTGCAAAGCTGAACTGTGATGAGCATACGCCCACCGCTGTTCAGTGCAACGTTACCGGAACGCCCACTATTGTGGTTTACAAGGCGGGGAAGGAAGTCGATCGCATTGTTGGCGGCCTGCCGAAAGAGACGCTGAAAGAGCGCGTTCTGAAAAAAATCGCTTGAGCCGGCGTCAATGGCAAGCAACAAGACCATTATTAATCAATATGTTATGATGCTTGCCGGGGCTTGTTGGCGGCAAGGCATGAGCTATCAGGCGCACCGGCGTTTTTCGGGAACGGCTCTGCCTGCTGCTGACTGACAGGCGTCGGGCGAAAGGATTCGGAGTATTATGCACATTCTCGTTGTCGGGCTCGGCGCCCTCGGAATTGCGTTTGCGACACTCCTGAAGAAAGCCGGTCACCGCGTGCATGGACTTACCAAGGAAAAGTATCTGCCGGCTCTTGCAGGGGAAATGTTGCACCTGTCCGGGATATGGGGAGACCACGAGGCATTGCTTGACGGCATCTATGCCGACATTCAGCCGCTGACTCATGAGAAGCCCGACCTCATCATCCTGACGGTTAAGTCGTTTGATACTGAAAGCACCGTGCATTCCATCGCTGCGCTTGTCGGCGCACAGACGCTGGTCATGGCAGCGCAGAACGGGTACGGCAACTATGAAACTGTTGTCCGTATCGTCGGGAAAGAGCACGCCCTCCTTGCGCGCATTATTTTCGGCGCGAAGGTGGTCGGAGTCGGACGGTCGGAAGTTACCGGCATTGCCGATGCCGTGCGGATTGGACAGCCTGAGGGGGCTGTCCCTGAAGGCACGATTATCAAGGTGGCGGAAGCAATAAATGATGCCGGAATTCCGGCAGCTCACTCGCCTGACGTATACGGCATCCTCTGGGACAAGATTCTCTACAACTGCGCCCTCAATCCCCTCGGAGCCATGCTTGAATGCAGCTATGGCAGACTTGCCGATGACGAAGGCATCAGGCAGGTCATGAACGCTATGATCAGGGAGATCTTTGACGTAGCCAAAGCCCATCATATCACGTTGCGATGGAGCAGTGCCGATGAATACATCAAACACTTCTACGAAAGGCTCGTGCCGCCCACCCGCCAGCACTTCCCATCGACCTACCATGATCTGAAGGCAGGCAAGAAGCTTGAGATCGACGCCCTGACAGGCGCTATCGTCCGCCTCGGCAGGGAGAAGGCCGTGCCCACGCCGGTGAACGAAACCATTACGAATCTCATCAGGGCAAAAGAGCGATTGCGAAATGCCTAGCACCATGCTGATATGCTCTCATTGACAACCATCGCAACGGCATGCCTCATCACATTACTCATCTGCCTGCCGGCGCATTCCGCTGCTGACCCTGCCGACACGGCTCTCCGCGTGATTCTGCGCGCTGAGCCGATGCGGTGCGATTATACCGAAGGGTGCTCCTGCGCATCCTACAATCAGCCGGCCTCCCCCTATGCAAAGGCCCGCGCCTGCCCCGCAGGCGGCGGAAAAATCGCGTTCTTGGCGTGGGACGCATCCGGAAATAAAGTCGAAGAAGGAGAATTCATTGGTGTCGTCAAGCACGGGCCATGGGTCGACTGGCACACAAACGGTGTCCGGGCTTCCGAGAGCCGCTTTGATCGCGGAAAGCAGATCGGCCCGTTCAAAGCTTGGCATGACAATGGGAAAATCGCCATCGTCGGTCAGTTCCATGACGGGAAACCCCACGGATCCTGGCTCCACTACGCGTCCAATGGAAGCCTGAAGAACAGGCAGGTTTGGGAAAAGGGAGTGCTTGTGTTTCAGCGGGAGCGCTGACGCGCTGTCAGCCGGGTCAACGTTCGAAACCGCCTCTGTCGGCATGGGGCATTCACATACCTCCTGCGCGTGAGGTAAGCTGAAAAGAATGGACCCCAAAGTCTCGGGTAACATACGAGACGAAGGTGGAACAATGGAGCGAAACCCGCGAGGGGCGATACACGAAGGAATTCCGGCTGGAAGCGGTGAAACTGATAGTGGAAGGGAAATTATCGACACGAGAAGTAAGCCGTCGATTGACCGTGTCGGAGAATACATTGCAGAACTGGCTGAAAGCATATCGGCAGGGGAAGTTGTCAGAGGGGGTAAGAACTGCCGCTCCGGGAGCGCTTTTCAGGAAGAAATTAACCGCGCGGCGGCAGTGTTCCACGTGGAACAGGGCAGCATACCGACAGCAGAAGTGATATTTTTCTTAACGTCCCCCGGTCGGTTTTTTAGGCTTTCACCTCTTATCTTAAAAAACAAGCCAAAACGGCAGGTTACGCAGCCTTCATGCAAAGCGAACTCTCTAAAAATCGCTTCTCATCCCAAGGATTTTCAGGGCATTGAAAATAAACCGATCAGGTGATATAGTTAAATTAACAAATGTTCCGAATCATAGGCTGTTGATAAGAGTGGCCAGCAAAATGCAAAAATGTTAACGAAGGGATACACGGATGCTCCTACAGTTTTGCATTGCCTTTTCCATTTTAGTGATGTTTCTTGGCGGCTGTGCAACACCAAGCGTCAGGACGATAGAAAAAAGTGACTACTTCGCAAAGCTTTATTTTCTTGTTGATGGAAAAACAACTCGTGAGGACGTAATTCTCAGGCTTGGAGAACCGACGGGTATATTTGAAGGGGAACGCATTTTCACGTATATACTCGTCATCGACAACGAAGACAAATTGCATGTTTTGCCGCGGCAGTTTGCGCTGAACGTCGCAGATCCCCGACTCTATTCACGTAATCCTTTATTCTTCCCCTCGCTCCGCTCGGGGAAGAATGAGGCAGTTGAGCCGGAACTCCTGTCACCCTCGCTCCGCTCGGGCGAAGAACCAGGAGTTCGAAACCGACCGCTTCGCGGCGGCTCAACTGCCTCAGTGTGCAGCCTTGTGCTTGTTTTTCGCATAGACAATGTCCTTGAGAAGCATAGTCTTGTCGGAACAAAGGATTTAATCAGGTGAAGCAATACTGTTTGCTGATCCTCCTGGTTCCGGTATTGTTTCTCAGCGGCTGCCAAACAGTAACTTATGACAACTACTTCTCGGAATCCTATATGTACTCTCGCTGGCTTCCCGCCCTCGAAGAGAACAAGAGTACACGTTACCAGATTCACGAAAAAGTTGGCTTGCCTTCCCGCTCTTTTGAGGGAGGCAGGATTGTCACCTATCGGATTATGATAAATGAGTGGAAAAATGGACTGAGCGACACTCAGTTTAAAGCATCTTGTTTGGATAAATATCAAGCGTACGGCAGAATTGAAAAGCTTCTTGCTGACAAACGCTTTGAACGTTTGGACAAGGAGGGTGCCTTGCTCGTCATTACCGAAGCAAACAAGGACAAATATGAAAAAGAGATCATCGCCGGGATTGTCGAATATCATTTAGTTCTTGTCTTTGATGCTGTCGATGGTCTGAAAAAACATTCTCTTGTCCGTATACAGCCATGAAGCTCGCGTCTTTTCTTGTTTGGAGCGCACTGGCGGCAGCACTGTCAGGTTGCCTTTATATCCCGACACCTCAACACAGTCTTCTGTCCGGGCGCGGAATGATTGATGAAGAAACAACCCGGGGATTTCGGGCCGGCACTACAACTCGCGGAGAAGTTTTGCTGCTCCTGGGTGAGCCTGACGCAACATTCAAAAATCAGAGCGTTTTTCTTTATACCTGGACGCGTACTCAGGGATATTTAGTCGTTGGCGGTTACGGGAAGGGAGAAATAGTGGCAGTCGGCAAGACCACAGTGCTGTTGCTGGAATTTGGCGAACACAATTACCTGAAGCGGCATGAATACCTGTCTCCGGGCTTTTTTTCTTCTCCCGTCAGCAAGGCAACCGAGTGGTTGTCTGAGGGTCCAATGCCAGCCGGCTTGTCAGAAGAGAAGCGATGAAAAATGCGCGCAATTCTTGCTTATCCTGTGCACAATGACGGCAGGGTCTTGGGAGTCGGGTTCAGGCAGCAAAATAATCCCGGAATTGTCATTCGGCAAGGCAGAGCATGAGGATCTGCTCATTGTCGAGCGGCATCCCGAGCCTCTCGCCGAGGTGGGCGGCGGTCACATGCCTTCGGTCACCGAATAAAGCCGCCTCACCCATGCCATGCCCTGCATTGTGCGGTCTTTAATCCGGCGAATGGCCCATTTGTTATAGATTGACCAGCAAGCCTTTTTGCTTTAAATATTCTTTGACTTCCCTGATGCTGATGGTGCGGTAATGAAAAACAGAGGCAGCCAAAAGTATCTCCGCGCCTCCTTTCGTAGCGGCCTCGTAGAAATGCTCCAGCTTTCCCGCGCCCCCAGAAGCTACTACCGGGAGATCAACAGCATCGGAGACGGCTCTCGTGAACTCCAGGTCGTATCCTGCCTGGGTTCCGTCGCCATCCATGCTGGTCGGCAGGATTACGCCGGCTCCCAAATCCTGACATTGTTTTGCCCATGCAATCGCGTCTTTGCCTACAGGCTTGGTTCCCCCCGAGACAACCAATTCAAAGCCGGAGGGCATCTGCTTGTTTCTTCTGGCATCAACAGCAATCGTTATTCTTTCAGAGCCATGCGCTTTCGCTGCGAGCTTCACGATGTCGGGGTTCCTGACGGCGGCGCTGTTCATCGATACCTTATCAGCTCCCGCCTCGAACACGAGATCAATGTCTTCCAGGGAGGCGATACCGCCGCCGACGGTCAGGGGGATGGCGATAACCGATGAGACGTTCTTTACCCATTGCAATCGCGTTTTCCGGTTTTCCAGTGTTGCCGCGATATCCAGCATGGCCAATTCATCGGCCCCTTCCTGTTCATAAAAAGCCGCGTTTTCGACCGGATCGCCGGCATCTCGTAAATTGATAAAGTTTATTCCTTTGACGATCCTCCCGTCTTTCATGTCAAGACAGGGCATGATTTTTATCAACTTCATCAAGGCCTCCCTCTGAAGCATATAAATGCTTTCAATTATATCAATTTGTCATGCCGTTTATGGCATAAAAATGTTCCACGTGGAACAAAAAGCCCGCGGCGCGCGAAGCCACAATAAATCAGCCAACGTCTCCGCACTTACGATCCGGCATTAGATTACCTTCCACTGCTGCGGAAAGAAGAGCTTCTCGTAGGTCATCAGCGCAAACCTATCTGTCATGCCGGCGATAAAGTCGCAGATGAGTCGATGTTTTTCAGTGTCGCGGGAGATCGGAACATCCCTGAAAGCCTCTTCCGGGTGCTCCAGATAATGGGCGTAGAGTGAACGGAGGATGCCTTTGGCCTTTTCGAGCTCGGTTCGAACTGCCGGATTTTCGTATACGGCACGATACATGAAGTCGCGGAGTCCATAAACCGCGTTTCCCATCTCTTCGCTCAGCACAACAGCGGTGAGGTTTCTCGCGAGTGAAGCATGGATTACGTCGCGCACCATCGAATCGATGCGCTTTGCATAAGCATCGCCAATGACATTTGATATCTCTCCCGGCACGTCGGAGCGCTGAACCACCCCGGCGCGAACCGCGTCATCAAAGTCGTGATTCAGGTAGGCAACAATATCGGCAATGCGGACCGCCTGTCCTTCCAGCGTTGCCGGCCGCTCCTTTTCCGCCTCCGGGATAATCATGCCCCTGCCCTTTGAGTGCTTGAGAATTCCGTCGCGCACTTCGTGCGTGAGGTTCAGCCCCTCGCCCTCCTTTTCGAGCGCGTCAACCACGCGAAGACTCTGCTTATAATGGTCGAACCCGCCGGGGTGCAACTCATTGAGCACCTCCTCGCCCGCATGACCGAAAGGCGTATGGCCGAGGTCGTGGCCGAGAGCAATCGCCTCTGTGAGATCTTCATTCAGCCGAAGCGCCCGCGCTATGGTGCGGGCTATCTGGGAAACTTCGAGGACATGCGTCAGGCGCGTGCGGTAGTGGTCGCCCCTGGGCGCAAGAAAAACCTGAGTCTTCTGCTTGAGGCGACGGAATGCTTTGCAATGAATGATGCGGTCGCGGTCGCGCTGAAAGCAGGTTCGGATGTCGTCTTCACTGTCCGCCCTGGCTCTCCCACGGCTCCGGCTGCTCAGGCACGCATGGGGATGCAGTATCCGGCGCTCAATCGCTTCTGTCTGTTCCCGTATGTTCATATTGCTCAGCAGAATGACGATGCGCCTATAAAAAAAGAGCCGTCAGAATGATAGCCTGACAGTCATTTTCGCGCTCCCTCATGAACCATCCTTTCACAAAGATTGCCCCGCCACCGCTATGATTTTCCGATCGCAGCCGCAACGCCGTCGGCAAGCGAAACAACATCATTATCCAGCACCGTCCGCGCATCAAACAGCAGCGCATCGTCCTTGATGCGCGCGATAACGGGCGGGCTCTGATTGCGGAGCTTGGCCTCAAGCGCATTGACGGTCAGAATTGCCGGGCGAATGGCAACAGCATACGTATCCAAAAGGATCTCGGAAAGGGCTCCGCCGCCCGATTGGGAGGCATCCTTCACTATTCGTATATCGGCTTCTCCAGCCGGGACAGCCTTCTTCAGGCGTGCGGCTATCTTCTGCGCACGCTTCCTAATCTCAGCGGGCTTCATGAAGAGCATGCGAAGCGTCGGTATCTCACGCTTTGCCCGCTCTTCGTCAAGATATAGATGAAGCGTCGCCTCAAACGCCGCAAGCGTCATCTTGTCGACCCTCACGGCACGCATAAGCTGATTTTTTGCTATAATATCAATGAGTTCCTTCTTCCCAACGATAATCCCGCCCTGCGGGCCGCCCAGCAGTTTGTCGCCGCTGAATGTGACGAGGTCGGCCCCGGACTTGAGAATTTCCTGGACGGTCGGTTCGATGTGGATGCCATACGGCCTCATGTCAATCAGGCTGCCGCTTCCAAGGTCGAACATAACCGGTATCGTATGCTTTTTTCCGAGCGCGGCCAGACGTTCAATCGACGGGGTTTCCGTAAAGCCGACCATGCGGAAATTGGATTGATGGACTTTCATCAGAAGCGCGGTGTTTTCGTTGATGGCGCGCTCATAGTCATACACATGCGTCTTGTTCGTCGTGCCGACCTCGCGCAGAAGAGCGCCGCTGTTGCTCATCACATCGGGAACGCGGAATGACCCTCCGATTTCGACCAGTTCGCCGCGGGAGACAATAACCTCCCTGCCCTTTGCGAGGGCGAGGAGGCAGACGAAAACCGCAGCCGCATTATTATTCACGATAAGACTCGCCTCAGCACCCGTAATGTCGTTGATCAGGCGCTGCACATGGCTGTACCGCTTGCCGCGCCTGCCCTGCTCGAGATCGTACTCCAGATTGGAATAGCCGGATGCAATCTCTGATACATGGCGTAAAACAGCCTCTGAAAGAACCGAGCGGCCGAGGTTCGTATGAATGACAACTCCCGTCGCATTGATAGCCGGCTGAAGGCTGTATGCGCAGAGCTTTTTAATGCGGGTCTCCATCTCTGATTGCAGCGCCGCCAGATCGACCATAGAGCGGACACCGGAGCGGATATGATCACGCTCCCGCTGGAGCACGTCGCGGATGCCCTGCAGCACATACCGGCGCGCATAGCGGCTGATCCAATATGTTCCTTCCGCGGACTTCAGAACTTCATCAACAGACGGCAATGCGGCCAGCAGTTTTTGATGGTCCATGGAAACGCTCCTTAAACGCTTAAAAAATGATACCTCAAAAATCGAACTATGGAAGAATTAATTTTCCATAGAAAACGAATCGTTACGTATGTTGAAAAATGCGGTCCAACACTGATTTGCAAACCAGCGTACATTTAATCGGTTGCCTTTCGCGCTATTGTAACCGGTTATCCGAGACTTTTCAAAGGAATCCGTTTTGTATTATGATATGTACTTGTAAAATAGGCTTCTTGATTAGTTATATAGATAATAACTGGTTTGTTGTGATTGCTGATTGATGACAAATGTCTGCCTACGTGACTATTCAATCAGACAACCGCAATCAACAATTCCTGAAACATCCGGTCTCGTTGCTGGAAAGATGCCTGATCGACCTTATCGAAGGGGCGCTCACGCAGGAACTGTTGATGAAATAAAGTGTCCGCAACGCCGACCGCAGGGGACCGATCTATCCATGATGGTACTGCGGCGGGTTTCCCGTGAAGGAGAATACAGTTATTATGAAGAAAGTACTCATCAGTGACAACATCTCGTCCCGATGCGTCGAGATCCTGAAGAATGCAGGGCTTGAAGTCGACGTCAGGACCGGCCTGAAGCCTGAAGAATTGAAGTCGATTATCGGCGACTATGCCGGCCTCGTCATTCGCAGCGCCACCAAGGTGACCGCTGACCTTATTGATGCCGCCGCAAACCTCAGGGTTATCGGCCGCGCCGGGTCAGGGCTCGACAACGTGGACAAGGTTGCCGCGTCGAAAAAGGGAATCGTTGTCATGAATACGCCGGGCGGCAATACCGTCACGACAGCTGAGCACGCCATTGCCATGATGTTCGCCGCTGCTCGTAAAATCGCCCAAGCAAATGCCTCAATGGCGGCAGGCAAGTGGGAAAAGAAAAAGTTCATGGGCATCGAGCTTTACAATAAAACCCTCGGCATCATCGGCCTGGGAAAAATCGGCGGCGAGGTCGCAAAACGCGCACAGGGACTCGGCATGAACGTCATCGCGTATGATCCGTTTCTGAGCCAGGAAAAGGCAACGGAGATGGGCATCGCGAAAGGCGCGATTGCTGAAATCATGAAGCGCGCGGATTTCATCACGGTCCACACGCCGCTCACCGCTGAGACCAAGGGACTATTTAACGCGGAATCTCTCAGGACCTGCAAGAAGGGGGTTGTATTAATCAACTGCGCGCGCGGCGGCATCATCAATGAAAAAGATCTGCTTGATGCGCTGAACAGCGGGCAGGTCGGCGCGGCCGCTCTTGATGTTTATGAGATTGAGCCGCCGGTTGACAATCCGCTTGTCGGCCACGAAAACGTCGTCTGCACTCCGCACCTCGGCGCATCCACCGAAGAAGCGCAGGAGAATGTCGCGGTTGCGGTCGCCGAGCAGATTGTCGATTATCTTGTCTACGGCACCATCCGCAACGCAGTCAACTTCCCGTCGATTCCGGCGGATCAGGTTGCGACGCTGCAGCCGTGGATCAACCTTGCGGATCTCATGGGCAGCTTTACCTGCCAGCTCTTCGAGGACGGCATTACAGAACTGACGGTCGAATACCGCGGCGATGTCTCCGCCCTGAATTGTCAGCCCATAACGATTGCGGCGATCAAGGGATTGCTGAATCCGATCCTTCTTGAAACAGTCAACTTCGTGAATGCGCCGTTCATCGCCAAGGAGCGCGGCATTGAGGTCAAGGAAATGAAGAGCAAGGACTCCGGCGACTTTCAGTCCCTGATAGTGCTGAAGGTGAAGTCCGCGACAAAAGAACGGTCTGTTGAGGGCACACTCTTCAGCAAGAAGGATCCGCGTATCGTCAGAATCGACAAATACCCTGTGGAAATTCTGCCGGAAGGTCCGATGCTCGTCATGCAGAACAACGACATGCCCGGCGTCATCGGCAACATCGGAACGACGCTCGGCAACGCTGGAATCAATATCGCCCGGATGCATTTCGGCAGGGAGAGCGCGGGCGGCAAGGCGCTTTCGATCGTAAACATCGACTCCCCGGCAACAGAAGCTGTGCTGGAGCAAATCAGAGCATTGCCGAACATTCTCCTGGTCAAAGCGATTATTGTATAGGTATAGGGATGCCGGATTCCGGCTGTCCGGCTCCGCCCGGATACGCAGCAACGCCGGGGCTCTTTCTGGAGCGCCGGCTTTTATACGAGGTATGAAATGTCAATTGTCGTGATTGTAGGCGCCCAGTGGGGCGATGAAGGCAAAGGAAAGATCGTCGATGTCCTGACGCAAAAGGCCGACACGATCGTGCGGTATCAGGGCGGCAACAACGCCGGCCATACCGTTGTTGTCGGCAACGACAAGTATGTTCTTCACCTGATTCCGTCCGGCATTCTGCACGGAGGCAAATCATGCATCATCGGCAACGGTGTTGTAATCGACCCTGGGGCTCTGCTTGCTGAAATTGACAAGCTTGCAGCGAGAAAAATCAGCACTGAAGGTCTTGCAATCGCACAAAACGCGCATATCATCATGCCCTATCACACTGCCGTTGAGCGGGAACAGGAAAAATCCAAGAAAATAGGCACCACGCTCCGGGGTATCGGCCCCTGTTACACCGACAAGGTTTCGCGCCAGGGAATCCGGGCAATCGACCTTTTGAAACCGGACGTGTTTCGCGACAAACTCCGGAAGAATCTTGAGCCGATCAACTTCCTGATGGATAAGTACTACAAAGCGCAAAAGCTCGATGAAGCGGTCATCTTCGCGGACTATATGAAGTTCGCCGATCGCCTCCGTCCGTACATCAAGGACACCCAGACGATGGTGAATCAGGACATCGACGCACAGAAAAACGTACTGCTTGAGGGCGCGCAGGGCACGCTGCTCGACATCGACCACGGCACTTACCCGTACGTCACATCGTCCAATACCATCGCGGGCGGGGCATGCACCGGCGCGGGTATCGGCCCGACGAGAATCAACAAGGTTCTCGGTATCGTGAAGGCGTATACCACACGCGTCGGGGAAGGCCCTTTCCCGACCGAACTGAACGATGCCGTTGGGGAAGACCTCCGCAAGCGGGGAGGGGAGTTCGGCGCGACAACCGGACGGCCGCGCCGCTGCGGCTGGCTCGACATCATCGGTCTGCGCTATGCCGTGTGGGCAAACGGGCTGACCGGCATCGGCCTGACAAAGCTCGACATCCTTGATATGATTGATACCATCAAGTTTTGCGTCGCCTATAAATACAACGGCGAGTTTCTGAAGGAGTTCCCCAAAGACGTCGACGTCCTTGCAGGATGCGAGCCGGTGTACGAAGAGATGCCCGGCTGGAAATCAAACACGATCGGAGCCACTTCGTTCGATCAACTCCCCCTGAATGCCCAGAAGTATATCCGCGCGATCGAAGAACTGCTCAATACTCCGATCGAGATCGTATCGACCGGCCAGAAGCGCAACGAGATCATCATCATAAACGAGCAGTTCTGAACCCCCTTATGGGTGCTCGGGAATCAGTAATGTGTCATTAAAAAGGCCGCCCTGAAACGGGCGGCCTTTGAGCGACTGGAGTTCATTCGAGACTACTGACCGCTTACTTGCTCATACGCCCACTCAAGCCACTCAACGCAAAGCTTAACGTCAGCGGTAGCAACCGTCGGGCCGCACCAGATGCGGAATCCTGTGGGCGCCGCTTTATACGCATTAATATCGTATGCAACGCCCTCGGAAGCAAGCAGCTTCTCAATCTTCTTTGCGATCGCCTTCTGGTCATCCGCCGAAAGCGCGGTGAACTTCGGATCAACCACCTTCAGGCAGACCGAGGTGTTGGAGCGGATCGCCTTGTCTTCAGCAAGGAAGCCGAAGTATTTGCTGCCCGCGACCCATGCCTCAACCGCTGCAAGGCTGTCGTTGGAGATCTTCATCAGCCCTGCCAGGCCGCCCTGCTGTTCAGCCCACTTCAGCGCGCAGAGCCAGTCCTCAACGCAAAGCATCGACGGCGTGTTGATCGGCGAACCGGCAAAGATATCCTCATTGAGCTTGCCGCTCTTCTTCATGCGGAAGATCTTCGGCATCGGCCATGCCGGATCATAGCTCTCAAGACGCGCAACCGCGCGCGGAGACAGCACCATCATGCCGTGGCCGCCCTCGCCGCCGAGGCATTTCTGCCAGGAGAAGGTGAGCACATCGATCTTCGCCCACGGAATGTCCATCGCAAAGAGTGCGCTGGTGGCGTCGCAGAGCGTAATGCCCTTTCTGTCGTCCGGAATCCAGTCGCCGTCCGGAACCTTCACGCCCCCGGTCGTACCGTTCCAGGTGAAGACCACGTCATTGTCAAAGTTCACTTTCGAGAGATTCGGTAGCTGTCCATACGGTGCTTCATAGACCGTTGCGTTCAGCTTCAGCTGCTTGGTGATGTCCGTAGCCCAGTCCTTGCCGAAGCTTTCCCAACACAGCACATCTACCGGCAGCGGCCCCAGCAGCGACCACATGGCACACTCAAACGCGCCGGTGTCGGACCCCGCAAAAATGCCGACCTTGTAGTCAGCCGGAATGCCGAGGAGCGGTCTGATATTGTCGCATGCCGCCTTCAGTTTCTCTTTGCCAACGGCTGCTCTGTGCGAGCGGCCCGGCAGGTAACCGCCAAGCTCCTGAAGCGACCATCCCGGATGCTTGGTGCAGGGACCGGAACTGAAATTCGGAACAGCAGGTTTCTGTGCAGGCTTTTCTTTCATGACACAACTCCTTTATCCATGTTAGTTGACGAAATTTCTTTGTGCCTCATTCAGGAAGAGCGTAGTGAGGGCATCCTCTTGCAGTGTACACCCTTGCTGAGCGGCAAAAAGCAGATCAGGCTGAAATATCTAAGTTTCTCTTCAGCAGTGCACTCAAAAAAGGTGTCATTAGTATAAATCAAACCGGGGGGAGGATGTATAGTAGGTGATGCCGTTGTGAGCATCCAATAGCCGATTGTTTATCAATGAAAATCTCTCTTGTTGTATATTACCTAAGATGCTAAGATGAGCGATCACCGAAAATAATCAGAGCAGCATGTCCCGATAGCACAGACATATGCGGAGAGAGAGACGTGGCTCAACTAGAACATATCGAAGCCATTGAAAAACGGCTGTGGAGCGCAGCGGACACGCTGCGGGCAAACTCCAACTACGCCAGCAACGAATATTTCCTGCCTGTAATGGGCCTCGTTTTTCTGCGCCATGCATACAGCCGCTTTCTCTCAGTCAAGGACGACATCGAGGCTGACCTGCCGACACGCGGCGGCAAAACCCGTCAGCTGACCAAGGAAGACTTCTCGCAGAAGAGTGCTATTTTCCTGCAGCCCAAGGCCCAGTTCGACGCGCTTGTAGCCTTGCCCGACAGCGCGGACCGCGCAAAGGCTATCATCGAAGCCATGGAGTCCATCGAGTCTGACTACGAAGGCCTGCGTGGTGTTCTGCCCAAGAGTGAATATCAGGAGCTCGATAATGCCGTACTCGGCCAGCTCCTGCGCACGCTCAATCCGGAAGAACTCAAGCGCATCTCTGGTGACGTTTTCGGTCGCATCTACGAATATTTTTTAACCCAATTTGCCGACCAGAAAGCCCACGACGGAGGCGAATTCTTCACCCCGGTTTCCCTGGTCTCGCTTATTGCCAATGTCATAGAACCGACCGCTGGGGCGGTGCTTGACCCGGCCTGCGGCTCGGGCGGCATGTTTGTGCAGAGCGCCCGCGTAGTCGAGCGGAGACACGAGAACCCGACCGAAAAGCTCACCTTCTACGGGCTGGAAAAGAACGCCACCACTATCCGGCTGGCCAAGATGAACCTCGCGGTGCACGGTCTCGAAGGCGACATCCAGAAGTCCATCACCTATTACGAAGACCCGCACGAACTCCTGCGGAAGGCAGACTTTGTCATGGCCAATCCGCCCTTCAATGTAGACGAGATCGACGCCGACAAGGTCAAGAACGACCCGCGCCTTCCCTTCGGCCTGCCGGGCGTCAACAAGAAGGGCAAGGTCAGCAACGGCAACTATATCTGGATCAGCTATTTCTACAGCTACCTGAACGAACAGGGCCGCGCCGGGTTCGTCATGTCGTCACAGGCGTCCAGTGCCGGGCGCGATGAGGCAGCGGTCCGCCAAAAACTGGTCGAGACCGGCGATGTGGATATCATGATCGCCATCCGCTCCAACTTCTTTTACACCCGCACGGTTCCCTGCGAACTCTGGTTCATTGATCGAGACAAGCCCGATCAACCCTCATCCCCGGCCCTTCTCCCAACGGGAGAAGGGAGAAATTACCGGGGAGGATATGACTTTGCCGGATTGGTTGACCGGACTCGTGAGTTGCGGAAGAAACAGACTCCGGCGGAACAGATACTGTGGGAGATTCTGCGTGACCGGCAGTTTGCGGGATTGAAGTTTCGTCGACAGCATCAGTTTGGCGACTATGTCCTCGACTTCTTCTGTCATGAAGTGAAACTTGTGGTGGAACTCGATGGAGCGGTTCATGAACACCGCACAGAAAAAGATGCAAAGCGAGATGCATATCTGAAATCTCAGGGCATGCAGGTTCTCCGCATTTCCAATAAGACCCTCGTTAAAGATACCGCTTCGGTTTTGGCGCAAATAACTGCACTGCTCCCTTCGCCCATTGGGAGAGGGGCTGGGGGTGAGGGTCAGAACATTGTCCAACGACATAAGGAAAATGTTCTGATGATCGATGCCCGCAATGTTTATCGAAAAATCACCCGGAAGATTTACGATTTCAGCCCCGAGCAGGAGCAAAACATCCTGGCCATCGTCTGGCTCTACCGGGGCGAGACCGGACGCTATCTCGACCTTGTGGCAGGTTATTGCACCCGCATGCTGGCCGAGGGCGCCGCGTGCTTTTCGGCTCAGGACAGAGATGGCGTGCAGACCAAACCGCTGCCTGCTTTCATCGGAGCATTGGCAGCATTGCACGGCGCTGTTGAGCCGTTTCTCAAGACGTTGGACAAAAACGCACCCCACGCTGAGGCCCTTAGGGAGCTGGACGAAGCTGTACCTATATTCAAGGCTGACGTGGAAGCATTTCACAAGAGCGTTGCCGACCAGCAGGCAGCATGGAAAAAACAGAAGACAACCAATGGCGAACTGAAGAAAGCAGTTGACCGGCTTGCGCCGATGGCCGAGACGAGCCGCGACCTCGTCAAGCAGACCGATCTGCTCTACAAACTCGCCTGCCGACTTGTCGAAATCTGCGAAAACGAATGCGCCGCCCGCGACAGCGACACGTGGTCGAGCCGTGAAATCACCCGTACCCGCAAGGCTGCCGACGAAGCCCGCGCTCAGACAGTGGAGCAGCTCAAGCAGGTGCGCTACTTCTGGAAACAGGCTCACTGGCTCACCGAGCGCTTCCCCGACGCCAGGCTGCGCGATGTGAAAGGGCTCGTCAAGCTTGTGAACCGGGCCGAGATCGAGGCCAACGACTGGAGCCTCACGCCCGGCCGCTATGTTGGTGTTGCGCCCGAAGAGGCGGACGAGGATTTCGACTTTGAAGAAACGCTCCGCAATATCCATGTTGAGCTTGAAGACCTGAACGCCGAGGCCGTGCAACTGGCAGCGACGATCAGGAAGAACTTCGAGGAATTGGGAATATGACGGGAAAAAAGAAGGCGCCCAGCATGATCAATCCGCCGGCCGGAGCAGTGCCGGCAGCCTACGCATCGGCGTTTGCAGAGATTAAGGAGCGTGTTCGCACCGCCCAGTATGCCGCCCTGAGATCGGTCAATAAACGACTGGTCGGGCTCTACTGGGACATCGGGCGCATTATCCTCGAACGCCAGGCAACAGAAGGCTGGGGTAAATCCGTAGTCGAGCGCCTGTCTGCCGATCTGCAGCGGGAATTCCCCGGAACAGGCGGTTTCTCAGCTTCCAACGTCTGGCGTATGAAGGCTTTCTATGAGGGCTATTGTTCGTCAGAAAAACTCGCACCACTGGTGCGAGAAATTGCATGGAGTCATAATGTGGTCATTTTGGAGCGATGCTCCGATCTCCTTGAACGCGAATTCTACCTGCGCATGACCCGCAAGTTCGGCTGGTCGAAAAACGTGCTCATCCATCAGATCGAAAACCAGAGTTATGAGAAAAGTCTGCTGGGCCAGACCAATTTCGACAAGGCACTTACCCCGGAGTTGCGCAGCCGGGCAAAGCTCGCCGTCAGGGACGAATATACCTTCGACTTTCTGGAACTGGGCGAAAGACACTCTGAGCGCGAACTGGAGCGTGCACTGATCGGCCGTATCGAGGATTTCCTCCGTGCCATGGGCGGCATGTTCGCGTTTGTGGGCAGCCAGTTCAGGCTGGAGGTTGCGGGTAAGGAGTACTTCATTGACCTGCTGCTGTTCCATCGAAAACTAAAGTGCCTGGTTGCCATAGAGCTCAAGATCGGCGAGTTCGAGCCCGAGTTCGTCGGCAAAATGCAGTTCTACCTCGCCGCGCTGGACAAGCTGGTGCGCATGGAGGGCGAAAACCCGGCAATTGGCATCATTCTCTGCAAGGAGAAAAACCGCACCATCGTTGAATACGCTCTCATGCCTGCCGACAAGCCCATCGGCGTGGCAACCTATGACATCGTCAAGCGCCTGCCCAAGGCGCTCAAGGGTCAGCTCCCCAGCCCCGAACAAATCGCCAGAATACTGGAGGACGGGGTATGAACTGGGAGACCAAGAAACTTGAAGCTGTCGCAGATTTCAGTCTTGGGAAAATGCTTGACCAGAAAAAGAATCGTGGCGAACCACTACCTTATCTTGCAAATGTCAACGTTCGCTGGGGGGAATTCGCTCTGGCCGATCTGAGGGAGATGCGGTTCGAGCAACATGAGTTGGACCGCTATGGTCTTAAATATGGCGATATCGTAATGTGCGAAGGTGGAGAACCGGGGCGATGTGCGATTTGGAAAGAGCAGTGCGCCAGCATGATGATCCAGAAAGCACTTCACCGGATTCGGCCACACGATTGTTTGCGGCCAGAGTTTCTCTACTACTTTTTTCTCTACAAAGGTCGAACTGGTCATCTGGCGTCACTTTTCACTGGTTCGACTATCAAGCACCTTCCACGTGAAAAGCTTGCGCTGGTTGAAGTGCCAGTGCCGCCCCACTCTACCCAGGCCCAAATCGCTTCGGTCCTCTCCGCCTACGACGACCTGATCGAGAACAACCGGCGGCGGATTCAGTTGCTGGAGCAGGCGGCGCGGCTGCTCTACAAGGAATGGTTTGTCCACCTCCGCTTCCCCGGCCACGAACACACCAAAATCATCGACGGCGTGCCTGAGGGGTGGGAAAAGAAAGCCGCCTTTGAGGTTATGGATGTTCTCAGTGGCGGTACACCCAAGACAACGAATCTGTCCTATTGGTACGGGGATATTCCATTTTTCACCCCAAAGGACGCGACCGATTTTGCATATGTGCATGACACTGAGAAATCCATCACCGAGGCCGGATTAAAGAACTGCAACAGCAATCTTTATCTAAAGGATACCGTATTCATCACTGCTCGAGGAACGGTTGGCAAGATCAATCTCGCCCAATGCCCCATGGCAATGAACCAGTCCTGTTATGCGCTCGTTGCTCACCCACCGCTAAATCAGCAGTTTCTGTATTTTGCCTTGGTGGACGGAGTAGAACAATTTCGTAGCCGGGCTGTCGGTGCGGTATTCGATGCGATCGTTCGGGATACATTCAAGCTGATTCCTTTCGTCGTGCCAGACGAAAAGCTGATTACAGCTTTTATGGAGCACGTATCCCCAATGCTTGCTCAGATTGATAACCTTGCTGGGCAGGTTCGAAGCCTACGAAAAGCCCGCGATCTTCTTCTGCCCAAACTGATGAACGGGGAGGTGGCGGTATGAACCTGAAATCACTTCCCTCCCAGATCGCCCTCGGCGAAGACTCTACCCGCCAGTTCAAGGCAGATGTGAAGAGCGCCGACTCCCAGGCTATGGAAATGGCGGTCTTTGTCAAAACGGGCGGCATGGTTTTATCAGGTCACGTTGACCCGATACGTGACCTTTTAAGCATGGAGGCAGCGGCATGAATGATTCCGAAATTCTTATTTATCAAGCCGCCGACGGCAAAATCAAAATCGATGTCCGGCTGGAAGACGAGACGGTCTGGCTGACCCAGGACCACATGGCTGGGCTGTTCGGTAAAAGCAAGAAGACTATTTCCGAGCACATCCGCAATATTTTCAGTGAAGGCGAACTGGTCGAGGAAGTGGTTGTCCGGAATTTCCGGACAACCACTCGACATGGCGCCATGCCTGACAAAACCCAGTCCAGAGACGTTCAATTTTACAACCTGGACGTGATCATCTCCGTTGGTTACCGGGTCAGGTCCCACCAAGGCACGCAGTTTCGCATCTGGGCCACACAGCGGCTGAAGGAGTACATCGTCAAGGGCTTCGCCCTGAACGATGAGCGCTTCAAAACGGGCAACTCGATGGCCTATTTCACGGAACTGCAGGAACGCATCCGTGAAATCCGTCTTTCCGAGCGCTTTTTCTATCAGAAAATCAAGGATATCTATACCACCAGCATCGACTGCGACCCCAGGGACGAAAAGACCATCGAGTTTTTCAAGGTGGTTCAGAACAAACTCCTCTGGGCTATCAGCCGGCAAACGGCGGCGGAACTGGTGTATCGCCGGGCGGACGCCGCGCTACCCTTGATGGGTATGCAATCGTTCGATAAGCAAGGTGATCTGGCGGTACGTAAAAGCGATGCGAGCATCGCCAAGAACTACCTCGCCGAGGACGAAATGAAGCTGCTCGGCCTGCTGGTGGAACAATACCTGGCCTTCGCCGAAACCATGGCCCAGCAGAGAATTCCCATGCACATGGCAGACTGGATTCAACGGCTGGACGCCATTATTCAGCTTAATGGGCGGGAGTTGTTGACCCATGCAGGCAAAATCAGCCAACAGATGGCCCAGGAAAAAGCCGATCTGGAATATGACAAGTTCCGGGAAACGCAGCGGCGCTTCCAGCATGAAGAGAGCCTCAAGGAACTGGAAGAGGATATTGAAAAGATAAAGCCGCCTCAGGGAAAGGGAGGCAATTGAATGCCCCCGACTCCTTACACAGAAGACACCCTCGTTCAGCAGACAACGGCTGAATACCTTGAACAGGTGCTCGGCTGGCGGTCGGTGTATGCCTACAACACCGAGGACTTCGGGCCGGAGAGCCTGCTGGGGCGGGCGACGGACCGCGATGTGGTGCTGACCCGCTCCCTGCGGCAGAAGCTCGAAGCGCTGAACCCCGGCCTGCCGCCCACGGCGTCTCCGGATTTTCGATTTCGACTGCCCGGAAAACAATGATTTTCTCTGTGTGCGGGAGCTCTGGATACGGGGCGACCTGTACCGCCGCCGGGCAGACATTGTCGGGTTCGTCAACGGCCTGCCGTTGCTGTTCATGGAGCTGAAGAATGTCAGCAAGGATATTCGCGCTGCGTATGAGCGCAATTTTCTTGACTACCGCGACACGGTGCCGCACCTGTTTCATCACAATGCGGTGGTTGTGCTGGCCAATGGGGTAGATGCGCGGCTTGGGTCGGTTACGAGCCGTTTTGAACATTTTCACGAGTGGAAGCGGCTGGCAGAGGACGAACCGGGCGTTGTGGACATGGAGACACTGCTGAAGGGGGTCTGTGCGAAAGCGAATTTTCTGGACATGGTGGAGAACTTCATTGTTTTCGATGACTCGACCGGGGAGTTCCGGAAGATAGTGGCGAGGAATCATCAGTTTCTTGGCGTCAATCGGGCTATTGATGCGGTTCGGGACCGGAAGTACCGTGGCGGCAAGCTTGGGGTGTTCTGGCATACGCAGGGGTCGGGCAAGAGCTATTCGATGGTGATGTTTACGCGGAAGGTGCATCGCAAGCTGGGCGGCAACTTCACGTTTCTGGTCCTGACGGATCGCGATGATCTTGATACACAGATTTACAAGACCTTTGCCGGGTGCGGTGTGGTGGACAATGACCGGGACCCCTGCCGGGCAGCGAGCGGAGAGCATCTCGCGCAACTGCTTGCCCAGCACAAGGCGCACATCTTTTCGCTGATCCAGAAATTCAACCAGAACGTTGTCGAGGGTGAAGCCTATACGCAGCGGGACGATATCATCGTGATTACTGATGAGGCCCATCGTACACAATATGGAACACTGGCGCTCAATATGCGCAACGCCCTGCCGAATGCCAGCTATATCGGTTTTACCGGAACACCGTTGTTCAAGGATGACGAGATAACCCGGCGCGTGTTCGGTGAGTATGTCTCCACCTATGATTTCCAGCGGGCCGTGGAGGATAAAGCGACGGTACCGCTTTATTATGATGCCCGCGGAGACAAGCTTGGGGTGGCGATTGGTGATCTGAACGAGCGGATTGCCGCGAAGCTGGAAGAGCTGGAAACCGGCGCCATAGATGTTGAGCAGAGGCTGGAGCAGGAACTCAAGCGCGATTACCATATCATTACGGCGGGGAAAAGGCTGGATCAGGTGGCCCGCGATTTCGTGCAGCACTACTCAATGGCGTGGGAAACCGGCAAGGCCATGCTGGTCTGCATCGACAAGATCACCTGCGTTCGGATGCACCGGCTGATTGAGTTTTACTGGAACGAACGAATCGGTGAACTGCAGGCGCAACTTCCTACGGCCACTGATGAACAGGACGAGCAGTACCGTCTCCGGCAGATCGGGTGGATGCGACAGACGCAGATGGCGGTTGTGGTCAGCGAGGAGCAGGGCGAGGTGGAGAAGTTCCGCAAATGGGATCTGGACATTACACCGCACCGGCGTCTGATCAAGGAGGGCATGTCACTGCCCGATGCGATGCGGCGGCAACCGCAGTTTCAGAATATGCAGCGGCTGGCGCTGGACGATGCATTCAAGGCAGAGGAGCATCCGTTTCGCATTGCCATTGTCTGCGCGATGTGGTTGACCGGCTTTGATGTCCCCAGCCTTTCGACGCTGTATTTGGACAAGCCGCTCAAGGCGCATACGCTGATGCAGGCGATTGCGCGTGCGAACCGGGTGCATGAAGGCAAGAACAACGGGATGATTGTGGATTATTGCGGTATCCTGAAGAGTCTCCGGAAAGCGTTGGCGACCTTTGCCGGAACGGGAGACGGAGGGCGCGGTGGAGAGGGCGGCGAGACTGAACCTGCCCGGCCTGATGAGGAGTTGCTGGCTGATCTTGCAGAGGCGATTGCTCTTGTGCGGTCGTTTCTTGCTGAGCGGAATGCGTCACTGGACAACATTGTCAACAATACGGGGTTCCGGAGAAATGCGGCAATTCAAGCAGCCAAGGAGGCGGCAAATGAAAACGACGAAACGCGAAAGCGGTTTGAGATCATGTGCCGCGCGGTTTTCTCCAAGTTCAAGGCCTGCATTACGGTTGGAGGCGTCAACGACTATCGGACAGACTATGATGCGATAAACATCATTTACAAGAGCCTGATGCAGGATCGTGAGCAGGCCGATATCAGCGGGATTATCCGTCAATTGCACCAGGTCGTTGATGAGGCCATAGAGACCCGCCCAGAGTGGATAAGCGAGGATTCCGAAGCCTACGATATCAGCAAGATCGATTTTGGCCGTCTTCGCCGGGAGTTTGAACGTACCCCGTCCAAGCGCACCACGGTGCAGAATCTGAAAACAGCCATTGAGCAACGACTGCAGTGCCTGCTCCGGCAGAACCCGCTCCGTACTGATTTTCAGCGGCATTACGAAGAGATTGTTGCCGGGTACAACCGCGAGAAAGACCGGGTGACGATCGAAAAGACATTTGAAGCGCTGCTCCAGCTCCTGAACGGAATGAGTGAAGAGGAAAACCGCGCTGTTCGTGAAGGACTTGATGAAGAATCACTGGCTGTGTTTGACCTGCTGAAGAAACCGGCTCTGGAGGCCGATGAGATCAAGCGCATCAAGGTGGTTGCGGTTGATTTGCTGAAGATCGTCAAGGCCCGCATTCAGGAGATCGAGGATTGGGAGAGCCGCGAAGCTACCCGCGATCGCATACGGTTGACCATCCGCGATTTTTTGTGGAGCGACAAAACCGGTCTGCCCGTTGATCAATACACCGAGGAAGATGTCAGGATTCGTGCGGAAGATGTTTACCGCCATGTCTATCGGGTTTATCCAACTCTTCCGTCGCCGTATTACGATGTGCGCGTTGCATAAGATATCATCGGGCACGATCACGCGTTGCTAATATAGCAAATCATCCGTATAACAAAGAACGAACATGATAGAATTCGGCATAATAAGCAAAGCAGAGAGAGCCGCCCGGCATGTTCGGCTTTTTTATCGCATGCTAAAATCGGTCATAGGGTATCCATAAGGGATTGCGATGATTTATCAAGACACTTCTTTTTCTGACTAATCGCTCGTATGGCAATTGCTTCTCTTCTCGGCCTCCTCTTTCCGCAGCGCTGTCCTGTCTGCGGCAAGGAAGCGCAGTCGTCGCCCGCGCTTCCCTTATGCGGGTCCTGCTGGGCGGATATCCCTCATTACACGGGCCCGGCCTGCAGACAGTGCGGACTCCCCACGATCTCACACCACACCGATCTCTGTCAGACGTGCACAACCGATCCGCCCCCTTTTTCTCTCATGCGTTCCTATGGCATCTACGACGGTGTGCTGAAAGAAGCGATCCATTTCCTGAAATTCAACGGCAAGCGACGACTGGCGAGACCGCTTGCCGACCTTCTGGCGGAGCTTGACCTTCCCGCTGCCGATGTGATTGTTCCGGTTCCCCTTCATGTCAATCAGCTGAGAAAGCGCGAATTCAATCAGACGGCCCTTATCGGGAAACATCTTGCCCGGCGACTGAAGATTCCGCTCCGCATAGACATTCTGTCGAAAACACGCGTTACCGCGGCCCAGACAGCCGTTGACCGAAAAAAACGGTTCAAAAATATTCACAAGGCATTCATCGCGTCGGACGCCGCGCGGGGACTGAAGATACTGCTTGTTGATGACGTCATAACCACCGGAGCAACAGCACGCGAATGCGCACATTCCCTGCGGCGAGCCGGAGCCAAGGAAGTATGTGTTATCGCGCTCGCGCGTTCAATGCCGAAATACTGACATCTGCGACAGCCCACGCGGGACCGGAGAATGGCCGGTGGGATAAAACAAGGGCTGGCTGGCACACGCCGACAGCTTGAAAAATACGGCGCGCTACTGGTAAAATTTCAGCTCACTCATTCAACCGGGCAGCCGAAGTGGTGGAATTGGTAGACACGCACGTTTGAGGGGCGTGTGGGGCAACCTGTGCGGGTTCGAGTCCCGCCTTCGGCACCATCTTTTTGAATGAAAACCGCATCGTTCAGGTGCGGTTTTTTTTTGCCCCCCATTCCTGTTAGCATACGTAACTGTAGTTATCATTTTTCCTGTCTGTTTGGGAGGTTAGCATGGAGCTTCAGATCACCATTGACGGAACTTCTGAGACAATTCATATTGCGGACGCCTACCGCCCGGATCTCGCGGGAATTTCAGCCCGTATTGCTCAATTGGCAAAGAGCAAGGACGTAAGCGTAGCGTCGCTGGATATGAGCGGATTGATTCAGGCCATGATCCGGGGGATTTCCGGCTGTGAACGCGGCTGCCCGGCGGATGCCAAGAGCCTTATTACCAGAGGATATAGCGGGTTCGATCTCAAGTACGTCGAAGGCGGCATTCTTACCGCGCGGTCGACAAATGGAACCCTCAAGGGGCTGACGGTCAAGATGTTCCCTGATTTTTGACACGATTTCTCTTCCGGCTTTTGAACGCAGAGCGCCTCGCAAGCCTTGTTCACGGGCAGCAGGAAGTGAAGTTTCTGGGGACAAGACAAGAGCGGAGTTTGTCAAAACAATAAGTCGGCGATTCCCATTTCCACAAGAGCGTTTGCCGGCGACGGTCTCTTCCCCGCCGGTTGACGCTTCCTGACCGCTGGCGGTAATCTAGAAACATGAAATTTCTTCTCTTCGACATTGACGGAACGCTTATCAGCGCGGGAGGTTCCGGGACGCGGTCGCTCAACCTTGCGTTCCGCGACATCTTTGGTATCGATGTCGCGTTTCGCGGTTTCAACATGGGAGGCATGACTGATCCGCTGATCGTGAAGGAAGGGCTCGCGAAACACGGCATTCCGAACAGCAACGGCATAGTTCCGCAAGTGCTGGAGTCCTATCTGAGCCACCTCCGCACTGAAATACAGACGGACAGGCGACACCTCAAGCCGGGTGTTCTTGCAGCGCTCGATGCGCTTAAAACCATGCCTCAGTATACCGTCGGTCTGCTCACCGGCAATCTTGAGTCCGGCGCCCGCATAAAGCTTGAGTCGTTCGGCATTTACGACCGCTTCCTTTGCGGCGCCTTTGGCAGCGACCACGAAGACCGAAACCTGCTGTTGCCGGTTGCCGCGCATCGGTTCCGGGAAAAGAAACAGCAGGAAATCGACTTCAGCCGCTGCATCATCATCGGCGACACCCCGCGCGATGTGGCGTGCGCCAAACCATACGGCGCTGCGTGCATAGCTGTGGCGACCGGTCCCTATAAACGCGCTGATCTTGAGGAGACCGCGGCAGACGTGGTGATGGACAACCTCGGCGATACCGCGCAACTTCTTGATACGCTCAGCAGGCTGTAAGAGCCGGCATGATACCTTTCAGCTTTTGGAACAATACCATCATTTCTGATGATCGTCCGTTCACCGTCGGCGACAGGGAAACCGCAGCTGTAATCGGCTGGGGCGGGATACGGGTGTTTGACAAGGATGTCGATCTCCTGTCGCTCTGTGTTGCATACGCGTGGGCTTTCGAGCGCTACTCCTGCGGCCAGTGCTTGCCATGCAGTCTCGGTTCGAAAAAACTGGCGGAAGGTTTTGAAGGGCTTCGGCTTCACGGGACGGCTTCCGGGGAACTCACCCGGCTCCGGACACTCGCAGATACAATCGCAAAATCATCAATGTGCCAAATCGGCCAGACAACGCCGCTTGCGCTCATCCATGTCATTGATGCATTTGGAGAGAGTCTCATGCGGTCTGCTGAACCTGCGGCGGCTCTGAGCTACTCGTCAACGCTCACGGCTCCCTGCATGCAGGCCTGCCCGATCCATCTCGACATCCCCCGCTATATTGAAGAAGTGAAGATGGGACGATTCAACAAGGCGCTTGATGTCATTTGCTCCCGCCTGCCCCTGCCGGGCGTCGTTGGCCGCGTCTGCACAAGACCATGCGAGAGCAACTGCCGCCGAACGCTGATTGATGAACCAATTCAAATCAAGCATCTGAAGCGCTTTGTGGCAGACCACGCACGCGAGCAGCTATTTTTGCCGCATTATCCGGCTGTTGACAGGAATGATATCCGAATAGCCGTCGTCGGCGCAGGACCTGCCGGCCTCACCTGCGCGCATGTTCTCGCACTCCAGGGCTATCAGGTCACCATCTTCGAAACGCTGCCCGAATCGGGGGGAATGGCCGCGGTCGGCATTCCGGACTACCGCCTGCCGCGGGAGATCCTCCGGGGCGAGGTCGCGCAGATAGAAAAGCTTGGCGTAACCATTCAATACAATAAAACCCTCGGCTTCGATTTTGCGGTAGAAGACCTTGAGCAGCAAGGCTTCAAGGCCATCTTCCTCGCCATGGGCTGTCACTGCCACAAGAAGCTCGGCATTGAGGGCGAAGATAAAAATTATGAGGGATTCATCCCCGGCGTTTTTTTCCTGCGGTTCGCGAATCTGGGCGAAGAAACGCCGAAGGGAAGAAAGCTGGTGGTCATAGGCGGAGGCAATGTCGCCGTTGACTCGGCCCGCATTGGGTTTCGCCTCGGCTTTGAGGAAGTGCATGTCGTGTATCGGCGCAGCCGCGCGGAGATGCCGGCCGACCACATCGAGGTGCGCGATGCCATGGCTGAAGGCGTGCAGTTTCATTTCCTCACCGCGCCGAACCGCATTGTCGGGGAAAACGGCAGGGTGAAAGGGCTTGAGTGCTCGCGGATGGAACTTGGGGAGCCCGACGCTTCCGGCCGCAGACGTCCGATCCCGGTGCCGGACTCCGGGTTCTTCATTGCTGCGGATGTGCTTGTTCCCACGATAGGCCAGGAATCGGACTTTGGCTGTCTTACCAGCCTGCCGGGGGTCGAAATCACCAAAAAGGGCACGGTCATTATTGATGAATTGTTTATGACGCATAAAGCCGGCATCTTTGCGGGCGGCGACTGTGTTTCCGGGCCGGACACGGTCATCCGCGCCTGCGCGCACGGCCGCCTGAGCGGACTGCATATTCACCGCTTTCTGACAGCCGAGCCGTCAGAACCTTTTGCCGAACAGCTTGATGAAAAGTTTATGGCGCAGATGAAGCCGTTTGATCCGAAAGAGAAGATGGAGATTCCGGGCGGAGCGCCGCGTATGCCTGTACAGCATGAAGACGCGGAACTGCGGAAGCATGATTTTCGGGAAGTAGAGAAAGGATTTACGCCGGAAGAAGCCCGGAAAGAGGCGGGCCGCTGCCTGAGATGCTACCGGGTGGTTGTCGCGGCGTACCGCTGACACAGAACATCGCGTCGCCTCAACATGCTCCGGTTCTGCTATACTTTTCAAGATGCTATTTTATCCAGCGAGGACTAAACCCATGAAGTTTCACACAGGTCGTTTTTCTCTGATTTTTTCGCTCATGTGCCTGCTTTTTGCCGTTGCGTGCGCATCGTCCCAGAAGTCCATCGAGGCGCGCGGCAATGAATGGATAGCGAGGACGCTGCCTGAGCTGAAACAGGCAATGGCAAGTCCTGCTTCCTACGCCTCGAAGATTCGGTGGAAAGAGAGCACCTACCCGCTCGTGACCGGAGATTTTGTTTTTATCGAGCCGATTGAGGCAAATTGTTCCATCCACTGGAAAGTCAGGCCGTCAGGCCTTATTTTCGACTATCAGGCGGTCGGAAAAGGGTGCGGCCCTCAGTCGCAGGCCCCGGGTGCTTCCGAGTCCCTGGAAGAGCGTCTGACGAAACCGACGCCGACATGGTGAGGCGGCTCGCAGACGTGAGCGTTTCCCCTGCGTCACGCGACATGGTTTCGTATCTCATCAATCGCTTCCAGCACGACTTCGCGCACTGACTCGTTTGCATCCTCACTGCACGATTCCAGAAAAGGAAGTGCCGTTTCATTTTTGAGCATGCCGAGCACATATGCGGCATCGCCGCGCACCGTAGGGTTCTCGAACTTCAGCAACTCGCCGAGCGCGGGAATTTCTTCAGCCAGTCGGTCCGGATGCGTCATGGACAGCTCTTCAACAAGCGCCGTCGCGCCAAGGCGGACACGCATCCGCTCATCCTGAAGCATATCCGTAATCAGCGGAAACAACTTTTCATCGGCGCGAAACATGTCGATGATGTTGTCGAGAAATCCGAGCTCCATGTGATCGAAAATCATCTGCTTTAATTCTTCGTTCGTCATATGTTTTCCCGCTTGCCGTCAATAGGCCGACGACTACCCGTGCCAGTCAACTTTCGCTTTTTTGCGGCCGAAGACATGCTTTTCCGCGGAGAGCGCCGCAAGAGCGCCCTGCGCCGAGGCCACGATGACCTGACGCGCTTCGGCGCAGGTCACATCTCCCGCGGCCAGCACGCCGGGAACATTTGTCTCCATGGCTGAATTGGTGATAATGCACCCTTCTTCTGACAGTTCAACCGCGCCCTGCAGGAAATCGATTATCGGCTTGCTGCCGCTGAGGTAGACAAAAACGCCGTCCATCGCAAGCTCGCTCTCTCCGGCGGCACTTTTCATTGTGATCTTCTCGACCAGATCGCCGCCGGTAATTTCCGCAACCGTCTTGCCGAGAAGCACCTTGACATTCGGAAGGGCAAGGGCGGGGTGGTCATCATCAATCTTGAGCTTCGGCGCAGGGGATATAAGATAGACCATTTGCGCGAACCGCGCAAGCACGCCTGCCTCCTTCACCGCCTCCTCGGAGTTCCCGAGAACGCAGACGGTTTTCCCTTTGAAGAAGGCGGCATCGCAGATGGCGCAGTAGCTCACGCCCCGCCCGAGAAACTCCTCCTCCCCCTTGATGGAAGCTTTTCGTCCCATCGAGCCGGTGGCAATGATGACCGTCTTGCCCTGATAGGTCGCGTCCATCGTGAAGACCTGCTTCACTTCTTCATTCAGCATGACGCCGACGATTTGGGCGTCCTCCCGGTATTCCGCGCCGAAGCTGAGAGCCTGCCTGTGCATAACCTCAAGCAGTTCCTTACCGGTCAGCGGCTTGTCGAGGCCGGGGTAGTTTTCAATGAGGCTCGCATACGCGAGTGCGCCGGCAGTCTTCGATTTGTCGAGAATGATGGTCTTCATCTTGGCGCGCGATGCATACAGAGCAGCGCTCTGTCCTGCCGGTCCGCCGCCGATGATAATCACATCGTAGAGTGGTTCAGTCATGGTGCCTCCTAAAAGGTTCTCAAAATGGTGTAGAGCGTATCGCGTTGCGCAGGCTGAAACCCGGCGCTTTTTATCGCGCTGACGATATCGTCTTTTGTGACCCGGTATTCAACTCCCGCAGCGCGGACAACGTTCTCTTCGATCATGGTCGACCCGAAATCGTTCGCGCCAAAGCGGAGCGCAACCTGCGCCATCTTCAGGCCCTGCGTCACCCACGAGGCCTGTAGGTTCCGGACATTGTCGAGATAGACGCGCGACAGTGCCAGCACCCGCAGATAGTCAACAGCCGTCGCTTTCTGAAATGTCGGCGCCTGACTTCCTGGTCTTTGATTGTGGCTTGACGTTGCTGTTTTTTGCTTCTCTTCTGACTTCGGCTTGAGCCCCTCCTGTTGGTGACTTCTGACTTCTTGCTTCCTGCTTAACTCCGTGTTCCCCGGCTGAAACGACCAAGGGATAAAAGCTGTAAATCCGCCGGTTTTGTCCTGCAATGCTCTGATGGCCTCGAGATGATCGATAATTTCCTCCGGGGTTTCGACGCTGCCGAACATCATCGTCGCGGTCGTCCGCATGCCGAGCCTGTGCGCTTCTTCCATAACCCTGAGCCAGTCGCCGGTCTTGATCTTTTTAGGGCTCAGCACCTCACGCACGCGATCGGAAAGAATCTCCGCCCCGCCGCCCGGAATCGAATCGAGCCCGGCCTGCTGGAGCAGTATCAGTGTTTCCCTGATAGTCAGCGCATGCCGCTGTGCCAGATAGGCAACCTCAGGAGGGGAAAAGCCGTGAATATTTATCTCGAACTGCGTTTTTATTTTCCGGAGCAGGCCGGTGTAGTAGCCGAGGTCGAGCTCAGGATGCAGTCCGCCCTGAAGCAGGATCTGCGTGCCCTGCAGGGCAATGGTTTCCTCGATTTTTTGAAAGAGTTCGCCGTTGGACAGCACATATGCGCCGGGACTGTCCGCATCGCGGTAAAAGGCGCAGAAGGTGCATTGGTTGACGCAGACATTGGTGTAATTGATGTTGCGGTCAACGACAAAGGTTACCGTGCCGCCCGGGTGCAGCTCTTTCCGCGCGGCATCTGCCATCGCGCCGAGTTCAAGCAGGTCGGCCCGACGGAGTAATGCGAGGGCTTGCTTTCTGGTTATCCGCGCCATAGTTCCCGGTAAAGCCCGTCACGCTCGACCGGAACTTTCCCCGCCCTGCGGATAAGGGCGATCAGGTCGTCGCGCGTCATGGCGCCGGCGGTGAGGCCGCCGGCCATGCGGGTAATTCTTTCTTCGATGACCGTGCCGTCGATGTCATCAGCGCCGAAGAGCAGCGCGACCTGCGAAATCTTTTCGCCGAGCATTACCCAGTACGCCTTGATGTGGTCGAAATTGTCGAGCACGAGACGGCTGACCGCAATGGTCTTGAGGTCATCGATGCCGGAAGAGTAGTGGCCGCCGATTTCGGTGTTCTTCGGATGATACGCAAGCGGGATAAACGCCTGAAACCCTCCGGTTTTATCTTGCAGTTCCCGCAGCTTGAAGAGGTGGTCCACGCGGTCTTCGTACGTCTCAACATGACCGTAGAGCATGGTCGCATTTGTCCTGAGGCCAACAGCATGCGCGACTTTCATGATTTCGAGCCAGCGCGCCCCCGGAATCTTCTCGGGGCAGATCTGATTTCGCACCCCCTCGGCAAATATCTCCGCTCCTCCGCCCGGCATAATCTGCAGACCCGCGTCGCGAAGACGCGTCAGCACCTCATGCACGCCGAGTCCGCTGATGCGCGAAAAGTAGTCGATTTCGACGGCGGTAAAAGCTTTGATGCTCAGCGTCGGATGGTGTTTGCGGATCGCGGCGATGAGGGTGAGATAGAACTCAAACGGCCAGTCGGGGTGCAGGCCGCCGACGATATGCACCTCCGAAAAACCGAACCGCGTGTTTGCTGATTCCTTTGTCCCCTTCGGCTTGGGGTCGCTGTCCAGACGGGCAAGCATCTCCTGGAGCGTAAGCTCATACGCGCCTTCTTCGCCTTTTGATCGGCTGAACGCGCAAAACCTGCATCTGTTCACACAGATATTGGTCGGATTAATGTGGCGGTTGACGATAAAAAAGGCTTTTTTCCCGTTTTTTCTGCGCGCCGCCTCTTCCGCAAGCCTGCCGAGGCCGAAAAAATCATCGCTCCGGAAAAGACGCACCGCCTCTTTTCTCGTCAGTCTGCCGCCGGAAAGAATCTTGTCCCGAAGCTTTTCAATCATTGTTCATTATAGCGCGGACGTTCTGAAGAACGGAAGGCGCTTGCAGGCAGTTGCGCTCCGTCTGGTAAACTATCAGGATGCCGCCGCGCGATTTGATCATACAAGGAGCAAAACAGAACAACCTCAGGAATATCAGTCTGACTTTGCCGCATAACAAGGTTGTCGCGATCACCGGCATTTCCGGTTCCGGCAAGTCCTCGCTGGCATTCGATACGATATTTGCCGAAGGCCAGTGGCGCTTTATAGAATCGCTCTCGGCGTATGCCAGGCTCTTTCTCGAAAAGCTTGACCGGCCCGATGTGGACGCGATTTACAACATCCGCCCGGCGATTGCCCTTGAGCAGAAAAATCCGGTAAAAGGCTCGCGTTCAACGGTTGGAACACTGACCGAAATATATGATCTGCTGCGCATCCTTTTTGCCCGCATCGCCACGCCATTCTGCCCGCTTTGCCGCAGGGAGATACGGCGGTGGGATCCATCCCAGATAGTGGCGGAGCTGCTCGAAAAATATCCTGAACAGAAGGCGATGATCGTCTTCAGCATAACCGAATCACTCGCTTCGCTCAGGCAGCGCGGATATCGGCGCCTTCTGATGAACGACGCGGTTCAGGATATTGATGAGATTCAGGGCGATAATGCCTGCAATCAGTCCTGCGAAGTTGTGCTCGATCGGCTTGTTATCCGCGATGAGCCGCGCTTTTCCGATTCGGTTGAGATGGCGTGGCGGGAAGGAGGAGAGCGCATGAAGGTTGTTCTGGTGCAGGCGGACGAAGCCGGGAATCCCGCATGGAACCAGCTCATTTTTTCTTCGCTGAACTCGTGCGATGAATGCCGCTTCTCACTGCCCGAGCCGACGCCGGTTCTCTTCTCGTTCAACCACCCTCTCTGCGCCTGCCCCGAGTGCAAAGGCTTCGGCAACATTCTGAAATACGATGAAGACATCATCATTCCCGACCCCGATCGGTCGCTCAGCCAGGGAGCCATCGAGATCTGGGAAAAGCCGGGGTATGTCTGGTGGAAAGAGCAGCTGCTCAAAGGGGCCAAAAAGGCAGGAATTGACGTCAGCAGACCTTACAGGGAGCTGAGCGCTGAAGACCGCGCGAAGATATTCGAGAGCACCGAGCCATTTTTCGGGGTTAAGGCTTTTTTTGATGAGATGGAAGCCAATCGCTATAAACTGCACGTCCGCGTATTTCTGAGCCGCTATCGCACGCCGATGACCTGCCCTGCCTGCAAAGGCAAGCGGCTCTGCGATCTGGCGCTCTCCTATAAAGTCGATGGCCTCGACATTGCCGATGTCTGCCTCATGCCGATAGAAAAGCTTGCGCATTGGGTCGAAACCCTGCACCTGAGCCCGATGAAGCGCGATATTGCCAGAGAGGCGCTGAAGCAGATCCTGCTGAAGCTCAGGTTTTTGCTTCGCGTCGGCCTCGGCTACCTGACGCTGAGCCGCCAGGCAAAGACGCTCTCCGGCGGCGAGTATCAGCGCGTAACCCTCTCCAAGCAACTCGCCTCGGCGCTGACCGGCACGCTCTATGTGCTCGATGAGCCGACCATCGGGCTCCATCCCCGCGACACCGGCCGCATCGCTGAAATCATGCGTGAGCTTGCCGCACTGGGAAATACCGTCATTGTGGTTGAACACGATCGTGACATTATCCGCATTGCGGACTGGGTTGTCGAACTCGGACCGGGCGGCGGCCAGCGCGGCGGCGAAGTTGTCTTTGCCGGATCGGCTCAGGATTTCCTGAAATCCGATACGGCAACAGCACGATACGTCAGAGGGATAGGCTCGGAATCGGCAGATGCTCAGGGAAACGGGAAGAATAGTGCGCAATTCCGGCCGCATCAGCTTTCGCTTTTGCTGCAGGGCGCTACCGGCAATAACCTGCGCAATCTGACCCTTCGGATTCCGCTGGGACTGCTTACGGTCGTGACCGGAGTTTCCGGCTCCGGCAAGAGCAGCCTGATAATTGAAACACTGGGCTACGCGCTTGGACGGCACTTCAAGACCGATTCCGAAATTCCGCTGCCGTTTACAGGGCTTGAACGAGCAGACCGCATTCGCGGCGTGCAGTTTATTGACCAGAGCCCCATTGGGAAGACGCCGCGCTCCAATCCGCTCACCTATCTCAAGGTGTTCGAGCCTATTCGGAAGCTCTATGCTGCGCAGCCTGAAGCCAAAGCTCACGGTCATTCTCCCGGATACTTCTCGTTCAACATACCGGGAGGGCGGTGCGAGACCTGCAAGGGAGAAGGCTATCAGCGGCTTGAGCTTTACTTCTTTGAAGATGTCTTCGTGAAGTGCGAGGATTGCAAGGGACTGCGGTATCAGGAAGACGCGCTCCGCGTTACCTGTAACGGCAAAAACATCAGCCAGGTGCTTGCCATGACGGTTGATGAGGCGAGCGTTTTCTTTGCAGACGCGACAGATATCGTCACCCGACTCCGCCTGATGCAGGAAATCGGGCTGGGGTATCTGCGGCTTGGGCAGCCGGCAACAACGCTCTCGGGCGGCGAAGCTCAGCGCCTGAAAATCTGCGCCGAACTTGGGCAGTCCTCATTCGTCCGTCGTTCGGCAAAACAGGCAGGAAAGGGCATGCTGTATATTCTGGACGAGCCGACGGTCGGCCTTCACCACAACGATGTACTGCTCTTCATGAACATCATCCGCAGGCTGATTGCCGGCGGCAATACAGTCGTTATCATTGAACACAACCTTGATGTTGTCAGACAAGCAGACTGGATTGTCGACCTCGGGCCGGAAGGCGGGGAGCAGGGAGGCATGATAATTTTTGAAGGGCCGCCGGGCGAACTCGCCCATGCGGAAGGATCGATCAGCGGGCTATATTTGGGAGCGTACCTGAAGGAAATCAAAGCAGATGATTGATTTGCGGCAGGCGGCCACGTTCCAACAAACTACGTTACACAGGGGCAACTCCATTCAAATTCGAACGTTCTATGTCTCAGCCTTACAAGCCTGTTCTTAACAGGGTGCTGAAAAACTCCTGTTGCAAAATGCACAGTTAAAAACGACTCTCTCAGAGGCTCAAGAATCGAAAAACTCGGCGACAATCCGGCATTATCTCTTTCCTCTTCGGTTCTCTTCTGTTATGATTCTGATCAAATACAGCACGAGGAGGCTCCCACCATGAAAGTCGAAGAGATTATGACGAAAAAAATCGAATTTATCGAGGCAGAAGCGCCGCTTTATGATGCGGTCGAAAAGATGATCGATAAACGTCTTCGCTGTCTGGTCGTCAGGCCGAAAAGCGACAAAGACGTTTTCGGCGTGATTACGGTGCGCGATATTGTTTTCAAGGCGGTTGCCAAGAACCTCGATCTCTCCCGGATCAGGGTCGAAGAGATCGCCGAAAAGCCGCTCATCTGCGTGAATAAGGAGATGGAACTTCCTCACGTTATCAGCATGATGCAGAACTTCAACATTGCCCGCGTGTTTGTGTGCGAGGGGGCCGATATGGTCGGCATTGTCGCGCTGATGGACGTGATGAGCGGTTCGCTTATTGATCGTGCAAGAGGAGGCAGCAGTGTTTAAAAAGCTCTTTTCGGGCGGCAATCCGGAACAGGCGGTTATTGAGAAGATACGACAACACATCGGGATCCTCTCCTCTGCCGCGGATGCGCTGCGTGAAGGTATCGAAAAGAATGATCCTGAACTCATTGCGAGCGTCGCCGATCTGGAGAGGGAGGGTGACAGTATCAGGCGCGCCGTTGTTTCACACGTTTTCGAAGGGGCGTTTCTGCCGTTTCTGCGGCCATTTATCTGTCGCTTTGTGGAGATTGTGGATCAGGTCTTCGATGATCTCGAAGATGCGTCGGTTCTTTACCGGCATTCACGACCCTACGTAACCGGCGAGATCCGGGAAAATGTCGTCAAGATTGCAGCGCTGAACACCCATATGTGCGAAATGCTGCTGATTGCCTTTGATTCCTTGTTTACGGGCGGCGATCTTCGGGAAAAAAGTCTTGCAATAAGGGTGTATGAAAAGCGTATCGATGAGCTCAAGTTTGACCTGCTGGAACAGGTGCGGGCGGTGGAGCCGGCGACGTTCTGGGACGGACGAACGCTGGCGCGGTTTATCGATTATATAACTCAAGTCAGTGATACCATTGAGGATGCGAGCGATTACCTCCAGATAATCAATGTGAGTCTCCGCTAGCACCTGGTGCCGGTTCATCACTGCTCATGGTTGACTACATCCCCATAATAGCCTGTGTGTTCATGGCAATCGGCATGGGCTCCAACGACACTTCCAATGCCGTCGGCATCTGCATCGGCTGCGGACTTCTGAAGCTGAAGCGGGCCATTCTGCTCTTCGGCGTTCTTGTTCTGGTCGGCATTACAGTGCAGGGAGAGAGGGTCATGAAAACCGTCGGCAAGGATATCGTGGAAGTCGACATGATCGTCCTCAGTCTTTCGTGCATCGTATCGGCAACCCTGATTATCGGCTCGAACTGGAAGAAAATCCCCTTGTCCGTGCTGCAGGTTTTGATCGGCAGTCTTGCCGGCGCCGGCGCCGGTGCCGGTGCGGCAGTGAACTATGCCAAACTCGGGCAAATTCTCCTTTCATGGGCTGTTTCTCCATTCATTGCTCTGTTGCTGGCGCATTTTTTGTACAGAGGACTTGAGCGGGCGCTCTCGCGGTATCCGGTCTTTGCGATTGAGCGTGTGTTAAGAAGTCTCTTGCTCGCAAGCAGCATTCTGATTGCGTACAATGTCGGAGCGAACTCTCTGGCGACGATAATGGGTCCGGCGGTGCATGCGGGCGCGCTTGGCACGTGGCAGGCATTTATTCTCGGTTCGGTCTTTGTCTTCCTGGGCGCATATTTTCTGAGCTATCGGGTTGTTGAGACCGTCGGGAAGGGCATAACTGCTTTGGACCCGTTTTCAGGATTTGCCGCACAATTCGGCGCGGGCGTCTGTGTCCTCATGTTCACCTTTCTCGGGATGCCTATTTCGACGACATACTGCATTATCGGCGCTATCAGCGGCGTCGGGCTGGTGAAAGGGATGGGAACGGTCAGGAAAGATCTTCTCGTGAAAATTCTCAGAAACTGGATTCTCGGCCCCACGCTCGGCTTCTTCATCTGCTTTCTTTTCATGCGCCTCTACTATGCATAGCATATATGGGGCCGATTTCTTTGCACAGGCGGAGCATATTTGTTAAAGTACCACATAATTCTTTCATGAGGAGGTCACATGAAAAGATATGCTGCGCTGCTGGCCATGCTTGCGGTCATGCTTCTTATACTCCTTGGGTGCTCCTCACCGTATCGGGTTGTAAGCCAGGCGGATCAGTCCGATTTCGCGAAACAACAGAGAGCCGGCGACCCCGCGGGCGCTGCTTCATCGGGGGGGCGGACAGAGTCCATTTCCGAGCGCGATATGACGGCTGCACGGCAGTCTGATGTCCAAAGCCGCCTGCGCGAACTGCAACAGAAGGTGAGAGACATCAACTTCGATTATGATCGGTACGATATTCGCGAGGATGCCAAGCCGATTCTGAAAGAGGTTGCGGGCTTGATGGGGCGGGCAAAGGGCATCAAACTGGTTATTGAGGGGCATTGTGACCAGCGCGGGACGACCGAATATAACCTCGGACTCGGAGAACGCAGAGCCCACTCGGCAAAAGAGTATCTGACAGCACTCGGCATTCCTTCCAGCCGCATCGAGACGATTAGTTTCGGGCAGGAAAAACCCCTCTGTGCGGAAGCCAGTGAGGCGTGCTGGGCCAAAAACCGACGTGGGCATTTTGTCTTTGTCGAGGAGGTTCGCTGATGCAGGCGAAGTGGTGCGCGCGTCTTCTTGCTGCAATTCTGTTGTCGGCTTCGGTTTTTTCTTTCGGATGTTTGACGCCGGGAGAGTCGGATTCTCTCAAGCGGTCGGTTGCCAATCTCCAGTTTCAGTCTGATGATCAGCGCAAGGAGACAGCCGACCTTAAAATGAGGCTCGACGCGCTTGCGCAGGATTTGAACGCTGTGGGCGCCATCAGGGAAAACCAGTCATCGGTTCTCACAAAGACGTATGACTTTTCAAAAGAGCTGCAGGCTCTGAAGGGCCGTTTTGAAGAAAACCGCTATCAGAACGAAAAAACGTTCAAGGACATGGCGCTTGAGCGCGAGCTGATGAATGCCAAGATATCGGCTCTGGAGAATGAAATCCTGAAGGCAGGCGGGTCTAGGCCTTCATCCGTGTCGGATAAAAAGGCTGTTGCTGTTGCTCCGTCAGGACCGGCTGCGCCTGCTGGTGCGGCGCCGGCTGAGCCTCATGAAGAAAAGGCATCAGAGCCGCAGAAGCTTTATGATGAGGGACAGACTCTGCTGAAAGCCAAAAAATATCCGGAGGCCCGCGAAAAATTTCAGCGGCTGGTCAAGGACAATCCGAAACATCAGCTGATTCCCAGTGCCCGCTACTGGATCGGCGAGTCTTATTACGCCGAAAAGAAGTTCAACGATGCCATCATCGAGTTCGATGATGTCTGGCAGAAATATCCGAAACACGATAAAGCCCGGTCTGCAATGCTGAAGGAGGGCTATGCCTTCTACGATTCCAAGGATTGCCGCGCCTCCAGGGTGATTCTCCGGAAGCTGGTCGAGAAATATCCGCAGAGCGAAGAAGCGAAACTGGCGGAGAAGAAGATTGCCGAGATCAACGCGGACAAGAGCTGCGTTCCGAAGAAGACAAAACCGGCTGCGACGACGAAGAAAAAGAAGAAAGCAACAGCCGGCAACTGAGCTGTTCGGGGAACGGAAAGGCATGGACACCATTCGGGATACCTACGACCGGGTTATTGACTATCTGCGCATATCGATAACGGATCGGTGCAATCTCCATTGTGTCTACTGCATGCCATCAAACGGGGTTCAGCTGCTCCGCCACACCGAGATCCTCAGCTACGAGGAGATTATCCGCATTGTCCGCGTTGCGGCTCTGCTGGGCGTACGGAAGGTGCGGATAACCGGCGGGGAGCCGCTTATCCGAAGGAATCTCAGGCATCTCATCACGGCTCTCCGCGCCATCCCCGGCATCGAAGACATCAGCCTCACAACAAATGGGTTGCTTCTTGGCAAATATGCAGATGAACTCGCAGCCGCCGGGTTGACACGGGTGAATGTGAGTGTCGACTCGCTGAAGAATGATCGCTATGCCGCGATAACGGGCGGAGGAAGTCTGCCCGTTGTGCTTGCCGGGATTCAGCGTGCGGCCTCACATGCTCTCAACCCCGTCAAGATCAATATGGTTCCGATGCGCGGTGTCAATGATGACGAGATAGAGACGTTCGCACGTCTCACGCGTGAGACTTCGTACGATGTGCGATTTATCGAATTCATGCCCGCCGGATCCAACGATTACTGGTCGGCTGAACGGGTCATCCCGACGCAGGAGATCATGGAGCGGGTTGAGCGGATAGCGCCTATAACGCCGGTAAAGCGTCGAAATGACGGTCCTGCCCGTTATTATGCTTTTGCCGATGCGCCAGGGGTTCTCGGATTTATCAGCCCGATCAGCCACCATTTCTGCGGTTCATGCAACCGTTTGCGCCTTACGTCGGACGGCAAGCTGCGCCCCTGTCTCTTTTCTGAAACGGAAATAGACCTGAAGTCAGCCATGCGCCGGAATGTTCCGGATGAAGAGATTGCACGGCTCCTGCGCCTTGCGGTTGAAGTGAAACCACAGGCGCACGCATTTGCTGACCGTCCTGCTATTGGCCAGCGCCGCCCGATGTCGGCAATCGGCGGGTAAGTGGGTACATGGTATAATCATGAGTTATGAAGGACCAGACTACGCTATCCGCCGCAATCTCTTCGTTTGATCACAAAGCCGACCGTACCCTGTACTGGTCATTTGTGGCGCTCTTTTTTTTTCTGCCGATTGGAACCTCGCCGGCGGTTATTGCGGGGGTTCTGGCGCTTTCCATCTGGATTCTGTCAGGAAAGGTCATAACCGAGCGGCACCGGTGGCTGAGCGAGCCCTGGTTCTGGGCGCTTGCCGTTTTTATTGTACTTCCGTGGGTTGGATTACTGTGGGCGCCGGATGTGCGGGAAGGGATTGGATTTGCATCCAAAACATACTATTACCTGCTCGCATTTGCTCTTGCATCGGTGAGGCTTTCGGAACAGGATGCCTCGCTGTTGCTGAAGGCGTTTGTCGCGGGACTCGCCGTAGCGGCGATCTGCTCATTATTGCAGCTTGCGACAATACTGCCGGTCAAGAGCGGGATACCGTCGCTCGTCGGAGCAAAAAGAATTCTCGGAGGGCTGTTTCTGGTGTTCGGCATCTGTCTTCTGCTGGCTTTTTTGAGGGATTGCCTGCGCGCCGATCTTCGTTTTGTGCTCGTCAGTCTCATTGCTCTTTTCTTTACGACTCTTGGCATGACCGGATCTCGTTCAGGATATCTCGGATTTGTGGCGGTTATTCCGGTTCTCTATAACTATTTCTTTCGTCGTATTTCTGTGATTCGCATTGCCGGATTTCTGGCAATATTGCTGATCCTGCTTGCAGCATTTGGGCCATTTCGTGACCGGATGCCTTCGATTCAGAGCGAGATTCAGCGGTTTGATCAGGGAGATGCTAACTCTGCGGCCGGAGAGCGGCTGCATATGTGGAAAGGAGCTCTTGTAATTATTTCCGAGAACCCGCTTCTTGGCACGGGCACCGGCGGCTATAAAAACGCAATGAAACCTTTTGAAAATGAATCAATCTCAGTTCGCGATATTAATAATCCGCACAGCAGCTTTTTTTATATGGCATGCAGTTTCGGCGTTGGCGGTCTGATTGTACTCGTCTGGTATTTTGGGGTTTTGCTCCGCAAAGGCTGGACAGCGAGGCATTCTCCTGTCGGGTTGGCGGTTCTCTGTTGCGGGGTTCTTACGGTTGTTCTCAGTTTCACATCTACGCCTGTCATCGATTTTGCAACAGCGAATCTTCTTGCGCTGATGACAGGAATCCGGGTGCCAAACAATGACGTCTAAACAACCCGTGTCTGTTGCCATCATTACGTTCAATGAGGCGGATCGCCTGCCTGACTGCCTTGCAAGTCTCGGCTTTGCCGATGATGTCGTGGTTGTAGATTCCGGAAGCACTGATGGGACGATTGAAATCGCCCGTGAAGCAGGCTGCCGTGTTTTTGCAGAGGAGTGGAAGGGCTTTGGCCGGCAGAAACAGAGCGCTGTTGATAAATGCCGTCATGGCTGGGTTTTGGTCATTGACGCCGACGAGCGAGTGCCTCCTGAGACTGCAGCGGCTATTTGTACGTCCATCCAGGATGCTGCTATTGACGGCTATAGTTTTCCCAGAAAGAATTTCTATAATGGCAAATGGATTCGCTCATGCGGTTGGTGGCCCGATCGGGTAGTGCGGCTTTTCAGAAAAGACAGGGGAAAGATCAAAGATTTGCTTGTCCATGAAGCAGTGCGAGTAGAAGGAAGAGTAGCAGAACTTGCAACTCCGCTTCACCACTATCCGATCAGAAGCCTTGGAGACGTGCTTGTGAAAATTAATAAATATTCCTCTCTTGGGGCAGATCAACTTTACCATTCAGGAGGGCGCGCATCTGTTGCCAAGGCTGCAATTAAGGGATTCGCGGCTTTCATGAAATCATTTTTTTTGCAGCGCGGAGTTTTTGATGGCGGGGAAGGGTTTATCATTTCTTTTTCTCATGGTGTCAATACTTGCTATAAATATCTGAAACTTCGTGAAAAGGAGCTCCTGTCTTATGAATCCTGACTCTCCTGAGTCAAAATCCCTTCCAGTTACAAACAAAAAGGTTCTTGACCTCCTCGTCCGCCATAATTTCCTGGAAGGGAAAATCCTTGATCTCGGAGCCGGGAACGGTTATTTTTCGAGCCTTGTAGCTGCCGAAATCATCAGGCATCGCAACAATTGCGACGTTAACAAACATTTGTTTGCCTGCGATTTCCATCCTCATAATTTCAGGGTCGCTTCCGTTTCCTGCATGTTTGCGGATCTGAATGCCCCGTTGACGTATGAAAGCAGTTCATTTGATGCGGTCTGTTCGATAGAGGTAATCGAGCATCTTGAAAACCACTTTTCATTTGTCCGCGAAATTTACCGCATTCTGAAGCCCGGTGGCGTAGCGATTCTGACAACGCCGAATACTTTGAATGTGAACAGCAGGCTCAGCACGCTTTTTACGGGCTTTCAGCCGTTGTTTGATCCGCTACCGCTTTCAACTCCGGATCGTATTGAGACCGGGGGGCATATCCACCCGGTTTCTCCCTATCACCTGATGTACATACTTCATCAGGCCGGCTTCTCAACTATTAATGTTCATACTGACCGGCTCAAGAATTCGGGTCGGGTGCTGACTGCGCTGTTCTATCTTCCGCTGAAACTTGCCTTCAGCAGTTATCTGAAGAAACTTGCAAAGCTCGATGCACGGCTGGTGGAGGAGAACAAGACGTATCTCAATGCCATCATGACACTTCCAATGCTTGCCGGCAGAACAGTTATTGTCGAAGCGGTCAAGAGGCGCTAACCATTGAAGCAGGTATCGAACAGTGTAACATTTGGTCCCTTTAGCGGTGAGCTTGAGGATGCGTTCTGTCCAACCTGCGGTTGCAGTGTGCCATCGTCGAACGAGTATCTCTGTGACAAGGGCATCGGCTATTGTCGCTGCACGGGCTGCGGCATGCTCTATGCTTCGCCTCGTTTTACCGAAGAGTCCATGTTGCGTATCTATGACACTCAGGAATTCGCCGATCTCGAACCCTATCGCGAGTGGTCATATGATGCATGGCGCGCACGCGGTGACCGTACGTATGTTACCAGCGCCCAGAAGGTTGCCCTTGTGGAGCGGTATCTGCCAAGCGGTAGCCGCCTTCTGGATGTCGGCTGCGCGACAGGCCTTTTTGTGCTTGAGGCCAACAAGAAGGGTTTTTGGTGTGAAGGACTGGAACCAAGCGGCATGCTCTCCACAATTGCGCGCGATGTTCTGAATGTTGCGGTTTCGACCACACAGATTGAGGATTTTCGGACAGAACTAACATTCAATGGAATTATTCTCTGGGATGTTCTTGAACATCTGTACGATCCTGTGCGTGTCCTTCGTTCATGTGCAAACCTGCTTGTGCCGGGTGGCGTAATCTTTCTTCAGGTTCCTCATTCTGACGGCATGTCATTCCGGTTAAAGAGCATGCTTTCCAGGATTGGACTCAAAAAGCCGGGCTATAAGCACTTTGGCTTTCCTTGGCATGTTTATGCATTCAACCGGAAAAGTTTGAGTTTCATGCTGGAGCGCTGTGGGTTTGAGCCGGTGCATTTTGAGTCGTGGTCGCATCTTCTGAAGGATGGAAAACGGTCTTTCCCGGAAGATGTTATCATTCGGGCCGCACGCAGGTTTTGTCTGTCTGACTATATCGTCTGCGTTGCCCGTAAGCGGCAGGACTATGCAGGTTCCTGAACGAGGAGTACCCCCTGTTTTGGCAGATGCCGAGCGAGTGCTGGTCATTAACTTGAAGTATCTTGGTGACTCCATCTGGATGCTGCCGTTTTTAGACAACCTCAGACAGTACAATCCGAAGTGCCGCATTTCGGTTCTCGTGAATGAGGGAACTGAAATGTTTTTTTCAGGACACTCTTCAGTAGATACTGTCATGACCTTCCCCCGAAAGGCCGCAAAGCGGTTTCCGTCAGGAATACTGACGACGGCATCGCTCATCCGTCAACTCCGCAGGCTTAAGCCAGATGTGATTCTTGAATTGACCGATACGGATCGTCCGGCAGTGTTGTCGTGGTTTGCGGGGGCTCCGGTGCGCGTTGGCTATAACAATCAGAACCGTTGGCGCAATCGCCTGTATACCGAGACGGTTAAGGCGAAAATATATGAGAAACACATGGTCGAGTATCATCTCGACATGCTGTGTGAGCTTGGCGTGCCAATCACCGACACCACAATTCGCATACCGGAAGACCCAGGAGCTTCAGCCGTGCTTCGTTCACGTTTTCCATCAGTGTTCCAGCGTGACGGACGTCCTCGGATTCTTGTGCATCCCGGTGCTCGCGGACCGTTGCGGCGGTGGGGAGTTGCGCGATTTGCCGAGGTTGCCAATGCATTTGCGGGGGAGTGCCGTTTTTTCTTTGTTGCGGGAGCCGGGGAACAAGAACTCCTTGACGACATTCTCACAAAGGTTAATTTTGAGCCGGAAGTCTGCGCGAGCGGTCTTAGTGTCCGTGAGTTTGGAGAGCTATGCGGGCAGAGCGAGTTGTTTATCGGCAATGACAGCGGACCAATCCATATTGCAGCAGCGAAGACTTTTGTAGTAGGGATATACGGCCCCACGCTGCCGGAGTTTGTTTCGCCATGGACTGAAAAGAAACTGCTGCTTGATCCCGGCCCGCTCTCCTGCCGGCCATGCCGGCAGGAGAGATGTATCAATGAAAAATATAAGGAATGCATCAACAGAATTCAGGCAGGGCAGGTTATTGCAGCGGTAAGAGACGCGCTCAACCTTTCGGGGTCTTGAGATACTTGTCAACGCCATTTGCACAGAAGGCAGGGGCGTTCACTGAAGCTTGCAGTCGCTGGATGTTCTTTTCAAGATTCTCCCTGCTGTATTGCCTGTGATACAAGTGATAGCAGCAGGCCCGAAACTTCAGGTCTTTCCGGCGCAGACCATTTTTATACAGCCTCACGGCAAGCTCCGAATCTTCCTTTCCCCATCCGACAAAGTCTTCGTTAAATCCATTGACCGCAAGAAAATCTTCCCGGAAAATGCTCATATTGCAACTGCGAATCCCGCGCATGCTTGATGAAAGGCGGATGAGAGGCACTGGCAGGCGAAACGCGTTCATCACATTTCCTGCCCTGCCTTGCAGGGCCAACAAGAGAAAAGCTTTATAGGTTCCGTCTTTTTGACGAAAATCCTGAGATATATGTTCTCCGAGCAAAACCCGATGTCCCTGAATAAAAGAGCCTCGCTCCGCGTACTGCAGATGATCCGCAACAAGAGAGCGTGAGGGGATGGAATCATCATCACAGAAAATAAGGTATTCGCCAATGCTTGAGGAAACGGCTTTGTTGCGAATTGCCGCGGCCCGGAACCCGTTGTCTTCGTGCCAGACATGACGCATCGGCACGCTGCTCACGGCAGCTAATTCACCGACGCGCAGTGCGGTAGCCTCGGCAGACCCGTCATCCGCGATTATCATCTCATCAGGAGGGCAGGTCTGATGCAGGTATCCTTCAATGGTGCGTTCGAGATAATGCGGACGGTTATATGTACTAATAATTACTGATACTTTCATTTGGTCAGGTGTTCTGTCTTTTATGGTAAATTATAGCATATGTCTTTCGAGAGTCCTTTCCAAAACAGTTATTCATGCGACATACCATAGATACCATCTTCCGGCGCTACCCATCGGGAACCAACTGGAGCGATCTGGCAATTCTTCGGATGCTTTCAAGACCCCACCGGTGGCGATTGATTGCGGCATTGCTCTGCAGTCTTGCCCTGTCGGGAATCAACGGCGTTATTGCCTGGAGCATTAAGCCATTGACCGACCTCGTTCTCATGGAGAAATCGCGGGAGTACCTTCTTTTCATTTCTATCGGTGCGGTGCTCCTTTTTTGCTTGCGCGGAGGATTTACCTTTGCCGCAAATTATCTTATGGGGTCGATTGGCGCAAAAATAGTTCGCGCACTTCGCCAGTGGCTTTACGAAAAGCTCCTGCGTCTTCCCTACGGCTTTCACGTGCGGACATCCAGCTCATCGCTTGTTTCCAAAACCATGAATGACGTTGAGGTTTTGCATTATGCCGTTGCACATACCATAAAGGATTTATTGGTCGAAACAGGAACGTTGCTTGTCCTCATGGGGGTAGCGATTTCCCGAAAGTGGGATCTCGCGCTGCTGGCATTTGTTGTTGTTCCTCTTACTGTTTTCGCCATAGCCCGGCTCGGGGGGCGACTGAAGCGTATGAGCATGGCCGCCCGGCTGCTAGTCGCTCAGCTGACTACCATTCTTCAGGAGAGCCTTCTCGGCCTCAAGATCATTCGTGCCTTTACCATGGAAACACACATGGCCAAGCGATTCGATAATGTGCTTGCAGAGCACTATCGTGCCGTTATGCGCGGTGTGCGCGTCAATGAATTTTCATCACTTTTGTCGGAGGTGCTTGGCGGTATTGGCATTGCGGTCATTTTATTTTACAGCCTCCACCTGGTGATTGTCGGTGAAATGACCCCAGGCGATCTTCTGTCGTTCGTTGCGGCTATCCTCATGGTATATACTCCGCTTCGTCGGCTGAGCAGGGTTCACGGGAATTTTCAGCAAGCCCGCGCAGTGCTTGAAAGGCTCCGCGATATCGGGCTGCAGGAACCGGAGCCGCAGGGAGGACACCCTGTAACATTGCAGGGCAGAATAGAGCTCCGCGACATCTCCTTTCGTTACCCTGGAGCCGATGAGGATGCTCTTCATTCGGTGAACCTCTCGGTCCGGCCGGGCGATCTCGTCGCGCTTGTCGGATATAGCGGTGCGGGAAAAAGCACACTTGCTGATCTGATTGCGGGATTCTGGCGTCCATCTGCAGGGAAGCTGTTGTATGAAGACAGGGCAATGCAGGAGTTGTCTCCCGCTTCCCTGCGTAGTCAGATTGGCATTGTTACTCAGGATGTGTTTCTCTTTGATGACAGCATTCTGGAGAATATTCGTTTCGGACATCCTGATGCAAGCGCTGAAGAAGTTATTGCCGCCGCAAAGGCGGCATTCGCGCATGAGTTTATCATGGAATTGCCACAGGGATATGAAACGCGGATAGGAGAGCGCGGCGTCCGGCTGTCCGGGGGACAGAAACAGCGCATTACTATCGCACGAGCAATTCTCCGGAATCCGAGCGTCCTGATTCTCGATGAAGCCACTTCGTCACTGGATATGGAATCAGAGCATCAAGTCCAAAAGGCGCTTGATGTGCTGATGCAGGACAGAACAACGCTTGTTATCGCGCACCGCCTGTCGACAATCCAGAAAGCAAACCGGATTGTTGTTATGAGTCAGGGAACGATTATTCAGCAAGGATCGCATGATGATTTGCTTGCGCAAGGCGGGCTCTATGCTGAGCTTTATGCCATGCAGTTCCGCACGGATGACGCTGAACCAGATTATACGAGACAGTAGGAGGCAGACATGAAATACGGAGAAAAGGCGGTTAAGGAATCGCAGCTCGAAATATGGCCGAACCCGAACCCGGAGCGTGATTATGAGGTTTCAATAAGCTTTTCTGAGTTCACCTGCCTCTGCCCCCGGTCCGGTTACCCTGACTTTGCGGTGATATCCATCCTGTATGTTCCCGACAAGTCAATCGTCGAACTCAGGGCGCTGAAGCTTTGGCTCAACTCATTCCGCGATAAGCACATCTCGCATGAAGCGGTCACCAACCTCATCTGCACTGAGCTTGGGAAGGCTCTGAAGCCAAGACTCCTTGAAGTTGTGGGCGATTTCAACCCGCGTGGCAACGTTAAGACTATCATCACGGCCACCGCTCAGGGCAAGCGGAAAGCACCAAAGAAAAAGAAAATCCTCAATCGCGCTCAACACGGATAGCCCGGGAACTGCGTTTGATCTGAAAGCCTTCGCTCAGCGTGCGGCCGCCCTTGCCCGTTCGATAAAGAGCCGGAGTTTTATGGGATCCTTCTTGCCTTTTGCTCGCTCAACTCCACTGCTGACATCTACGGCGTAGGGGCGAACTTGTGTCACCGCTTTTGCGATATTGTCCGCCGTTAACCCGCCCGCCAGAATAATTGAACCGTATCGTTTTGCTTCGATCGCGATCTCCCAGTTAAAGACCTGCCCCGTTCCGCCGTATTTGACCGGGGAGTAAGCATCAAGCAAAAAAGCCGAGGCAGTATACTGCTCAAAAGCTGCAAGATCAGACATCGCTGCTACCCGGAATGCCTTAATCACGTGGGACCATTGCTTACAGAATGCAGGCGATTCGTCTCCGTGGAGCTGAACCATGTCAATGCCGGATTCAGCTTTCACTGCATTGATCGTTTCAGCGGATTCATTTACAAACACACCGACGGTGGTGAGAAACGGCGGAAGCAATTCGATAATCGAGCGGGCAGTTTCAGGGGAAACTCTTCTGGGACTCTTTTGGTAAAAAACAAAGCCGAGGGCATCGGCGCCGCACTCGACGGCGGCCGATGCATCTTCGGCATTCGTGATTCCGCAGATTTTTATGCGGACCATGTTTAGATGTTGGGTAACCTGCTGAGCGATTCTCGGATCAATTCATCCGGATATTCAAAATCCGTGAGCTTTCCGTTCAGATAGTCGTCATAGGCGGCAAGGTCGAGGTATCCATGACCGCTGAGTCCGAATAGGATGCATTTCTCCTTGCCCTCCTCTTTTGCGATAAGCGCCTCATCTATTGCAGCCCGGATGGCGTGCGAGCTTTCCGGAGCAGGAATAATTGCCTCGGATTTGGAGAACATGAGGGCAGCTTCAAAGCATGCAAGCTGTCCATATGCCTTCGCCTCGATGATGCCGTCATGATAAAGCTGGGACACCAGGGAAGAATCGCCATGATAGCGCAACCCCCCCGCATGAATACCGGGAGGCATGAAGTCATGTCCGAGCGTATATTGCATCATCAGGGGAGTGAAGCCTGCGGTATCGCCAAAGTCGTACCGGAAGTCGCCTTTGGTGAGTGTCGGGCAGGAAGACGGTTCAACCGCGATGGCCCGGAGCTGTTTTCCGGCGATCTTGTCAGCAATAAACGGGAATGCAATGCCACCAAAGTTGCTCCCGCCGCCGCAACAGGCAATCACCACGTCGGGGTAGTCGTTTACCAGCGCGAACTGTTTTTTTGTTTCCAGTCCGATGACTGTCTGGTGAAGGACGACATGATTCAGGACTGAGCCAAGAGCGTAGTTCGTGTCCGGGCGGGTTGCGGCGTCTTCAACCGCTTCGGAAATCGCAATGCCGAGACTGCCCTGGCTTTCGGGATCCATTTCGAGAATTTTTCTGCCTGAGTTCGTAAGAGTTGAGGGGCTCGGATGCACGGTCGCTCCCCAGGTTTCCATCGCAATTCTCCGGTACGGCTTCTGGTTGTAGCTGACTTTTACCATGTAGACCGTCACTTCAAGGCCGAACATGCCGCCGGCGAGGGCCATGGATGAGCCCCATTGCCCCGCACCCGTTTCTGTAGCAATGCGTTTGATTCCGGCCTGCTTGTTATAGTATGCCTGAGGGATCGCCGTGTTCGGCTTGTGGCTTCCGGCGGGGCTGACGCCTTCATATTTGTAGTAGATGCGCGCCGGGGTGCCGAGCATCTTTTCGAGCCGGTGGGCGCGGAAGAGCGGAGCAGGACGCCAGAGCGTGTAGATGTCGAGCACTTCTTCGGGAATATCAATCCATCTCTGGGTCGAAACTTCCTGCTCGATCAGCGCCATCGGGAAAATGGGAGTCAGGTCCTGTGGGCCCACGGGTTGCCTGGTGACAGGATGCAGCGGGGGCTTCGGGCGGGTGGGCATGTCCGCCATTATGTTGTACCACTGGCGGGGGATTTCTTTTTCGGACAGGGTGATTTTTGTTTCCAGCATAAGGTCTCCAGATCATGATTTATTTAACGTTGAATACAATCTTAGCATAAAAAGCCGCTCTTCCCGCCAGCGTGAAGGGGAGAACGATTCTTTATGGCGAACCTCTATCTGTCAGCAAAGACACATGTCGAATTCATCCGCGTAAGGCAATTTGAATTCAGGTCAAAAACCTGCTGGGAGGAATAATTTGTCGTAGCGCACAGGGTGGTACATGTAGTATTGGTATAAATATCGTATGTATCCGCAGGTGCTACGTTGATATTAGCGCTGTTGCTCCAGAGCACGCATGCGCCGGCGTTTATTCTGTACCAGCGATTTGCCCCGGTCATATTTTGGAGAGCATATCCTGCCGAGCAATTCGCAATGGTTATTGAAGATGCGCGGTCGCTGATGCGAGGGCTTACGCAGCTGTCCGTAACCCGTGAGGTGAACGCATACGTGCCTGCAGCCGTCGGGGTCCCGGAGATCGTGCAGCTAGCAAGTGTCAGGCCAGGCGGCAGTGACCCTGTCGGGATGCTGCAGGTGACGGGCGCAGTCCCGCCGGTGTATGTAATGTTCTGGGAATAGCCCGGCTTGTTGAGCGTTCCCGCAGCCAGGGGGACCAGCGTATTGTTTGTTATGGCAGGACAGAGCGTCACCGTTGTCGCGCAGGTGCTGAAGCCGCTGACATTGAAGACAGACATCTGGTATGTTGTCACTGCCGCGATGTTTGCGGTTGTGCAGCTGTACGAACCCAGGTTGTTGAAGTTGGCGCATGTTCCGCCGGGTGAAGCAAGCCATGTTCCATTTGCCGGGCCATTGGTTATCGCGGCCGAAAGAACGGTGTTTGTTCCGCTTACAACCGTGCCCGGGCTTGCGGCAAGAGTGCAGGTCGGTGTCTGGGACGATGCGCCAACGAAGACTGATGCGGAGCAGCTCGTGGTGCCCTGGGCAGTTGTAATGTTCAGGTTAAATGTGGTGGTGCCGGAAATAGAGGCGGTAGTGCAGTTGCCGCCGCTGCCGGTAACGCTTGCCGGGCAGGTGCCTCCGGGGGCTGGCGTCCATGTGCCGCTGGTCGCCGGTCCACCGTTGATTGCCCATACAAGCGTAACGGCTCCTGCCGATCCGAGCGAACTTGGATTCGCACTAAGTGTGCAGGAGAGTCCGGTGCCGGCATTGACCGCAACGGAGAGATTCTTTGTTGCCCGGCGATCAGGGCGCGCGCCGCCGGCATAGCGGCTGTCATCGACCGTTGCCGTGAAACTGTATGTTCCGGCTGTGGTCGGAGTCCCGCAGACGCATGGCGAACTTGCGTTGCACGATAGCGATCCGCACGCCCCGGCTGTTTGCAGGGAAAGTCCGGCAGGCAGAGCCGAAGTTGACCAAGCATACGGAGCAAGCCCTCCGGTCGCGCTGAGCGAAGCGGCATAATTCGCCCCGACTTGCCCGTAGCTCAGGATTTCGGTCGTAATGCGCGGCTTGTTCGGATTGATGGTGATGGTCAGACTTTTTGTGGCAATGCGGCTGGGCGCATCGCTGTCGGCAACCTGTGTCGTGAAATTGAAACTTCCATCAGTCGTCGGAGTCCCCGTGACAGCGCCGCCGACTGCCAGGGCGAGTCCCGGCGGCAAAGCGCCACCGGAAAGCGTCCAGGAATACGGCGCTGTCCCGTCAGTCCCTTCGAGCGTGACTGCGGGATACGCAAACTCTTCGGTTCCCGAAGGCAGGCTTTCCGTTGTCACGCGAAACGAAGAACACGCCTGCGCCCTTATTTTGTCGATGTCGGTATACTGTACGATATCATCGTATTCAACTGCAGCCCCGGCCGCAGGGATGCAGGCGGTCGCTTGTCCCACTACAGGGATGGCAAAGGCTGTTCCGGTTGCACTGCCAGTCTGATTACAGAGATTTTCTCCCGTGCTGAAAACGATGAACGCCACGTTCGACTTGGTGATCGCTGTTCCTGAGGAACTGTCATTGACTGTCAAAAAGGTGCCGGTCGATGTGCAGATGTTTGTGAGCGGAACACGGGCATACTGCAACGGATTGCCGTACGTGTCGGATGTCTTCACCCCGAGCGCAGTGAATTCTGTTGTGGTGGGCAGGCGTTTGTTGCCGGCTGCAAATCCGAGAACAGCCTCGTACGCCGCCTTGACAATCTCACGGTTTTCGATGAGCTTCGCTCTTTTCGTTAGCGGTCCGATGAGCGATGCGCCGGCACCGATAAGAAGTCCAATGACGACAAGGACAATGGCAAGTTCAACAAGAGTGAATCCCTTCTGGTTTTTCTGCTGCGCCCGCTTCATCATAAAATAGAGATCTCCAACCGACCGCTGTAGTAAAGTTTATAAGTCATTATATCATAAGCCTATTATGCTATAATATTTTTCTCTATTCAAAGCATCTTGGGGGCTCTCATTCATAAGTTGCCTGACAAAAAGGGATATTTTGGTCAATACGGAGGTCGGTTCGCTCCTGAAACGCTTATGCCTGCGCTTGACGAGCTTGAGCAGGCGTATGCGTCTGCCAGGAAAGACAAGGCGTTTCGAGCTGAACTTGCGTATCTGAACGCCACGTTTATCGGCCGTCCGACAGCGCTCTATTATGCAAAGCGCCTGACGGAAGCAGCAGGCGGTGCGAAAATATATCTGAAGCGCGAAGACCTGGCGCATACCGGAGCCCATAAAATCAACAATGCGCTCGGGCAGTGCCTGCTTGCGAAACGTATGGGAAAGAAAAGGGTTATTGCCGAGACCGGTGCGGGGCAGCATGGCGTGGCGACGGCGACGGGAGCTGCCTTGTGCGGCCTGCAGTGCGAGGTCTACATGGGGTCTGTCGATGTAAAGCGTCAGGCGCTCAATGTCGTCCGCATGCGAATGCTGGGGGCAAAAGTTGTCGATGTCCCGCTCGGCTCGCAGACCTTGAAGGATGCCATTAATGAGGCGCTCCGCGACTGGACTACGAATGTCCGCACCACCCATTATGTTCTCGGCACCGTCTTTGGTCCGCATCCGTTTCCGATGATCGTTCGTGACTTCCAGTCGGTCATCGGGAATGAGGCCCGGGCCCAGATATTGGCCGCAGAGGGTCGCCTGCCCGACTGCCTCATTGCGTGTGTCGGCGGCGGAAGCAATTCAATGGGTCTGTTCAACGCATTTCTTGACGACGCGGTCGAGATGGTCGGGGTCGAGGCAGGCGGCGAGGGGATAGAAACAGGAAAACATGCCGCGCGCTTTGCCGCGTCTGGATCGGTCGGCATCCTGCAGGGGTGCAAAACCTATGTCATGCAGGATGAAAACGGCAATGTGCTCGAGACGCACTCTGTTTCAGCTGGGCTCGATTATGCATCAATCGGGCCGCAGCACGCCTTTTTTCATGACACAAAAAGAGTTCAGTATACATGGGCCACCGACGGTGAAACGCTTGAAGCGTTCGGACTGCTCGCGCGGACGGAAGGCATCATTCCCGCGCTTGAATCCGCGCATGCGATTGCCGAAGCGGTCAAAAGAGCCCGAACCCTTGGCAAAGACAAGATTGTGCTGGTCAATCTTTCAGGCCGTGGCGATAAAGATGTTCAGCAGGTGGCGCAGATTCTGGGGATGCCGTTATGATCCGCAAGCAGAAGAATCGCATTGATGCCGTATTTGCCCGCCTGATGCGGGAGCGGAAAAAGGCGTTTATCGCATATATTATGGCCGGCGACCCCTCGCTTGAACAGACAAAGCAGCAGGTGCTGCTCCTGGAGCGGTGCGGAGTTGACATCATCGAGCTCGGCGTGCCGTTTTCCGATCCGGTTGCCGACGGACCGACGATTCAGCGTGCCGCTGAGCGCGCACTGGCATCCGGCACGACGCTGAGGCGAGTGCTGCCCTTTGTAAAAGAGCTTCGTGCCGCTACGCAGATTCCGATTGTGCTGATGACGTACTACAACATTATCTTCAAATACGGCGAGCGGCAATTTGTCCGGGAAGCGCTGGACTCGGGGGTCGACGGCGTTATTCTGCCGGATCTTCCGCCGGATGAGGCAACAGGATTTATTTCGTGCGCCAGGGCCGGAGCCGGCGAAAAATCACTTGCAACGATCTTCCTGGCCGCGCCCACATCGACCGATAAGCGGGTTAAAAAAATAGTGTCGGCATCCAGCGGATTTGTTTATTATGTTTCGATGACCGGTATCACCGGCACCAACCTGCATGTTGATGAGTCGTTTGCCCGTCATGTGCGTTCTGTCCGCGAACGTTCCCGAAAGCCAGTTGCTGTCGGTTTTGGGGTTGCCAGCGCGCAGGATGTCCGCATGATCCGCGAAGTTGCCGACGGTGTTATCGTCGGCAGTGCGCTGGTCCGGACGTTCCATGAACGTCCGGATGACGCAGAGGCATTTATCAGAGAACTGAGGGAGGCGATTATTCAGGGCTGAGAACCCGGGGAGATAGGGGAATATCTTTCACCTAATCTCCTTAGGACTGAACCCTGAATCCTGAACATATGGCATGGTTTAAAAAGAAAAAAGAACTGAAGACCGAGAAGAAGGTCAAGATACCGGAAGGTCTCTGGGTGAAGTGCGACAACTGCAAGGAAATCGTCTACAAGAAAGAGATCGAAAAGAACCGGCAGGTCTGTCCGAAATGCAATTATCATTTCCGCATCAGCAGCAGGGAACGGTTGCGGATTCTTGCCGATGACGGCAGTTTTGCAGAGCTTGACGCGGATCTTGCCACCACCGATCCGCTGGAGTTTATGGATAGCGTCCCCTATGCGAAGCGGATTGACGACAACCGCATTAAAAGCGGACTGAACGAAGCGGCACTGTATGGAGATATCCTGATAAAGGGTTTCCCCGCTGTGCTTGCCATTATGGACTTTTCCTTCATGGGTGGCAGCATGGGCTCGGTGGTCGGTGAGAAGATCTCCCGCGCCGCGGAGCGTGCGCTTGAACGCAAGGTGCCGCTTATTACGATCGCATCATCAGGCGGAGCGCGGATGCAGGAAGGGATGTTCTCGCTGATGCAGATGGCGAAGGTCTCTGCCGCTATCGGTCGTCTGCGGGAATCTGATGTTCTCTATATTTCAGTGCTTGCGGACCCGACATTCGGCGGTGTTACCGCAAGCTTCGCGATGCTCGGAGACGTTATAATTGCCGAACCGCGGAGCCTGATCGGCTTTGCCGGCCCGCGCGTCATTGAGCAGACAATCAAGCAGCAGCTCCCCGAAAACTTTCAGCGCGCAGAATTCCTGCTGGAACACGGAATGATAGACCTTGTGATTGAGCGCCAGGAGTTAAAGGATACTCTTGTGAAACTAATCAGCAACTTTATGCCCGGGGCAGCAGCCAAATAAGCGATGAGCTATTCGGCTTCGATAGACTACCTTCTCTCGCTGCAGAAACAGGGAATCAAGCTGGGCCTCGAGAAGATGCAAATGCTTCTTGGACTGCTCGGCAACCCCCAAAAGAGTTTTCACGTGATTCACGTTGCCGGAACCAACGGAAAAGGTTCTGTTTCTGCTTTCTGCTCGTCCATGCTTGCGGCGCATGGCTGCCGCACGGGATTGTACACGTCTCCGCATCTTGTCAGCTTTACCGAGCGCATCCGCATCAATGGAGCGGAAATAGCCGAATCCGAAGTGGTTGCCATAACCGAAGAGATTCGCGGGGCTCTCGATTGCCATCCGGATGTCTCTCCCCCGACCTTTTTCGAGTTTGTGACCGCGATGGCGTTTCTGTTCTTTGCGCGGAAGAAGGTCGAATGGGCGGTTGTTGAAACAGGAATGGGCGGGCGTCTTGACGCCACGAACGTGGTCGAACCTGTCGTGTCGGTGATTACGAGCATCAGCATGGATCACTGCCGGCATCTCGGCAATTCACTCGCGGAGATTGCCGAAGAGAAGGCGGGCATTATCAAGCGCGGAGTGCCGGTAGTGTCATCGTCCCAGTGTCCTGAGGTGCAGGACGTGATTGCGCAGACAGCCGCGGCCCGCGGCTGTTCCGTCGCTTTTCACGGGAGAGATTTTTTTGGCCGCGTGAAAAATTCTTCCCTCGACGGAACGGAATTTGACTTTGTTTCCGGCAATGAAACGCTTGCAGGATGCCGGGTCTCGCTTGCCGGAGCGTTTCAGGCTGAAAATGCGGCCGTCGCGCTGCGCGCCGTTTCAACGGCGCTCGGGGTCTTGCGGAATGGCGTTCAGCCGATCTTTTCAGTGGAGAAAGCCCGTTCCGGACTGCGCGATGCTGTATGGCACGGTCGCCTCGAGGTTGTCGACCGGGCGCCTCTGACCGTTGTTGACGGGGCGCATAACCCCGCAGCGGCTGAAGCGCTTGCAGAATTTGTCAGAAGCTCGCTTGCGGAATGCGATGTTATTCTTGTCGCCGGAATGCTTGCGGATAAAGATATCGCAGGAGTGATGCAGCCGCTCTGTTCCTGTGCCAGTTCTGTCGTCATCACGGCCCCGGACTCCTCCCGCGCGGCTGACCCGGAACTGCTCGCCTCATGCGTGCGGGAATGCGGAATGGATTGCGAGGTGGTGCCTTCGGTCCCTGCCGCGCTGGAGCATGCCCGACTGCTGTGCAGGAATCGTTCGGCATTGTCCGGAAGAGAGCCGCTGATTCTTGTCGCCGGCTCTCTGTATGTGGTCGGCGAGGCGCGCCGGGCTTGCGGGAGCGCCTCATTTCTTGGCGAGGTGCGGGAATGGCGCTGATACTCGCCTTCTTTTCAGTGATTGTCATGCTGGCATGGCCGTCAGCAGCTCCGGCCACCACCATTACCGCGGATACACTTGAGCATTTCGAAAAAGAAGATAAATATGTTGCGGTAGGCCATGTTCGTATTGAGCGTGATGGAGCGGTGGTGACGTCTGATCGGGCGGTGCTTTTCAACAAGACCGGCGATGCTGAATTGCAGGGAAATGTTATCTATGAAGATGCGACTTCCGTAATCAATACCGAAAAAGCGCTGCTGAACCTTGACAAGAACACGGGTTCCCTTGAAAATGCAATTATTTTTTTGAAAGAGCGGAAGTTTAAAGGAGTTGCCCCCGCACCGGGGAGCGGCGTATTGCCGGCGGCGCTGCAGGGGCAGAGAAATACTATTCACTACTGGATATACGGGGATCAGATTGTCAAGCTTGCGGAAGATCGCTATTATGCCAAGAGCGCGACGATAACATCGTGTGACGCTGAACCGTGCCTCACTCCTGAAAACCTCAAGAAAAACAGGTATCTCGGAAACCCGCGGGAGGTCGCTTCGTCTTCAAGGCCCCCATGGGCTTTCCACGGAAGCAATGTTGACATTGTCGCCGGCGAGGCAATAACGTCAGGCAGCACGACGCTGCAGGCCGGCGGCGTACCGGTCATGTTTTCGCCGTATTTCCGGGCATCCCTCAGTGGCAGGGAAACGGGCTTGCTTATTCCGGGATTCGGCCACAGTTCGTTCAAGGGATTTGTTTTCAGACCGTCCTTCTTCTGGGCAATCGACGACAACAAGGACCTCACCGCATCTGTTGATTATTTCAGCAAGCTTGGCATCGGCAAGAAGCTTGACTATCGCTATCTCGATTTCGACGGCAAAGGAGCATGGTCCGTCTATCATATTAAAGACACGGATGTTCAGAGAAACTATTGGGAAATCAAAGGCGCGAGCGATATTCAGCTCTCACCCGACAGCAAAGCATATGCGGACATCAACTATATAAATCACCCCGATTTTTACCGGCGATATTCCGGAACGTCAAGCACCCGTTTCCTGCAGTCGACGGCAGAGTACTCGTCCCGAATCAGCAATAATCAGCGGGCCTATCTGATGGGACAGTATCTGATAGACCTGAACTACGGCGCATCCCTGCATGAATTGCAGAGGCTTCCCGAGTTCGGCTATGCGATGCAGCCAACCAAAGCCGGTCCCTTTGTTTTTCATCTGTCAGGCAGCGCAACAAACTTTGTCCGATCGGAAGACCCGGGCGGTCAGCGGGTTGACATAATGCCGACGCTTACGCATACGTTCGGCGATGCAGTGCGCTTCCAGCAGTCTCTTTCTCTGAGGGAGACTGCCTATTTATTCAGGAACAATCCCGCCAACAGATCAGCCGAGCATCGGGAAACGTTCGGGTATCGTGCATCCGCAAGCATACGCTTCATGAAGCCGTATGATTCTTTCACTCATGTGCTGGAGCCCTCGCTTGAATACAACCTTGTTCCGCAGACACTGTCGCTTCCCCTGCTTGATTCCGCGGAGCTGTACAACAAGATTTCGGAGCTCCGCTTCTCGCTCATGAATTACTTCCGCTTCCGGGATTCCATTCTTGCGCTGCGCCTTTCGCAGCCATACGAGGCAAATCCCTTCGCGCGGTCAAGCCGCCTGCAGCCGACCCGGATTGAGGGGAACTATGCAGCAAAGGGATATACCGTATCATTCGATGTTGAGCATAGCTTTACCGACGGTGAAACACAGACGGCAAACAGTCTGGTCTCCATCGAGTTTCTCCCGCGCACAAGCATTTCGGTCGGAGAGAGGTATTCAAAGGCAAGCAACCTTATGTACTATACGTTCGGCGTCAGCACGCAGTACTTCAGGCAGTGGTTCCTGAGTGCAGCAACGTCCTATGACACCAAGGCAAAACCGAAGCTCCGCGATTTTTCGGTCACGGTGTCTCATAGTCAGCAATGCTGGGCGGTCAGTTCCCAGATCACGCGGCGGCCTGCCGGAGCAGGGCTGCCCTCCGATTTCAACTTCTCGCTGCTTCTCGAACTGAAGGGGATAGGCGTTCTGAAATTTCTATGAGCTTTGTTGTCTGTCTTGATAAAGACGCCGGCATGTCATCCCACGATGCGGTTGTCAGAACAAAGAAAGCTCTCAGGGTGAAGAAGGCCGGACATGCCGGAACGCTCGACCCGATGGCCACCGGGGTTTTGCTCGTCTGCATCGGCGAGGCGACGAAAGCCGCCGGTCTGTTCTCTGATCTTGACAAGGAATATGTCGCCACGCTCAAGCTTGGCGAGATGACTGACACGTATGATGCCGAGGGCAGGGTTATTGAGACGCATGATACCGGTGGGGTTACTGCTGATATGGTGCCTGCCTGCCTTCCGGCATTCCGGGGAGCTCTTCAGCAGGTTCCCCCGATGTATTCCGCCCTGAAGCGAAACGGGGAGCCGTTATATCAGCTTGCGCGGCGGGGGATAGAAGTGCACAGGGAGCCGCGGCCGGTAACGGTTTATGCGCTTGACCTGCTTTCCATTGCCATCCCGTTTGTTCGTCTGAGGGTCTCCTGCTCAAAAGGAACCTATATCCGCTCGCTCTGCCATGATATCGGCCTCAGGCTGGGCGTCGGCGCGCATATGACGGAATTGGCGCGCGTTCGTATTGGCACTTTTATGCGGCAGCAGTGCGTCCGCATAGAAGATCTGCCGGAACGCCCGGATGCCCGGACTCCTCTGAACACGGCGCTCGGGCATCTGCCGTGGGCCCGATTTTCCGGCCGCGGACTGGTGCGCATACGCCACGGCAATCCGGTTCCGGTCGGGGATGCCGAGACGAGCAAACCGTTTTCTGACGCGGGCCTGACGCGGCTGCAGGATGATCAGGGCACTCTTGTCGGCATCGGGCATATCCGGTCGGGGTCGATATATGTTGACCGGCTGTTTATTCTTTAATTATCTGTTTTTGAAGGAGGTTGTATGATTCCGCGCTATACTCGCCCTGAGATGGGGCAGCTCTGGGATCCCCAGAATCGTTTTCAGAAGTGGCTTGATGTTGAAATTGCGGCGTGCGAGGCCTGGCATGAGCTTGGTGAAATTCCGGCTGACGCGCTTGCAGTGATCAAGCGGAAGGCAGCGTTCAGTATCGACCGAATCGATGAAATCGAACGTGAAGTAAAGCACGATGTCATCGCGTTTCTGACATCCGTCGCGGAATATGTCGGTCCTGAGTCGCGCTTTGTTCACAAAGGACTCACGTCATCGGATGTCGTTGATACCGCGCTTTCTTTGCTGATGCGCGAGGCTGCGGATCGCATTATCGCAGATCTGAAGGAATTGATGGCAGTGCTCCGTTTGCAGGCCGCCGCCTATAAGCATGTTCCGTGCATCGGGCGCAGCCACGGCGTGCATGCGGAACCGATGACCTTCGGCCTAAAATTCTGCCTCTGGTTTGCGGAGGCGGAACGCTCGCTTGTCCGCATGCGGCGCGCCCGCGAAATCATCAATGTCGGCAAGGTTTCGGGAGCGGTCGGAACGTTTTCGAACATTCCTCCCCGCCTCGAAGAAATCGTATGCGAAAAACTCGGCCTCTCACCGGAGCCGATTGCCACACAGGTCATTCAGCGCGACCGCCACGCTGAATATATGACAACGCTTGCCCTGGTTGCGGGGCTTGTCGAAAAGATTTCGGTCGAGATCCGGCATCTTCAGCGCACGGAAGTGCGCGAAGTTGAGGAGCCGTTTTCCCCAGGGCAGAAGGGGTCGTCGGCAATGCCGCATAAAAGGAATCCTGTCGGCTGCGAGAACCTGTCGGGGCTGGCGCGCGTAGTGCGATCCAACGCGCACGCTGCGCTGGAAAACATGCCGCTCTGGCATGAGCGCGATATTTCGCATTCTTCAGTTGAGCGCGTCATTATTCCGGACAGCACAATTCTGGTTGACTATATGCTGCACAGGCTGACAGGGATTCTCCGGAATCTGCATGTCTATCCTGAACGCATGCGCGAGAATATGGAGCTGAGCTGCGGTCTGTTCAACTCCCAGAGGGTGCTGCTCGCCCTGATTCAGAAAGGGATGACGCGGGAGGAGGCATATCTCGTCACGCAGCGCAATGCCATGGAAAGCTGGCGGACGAAAAAACCGTTTATCGAGCTGCTTCTTGCAGATGCCGATGTAATGAAGAACCTTTCAGCAGAAGAACTCAGCGCTATCTTTCAGCTCGATAACTATCTGCAGTACGTTGACTATCTTTTTGAGCGGGTCTTTGGAAAGCAGTAGCTGAGCCTTCTGGTTTCTCTGATAAGCCGTGACGGACATCAGGCGCGTCGCGGCTTATTTTTTGAACACTCCTCTGAGCCGCTTTTTTACTGCGCAAGACACTCGCAAAATACTCAAATTGCTCATACAGTTCTGCCCTTGACGGTTCGTGTTTGCTCTCAGTATCATTCTTCATGGTGGTGTCTCCTTTCCTTTTTTGTTGATTGCACGTTCAACATTGAAAGGTTACACCGCCTAACTCAATTTACACACCTTTTGAGGATACCTCAGACGATTTCCGGGGCGCTGATTAAGAGGCGGCAGCAATAGATCTGTTTATGATTGCGTTTTTTTGACTCCGACATAGTTGGCAAAGTGCAGATCCGTTCCATTTTTATATCCGGAAGACCATCTTTCTGCTATGTAATTTACCAGAGGATTTGAAAGGCCATTCAAAAAAGAATAGTTCACATTATCTTCGAGGTGATGCCGCGCATGGTTTTTCTTCGGCAACAATAATCGGACACGCATAAGAAACAGAGTTGAAGGCGAATTCGAGTTGTGACACAGATAATGCGAGACTTCCGCCAAAGAGGAAAGAACACCGAAATATACCAGACCATAGAGCAATACCGGACTCACGCCGGTCAGATTCAAAACAACAACTACAGCTGTCAGATAAAAAGCGAGCCAGATCTTTGACCCTGTTTCTTTAAAGTAGACGACATGCAGGGGGTTGTCTTCATATCTCGGCGTCTTGTGATGCAGGTGAAATTTTGCGATTAATGGGCCGGCAAATGACTCATAGTTGTCGTTTTTGTCCATATACATATGAATCAGGCCGTTGATAAAGTCCGCCATGAAATATGCCAGGCAGAATACCGCAATGTGCCACCAGAAGCCAATTGAGAGCGGCAAGATGCGGTACAGTAAAAACAGTTGCAGCGTTATGTTCACGATGGAGACCAACGTGTCTATGCGTTTGTATGAAGGGTTGTTTTCATACAAACGCATAGCCTTATTAAACTGCGCCTGCTTAATCTCCAGAATCGTCAATCCTTCCCTCTATGAAGAGTGTGCCAGTGGAACGATCTGCGGTCAGGCCGAATAAGCGGGTCCAAAACAAGGGGAATTGGAAAGCGCAAAGGAGAGTGCATGCTCGGCTACATACATGTTGATAACCTGTCATCAGATTGAGGAGCCGAATGCTGAAAGGCATCGCGCTGCGAATTCTTCCCACGTGAAGCGGTGTTCCTGTGTGCCATAGTTTTCGATGGCATACACCGATGCTACAGCACCCATGCGGCAGGCCACATCCAGCGGTTTCCCCATCAGCATGCCCTTGATAAGCCCTGCGCGATAGGCGTCGCCTGCGCCGGTCGGGTCAATCACCTTGGCGACCGGCGCGACCGGCAGTGGAACTTCCCCTTCTCTGGTAACAATAAGCGAACCTTTTTCGCCAAGAGTGGTGATAACTGTTCCGGCATGCGAAAGCAGACCTTCCGGATTCAGGCCCGTCATCTTCATGACAAGTTCAAGCTCGTAGTCATTGACAATCAGAATAGCGCTGCCCGCAATCCACTCCCGGAGCGCTGCTCCGCTCCACGCTGTAAGCGACTGTCCGGGGTCGCATATGAACGGAATTTTCTTCTGGCGGTATGTTGCGGCGAGCTCTGCCATATCGTGCAGATTGCCTGCGGCGATGATGCCGATAGATTGAGATGCGTCGGCATTGCTGAATTCAAATCTTGCCCGATGCTTCATCGCCCCGGGATTGAATCCTGTAATCTGGTTATCTGCCTTGTCGGTCGTAATGTAGGCACCGGCGGTAAACTCCTCCTGTACAATCGTCAGGCTTTCGGTTGATATTTCGTTCTGCTTCAGCCATGCGAAGTAGGTGGCGTAATCCTTGCCGATGGTTGCAATCAGCGTCGGCTTTTCCCCGAGCAGCGCGAGCGTGTAGGCAATATTGCCGGCGGTGCCTCCCAGCTTTTCCTGCATGCCGTTCACGGTAAAACAGACATTCAGAATGTGAATCTTGTCCGGCATAATGTGGTCGGAAAACCGCCCCGGAAAGTCCATGATGCGGTCATATGCCATTGAGCCGGATACATAAATATTCATCTACTCGTTCTCCTTGTGATTGAGGATCTGCAGCAGTCGTTCAGCGGAAGGCCGGGTAATGCCTTTGATGTTCATAATATCATCTACGGATGCATTTCTGATATTGTCGAGGCTGCCAAAGTGACGCAAGAGCGCAAGCCGCCGCTGCGGGCCGATGCCCTGAACCTGCTGCAGAACCGATTCGCTCAGCCGCCTGTCCCTGAGCTTGCGGTGATAGGCAATGGCAAACCGGTGTGCTTCGTCGCGGACGCGGCGGAGGAAGAGCGATGATTTGCTGGCGTCATCTATCGGCACAATCATGTCATCTGCCAGAAACACGCGGTCGGGCTTTTTTGCGAGGCTGACGAGATCGCGTTCTATTCCCAGTTCGGCAAGAACCTGTCGCGCAACGTCGAGCTGCCCGCGTCCCCCGTCGATGAGGATCAGATCCGGAATTTTATCGCCGAGATTCTGGAGCGTTCTCTCAATGGTTTCACGCAGCATGGCGTAGTCATCGACGCCCGAAACGCCGGCAATCCTGAGATGGCGGTAATACTCTTTTTTGAATTCGGCATTTTCTGCATAGACAAACGCACCGATTGATTCGCTTCCATGAATGGTCGAGACGTCGAAGGCTCCGATGGTGCGAGGGAGTTCGTGCAGTCCGAAGCGCGCCCGGATGTCGGCAAGCATGTCATCTGTGGAGCGGCTTGTTTTCCGCTCATAGGCAAGCCGGGCGTTCTCGTTTGCCATGACCACGAGCTCCCGCTTTTTCCCCCTCTTCGGGGCCGCAAGAATGACCCGCTCCTCGCGCCGCCTCGTCAGCCACTCTGCCAATATGCCGTGGCTTTCCGGCAGGAGATCGGCGACAACAAGCGGCGGCGGCAGAATATCTTTGGCGTAGAAACTCTGAATCACGTCGCGGAGTATTTCGGCAGGATCACCGTTTACCGGCCTGTCAATCACATAGTCACGGGCACCAATCAGAATCCCGCTTCTGACAAACAGAACATCAACAGCCGCGCGCTGCCTGTGTTCAGTGTCTCCGCCATAAAATCCGAACGCATCAAGATCCCCCAGCTCCGGAGCTATAACCTTCTGCGCCTCAAATGCCTTCCGCAGCAGGGCAAGACGGTCCCGCAGCCGAGCCGCCTCTTCGAAACGGAGGTCTTCCGCAAGGCTATGCATCCGTGTTTCGAGCCGCTGGAGCAGATTCTGCTTCCGGCCTTTCAGAAAGAGGACAACGTCATCGACAACCTTCCGGTAATCCTCTTTGCTGACCAGTCCGGCGCAGGGCGCAGAGCAGCGCTTAATCTGGTGTTGAATGCAGGGGCGCACCGGTTCGGCGATGTCGTGCTTGCAGGCGCGGACCGAAAAGTTCCGGCGAATGAAGTCAAGCGCCTCCCACATCGCCTGCGCGGGAACATACGGGCCGAAGTAAAGACTGCCGTCATTTTTCACTCGCCGCACCACCTGAAGGCGGGGCCACTCTTCCTTTATCGTGATCATGATGTACGGATAGCTTTTGTCGTCGCGCAGGACAATGTTAAAAGGCGGTTTATGCTGCTTTATGAGAGTTGCTTCGAGAATAAAGGCTTCCAGTTCGTTGCCGGTCGCGACAAACGAAAAATCCCGAATAAGCCGAACCATTCGTGTTTTGCGCGCATCGAGATCCGCAGACCGTTGAAAGTAGCTCCGAAGTCGGTTCCGCAGATTTTTCGCCTTGCCAATATAGAGCACCACTTCCTTCCGGTCCTTGAAAATATAGACTCCGGGATTCGTCGGCACGCTGGAGAGGTCGGGCTGCATTCTTTACTATAGCAAAATGAAGAAGACCGAAGTCTTCCTTTCGCCTCCTGTTATAATAATGCCATGTCTTTTTTGAAAAGCTGGAAAATTCTTCTCCTGCTCATGTTCCTCGGTCTTGCACTGGGATCTGGCGCGGGATTTTTTTTCTGGACGATCTCGGATCTTCCTGAAATCAGGACCCTCGAAACTTACCGGCCGATAGAATCATCCCTCGTCTATTCTGCTGACAACAGAGTGCTCGCCGATTTCTATATCGAACGGCGCACGTTTCTGCCGTCCCGGCAGATTCCGGACCGCTTGAAAAAGGCTATTGTCGCCATTGAAGACCAGCGGTTCTACTCGCATCCCGGCGTTGACATCATCGGCATTCTCCGCGCGCTCTACAAAGACATCCTGGCGCGGAAGATTGTAGAGGGCGGCAGCACTATCACCCAGCAGCTTATCAAGATGCTCTTTTTGAAGCCTGAAAAAAGCATCGTGAGAAAAATAAAAGAGGCGATGATCTCCGTGCAGATAGAAAAAAGGTATACCAAGGATGAAATCTTAGGCATGTATTTGAATCAGGCATATTTTGGTTCGCAGGCATATGGCGTCGAGGCCGCCGCTCAGGTATATTTCGGCAAATCCGCCGGAGAGCTCACGCTGGCGGAGGCCGCCATGATCGCAGGGCTCCCGAAGGCCCCATCCCAGCACTCGCCGTTCCGCAATCCCGAAAAGGCGAAGCTCCGGAGAAGTCTTGTTCTAAATAGCATGCTGGAGCTCGGCTCTATAACGAAGGCCGAGCACGCCAATGCGAATCTTGAACCGCTGCCCACTTCCCGGTTTTCCCGCCGGTACGAAGCGCCGTATTTTGTCGAATTCCTGCGCCAGCAGATTGAAGTCAAACACGGAGACAAGATATACACCTCCGGCATGAAGATTTATTCGACTCTTGATTTCGGCTTGCAGCAACATGCGGAAGCCGCGGTGAAGCACGGGGTGCGCTACATGGAAAAGCGCGTCAAAAAGGGCGTACAGGTCGCCCTGATTGCTCTTGACTCCCGTACTGGACAAATACGCGCCATGGTCGGCGGCACCGACTTCTGGGATACGCAATTCAATCGTGCCACACAAGCGTTGCGGCAGTCGGGCTCGGCATTTAAGCCGTTTGTCTACGCCACGGCAATCGAAGCCGGCATGAAGCCGGAAGATACGATTCTGGACGCGCCGATTTCCTTTCCCGGCGGCAAGCAGGGAAGCCTCTGGTCGCCAAAAAACTACGACAACAAGTTCAGCGGCGAGGTATCGCTGAGAACAGCGCTTGCCCTTTCGCTCAATGTCGCGACGGTCCGGCTCGCAAACCAGCTTGGTATTGACAATGTCATCGTGTTCGCGCAGAAGTGCGGCTACCGGAGCAAACTGCAGCCATATCTGCCGACCGCCCTTGGCGCGTCGGACGTTACGCCGCTCGACCTCACTGCCGCCTATGCGGTCTTAGCCACCGGCAAGCGGGTGGAGCCCATTTCGTATGAACGCGTGCTGAGCCGCGACGGCCTTTCCCTTGAGGAAATAACTCCGCAGACAAGGCAGGTCCTGTCTTCCGAAACCGTTGAGAACATGCGCGATTTGCTACAGGCCGTCGTTGAACAGGGCACTGCGCAGCGCGCAAAAGAACTAAAGCGCCCCGTATACGGCAAGACGGGGACCACCAATGATTTCACCGATGCCTGGTTTGTAGGCTTTGATGACCGACTGGTCGTCGGAGTCTGGGTTGGCCGCGACAATAACAAGCCGCTCGGCGCAAAGGAGGCGGGTGCCCGCGCCGCGCTGCCTATCTGGATTGAATTCATGAAAAACGCACAGTAGAGCGGACAGATGACAAACTGCAGACAGGGGCAAAATCATTTTTCATGTGAGCAGTAGTGTGAGGAGAAAAGACAGGGAAATTGCGGATCATGCTGAAATGATCGCCATTCTTCAAAAGGCCGATGTCTGCCGGATCGCCATGTCGAACGATAACGTGCCATACATCGTCACGATGAACTTTGGTGTAAAGAAGGGAGGCAGGTCGCTGTATTTCCATTGTGCCGATTCAGGAAAGAAGGTCGATATATTGAAGAAGAACAATCTGGTCTGTTTCCAGGCGGACATAGAGCATGAATTTTTCCTGCACCAGATTCCCTGCGGATGCAGCATGAAATACCGGAGTGTCGTCGGTATGGGAAGGATTGCGTTCGTTACGGAAGCGGCTGAGAAGATCGAGGGACTGACGACGATTATGGAGCATTATACGCATGAGTCGTCTTTCACATTTAAAGAAGGAATGGTTGAGAAGACGACGGTCCTGCGATTGGACATTGAGCAAATCTCGGGGAAAGCCCTGGTAAATCCCGGGCACCTGAGCCAGTAAATGAAGGAGGACTAAACACAGCGCGTGTCATGCGGAGCGCAAGCCAAAATTGAAACTGAGTTTCTTCCTTAGAGGTAATTTTATCAGGAGCGTCAGATCAAATTTAAACACAACTATTGACAGCAGGGGTCAGAGGTGCCGTTCGCACCAAATCGAGCCCGCTTACCCTGTCTTTTCATCCCGATGAAACTGCCCTCAATCCCTTGCAGAAATTAACTGAAATGGTCGGAACATGGAGCGCTTTGTTCAGGCCCCAGCTTAAAGGCACGGCTTTGAAACGGCGGCTTTCTTTTTCAGGTCAGATGTCCGGTCTTTGTGGTAAAATCAATACCTTATGGGCAAGTGTCTCGTTGTGGCAAACCAGAAGGGCGGCGTCGGAAAGACAACGACCGTGGTGAATCTTGCGGCATCGCTGGCGCTTGAGAACGCAAACATCCTGGTTCTTGACAATGATCCGCAGGGCAACGCCTCCAGTGGTCTCGGTCTGTCTCGCGACCAGATTGAGCGGAGCCTGTACGATGTGTATACCGGCAGGCACACCCTCGAAGAAGTCATTGTCCAGACGCAGATGCCAAACCTCTACCTTGCCCCGTCCAATATCAACCTGCTTGCCGTTGAAGTAGAGCTGGTGCAGCGCGAAGGGCGGGAGTATATTCTCCGCGCCGCGCTTGAGCTGCTCAGGGACCGTTTCGCGTTTATTTTTATTGATTGCCCGCCGTCACTCGGACTGCTTACGCTGAACGGACTGGTAGCCGCAGATTCGATCGTTGTGCCGGTGCAGTGCGAATACTATTCTCTCGAAGGACTGAGCCTGCTTACCCGCACGCTTCAGCTCGTGCGCGGCTCCTTCAATCCTGAACTTGAGATTGAGGGCATTGTCCTGACGATGTTTGACGCGCGCAACACGCTTTCGTATCAGGTTGCCGCCGAGGTGAGAAAACATTTCCCCGACAAAGTATATGAAGTGCAAATCCCAAGAAATGTATCGCTGGGCGAGGCGCCGAGCTACGGAAAGCCGGCCATACTCTATGACCCGCGCTCAAAGGGCGCGCAGAGTTACCTTGCCCTTGCTCTGGAGATGCTCTATGAAAAGCGCACTGGGTAAAGGACTCGAAGCACTGCTCCCCGAAAAGGGAGACGAAGTCATGAAGATTGACGTTACAAAGATAGTTCCGAACGTGCATCAGCCGCGCAAGGTCTTCCGCGACGAAGCGCTGAAAGAGCTGGCTGACTCCATTCGGGAGAAAGGTGTGCTGCAGCCGGTCATCGTCTCGCGGGTCGGCGACGGAACCTTCAGGCTGATAGCCGGAGAACGGCGGTGGCGCGCGGCGCATCTTGCCGGGCTGAAGAAAATGCCCGCGCTCGTCAAAGATGTCTCCTCGCAGGATTCCATAGAAATCGCGCTTATCGAAAACATCCAGCGTGAAGACCTGAATCCCATGGAGACAGCGGAAGCCTTTGACCGGCTACTGAAGGAATTCAAGCTTACCCAGGAAACACTTTCCGAGCGCGTAGGGAAAGAGCGCGCGACGATTGCCAACTATATCCGCATTCTGAAACTGCCTGACGAGATTAAGGCAATGGTCAACGCCGGCAGCATCAGCATGGGCCATGCAAAAGCCATCCTCTCAATCGAGAGCAAACAGAAGCAGATAGATGCCGCGAAAACCATTGTCAACCTTGGCATGAGTGTCCGCGCTGCCGAGGCGCTGTGCAAGAAACTCGCGCATCCAGCGCCCAAAGCGAAGAAGCAGGAGAAGATGCCCGAAGTCGTCGAGCTGGAGCACAAGCTGGTTCGGGCGCTCGGAACCAAGGTCAGAATCCACCATAAAGGCAAAAAGGGGAGCGTCGAGATTGAGTATTACTCCTTAGAGGAGCTGGACCGGTTGGTGGAGATTTTTACCCTGAAATAAGAGCGGTCTGACTGACCGCTTCCATCCGAAATTCCTTTGTGTGCCGCCCTCTCGTGATTAGCTCCATTGCTACACATCCGACCAGTTTTTTATCAGATGCTTTGGCGCCCACCTTTTTCAGCTTGCCGCACAACCTGTTTCGGCAGCCCGATCCAGAGCATTCGCTGGTAGAGATTGTTCGTCGCCAGCAGGCGTACCACCGCCACCGCCATAATTACGCGCGTCAGAAAAATCCACCAGAAGTTTCCGCCCACAACCACAAAAAGCAGGGTGTCCTCGACAATCGCATGCGCCAGGCAGAGGAAAACCGTCACGAGGCAGGCATCCTTGTGATTGAGCTGTTTGTTCTCGACGAACTGGTGCAACAGAGCTGCCCCATACGTAATGCCGACAAAAAAACCGACCAGCCAGGGTGCCAGCGCGCGATTGCTAATGCCGATCCCGGTCGTCAGGCCGGTGAATCCGCTCTTGGCGCGATCAGCATGTTTCCATCCGGCGAGAAGTTCATATCCGAACGTAATCGTGAAAATAATGAGAACAATCTGAACCGATGTTATCCCAATCTGAAGCAGGGTGCCGTCCCAGCTGAAAGGACTGCCCTGCGCAGTCGGCTGCAACACGATCCCGCTGACTTCCGCAGGCATGAGCGCGTTCATGAGAATGCCGGTTGTCAGACCAACCAAAATGCGGAACAGGGCAATACGAACGGTTGCTACGCGAAGATTCATAAGGATTCCGGTCTCGACGAATAGACTATGGGCAATGCCGAGTATAACGCCGAGAATAGTAACCTGACGGGGCGTCAAATCAAGCGCGGCCGCTGTTGCCAGCGCTGCATAAATAGTGTTGGTAAATCCCGCAAGCAACGTGATTGCCGCCTCTCCCGGCAAACCCAGCAGCGCCATCAGCGGTGCAAAAAACGGCGCGATTGCCGCAAGGATACCCACCTCCCGCAGAAATACCGTCAGAAGTGAAAGCGGGATAAACACCTTCAGCATCATTTTCGACACCTTAATCGTTGCAGGCAGTGCACGCAGAAAGGCACTTTGCAGAGAGGTTGTCATTGAGTTGGTTATTAGCCTGCCTTGTTTTTCATGAGATTAGGGCGAAGATGGCAACAATGTCTATATATTATGCGTATCGCTGCGGATTTTGGGCAAGCAGCGAGCGCGGTCAAGGATGCTTCAGGCTGTGATCTGATATCCCGCCTCTTTCCACGCATTTACGCCTCCGTCTAGCACCGTAGCATTCGAAAAGCCCTTTGCTCGATATTCAGCCGCCAGCCTGGCGGCGCCGGCATCGGCAAATCAGGCACAATAAAAAATTATCTCCTGATCTTTCGGGAGCGTTTCCTCCTGCACTTTGATGGCTGAAAGCAGGATGTCTCCTTCCAGCAGCATGCCCCCTTCCAGCAGCATGCCCCGGCACTTTCCATCTTCATTAATAAGCGCAGACAAGCAGGGTCGTTTCGCTCTCGATCTTTATAGGTGCCTCATGCGACCCTCCCTTGTCTTAACTTTTTATTTTATACCACAAATGTGCCGGGAACGAACCGCCTTCATTTCTGGTATCATTTGTAAAGGAAAGCATTGCATGAAGCGGATCGCCTCCGCCAAGAAGACACCTGATATGAACCGCTTGGCGTTTGCCGAAGAGGATCTGGAGTCGGGAGCTGTTTCCAAGCGGAGACGGGATGCCGCTGGCGGCATTTTGGCGACTCCCGACACATCCGGCTTCCAGCGCATTCTTCTACATCGAGTTGTGCGCTAAACTTGAGTTTCATTCGTGAGGATATTGGGCTATGTGGAATGAAATGCCAATTGAAAAAGAGCTCTCCCTGTTGCTGCTCACGACCGATATTGCAAAAGCGTATAACAACCTGAATGTATCATATATTGAGGACAAACTTGCCGATGACGTTGTGTATGAAAGCCAGCAGGTGCTGGTCCCCCTGAGGGGAAAGAAGGCGGTTCTCGAGTACCTTCAGAAGAAGTTCGAGACCATCGGCAACACACCCGACGCCGTGCTCTATGTTGAGCTGGCGTTTCTGGAGAACCTTGATGACTCCATGATTCCACTGGCCTTTGCGCGCGAAGGCCAGCCATGCCTTATTATGGCGCAAGGTCGGTCTGACAGAAAGCTGGCGGTTGTCGTCGCCCATGCGTTCAATGGCAGGATCTCGCGCATTGATCTTTGCACCGTTGCGCCCCACTGGTCACAGGCGAAGGGCACCGGGGAGTTTCCGAAGTAGCCGGTATATTCATGCGACAGTATCAGACCGCGGCAGGTCTTATACAGCAATCTTTTGCAAGGTGAGGCACGCGGCAGTAACCGCTAAGGACAGAGAGCGTCGTGGAGGCGGTGTTCGCGCGTTCCGGCAATGACATTGTGCCAACGCGTCCGCACATTCGGTTCAGTTCGCAACTCTCCGGCACTGTTGTAGTCAGCGGACGACATCTGGCGGATTATCCGGTTCGGGCAGTCGACTTCGTATTGTGCAAGCGAATATTTGTAGCCTTCGAAGCCGGGGACCAGAGTCCCGGCCTTTTTCTGTTCGGCAATCCACTGATCCCGACCCTCTTCGCTGCGCAGAGCCTTTTTCGTCCAGACGCGGGTGTACTGAGAGGTTGGATGCTGGATGCTCTGCGGATTGAAGGAGTAAATGAAATAGGGATCCCGGAAGTAGATCAGCCAGTCGCTGCCGGTTGCTTTATAGGCGAGGTCGCGGGTGCCGCGCGATACGGTATCTGCAGCGTCCTGCGGACTGCGGACAATGGCACAGCCGAACATGAGAATAGCCGCAAGGCTTATGATAAAGGGTCGGAAGATCCCGATCTTACTCCACCGAGACAGCATTGAACAACCCTCCGCACCCAACCGTAATTTCCCGGCTCGCCATCTTTGTTACGCGGCCGGTAGTGACATCAACTTTTCGGACGAAGAGGAAGAGCTTATTGCCGGAATAGCTGAAGGTGCCGACGATATAGTCTGAGTACGGATAATCGGCATGGCGGGCTTGCTTGGGATCGCGGCTCATTGCGACCAGCCCTTTGTCCGAAAGCGTGAAGTTCTCCGAAAACTCGGCCTGCACAATCTTTGCATTGCAGGCATGATTGAGGCTGCTCCGCATCAGTTCGCCCATGACAATACCATGTTTTTTCGGCTGAAGCGAATGGATGTCGACAAAATCAGTAATCAGAAGCGTCGGTGAAGAGCAGGCGGCAACTTTCTGACTGCCGGTCCGCTTGCACGACTCCCCGCACAGATCGGCGGCCATTCCCTGAAATACCTGTTTCATATCAACGCGCGAGAGAATTTCGTCAAGGCTCGTCGCACAGTCGGCACTGCCCATATACCGTGTAAAACATCCGCTCAGCACGAGCAAAAGTCCGAGGAGCAGCACCGCAATGCTGCGCCGGAGAATGCTGCATGAGGATATCCGCAGAAATCTCATGTTCATAAGTGTATACGAACCCGGACCTTTGTGCAAGGGCGTCTCCAACTTTGTCAAGGCAACATAGAGATGTCCGGTTTCATGTTGACGCACACTGCGCACACTGTTATTA
>CAYMRS010000007.1:0-85076 GCA_964392915.1 uncultured Nitrospiraceae bacterium
CATCGTTGGTATGTGCGGTCCATCTCCCTACAAAAACTGCCCTCCGGGCGGCTCGTGGTCAGTTTGATGGTGGATTTGGGGCAGCGGAGAAGTATTTGACCTGAAAATTGCAAACTTCGTAAAGTATAGCCATGAAAAAAGATAGATCTTCCCTTCGTCACGACAATGCCGCATCATGCGACTGGCTGAATGGGGACCGGCACAAAAAAAGGGATAACAGGAACCGCATCTACCGGTGCGACAACTACACCTGGCAGGGGGTCAAAGCGGAATCCTATAAGCAGGAAAGCGGCGACTGGGCAGCAATTGTACGGCAGGATCTGATCGGAAGCAAAGGCGAAACGCCGCATTTTCATCTCCGCTATTTTGAAATCGCTCCCGGCGGATACAGCAGCCACGAAAAGCACGAACATGAACATGTCGTGGTCTGCGTTCGAGGCAACGGAACTGTCCGGGTCGGAAAAAAACAGCACACAGTCAGACATCTGGATACGGTGTATATCGCACCCGGCAGCCCTCATCAGCTTTTAAACCCCTATGATGAGCCGTTCGGATTCCTCTGCGTCGTTAATGCTGAACGTGACAGGCCGGTTCCCGTCTCTGCAAAGAGGAAGCGTCCGCCCGCATCAGCACAAAAAAGCGGGCAGAAATGATTCTCCTGCCCGCTTGATCTGTTCTGTCGTGCTTATTGCTGTTTAGCCGTCAACGGTTACTTGCCGCAACACTTTTTGTGTTTCTTGCCGCTTCCGCACGGACACGGATCGTTCCGGCCGACCTTGCCGCCCCGATCGGCCGACGGCCGCGGTCCTTCTTCGTTCCGGTTGTATGTAATGCGTTGCTCCTGCTTCCGGGGGAGCTCTTCCTCAGCTTCATGACGGATCTGAATCTTCAGCAGACGGGAAAGAACCTCGGACGAAATACGGTCTGACATCTCCTCAAAGAGCGTGAAAGCCTCTTTCTTGTATTCGACAAGCGGATCGCGCTGCGCATAGCCGCGAAGCCCGATACCCTGTTTCATGTGGTCAACGGCAAGCAGATGATCTTTCCACTGGGCATCGATAACCTGAAGGAATATCATGCGCTCAATATAGCGCATCAGCTCGCTGCCGGCTTCCCGTTCTTTATTCTCATAGAGCGTCCGGACGCTGTTGACTGCGGCATCCTGGAGTTCATCAGGATTCAGGCGCTCGGCATCGGGAATCCTTATTCCGAAAACACCAAACAACGTATCTTTCAACGAAACCATATCCCACTCTTCAGGGACAACGTCATCGGGACAATAATGCGCAATCATGCCCGCAGAAAGAGTCTCGGCAATTTCCAGGATACGCGCCTTCAGCGACTCACTTTCAAGCACTTCGCGACGGTACGCATAAATCTCCCTGCGCTGCTTGTTCATGACGTCGTCATACTGCAGCAGATGCTTTCTGATGTCGAAGTTATGCGCTTCGACCTTTTTCTGGGCTCCCTCGATGGCTTTCGTTACCATCTTGTTTTCAATCGGAACATCTTCTTCCATCTTGAGCAGATCCATGAGAGTGTTGATGCGGTCGGAACCAAAGATGCGCATGAGATCATCCTCAAGAGAGAGATAGAAGCGGGATGAGCCGGGATCTCCCTGCCGTCCGGAACGGCCTCTCAGCTGGTTGTCGATGCGCCGAGCTTCGTGGCGCTCTGTAGCAAGAATGTGCAGACCGCCGGCCTGCAGCACCTGTTCCTTTTCCAACTGGCAGACCGCCTTTGCCTTGTCGAGTGCGGCGGCATATTCTTCGCGGGTATAGTCATTCGGGTCTTTTAGCAGTTCGCGGGCAAGCCCGGTCGGGTTTCCTCCGAGTACAATGTCAGTGCCGCGTCCCGCCATGTTCGTCGCGATGGTAACCGCACCATACCGGCCGGCCTGGGCAACAATCTCTGCTTCCTTTTCATGATGTTTCGCATTGAGCACAAAATGCCTGATGCCTTTTTTTTTCAGCAGTGAACCTAATTGCTCTGACTTCTCAATGGACGTGGTGCCCACGAGCACCGGCTGTCCTTTCGCGTTGCACTCGGCGATTTCGTTGATAACCGCGTTATACTTTCCGTGCTCAGACTTGTAGACCATATCAGCCTGATCAGCCCGGATCATCGGGCGGTTGGTCGGGATGACAACGACGTCGAGGTTGTAAATCTCCGCAAATTCTGCAGCTTCGGTATCCGCAGTGCCGGTCATGCCAGCCAGTTTGTCATACATGCGGAAAAGATTCTGGAAGGTAATCGTCGCGAGTGTCTGGTTTTCGTTCTCTATCTTGACGCCCTCTTTTGCCTCGATAGCCTGATGGAGGCCGTCCGACCAGCGTCTGCCCGGCATGAGACGGCCGGTAAACTCGTCAACGATGACAATCTCGCCATCCTTCACAACGTAGTCGACATCTAGCTTGAAAAGATGGTGGGCGCGAAGCGCCTGCAGCACATGATGCACCAGTTCGATATTCGCCGGGTCGTACAGATTCGCCACGCCGATAAGACGCTCAGCCTTGGCGCTTCCTGATTCGGTCATGACGACCGACTTTAGTTTTTCATCTATCTTGAAATCTTCGTCAGGCTTCAGGTTCGGGACAATACGGTTGATTTTGTAATATTTGTCGGTTGAATCTTCGGACGGGCCTGAAATGATGAGCGGGGTTCTCGCCTCGTCGATAAGAATGCTGTCCACTTCATCGACGATTGCAAAATTCAGCTCGCGCTGGGCGAATTCGGCGAGATCATACTTCATGTTGTCGCGAAGATAATCGAAGCCAAACTCATTGTTTGTGCCATACGTGATATCAGCACGATACGCTTCCTGTCGGGTACACGGACGCAGATAATCCAGACGCTTGTCCGGCGCCAGATAGGCAGGATCGTAGAGAAACGACGCGTCATGCTGAATAACGCCAATGGAAAGGTCGAGAAAATGATACACGGGAGCCATCCATCTCGCGTCACGCTTGGCAAGATAATCATTGACGGTCACAACATGCACGCCCTTGCCGGTCAGCGCATTGAGACAGACCGGCAGTGTGGCGACCAGTGTCTTGCCCTCTCCGGTTTTCATTTCAGCGATTTTGCCCTCATGCAGGACGGTTCCGCCGATAATCTGCACATCAAAGTGGCGCATGTTCAGCTGCCGCTTTGATACTTCACGAACAACCGCGAACACATCATCCCGGACCTCTTCCAGTTCCGCGCCACTCCGGAGTCTGGACCGAAAATCGGCCGCTTTTGCCCGGAGCACGTCATCGGAAAGGCTTGAAATGCCTGATTCAAGTGCGTTCACACGGTCGACTGCGCTAAAAAACCGCTTGATCTCACGCTCATTCTTGGTACCGAAAATCTTATTGAGTAGTCCAAACATCTTCATATTGTAAAAGCTGAGGTATTCCGATTGCAAGGAATTTCGCCTTGCTGGATAGCTTTATGAAAAGTGTTAAGCTACGCAACCGGCATGCCAGTTGATGTTTTAGCGTAAATCTGTTATAAATGAACATTACAATGCAAGCAGGTCTGAAGACAGGAGAGAGTGACCCATGGCAAAAATTGACGCTTTTTTCAAACTGATGCTTGAGCAGAACGCCTCCGACCTTCACATGGTGGCGGGTCAGCAACCTGTTCTCAGAGTTCGCGGCGAGATGGAACGCATTCAATACAAGACTCTCGACAGCGATGAACTGCGGGCTATGCTTTATGAGATAGCTCCGGAAGATAAAATCAAGATATTTGAAGAGACCGGCGACATGGACTTCGGCTATGAAGTGCCCGGCATTGCCCGATTCCGCTGCAATTTTTTCATGCAGAAATATGGCATCGGTTCGGTCTTCCGCCTGATTCCGAGTGAAATCGTGACAATCGATCAACTCGGCCTTCCCTCGATTTGCAAGAAGTTCGCCATGCTCCACAAGGGTCTGATTCTTGTCACCGGTCCGACCGGAAGCGGAAAATCTACTACTCTCGCCGCTATTATCGACCACTCGAATAAAAACAGGAAAGACCACATCATCACCATCGAGGATCCTATTGAATTCGTGCATTCCAGCAGGGGATGCATCATCAATCACCGTGAAGTCGGCACGCATACCCGCTCGTTCGCGGCGGCGCTGCGTGGCGCCCTCAGAGAGGACCCCGACATTATCCTCGTTGGTGAAATGCGCGACGTTGAGACGATTCAGCTTGCTCTGGAGGCAGCGTCCACCGGCCATCTTGTCTTTGCCACCCTGCATACCACAAGCGCGACCAAGACCGTCGACCGTGTTATAGACGTTTTCCCGGCGCACCAGCAGGCTCAGATACGGACCACCCTTTCGGAAAGCCTGAAAGGCGTCATCGCACAGAACCTATTCAAACGGGTTGATAAAAAAGGCAGATGCGCATGCGTAGAGGTGCTCGTCTGCACTTACGCAGTGGCAAACCTGATACGTGAAAACAAGACACATCAGCTAGCTTCTTCAATGCAGACCGGCCGCAAGATCGGCATGCAGACCCTTGATGACGCGATTCTGGATCTGCTGATGAAGAAATGGATTTCGCCTGAGGATGCCTATGACAAGGCAATTGACAAGGATAAGTTCAAATCGTATCTGCGTGAAATTCCGCCGGACTTTTAAGCCAAGAGGGAGATGATGCTATGAGAAAACGTGAGCTGGACCTGATTCTGGCGGAGATGCTTGAGAGTCATGACAATGTCTCCGACCTCAATTTCACGGTAGGAAAACCCCCGCAGGTCGAATCGGCCGGCGAATTGAAAGAGGTCGTATTCGACAACCCGATTCTGAACAAACCGTTAACGCCTTTTCAGACCGAAGTTATGGCGCTCAATCTCATCAACGCCGACCGGCGCCTGACCGAAAATCTGGTCACCTATGGCTACTGCGATCTCTCCTACACACTGCCCGGCCGTGCCCGTTTCCGTGTCAATGTTTTCCAGCAGCGCGGCACGCTTTCCATCGTGTTGAGGAAACTTTCTACGCGGGTGCCGTCTCTTGATGAACTCAAGATTCCCCCGGTGCTTGCCGAGATTGCCCGTGAAAAAAACGGACTGGTTCTGGTCACCGGAGCCACCGGCAGCGGTAAATCGTCGACACTGGCAGCCATCCTTGATATCGTAAATGAGAAACTCCCGGTGCATGTCATCACGCTGGAAGACCCGGTCGAGTTTGTGCATTCTCATAAGGTCGCTACTTTCAACCAGCGTGAATTGGGCGCCGATTTTGATACGTATTCCGGCGGTCTCCGCGCGGCGCTTCGTCAGGCGCCGAAAATCATCCTGGTCGGCGAAATGCGCGATCGGGAAACCGTTGAAATTGCCATGACGGCGGCCGAAACAGGCCATCTGGTTCTTTCGACAATTCACACGATTGACGCCGGTCAGACTATCAACAGAATCGTAGGCTTTTTCGAAAAAGAGGAAGAACGGCAGGTTCGCATTCGCCTTGCTGATACCCTTCGCTGGACAGTCAGCCAGCGCCTTCTGCCAAAAATCGGGGGCGGGCGCATTGCCGCTGTGGAAATCATGAAGACCAATCTGCGCGTGAAGGAATGTATCGCGATGGGAGAGTCGGAAGGAAAAACCTTCTATGAAATTATCGAGACTGGCGAGGCCTTCGGCATGCAGACTTTCGACAAGGCTATTATCAAGTGCTATGAAGCAGGGTTCATTACAGAGGAAACCGCGCTTGCCTTTGCTACCCGCAAGGCGGTCGTGGGACGGGGACTTGATATGAACAAGGCTGCAAAAGGGCAGAAGACGTCGGATATCGAAGGATTGAGAATTGATGGCGAATATGCCCGGCGCGTCAAAGCGATGCAGCAAAAAAAGATGTAAAGAGGGATGCCATGACCATGTCACCAAACGAGAATACCGCTGGTTTCGTTCCCTATGATGAGACGGCAAAAAGATCGCTCATATGTGATACGGACGCTGCTGCGCAGAAGTTTCTGGCAGCTGCCCTCACCTCACTGGGCTTTCGGCCTGATCTGGCAACCTCAATCGACGAACTTGCCGAGAATGTGAAATACAATCAGTACGATGTGATTGTCGTCAGTGACAGCTTTTCGGTGAATCCGAAAGGCGAGAACGAAGCGATCAGCTTTTTTCAGGATTTGCCGATGGGAATACGAAGGAAATTTCTGGTCGTCTTTTATGGACCTTCATTCACTACGCTTGACAACATGACAGCCTTGGGGCTGGGGGTGAATCTCGTCATCAACACGAAGGACATGCAGAGTTTTCCCTCAATCGCGGCAAAGGCATATGCGGAAAACGAGCTGTTCTTCCGCGTGATGAACCAGACATACAGCCTCGCCGGGAAAAACTGAGCTTTACAGTTTTACGGTTCTGCCGGATATGCCGAGCTTTTCTTTCAGACGGTCGTGTTCTGCTTTCAGCAATGCATATTCTTCGGTTGTCTGTCGCAGCCGTTCTGCAAGTGCATTCAGGACAAAACTGAATTCGTAGGACATTTTATTGAGTTCATAGTCGAGAAACTCTTTGTCAATGACACCGATTTCAACATCACCGACAGCTCTTGCCGTAGCGGGACGCGGCTTCTTGTCGACAAAGCTCAATTCGCCGATAATCGCGCCTTTTTCCAATATGGCAATCACTGACTTCTTGCCTTCAACGGCTTTGGAGATTTCCACCCTGCCGGCAAGAACAAGATACAGCGAATCACCATAACTGCCTTCCTTGACAAGAATGTCTCCGTCAGAAAACTTGAGTTTATCAACTATTTTTCTCATACCATTGAGTCTCCGTTCACGTTGCCAAAATTATAAATTCGGAGAGAACAAAAATCAATGTAAATTTCGAAGTCAGAAGTTTTGGAGTTGCCCACGAAGAGAAAAAACTGCTCGGCATGCTCTGAAACTGCATTCCTCCTCAGTGCTTCCTAATATCAATGGCTTCCTGGGCTGTCTTGCGCTCATAGGCATTCTCCTATGTTACAGAATGCCTCAAGATCATGCAATTCTTACACTGGAAAGCATGTGAAACACTAAAGGAGCGCTGTCTGTCTCCTGTTTCCTCATATGCTGCATGCCGCTTATCCCGCCTTCCGATTTTCCAGGCACGCAATCTGGGGTATAATAAGCACAGTCGACAAGGAGGGAAATGATGCGGTTCCTGAAAGTTTCGATTGTATTTGCAGCTATTGTGCTTTTTGCCGTTGCAGCATGCTCAGAAAAGAAGCCTCAACAAATCGTTCAGAAGGAGAACAGGAAGATGTCTGAAAAACGCGCAATCATTACAACCAAACTCGGAGAAATCGAGCTGAAGCTCTTGCCGGATGTCGCACCGGGCCACGTGCAGAACTTTATCGATCTCGCACAGAAGGGATTTTACGATGGAACAACCTTTCACCGCGTCATTCCCGCATTCATGATTCAGGGCGGCGACCCGAACTCCAGGGATGCCGACAAGTCAAAGCATGGCATGGGCGGCCCCGGCCATACCATCAAAGCAGAATTCAACGCGACTCCGCACAAGCGCGGCATACTCTCGATGGCGCGCGCCGGACATCCTGATTCCGCCGGCTCACAGTTTTTTATCTGCGTGGCTGATGCCCCATTCCTCGATCGTCAGTACACAGCATTCGGTGAGGTTGTGAAGGGGATGGAAGTAGCCGATAAGATCGTGAGCGAACCCCGCGATCGAAATGACAACCCAAATGAGCGGATTGAGATGAAAGTTCGCATCGTGGAAGCAACAGCACAGTAATAATTCGGCCACTCTAAGGACGGACGCGCGCTCTGCGCGCGTCCGCATAACAGATATGCTAAAACCCGATTCCGAAAGCACATGGGAACGCGAATACCAGAAACTTCAGGCTCAATACGCCGAACTTGAGAAGCTTTTTCATGAACACTCCGCTGAACTTGAAGCTATCAATGCAGCGCTCACTGCCGAAATCGCTGAAAAGACGCGCATTGAAAAAGAACTCAAAGACAATCAGGAGCGCTATCGCCGCATGGTCAGCGCCATCACTACCTATACCTATACCGTATTGCTTGAAGACGGACATGCGATGTCTACAACCCACAGCATAGGCTGTCTTGCAATAACCGGATATCATCCCGGTGATTATGATCGCGACCCTTTTTTGTGGCATTCGATGATTCATCCTGACGATCGCTGGATGGTCGAACAACAGATTCAGAACATGATTGACGGAAATGATGTCGCACCGCTTGAACATCGCATCTTCCGGAGAGATGGCAGTCTTGAATGGGTGAGAAACACCATAATAGCCCATCGGGATGAACTCGGCCGCATCATCCGCTATGACGGCCTTGTTGAAGACATAACGGCGCGCAAGAATATGGAAGCTTCACTGCGTGAAGCATCCTTGATGGATGAACTGACCGGATTGTATAACCGCCGGGGGTTTTTCCTGCTTGCCGAACATCAGTTCGGCACAGCAGCCCGCCAGAATCGATCGATACTGCTCTTCTTTATCGATCTTGACCGCATGAAGTGGATTAACGACACACTCGGACATGCTGAGGGCGACAGCGCGCTAATCCGCACCGGACGGGCACTGAAGGATACCTTTCGGGATTCCGACATTGTGGCGCGCATCGGCGGAGATGAATTTGCAATTCTGGCAATAGAAAATCTGGAGTTCAATGAGGCGCAGATTCTGGAGCGAATCGATTACGCAATCAGTACAGAAAACATGCAACAGGCGTCCGCCGCACCTCTTTCTCTGAGCATCGGCATTGCGCGGTCTGAAGCCGGAAGTTTCATTCCGCTTGAAGAGCTCCTTGCCCTGGCAGACAGCGCCATGTATCAGCAGAAGCGCAAAAAATACAGCGGTGAAATCAGATAATAACAGAAAGCCTCTGCCGTAGCACGGCAGAGGCTTTCATCACAAATTGAGTGCCGGGAATCAACAACCCGGCAAATATATTGCGTTTCCTCTCAATTGGTTCCGGCTATACGACTCTTTGCAGGAGCACCGGCACAGGTGTGTGCGAAACTACTTTCGCCGCAACGCTTCCGAGCACCCAGGCTACCTCTCCGCGTCCATGAGTCGCCATGGCTATCAAGTCGCAGCCAGTTTCAACGGCGCACGCAAGAACCTCCTGAGCCGGCATGCCTTCGCGATATACGGTAGAAACCGTGATCCCTTTGCTGCGGAGCGCAGCAGCTGTCGCCCCCAGATTTTTCTCAGCCGAAGCCTTCAAGCTGGCAGACAATCCATCCGCTATGCTCGGCACTGCCTCCACATCCATCATCATGCTTTGGATGTCACCGACCGTCAGAAGCACCACTTCGGCCTTCTGGGATGTTGCCAAATCCTCTACCTGCGGCAGAATTTTCGCTGCGAGACCAGAACCATCCAGCGGCACCAGAATTTTGCGGAACATTAAGCCTCCTTTCCTGACAGCGGGAGCCTCGGCCCCTCCTGTCTGACCACGTTGATGTTCTAATTATACATAGATCATCCGGATTTGCAAGTCCTTCGCATGTTAGAATGACCTGACGCTATTTTTTCTGTTAGCCTTTCAAATTCATCCGCCATGTTTCTCAAATGCGGTGCCTGACAAGGAGAGGACCTGCGTGAATCAGCTTCTGCATAGTACGGTCGTTGTCATGTATGTGCTCATCATGGTGGGAATCGGCTACTGGTGCATGCGCCGCACAAAATCGGTCGGGGATTTTTTTCTCGGGGGCAGAACGCTCGGACCATGGATGAGCGCCTTCGCTTACGGCACCACCTACTTTTCCGCGGTACTGTTCATCGGGTATGCGGGCAAGCTCGGGTGGGGATTTGGCATACACACGCTCTGGATTGTCATCGGCAATACGCTCATCGGGACACTGCTGGCATGGAAGCTCCTTGCAGGCAGAACCCGGATCATGACCGCCCGGCTGAATGCCCTGACCATGCCGGAGTTTTTGAATGCGCGGTACGACAGCAAGGCCATGCAGATCATCTCCTCAATTGCCGTATTTGTATTTCTCGTTCCCTATTCCGCCTCGGTTTACATGGGATTGAGCTACCTCTTCGAAAAAGCCCTGGGGCTCCAATACAATGAGGCCCTGATTTTTCTTGCGGCGCTCACCGGCGTGTACCTAGTCATGGGAGGCTATCTCGCGGTGGCAATCAGCGATTTTATTCGCGGCATTGTCGAGTTTTTCGGAGTGCTCATCATGGTTTTCCTGCTTGCACAGTGGCAGGGCGGTTTTGTGCATACTTCGTCTGAACTGATGGGAAACCCGACGGTGATGGCACCGGCCCTGACCATGCCGATTCCTCTCGGACCGCAGGAGATGCAACTGCTGGTGCCGGGGTCGGTGTTTCTTGTCTCATTGATTCTGATTACCAGTTTTGGTCCGATGGCCCTTCCTCAAATGGTACAGAAGTTCTATTCAATCCGCAGCGCGGCCGATGTAAAGCGCGCAATGACCGTCGCAAGTTTTTTCGCGCTCTTCATGTCCTTCGGGGCCTATTACAGCGGAGCCTTGACTCATCTCTACTACCCTGACGGTCTCCCGCAGGAAATTTTTGAAAACGACAGGCCAAACCTCGATATGCTCATGCCGCATTTCATTACGACCATGCTGCCGCACGGGTTTGTACTCATCATCATCCTGCTCGTCTTTTCCGCCTCCATGTCGAGCCTTTCGTCGCTCGTTCTCGTATCGAGCTCTGCGATTGCCATTGACCTTTACGGCGCCTTCATCAATCGCCACACCAACCAGAAACAAACAATGGTACTCATGCGGATTCTCTGTGCCGTATTTGTTGCGCTCTCGCTCATTCTGGCTATGGTCAAGGTAGATGTCATCGTCAACCTGATGGTCATGTCATGGGGAACGCTTGCAGGGGTTTTCCTTGCGCCATATATTTACGGTCTGTTCTGGAAACGAACAACCAAACAGGGAGCTTTTGCCGGCATATTCACCGGCCTGGCCTGTGCAATTATTCTGTTTCTGCTCTGGGGAAAAAATGGCATCCCTGTTGCAGGCGCTATCTCCATGTTTCTGCCGATGGTTGTCGTGCCGATCGTCAGCCTGATGACCCCTCCACCGCCAAGGGAACTGATAGAAGCTGCGTTTGGCGATGCACATTCGTCCGGCGCTGACCGATAGAATTTCCTTCATTTGACTCCCGATGCCTTCTGCCGTAAACTTGAAGCAGGAGGCTGGTACATTCCATGCTTGACGAACACGAAAAACTCCGCCGGATGATCGCCGTTGGACTGGATCTCGCTTCGGTGCAGGATGTCGATATTCTGCTTGAGCGTATACTGACCGCGGCACGGGCATTTGTGAATGCCGATGCCGGTTCGATTTACATTAGAGATGGCGACAAGCTAAAGTTCAGTTATACCCAAAACGACACTCTCAGAAATCAGCTCCCTCGCGGGCAGAAACTTGTCTATTCAACATTTTCGATACCCATAGACAAGCACTCCATCGCCGGTTATGTTGCACTTACCGGCTCGACGCTGAATATTCCGGATGTCTATCGCCTTGACGACCGGGTGCCGTATGTTTTCAACCGCATCTATGACGAACTCACAGTATACCGTACGCAATCAATGCTGACTTTTCCCTTAAAGACCAACTGGGGCGACATTATCGGCGTTCTTCAACTCATCAATGCCTCTGGGGAGGGCAGCTCGGCAACGACGTTCAGCGCTTCGGATGAACCATTTATCCTGCATTTTGCGAATAATGCCGCACTGGCCATAGAGCGAGCCATGATGACCCGCTCCATGCTTCTGCGGATGATCAGCATGGCGGAATTGCGCGACCCGAAAGAGACCGGCGCGCATGTCAACCGGGTCGCCGCATATGCCATCGAAATTTATGAGAGCTGGGCCCGGAACCGCGATATTCGAAGCACCGAGATAGACCGCAATCGCGACATACTTCGCATGGCGGCAATGCTGCATGATGTTGGCAAGGTTGCCATATCCGACATGATTCTCAGGAAGCCGGCGAGGCTCGACCCGGATGAATTCGAGATCATGAAGCAGCATACCTGGCTTGGAGCACGCCTCTTTGGTGAAAAGCATTCCGACTTTGACGCCACGGCAGTTGATGTGGCGCTGAATCATCATGAACGGTGGGACGGCAAAGGATATCCCGGGCATGTCAATCCGAACACGGGAGTTGTGTCTTCCGGGTACCTGTCAAGTGATGGACGAGTTGCCGGGAAAAAAGGCGAGGAGATTCCGGTGTTCGGGAGGGTTGTCGCCATTGCCGATGTGTATGATGCCCTTTCCTCAAGGCGCGTTTACAAGGAATCGTGGGATGAAGGTCGCGTCCTGCAGACACTGAAAGACGAGTCAGGGAAGCAGTTTGATCCGGAAATGATTGAAGCCTTCTTTGCTTCATTTGAGACGATTCGCTCGATTGCTGATCGTTACCCTGATCACGCATAGGCACACAAAAGTTCGGAGCTGATTGCCTGCATCAACGCCCAAAAAATATCACATCCGGAATCGTCTCAAGAGCGCATGTCAGGATTCTGCGTTCTGAAGTGCTTTTCCATGATGTTCGTCATTCAGGAATACTATGCGTTTCGGGCTATGACGGCGGCGAAAAGCGGTAATATGCCGCGCAGCTGCCTTCGGTACTTACCATGCAGGCGCCAACAGGCCGCTCCGGCGTGCAGGCCGTGCCAAAAAGCTTGCATTGGTTCGGTGTCATTACCCCTCGCAGGACAAGCCCGCACATACAGCCCTTCGGCTCCGGATAGTCCGGAACATCTATCTGGAACATCACTTCGGCATCCCGGTGGCGGAAGGTTTCACGGAGGCGCAGACCGCTTCCGGGGATGACGCCGATGCCCCGCCAGTAAGCGTCACACGGCTCAAAACAGGTTTCGATAAAGCGGATTGCCTTCGGATTGCCATCCGGAGTCACAACGCTTGTATACTGAATCTCGACCGCAGCGCGTTTCTCAACCATCTGGCGAAGGAGCATCACCATTGCAGACAGAATATCGTCGGCACCGAACCCCGTCACCACACAGGGCTTGCCGAAATCCTTCGCGAGAAAGTCGTACGCATGCGTGCCGATAATCGTGCTGACATGGCCCGGCAGCATAAACCCGTCAATCCGCACATCGTCCGATTGCAGCAACGCAGACAGAGCCGGTGGAACAACCTTATGCACAGAATAGAGATAGAAATTCCCGACACCCTGTCGGTCTGCTTCGGTAACCGTTGCGGCGGCATTCGGCGCGGTCGTTTCAAAGCCTGCCGAGAAAAAGACTATCTTCTTCGCCAGGTTCTCTTTTGCCATCTTCAGGCAGTCCAGCGGGGAATAAATGATGCGGATATCCGCTCCGTCAGCTTTCGCCTCGGAAAGAGAGAGCTTGCCGCCCGGAACGCGCATCATGTCGCCGAAGGTGGCGAGAATGACATCCGGCATCTGTGCCAGCGCAATCGCCTTGTCAATATCCTTGATTGCGGTGACACAGACGGGACACCCGGGACCGCTCAGCAGATTGAGTCCTTCAGGCAGCAGGCTTCTGATTCCATGCTTGAATAACGCAACGGTGTGTGTTCCGCAGACTTCCATCAGGCTTACCGGGCGATTGATTCGTGCAAATGTTTTCGCGATCAGTTCTTTCATGAGACCCCCTTCATGACTCAAAGAGAATGACTGAAACAGACTCCCCGGCATCAAGACCAAGCTTCTGCGCGGGAATAACTACCGTGCCATCTGCACGCACCAGCGTCGTAATGAGTCCCGACTTGCCAAACACCGGAACCGCATGGAGCATCCCGTCACGCCACTGCAGACTCACACGGATGTGGTCTTCGCGACCAGCAACGGAAGAGACCGCTTTCGATATGATAGCCGGGACCATGCGCGTAAAATCGTGTTTTCTGTTGATTCCATGAAGCCGGTCGATCACCGGACGGATGAAGAGCGAATAGGATATTGCGGAAGCGGCAGGATGTCCGGGAAGCCCGAGAACCGGCTTGCCGTCAATGATGCCGCCAATCATCGGCTTGCCGGGCTTCACGGCAACCCCGTGAAACAACACGCCAGGGCCTCCAAAGGAATCGATAATGGCCGCGGTCATGTCCCGCACGCCTGCCGAGGTCCCGCCAATGATGAGGACCATATCGCTCTTCGCAAGCGCCTGCGCGACAGCGGAGCGCATCGCGTCGTAATCGTCCCGGACGATTCCTGTGCAGACAGGCACGGCACCCTGCTGCTGAATCAGCCCGCGCAGCGTAAATGAGTTGATGTCACGCACTTGGCCCGGGCCAACCGGAGACCCGAGCGGGACGACTTCATCTCCGGTAGAAACGATGGCAATGCTAGGTCGTTTATATACCGGAACGCTCTGAATTCCAAGTCCCGCAAGCGCCCCGACGTCCTGCGGCCGGAGACGGTGCCCGCGCTCCAGCACACACTCTCCTGCACGAATATCCTCGTCCCGTTGAATGACATTGTCGCCCGGAGCGACCGCACGCATTACCTCGACTATCGCGTCAGACATCCTCTGGCAATCCTCAAGCATGACGACAGCATCGGCACCATCAGGCAGCATGCCGCCGGTCGGTATCGGCGCGGCCTGCCCGGCCCCGAGCAGAAACGACGGAGCACTTCCCATCAGAATTTCGGACCCAAGCGCGAGATAGGCCGGCATCTGCTCGCGGGCGCCAAAGGTTGATGATGAATGCACCGCAAACCCATCGACCGTGGAGCGGGTAAACCCCGGAAGGTCTTCAGCGGCGACGACATCCTGCGCAAGCACACGGCAGAATCCTGCTTCCAGCGGGATATTTTCCGTGAGCAAAGGAAAGTCATTCAACTTGTCCAGCAACAGCCGAAGCGCAACGTTAGGCGCCAGGTAGTTCTTCTCGAGCATCCGTTTCGCCCTCTCGTCCTTACTCTGTCTCAGCCGGAGTATTTTTTACGGTATTCTGTTTCAGCAGCTCCAGCAATAGCCGGACCCCGATACCGGTCGCGCCTATCGCAAAATACGGCTTGTCCTTGTCTATCCACGCGGAACCCGCTATGTCGAGGTGCGCCCAGTGCGTGTCACCCACAAACTCTCTCAGAAAAGAACCGGCCGAGATCAGCGAACCCTTGCGCCCGCCCGCGTTCTTGATATCCGATATCGTTCCCTTTATATATTCTCGGAACTCTTCGTACAGCGGCATCTCCCAGACACGCTCGTAGGTTGCCGTTCCAGCACGTTTCAGCCGTTCGACCAGGTCCGGGCTGGTGCTCATCAGCGCGATGGCTTCATGACCGAACGCAATGGAACATGCGCCGGTCAGCGTTGCAATATCAATCACCTCACGCGGCTTGAAACGTGTGATTGCATAATCAATCGCATCGGCGAGGATAAGCCTTCCTTCGGCATCGGTGCTAATAATCTCGATGGTCTTGCCGGAACGGCTTTTGATTATGTCGCCCGGACGAAACGCGCCGCCCCCCGGAAGATTCTCGCACGCAGGGATAATCGCAACCACGTGCTGCTTCACCCTGAGACGGCTCAATGCCTGCATGGTGCCGATAACTGCTGCCGCGCCCGCCATGTCGTATTTCATCTTTTCCATGCCGTCGCTCGGCTTCAGCGACAAGCCGCCGCTGTCAAAGGTAATCGCCTTGCCCACAAGCGCTATCGGAGCGCCTTTGTCCCCGCGATACTGCATGACGATCAACTTCGGCTCATGACGGGACCCTTGGGCAACGGCGAGAAACGCAGCCATCCCCTCACGGGCAATGGCCTCTTTGTTGAGAATGCTCACGGTCACATTTTTTCCGACCGCCGCGCGCGCTGCCAATGCGAGTGCCGCCGGGGTCAATTCATTCGCCGGGGTCAGTACAAGGTCGCGGGCAAGGGCATTTGCCTGAACCTGAACAAGCAGACGCTGCGCATCGGTCGTTCGCTTCTCCCGAAGGATGGTTATCGCCTGCACAGTGCTTTCGGCTTCTTCCTCGTCCTCCCGGCGATACTTCCGAAACCGATAGCGCGCAAGCAGACCGCCTTCGAGAAAGTAGAATGACGCGGTCTCGCCGCCTGTCTTTTCTTCCGGCAGTTCACTAAATATCCCGGCGTCCAGCGCGATCTTTTGAATACTGCAAGACTTGACGGCGCGAAAAGCCTTTGCCCCAGCCTGCCGAATCCGTTCAGCGGTCACCTCGGCCTGTTTGCCGATGCCAGCGAGCAGAATTCGCGCAGCGCGTCCGGCATGAGCCGGAAGCAGAAGCGTTTGTCCGTGGCGACCCGTAAAATCGCCAGCCTTCACGATCGTGGCAACAAGTTTTCTAATATCAGCATCATAGTCTGGGTTCTGATTAACAGCGGTCTCTTCAAACATCGGAAGGATGAGCAGGTCGGTCTTTATCTGCATGACACGGACCGTGCTGCCGGTAATCTTCAACGAGGTCATGGCTTCTCTTCTCCTGCCTTCCGGCGGTTCACGGAATTCATGGCCCGAACAATCCCATGGGCTACGACAATCCCGACGGCCTCTGCCGCCTGCTTAATGGAAGATTCGACTTCAGCCCGTTCTTCGGGGCGGAATGACTGGAGCACAAACTGCTCGACCGGCGCAAGCGAATCGCGCCCGACACCGACCTTTATGCGGACAAACTCGCGCGACCCGATTTCGGCAATAATCGACTCGATGCCGCAATGACCGCCCGATGACCCATTGCGACGAACGCGCACGCGGCCGACCGGAAGGTCGATATCGTCATGAATCACAATGAGGCTGCTGCCCGGCGCTTCGGCACTGCCCAGAAACTTGCGCAAAATCCGCTCAACGACCCGACCGCTCAGATTCATAAAAGTGAGGGGCTTCAGAAGGGTCACTCGCTGACCTTCCAAAGCCCCTTGTCCGATAATGCAGTCCTGTTTTTCCTGCACTATTATGCCGTAATCTTCAGCTATCAGGTCAACCACCCGAAACCCGATATTGTGGCGCGTCCGTCGATATTTTTCGCCCGGATTCCCGAGTCCGGCAATAAGAATCATCGCACGAACAGTCCGGTGCTACTTGCCGGCCTCTTCAGGTTTCTTGCCCTTTTTGACAACTTCCGGCTCCGCGACCGCTGGCGCTGCAGGCTCAGCCGCCGCTACGACTTCCTCCCTGACCGCGATAACCAATGCAATGAGATCGTGGCCGTCCGTCAGAACACGAATTCCTTCGCCCAGGTTCAGGTCGCTGACATGAATTGACTGGCCGACCAGCAGCTTCGAAACATCAACGGTAACATGGCCGATAATCTTCTCCGGCAGACAGGCGATTTCTATTTCGCGCAGACCGTGCTGCAGCATGCCGCCATCTCGCTTCACGCCAATCGGCTCACCCGCGGTGTTGATTTTGACGTTGATGCGGAGTTCCTCATCCGCTGCGATTTCCTGAAAATCAACGTGCAGCACCTGACTGGTAAGAGGATCTTTCTGATAATCCTTCACGAGAGCCTGCCTTGTTTCATTCGCAAAATTGAGATAAACAAGCACCTGTTCACCGGAAGTCTTGTTGATAAACTGCGTAAACTCTTTTGCTGTCAGCTGAATCGATGTTGCCTGCCCGGCACGATACACAACGCCTGGAGTTTTTCCCATGCGACGCATGCTCCGTGCTGCGCCCTTTCCTGACGTGTCGCGACTCTCAACCTGCAGTGTGAACTTCTCCATTACTTTCTCCTCCGATCGCTCAGAAGTCCCGCTGTCAGGACTGCCGCGGCGATGCCAATATGCTGGTGTTAATCAAATAATGAACTGACGGACGACTCGTCGTGAATACGCGTGATCGCCTCTGCCAGCAACTTCGCTACACTAACCACTTTCAACTTGCTGCATTGCGCCATTTTCTCTTCCAGCGCAACCGTATCCGTCGCAACGACACACTCCAGCACCGAGTCATTGATCCGTTCAATTGCGGGACCCGAAAGCACCGCATGCGTGCATGCCGCAAAAACCCGGTTTGCTCCGTTATCCCTGAGGGCCTGAGCCGCCTGGGTGGTCGTCCCGGCAGTATCTATCATATCGTCAAGAATTATTGCATCCTTGCCTTTCACGTCACCGATGACATGCATGATTCTGGACACATTCGCCATCTCTCGCCGCTTGTCGATGAGAGCAAGAGAGGCATCAAGCCGCTTGGCAAAATCACGCGCACGTTCAGCGCCGCCCGCGTCAGGCGAGACAATAACGAGATTTCTGAAGTCGCACGTCCTTATATACTCGTGCAGCACCGGCGCGGCGTAAAGATGATCCACCGGTATGTTGAAAAAACCCTGAATCTGGCCGGCGTGCAGATCAACGGTCAGTACACGATCAGTGCCCGCCGCAGTCAGCAAATCAGCAACCAGCTTCGCGGAGATAGGAACGCGCGGCTGCACTTTCCTGTCCTGACGTGCATAGCCGTAATACGGAATGACCGCCGTCACACGGCGCGCCGACGCGCGCCGAAGGGCGTCAAGCATGAGAAGCAGCTCCATCAGACTCCGGTTAACCGGGGTACAGGTCGACTGGATGACAAAGACATCATACCCGCGGACATTTTCGTTGATGCTCACATTGATTTCGCCATCGCTGAATGTGGCGACCTTTGCGTTGCAGAGAGGAATGCCGATATGTTCGCAAACCTTCACTGCAAGCTGCCTGTTCGCATTCCCGGTCAGAACCTTGATTCCGTTTGGCATACTCTACTCCTCAATGCTGTAAAAAATAACCCGGCCGGCACAATCTATCCTGCCGCCCAGAGGCGATGCGCAAAAACTGGGGTGCCAGGATTCGAACCTGGGAATGGCAGATCCAAAATCTGCTGACTTACCGCTTGTCGACACCCCAAAAAAAGCTGCCCGTCATCATCATGGAGCCGTCGGCAGCAGTCAAGGTCCTGACAACACGCGTCCAGTTGCCCGGAAAGCTGTGCGATGCCCTGACAGCCCGTTCCTCATCGGCAAAGATCCCAAAAACAGTTGAGCCGCTCCCGCTCATGCGGGCTGCAACCGCTCCGGCTTCAAACATCTGTTGCCTGATTGCGCTGATAACCGGATATCGCTCTGCCACCACCGATTCGAGGTCGTTGCGGAGGCAGGATTGAATGCCGGAAAAGTCCTGTTTTTCAAGGATATCAAGCAATAGCTGTATATTATCAAGGTTGTCAGGGCTTTTTGTCAAATTCAGGGAACGCCGGGCAGCCAGTTCCGAGTAGGCCCAGGCAGTGGATATGCCAAACGCGGGATACACAAGAAGCAGGGTAAAGCCCTGCGTCATCCGGAGTGGAGCAACAACATCACCTCGCCCTTCGACCCGCGCCACCGGACCAGCAAAAAAAAACGGCACATCCGACCCGACTTTCGCACCGATGTCAGCCAGTTCGGCATTGGAGAGCCCCAGCGACCAAAGTCTGTTCAAGCCCAAAAGGGCAGCCGCTGCGTTGCTGCTGCCGCCGCCAAGCCCCGCGCCTTCCGGAATCTCTTTTGAAAGCGTAATCGCCGCGCCGAGAGAGCAGGACGTCGCTGAGCGGAGCGCCTGGGCTGCCTTGAACACCAGATTCTGTTCGACCGGAATATGCAGCGTTGAGGCAATCTTCAGATGATCGCACTCAGTAAAAGAGAGTTCGTCGCAGAGGCTGATGGTCTGCATGAGCGACTGGATGTTATGGTAGCCGTCAGGCCGTTTGTCCAAAACAGCGAGGGTCCAGTTGATTTTTGCAAGCGTTTTCAGTGTAATCATGCTTTTTGGGAAATATGCCGGAAAAAGTCCTTTCAGGATACCGGAAGAAACTGAAAAAGGGCAATTGCCGCTCGCCTTGACAACGTGCCTGTGATCTCCTAATGTTTAAAACAGCACATACGAAGTAAAAAGTTCGGAAACGGGAAGCAGGTAGGAACAGGCCGCCAGCCGCACCTCTTGCTTCTTTTCGGAGGGGAATATGAAGCCACATCTTCGAGTCTGTTCCATACTGCTGTGCGCCGTGCTGCCATTTGCTTCTTTTGTTTCGGCCGGAGACAGTGCCATGATCGAAATATTTGTCCCTCAGGGAACGGTCAAGGATGTCCGGCAGGCGACGGCCCGTTTTTCCGAGCCGATGGTGCCCTTTGGCGATCCCCGGCTGACCGAGCCGTTTCGCGTCTCGTGCACGGTTCCGGGAAGCGGCCGATGGGCAGACAGCCGCAACTGGATCTACGATTTTTCTGAAGATCTGCTGGCAGGGCAGAAATGTACCTTTACCCTCAATGCCGATCTCAAGACACTTTCCGGAAAAGACATCGAAGGGCAGCGTGCGTTTACCTTTTCAACCGGCGGCCCCGCCATTCTCACGGCGCATCCCTTTGAAGGCGATCTCATAGAAGAAGAGCAGGCGTTTGTTCTGATCACTGATGCGTCTGTCTCAGCGGAGTCGGTTCTTGCTCATGCATTCTTTACCGTGAAAGGCGTCGGAGAAAGAATCGGCATCCGGATTATCGATGGCGCGGATCGGAAAAAGATTCTCGAATCGCTCGGATACGTCACAAAAAGCAATCCTGAGCCGCCGCAGGCGGCGCTCGTCATTCAGGCAAAACAGCGGTTCCCCAACACCGCTGATATTAACCTTGTGTGGGGCAAAGGGGTTGCAGCCTTGTCCGGAGTGACGACTGAGCAGGATCAGATCCTGCCGTTCAAAGTTCGTAATGCCTTCACAGCCCAGTTCATCTGCAGCCGGGAGAAAAAGGGTTCCAACTGCATTCCGATGCTGCCGATGGAGCTTCATTTCTCGGCTTCCGTACCCTTGGCATACGCCGAGAGAGTAAAACTCCGGGGACCGCAGAACAAGAACTTCCCGTCAGTATTGATCGATGATGAAGGGGATGAGACCGGCGAAACAGAACAAGGACGGGACAGGCGGAAGCCGCACACTGTTTCTTCAGTCAGGTTTAACGGCCCTTTTCCTGAGAAATCAGGCTTTACCCTTGATATCCTCAAAGACATGTCGGATGAAGCCGGACGGGCGCTTGCAAACAGGGACCGTTTCCCTCTGGTTGTCAGGACTGACGCCTATCCGCCGCTCGCCAAATTTAGTGCCCGATTCGGCATTCTTGAGCTGAAAGGAGGTGCGGTGCTTCCGGTCACGCTCCGCAATCTCGAACCCTCCGTCAAGACACGCGTCATCTCGCTCGACGACAAGAGCAGTCTCGAAAAGATAAAGCAAGGCGCTCTCGAGAAAACCGCTACTGCCGCGGAGACTGTTGCGTCGGTTCTTCCCGATTCGCTAAAACCGAAGGCAGGCGCAATGGTCGAAACACTCAAGGGGAAAATCAGGCAGGTGAATCCCGAAAAGGAAACGCAGATCATCGAATGGCTCCGTACCGTAAAAAACAAAGGCCGCCAGCGCTCACTATTCAAAAACAGTCAGGCAACGCATGAATTCGAATTACCAAAGCCGGGCGGGGAAAAGGCTTTCGAAGTAGTCGGAATTCCTTTGAAGGAGCCGGGCTTTTATGTTGTTGAAATGGAAAGCAGGATACTTGGTTCCGCGCTGCTCGCGCAACAGCAGTCGATGTATGTACCGACCACGGCGCTGGTCACCAACATGAGCGCGCACTTCAAGTGGGGGAGAGAGTCCTCGCTGGTATGGGTCACAACGCTGGATACTGCGGAACCGGTTTCACAGGCAGACGTCACCGTGCGGGACTGCCATGGGACGATAGTCTGGCGCGGAACAACAGACGCCAACGGCATTGCGGCGATACGCAGGAAACTGCCCACTTCTTCAAGCGTTCCGCGCTGCAAGTCACCCAAGGCTGATGACGACAGCCATTATGACTCTATGCAGATGGAAGCACTGCAGGATCTGTACAGCGGCCTGTTTGTCTTTGCAAAAAAAGAAAAGGATCTCACCTTTGTCCACTCGGGCTGGGAAAGAGGCATCGAGTCATGGCGCTTCAACCTGCCGGCTTCGACCCGACCGAAACAGATACTCGCTCATTCGGTGCTTGACCGCACCCTGCTTCGGGCAGGAGAGACGGTCTCGATGAAGCACATAGCCCGCCGACACACCATGGGAGGATTTTCACATGCCGATGCGAAGCACTTGCCGAAAACCGTCTCCATTCAGCACACCGGCAGCGAACAGAAATATGAATTCCCACTATCCTGGGACGCCAATGGCATTGCTGAAACAAACTGGTCAATCCCGAAGGAAGCAAAGCTCGGAACGTATGCCATAGTGCTGCTAACGCAAGAGACAAAAAAACCGAACGAACGACAGCGCGCCGGAAGAAATGATGAGGGAGACGAAGAAGAATGGAACTCCCCGCAATGGAATTCCGGCAGTTTCCGCGTTGAGGAGTTCCGCGTTCCGCTAATGCGCGGCATGATACAGCCCCCAAAGACACCGGCCGTCAATGTATCAGACCTCGATCTGGATCTGCACGTTACCTACCTCGCCGGGGGCGGCGCCGGCGATGAGTCGGTACTGTTGCGGACGGCGGTGCAGCCGCGTTCCGTGATATTTGATGACTATGATGATTTTACCTTCGCAAACGGCACGGTCAAGACCGGTATTACGGGACGTTCTGAATCTCCGGACTCCGCAGATGAGACCGACGGCGAATCTGAAGTCCGGCCAGCGGTGAAAGCCCCCCCGAGGACTGTTCAGCTAACGCTTGATCAGGCTGGAGCAGTACGCGCAACCATCCGGGATCTGCCCAGGCCTTCCGCCCCGCAGGACCTGATGGCTGAGCTTGAGTTTCGCGACCCGAACGGAGAGGTGCAGACGGCGGCCTCGCGCATCCCGCTCTGGCCCGCACAGATACTCGTTGGCATCAAGCCCGTCAGCTGGGCAGCATCGAAGGATGCGTTTTCATTTCAGGTGGTCGCGCTTGACCTGAACGGGAAGCCCGTGATTGGTGCTGACATCGCCGTCGATCTGTTTCAGCGGAAACATTATTCCCACAGAAAACGGCTGGTCGGCGGCTTCTATGCTTACGAGCATATCTCCGAGACAAAACGCATCGGGGCGCTCTGTTCCGGAAAAACCAACGCACAGGGGTTGATGTTCTGCGAAGTCATTACGTCGGTCTCGGGCAACGTCATCATCCAGGCGACTAGCAAAGACAGCGATGGCAACGTCGCGGCTGCGAATCGCGATGTCTGGATAGCGGCAAAGGGTGAATGGTGGTTTGATGTGTCCGACAACGATCGCATCGACCTGCTGCCTGAAAAAAAGCGGTACGAGGCTGGCGATACTGCAAAATTCCAGGTCCGGATGCCCTTCCGGGAGGCTACGGTTCTTGTTGCTGTTGAACGCGAAGGAATCCTTGATACCTATGTGAAAAAGATCACCGGCAAAAACCCGTCGGTCGAAGTTCCGATAAAACCGGCTTACGCGCCGAATGTCTTTGTTTCTGCACTTGCGGTGCGCGGACGCGTCGACGGGATACAGCCGACGGCGCTGGTTGATCTCGGCAAACCCGCGTATAAAGTCGGAATTGCTGAAGTCAAAGTCGGATGGAAGCCCTATGAACTCAAGGTGAATGTTTCAGCAGATAAAAAGGTCTACAATGTTCGTGACAAGGCAATCGTCACCATTGCCGTAAAGACAGCGATGGGGAAGCTTCCGCCGAATGGAACTGAAGTTGCTCTCGCAGCCGTTGACGAGGGCCTGCTCGAACTGATGCCGAACCGGAGCTGGAATCTTCTTGAAGCCATGATGGGCCGCCGGGCCTATGAAATCCGGACATCCACAGCGCAGACGCAGGTCATCGGCAAGCGCCACTTCGGACTGAAAGCGCTGCCGCATGGCGGCGGAGGAGGAGGCAACAAGACCACCCGGGAACTCTTCGATACCCTGATCTTCTGGAAAAGCCGCGTTGCGCTCAACAACAAAGGTGAAGCGCGCGTGACAATTCCGCTGAATGATTCTCTCACCAGTTTCCGTATTGTTGCGGTCGCTGTCGGCGGCGTGAGCCTGTTCGGAACCGGACAAACGAGCATCCGAAGTTCGCAGGATTTGATGCTCCTTTCAGGCCTCCCGCAGTTAGTACGCGAAGCCGACCGTTTTCGTGCAGAATTTACGGTGCGCAATACAACGGATCGTCACATGACCGTGGAACTCTCAGCCGTTTCATCGCCCGGGCAGATCCTCACTGCTCTGAACGAATCTCTCGCCGCCGGGCAGGCAAAGACCGTCGGTTGGGATGCGGCCGTTCCGGTGAACACTGGCACCATGACATGGGAGGTCACTGCCAGGGACAGGAAAGCGGATGTCAGCGACCGCATCAGAGTCACGCAAAATGTTCTTCCGGCAGTTCCAGTGAGGATCGTCCAGGCAACTACTATCCAAGTGAAAGATCAGATAGCCGTTCCGGTCGTAAAACCAAAAGACGCGCTTTCCGGCAAGGGAGGCCTGAGCGTATCTCTGCAGCCGCGCCTGTCAGAAAGCCTCAGCGGGGTTGAGCGCTACATGCGCGATTATCCATACACCTGCCTCGAACAGAAGATATCGCGCGCCGTGGCGCTCAGGGACGCGGCGATGTGGTCTCATCTGCTCGGAACAATGCCCGCGCATTTGGACGGGGACGGCCTGCTGAAGTATTTTCCGGGCATGAGACTGGGAGATCCGACTCTTTCCGCGTATGTCTATTCCATCGCCGGCGAAGCGGGATGGGAATTTCCGGCAAGCCTGGCGGAGAAGCTTGAGAGCGGACTCGAAGCCTTCATCAGCGGAAAAATTGTCCGGCATGGTCCGCTGCCGGCCGCCGACCTCACGATACGCAAACTGGCTGCGATTGAAGCGTTGTCGCGCACCGGCAAGGCAAAGCCGGAAATGCTCAGCAGCGTTGCGATTGACCCCAATCTCTGGCCCACCTCGGCGCTGCTTGACTGGCACAACATTCTTCGACGCCTGAACGGGATTCCGAACAGCGCCCAACGCATGAAGGAGGCGGATCAAATACTCCGTTCACGCCTGAATTTTCAGGCTACGACAATGGGCTTTTCTACGGAACGTTCCGATGCGCTCTGGTGGCTGATGATTTCGGGCGATCTGAATGCGGTAAAAACCGTTCTGACTTTCCTGCACAATGATGCGTGGAATGAAGACATGCCTCGCCTTGTTCGGGGCGCCATCGGCCGACAGCACCGGGGCGCATGGAACACTACGACGGCAAACGCGTGGGGAGTGCTGGCTCTGGAAAAGTTCTCCCGAAAGTTCGAATCAACGCCGGTCGGCGGCACTACCACCGTCGCAGTGAACAGTCAATCGAAAAACATGGACTGGGCCGCTCAAGCAAAAGGAGGCACTCTCGCGCTTGCCTGGCCGAAAAACAGCACGCAGCTGACGGTAACCCATCAGGGCGCCGGGAAGCCATGGGCAGCCATCCAGAGCTTTGCGGCAATTCCGCTCAGGGAACCGTTCAGCAGCGGCTATCGGATCAGAAAAACGCTGACCCCCGTTCAGCAGAAAGAACGTGGTGCTTGGTCGCGGGGCGACGTTGTTCGCGTCCGGCTCGACCTTGAATCACAGTCTGAGATGACATGGGTAGTCGTGAGTGATCCGATTCCCGCCGGAGCAACCATTCTCGGAAGCGGCCTTGGCCGGGACTCCGGCCTGCTGACAAAAAATGAACGCTCCGATACCGGCCGGAGCTGGCCGGCCTTTGAAGAGCGCTCGTTTGAGACGTTCCGGGCTTACTACGAATACGTTCCGAAGGGCATATGGACTGTAGAATACACCATGCGACTGAACAACCAGGGAACGTTCAACCTCCCGCAGACGCGCGTCGAGGCGATGTACGCGCCCGAAATGTTCGGGGAGAATCCGAATGGAAAGTTTTCAGTGAAATGAGCAGGATAGAACTCAGAATCAACGTTGCAGGGAAGCACAGTCGAAATGGCCGGCGATGCACAGTTTCGTGTTTTCTGCCGTTCTTATGTTGCCTTCTGTTTACCTCGCCGGCATCGGCGGATTTCGCCTCCTATCAGGAAGTGAAAAGTCAGTACCGCAGCTCGGAAGCGGTGCTGCTCGACCGTCATGGTGATGTCATCCATGAGCTTCGCGTCGACCCATCAGGGCGTCGGCTTGAGTGGGTGCACCTGCAGGACGTTTCTCCGGCGCTGATTGCGGCAGTGCTGTATTCTGAAGACCGTCGCTTCCATGAGCACAGCGGTGTCGACTGGAGGGCGCTCGCGGCGGCAGCCATGCAGAATCTGGTTTGGAAACAGCAGCGCGGAGCTAGCACGATTTCGATGCAGCTTGCGGCCATGCTCGACCGGCAACTGAAACCGGAAGGCGCGAAGCGGCGGTCGCTGGAGCAGAAATGGGATCAGATCCGGGCATCTCGCGACCTTGAAGAGAAGTGGTCAAAGGAGCAGATACTTGAAGCATACCTGAATCTTGTGTCGTTCCGCGGCGAGTTGCAGGGCATAGCTGCGGCCACCCGCGGGATGTTCGACAAGGAACCAAACGGCCTGACCGATGCCGAGTCCATGCTCCTTGCTTCCCTCATCCGATCTCCCAACGCGCGGCATAAAACTACTGCCGCGCGCGCCTGCGTCCTTGCAGAGGACATGAAGGCTGCCATTTCCTGCGAATTGATCAAAGCACTCGCCGCTGAACGACTGAACAGAACGTACTCCATCCGTCAGCGTGCAGCACTGGCCCCTCATGTCGCTCAGCAGATGCTGAGCACAAAAAATATGCGTGTCCGGACAACACTTGACGCCAAACTGCAACACACGGCATCTGAGCTTTTGCACCATCAGCTTCGCCAGCTTAAATCCCAGAATGTGAATGACGGCGCCGTGCTGATTGCGGATAACCGGACCGGCGACATTCTCGCATATGTTGCCAGCGCAGGAACAGATGCCAGCGATCGTCACGTCGATGGCATCATGGCAAAACGTCAGGCAGGCTCAACGCTCAAGCCGTTCCTGTACGAACTGGCCATTGAACGCCGACTGCTGACCGCAGCGTCAATGCTTGATGATTCACCGCTCAATATGACTACAAAGACCGGTCTCTATGTTCCGCAAAACTATGACAATGACTTCAAGGGACCGGTCAGCGTTCGTACGAGCCTCTCGGCATCGCTGAACATTCCGGCAGTGCGCGTCCTCATGCTGGTCGAACCTGACGCTTTCGCGGAGCGCCTCAAAAAGCTCGGCTTCAATGACCTGAATGACGGCGATTACTACGGATACTCGATGGCGCTTGGCTCCGTTGACGTGAGTCTGCATGAACTGGTGAATGCATTCCGGACGCTTGCCAACAAGGGCTCATTGAGCCCGCTCAGACTTGCCCAGGCAGATAAGAACACCGTGCCCCGAAGCGTAATGGACAAGAACGCAGTCTTCATAATATCGGATATTCTTTCCGATCGCATAGCCAGAAGCCTTACCTTCGGGCTTGAGAATCCGCTCGCTACCCGCTTCTGGACCGCTGTGAAAACCGGCACCAGCAAGGACATGCGCGACAACTGGTGCCTCGGATTTTCCGGTCGCTACACGGTTGGCGTGTGGGTCGGGAATTTCTCGGGAGCGCCGATGTGGAATGTTTCCGGCATTAGCGGCGCTGCGCCAATCTGGCTTGAATTGATGAATTATCTGCACAAAAATATGCCGGGCAATCCACCGAAAGCACCGGAAGGCGTGATCTCTCGATATGTATCCTTTACCGGCGGGAATGACGGTGACCGCCGGGAGTGGTTTCTGACCGGCACCGAAACAGCATCAGTTTCGCGAAGAGAGGAATACACCCGTCCGCGGATCGTCTACCCGCCCGACGGCACGGTTATCGGTCTGGACCCCGACATTCCTGCCGACAATCAGGCGGTTTTTTTTCAGGCATCGAAAACAGGGGGCTTCTCCTGGCATCTGAACAACCGGAAGATTGCCGATGCCGGGCAGCATGTACTCTGGAAGCCGGTACGGGGAACGTACGTGCTTGCGGTCAAAAACGGGGAAAATGTCACACTTGATTCGGTGGAGTTCGAAGTCAGGGGAATACTGCAGGCTGAAGCGACAAGCGGAACCCGAAATTGGCATTAGCCCGAAAAAAGATCGCGCAGTGTGAACGGCGGACCCTCAGCTTCAAGAACCGTCGCTGCTCACGTCTTTCCGCTACCCGAGCGCTATTCTGAAGCCGACGAAGAGTCCGACGTCCCTTTTGCCGCCTGAGGATGACATATGATACTTGTCCCATGCCGCGTTGCTCTGCTGGCGAACGCCGGCAACGAGTCCGGTTTTCTCACCGGACAACGCAATTGTTCCGTCGCTGTCCTGTTTCAGCGCACGCTGAACCCTCGTCGTTTCCTTCATGAAGTCAAGTACTCTGGCAACATCGACTGCATTCGTCTGCGCCGTGCCGCTCTTTTTTTCCTCAGGCGGCATTGCTGACTTGTCTGCCAATGGTTCATGCCGCTGCAGGGACGCTTCAAGTTGTCCGAAAATATCGGTCTGGCCCATCCTGGCTGCAACAAGTTTATGCAGCTCATCAGGCTTTGCCTGACCCCGAGACAATTCTGCGGAGAGCATGCGGCAAAAAGACTCTGACGGACGCTCAAGTGATCGTGCGTATGATATCGGCAACGCTGTCTGGCCGGGAATTGCAGGCATGATTTTCATAGGCACCTCACGTCGTTCACAGTTTTTCCTGCAAATGAGCAAGCAATCGGCATGCCAATAAATTATCGTTATTTTTTAATGCGCATTTTCATGGCGATGTCAGAGATATTTGCCGGGCCAGGCAAAATTTGCCGGGCATTTGACAAAAAATAGCGGCAGGCTGAAGAGGTGAATAAACCTCCGGCGCAGCGCGGAAGGCCCTTGTTAAACGGGAGAACGCCCGCTTTACTGTTTGTCTTTTGGCTTCACCCTGTGCAGCTTTTCTTCTACGCGCTCCTTCAAGCCAGGCTCCTTCTTTTCAAACTTCAAGGATTCCTGCCATGCTGAAAGCGCCCGATCCGGCTTGCCGAGGGCTTCATACACGTCGCCGACATGCTCAAAAAGCACCGGATCGTCCTTGGTGTAATTCAAAGCTTTCTTCAGCTCTTTCAATGCCTCTTCAAAACGCCCCAGTCTGAAATAAACCCAGCCGAGGCTGTCTAGAATGTACCCGCTGTCGGGTTTCAGGGCCACTGCCCTCTGAATCAGCGCAAGGGCTTCGTCAAGATTGATACCCTTATCCGCGAAGCTGTAGCCGAGATAGTTCAGCGCATCGGCATGTTTCGGGTTCAGTGCTATGGTTTTCCGCAGATAGGTCACCATATCGTCAAATCGTTTGGTCTTCTCAAAAAGAATCGCCGTGGTGAAATACAACTCATCATTGTCCTTGAAGCGCTCTAGTGCGCCCCTGAGAACAGTTTCCGCCTTTTCATATTCTTTCAGCTGAGTATAAGCGTTGCCCAGATATGAATATGCTTCCGGTTTGCCGGTCTCGAAGGTCAGAACCTCTTCATACACCTTTGCCGCTTCATCAATGCGCTCGAGTTTTGCGTAAATAAAGGCAAGGTTCATAAATGAGTTGAAATGCTTAGGGTCGAGGCTGATGATTCTCTTCAGATGCTCTATCGCTTCGGGATAGCGCTTCATTTCCTCAAGCGCGATTGCCAGATAGAATCGCGGCATGATATCCTTCGGCCTCGCCTGAAGAACCAACTGCAGTTCCGAGACCGCTTTGTTAAAATCGCGCTCCTGCATGTACAGCAGACCGAGGCGCTGATGAAGATCGACGTTTTGGGGGGCGTCCTTCAGAATCGCTTCGAGTTCCTCAATCGCTTTCTTGTATGCGTTGCCCGAAAGATAGATCTGCGTCAGACGCTCGCGCGCGAACAGATTGTGCGGATTAATCGCAAGCGCTTTTTTGTAGTTCTCTTCGGCGACCTTCGGGCTGGACGTCAGTTCGCCGATAATGGCAAGGCTGACATAGGCGGCATCAAACTGCGGATTAATCTCTATCCCTTTTTTGAAATACTCACGAGCCTTCGCGAATTCCTTTTTCTCAAGGTGCAGAGAGCCCATATAGTAATACGCCATGATATTTTCCGGATCTCTTTTGAGCAGCCGCTCAAGAACTACCCGCGCCTTCCTGCCGTCGCCTTTGGAAGAATAAAGGACTCCGAGGAACAGGTATGCTTCTTTCAGTTCAGGATCAATTTCGAGCACGCGTTCATATACGCCGATTGCCTTGTCAACTTCCTTTTTTGCATTGTAGAGTTCGCCAAGACGCATGAGGGCAGGAATATATTTTGGATTCTCCGCCACGATGCTCTCAAATGCGGCGAGAGCTTCAGTCAACCTGCCGGTCTTCACCAGCAGATGCGCAACACGCAATCTCAAATCGCGCGCGGAGGGGTCGGCCTTCATCGCATTGGCGTAATGCGCAAGCGCCTCCTCCCAGCGGCCAGCGATCTCGCTTTCGTGCCCCAGAAGATATTCCAGATACGGGTTGTCCTGGTCGCCGGAAGGCTTTTGCACTTCGGCAGACGAAGTGTCGGGCAGTTCCTGCGCAAAGGCACCGCCGGCGAGCAGCAAACATGAGACTATTGAAATCAGAATGAGCTTTTTCATGCGCTTATTATTGCATATATCTTCTCATGAGATAAACAAAAAGGGGGGGGTCGGTACGACCCCCCCCCCTTTTGACATATTTTTTGTTACTACGCGCTCAGCAAGAGCTTTTGCACTTACAGGTTGTTGTTCCCTTCCTGGAAACCTTCCGAATAACCATCTTCTGCCTCCCTTTCATAGGGTCACTCACGGACTTCATGCCCGCTGTATTGTTAAATTATACCATAGGAATGGCACTTGTAAAAATCCGGTGCGCATCTTTTCCGTAGTTTCGGTATGTCATCGGGCGCACCGCATTCGGCACGATACCGGCAGCCTCCCCGGCATTCGTTCAGCACAGTGCACCCGGCGGCGGCGCAGGCAAGTTCCGACAGCGGGATCGGACTGATTTTCCGCCAGGCTTGCGCAAGCCCTTCGCGGATGGTTCCGGCCCGTTCATCCGCGTAAAACGCGCACTTGCATACGTCACCGTTCGCAAGAACCGACGCCAGATGCAGACCGCAGGCAAATCCCTCTCCGCCGCCATGAATGCCCCCGCCGAACCCATACGAAAGGTAACGGCCCGCCACATCAGCGGGAAGCTGAAGCTCGGGATGACCCAGGAAAAAGCCCGCGCGCGCCGGCACATCAACTGTCCAGTCACGAATGCCGATTCCGGTGAACAAAACGCGCATCCCCTCAAATTCATCAAGGTTCTCGCGGTGTACCATGGTAGCCACTGAAACAGGTGTCTCCGCGCGAACAATACGCTCTACCGTTCCAATAGCTCTCCTGAAGGTCCCCTTGCCGCGGAGAGCCTCATGCCCTTTTTCAAGCCCGTCAATGCTGACCTGGATTTCATCGACCGCAATGGTGTCCAGCACCGCATCTCCCAGGATCTGCCCGTTGGTAAAAAGCACCTTCCGGAATGCATAGTCCGTCAGCAGCGTGTTGAACTCATGGAATTGTGTATGCAGCAGCGGCTCTCCGCCCGTAATAAGTAACCGAAGCCCCTGCAGCGCCTGAAATTCATCGAGCACCTTTTTCAGGTCAGCCAGCGACAGCTCGGTGCGCTCAGGATCGCCGATATAACAATGGTGACACCGGAGATTACAGCGATTCGTAATCTGAAGTTCAAGATAGCGCAGGGACGGGACAGGGGCCTGCACAGGTTCTGGTCTGTGCAGAACCACCGGTGACATGACAAGCAGCCCTTCCGAAAAGCAGAACGACAGGAATTCGGAGTCTGCATGAGGCTCGGCGCCTGCGGGAGAAGATGCCTCCGCAAGAAATGCAAACGCCTGTTCGTCAAGCTCATAGAGTTCGTCCTGCTGTATGTTGTAGACGCAGGGCTCTTCAAGCCGCTTCAGCACGCAGTGAGGCGCCAGAAAGCATTTCACAACTTGGGTTCCTCCGGCGGCACCGGACTCGTGGAGACGGGAGCATGAGAGAGCGCCTGCCGGCGCTTGTGCTGCGCCCGCTTGAGAGAATATGCCGCCGAAAACAGCAAACCGACCACGATGCCGGCAAGCATCGACAGAAAGATAACCACTGCCAGCGAGGCCTCAAAGCGCCAGTGGAATAGGGATACCGTAACCGGAGACGCATTCTGGACCGAGAAAACTACCACCGCAGCAAGAACAATAATAGCACCCACCAGAGACACCATTGCCACCCCCTTATGCACTATGCCCAATTTTACCACAAAAAGACCCTGATTGTGCCTGCTGAAAACTATCTGCTAAACTCCACCATGCCTATAATAATTCCGACGAACGATATGTCTCTCACCAAACGTCTCTACCAGCTCATCATGAGCAGAATCGACGGGGAAAAGATTACCGATGACGCCTATCTCGAAAAACAGCATTCTCTCGTGCGGAAGGGAATCGGCGGGTTCATCATCTTTGGCGGACAGCGCGATGTCGTCACCGGCGCAATCCGCACGCTTCAGGCGGCAGCGGAGATTCCGCTCTTCATCGCCTCCGATATTGAACGCGGCGTCGCGCAGCAGATACGCGGAGGTACGCCGTTTCCGTCACACATGGCAGTCGCGGCCGCTGTTTCCATGGGACGCCACGAAGACCGCTTCCTGCTCTCGGATGCTTTGAAATCATGTGCTGTTGAGGCGGCAGAAACAGGCATCACCATGCCGTTGCTGCCGGTGCTCGATGTGAACCGGGATCCGGACAATCCGATTATCTGCACCCGCGCTTTTTCAGATGACCCCGCCGTTGTCGCAGCTCTCGGCAGACAGTACATTACGACCTTGCAGTCATGCGGTCTGATAGCCTGTGCGAAGCATTTCCCCGGACATGGTGATACCTCGACCGACTCTCATATCGAGCTGCCGGTCATCCGGAAAAGCCGTCAGGAATTGCTCTCCTGCGACCTGTTCCCCTTTCTTGAAGCGATACAGGCCGGTGTCAAAAGCATCATGATCGGCCATCTGCTCGTCCCGGCGCTTGACGACAGACCAGCAAGCATTTCCCGCCGCATCGTAACCGATCTCCTGAGAACCGAATTCGGCTTTGATGGTCTGATTATGACCGATGCGCTGAATATGCACGCTCTTGCGGGCATCACGCAGCTGCCGGTTGCCTGCATGCAGGCCGGTGTGGACATTCTGCTCCATCCGGTAGACGCTGATGATGCTGTCGCTGAGCTGGAATCGGCAATCGGTCGGGGTGAACTTGACTCTGCCGCCGTTGACACAGCCGTCGCCAGAATCCTGCGTGAAAAAACTGCCCTGCGGGACCCCGCCCCGGGAAAAACGCCTCATCCTGCAGCCGCTGCCGCCCGGCTGGCCGGCCGGGCAATTACGCTTGTCGATCACAACCCCGGTGCTCTTCCGCTGTACGATCCCGAAAACGCCCGGCTCGTCCTCTGCGGTGATGTTGTCAGACATGACGCATCGCCCATAAGCTGCGCATTTCCGCACCATCTCCCCCTTGATGACGCGATGAACGGTTGTGAGCAAGCCGTCCTGTTCGCCATCTTCACGAGCGTAGCGGCATGGCGCGGCAGTTCCGGCATCGCTCCTGATGAAATCGGGCGCATACAGACCGCAATGAGGAAGGCGAAACAGGCAATCGTCATCTCGTTCGGCAGCCCGTATGTGCTGCGCCACTTCAGCGGAGCTGACGCCCTGATTGCCGCGTATGATTCTTCACGCTTTGCGCAGGGTGCTGTTATCGGCTGCCTGGGCGGCGCGTTCGGTTTCAACGGCAGGCTGCCGGTAACTCTCGCGGGTGGAGAGCCGGGTGCGGATTAATATCACGCCATATCTCGAAATCGTCCGCAGCCGCCGTATCGCCTTCATCACGCTCTTCGGTTTTTCATCGGGACTGCCGCTGGCGCTCTCCTATGGAACGCTTCAGTCATGGATGGCGGTTGACGGAGTGAACATGAAGACCATCGGCGCGTTCGCGCTCGTCGGCCTCCCCTATACGCTGAAGTTTCTCTGGGCGCCGCTCATGGATCGTTTCGTGCCGCCCTTTCTGGACCGTCGGCGCGGCTGGACTCTGCTTACTCAGCTCATGCTCGTTGCGGGAATTGCCGGCATGGCGCTGCTTTCTCCCTCCGAGATGCCGGTTGCAGCCGCGGCAGTAGCTCTCTTCATCGCTTTCTCATCGGCCTCGCAGGATATAGTCGTCGACGCATACCGGACCGATGTGTTGCGCGAAAAAGAGCGGGGTCTCGGTGCCGCAGTTTTTGTCACCGGATACCGCGTCGCGATGATTGTCTCGGGAGCGATCGCGCTCATCATGGCCGACCAGATCGGGTGGCGGGCGACCTATTTTGCCATGGCCGCCATCATGGGGGTCGGCATACTTGCCTCACTCTTCGGTCCGTCCCCGGAAAAGATCATTGTTCCTCCGAGATCGATGAGCGAGGCAGTATGGGGTCCGCTGAGAGATTTCTTTTCCCGCCAGGGGGCGTTCCGGTTTCTCATGCTCATCGTGCTCTACAAACTCTGCGATGCCTATGCGGGAGCGCTTCTGTCTCCGTTTCTCATTCGCGGGGTCGGCTTCTCCCTGACCGAGGTCGGAACCATGAACAAGCTCTTCGGCTTCGCCTCGCTCATTGCGGGCGGGCTCATCGGCGGCACGCTGATGGTGACGCTCGGCCTCTTCCGGTCGCTCATGGTTTTCGGAGTGCTCCAGGCAGTCTCGATTCTTTCGTTTGCCGCGCTGGCGTGGGTCGGCAAGAGCTACCCGATGATGATCTTTGCAGTGGCATTTGAGAATATGACCGGCGGCATGGGAACGGCGGCCTTCGTCGCCCTGCTGATGGCGCTCTGCAACCAGCGTTTCAGCGCCACCCAGTACGCGCTGCTTTCTTCGATTGCCGCGCTCGGCAGGACTTTCATTGCGCCGACGTCGGGCTTCCTTGTCGAAGCGGTCGGCTGGACCGGCTATTTCGTTTTCGCGACGCTGACCGCTTTGCCCGCACTTGGCATACTCTGGTGGCTGAAAGCTGACATTGAGGCTCTGAAACAAGAATAGTCCGGAGCGTTCGTTCGGAAGCCGTTTAACCTGCTGATCCTCCCGAACGATTTCCACTGCCCGCTTCCCGCTTCCCGCTTCCTCATTTCGCCCGATACACGCATATTCCCGGTTTGTCCGCGATGTAATGCACAAGCTCATCATCGAGCACCCGCATCCTCCCCGGCGATGATGAAGCATGACGGAGAGAGAGCATAAAAGGACCTTTTACCATCACACCGACATGGGTCACATCAAGCCCGGGGAGATCGGTATATATTCCAATATAATCGCCGGTCCGCAAATCGGCAAGCATCTTTTTGTCAATGCGTTCCGATGGAATGAAGAACACCCTGCGGCTGCGCGGCGCAACCTCGGGCAGCCAAGGGCTGGCGTCAGCTTTCACATTGAGCATCTTTTCAATGGACACGGCGGCATCGCCGCCGACCGCCACCGTTACATCCTCGATAAATGCTTTCTGATACTCCAGCCAGTCCGAAAAAAAGTGATTTCTCGTCAGGTAATCAACCACGCCGTTTTGGTAACGGACGTTCCTCAGGTTTTCGATAAAATCAGCATGCGATGCGGAGCGGCGCATTGCCTCAAGATAGTCCAGAAATGTAAAACAGTCCACGCCCGCAAGATTGACAATAAGGCGCTCTTTCTCTGTGGCACTGCACGCAAGGGTGTCGGCTCTATAGTAAACACCAAGAAACTGCTTGGACAGAAAGCCGATACGGGTACCGGGTGTCGGCAATCTTTGCGCATCCTGTAAAAGAACGTCGAGATCTGATTCAGTCCATGTGCCGAGATCTGTCGTCATGCTTTTTTCTCTGTTCTCCCTCTTCTCTGAATCCTGTCTTTTTCCTTTTTCCTTGCCTTTTATTGATGATATGATATCAGCATGAAAATAATCGATATTCACACGCACGGCATCGGGGGATTCGATACTCGGACATCAGATCTGAACCACCTTCTCAAGATAGCCGATCTGCATGGTGAGAGAGGAACCGGGGAGATCGTCCTCTCGGTCTATCCCGCGACGATTGCCGTCATGCGCCAGAACATGGAGCTTATCCGTCAGGCCATGGAAGCACAGGGTGCTTTGAACGGCACTATCACGCCGGACAGTCAGGCGGCTGCGCGGATTATCGGGGTACATCTTGAGGGTCCTTTTCTGAACCCCATGAAAGCCGGAGCGCTGAATTCCATAACATTTCTCGAGCCGGATGAGCGTCGTCTGCACGAACTGATAGACGGCTATGAAGCCATCATCAGAACCATCACCGTGGCGCCTGAACTGCAGGGCGCGAAGCAGCTCATCCGGGCGATTGCGGACAGGGGACTCCGCGTGAATATGGGCCATTCGGACGCTTCCTATGCGGAAGCGGAGGCAGGGTTTCATGCAGGGGCAACCGGCATCGCGCATCTGTTCAACGCCATGAGCGGGTTTCATCACCGGGAGCCGGGGATTGCCGGATTCGGGCTGATGAACAAGGAGGTCTATGTTGAAATTATCGGCGATCTCTATCACCTGCATCCCGAAACGATTCGGATGGTTTTTGCGCTGAAGCCCGCTGACCGGATTATTCTGGTTTCCGATTCTGTCAGGAACACTCACGCGTTTCTCCAGCCGGAAGTAGTCTCCGACACGCACGGCAGACTTCTCGGCGGCGGGCTAACCCTTGCCGAGGCATCAGGCCGCCTGAAAAAAATCGGCCTGAATGAAGGTACTATCATGAAAAGTATCACCGAAAACCCCGAGAGGTTTATCACGCTATGAAAAACACCACTCCGCGTTTGCTGCTTGCCCTAATCCTCTGTATCTTCATCTTCGGCTGTGCCACCAATCCCGTCACCGGGAAGAGCCAGCTTATGCTCGTGTCCGAATCGCAGGAAATCCAGATGGGCAGGGAGATGTATCCCAACGCGCTCTGGGGGGATCTCGGCGGTGGCGGCGAGTATCGTGACGACCAGATAAAATCATATCTGCGCGACATCGTTATGCGCATCCACGCCATTTCCCACCGGTCGAACCTGCCGGTCGATTTTGCGATACAGAACAGCTCCGTGCCAAACGCCTGGGCGATTCCGGGGCATGTCGTCATCACGCGCGGACTGCTCGCCGGGCTGCAGAGCGAAGCAGAGTATGCCTTCGTCATGGGGCATGAAATGGGGCATGTTTCCGCACGCCACTCCGCCAGCCAGATTTCACAGGGCATGATCACACAGGTCGGCCTCGGACTTGGCGGCGTTGCGCTCAGCGGGAAAGGGTACGGCGATGCCGCCCTCAGTCTCGGAGCCATCGGCGGCAACCTGCTCATGATGAAATTCAGCCGCGATGATGAACTCGAGGCTGACCGCATCGGCATGCAGTATATGGCGCGCCTGGGCTATGATCCCAAAAACGCGATCCTCGCACATCAGTCGCTCGCCCGCGCAGCGGACGTCTATATGAAGTCCGTCGGCAAGAGTTCGCAGGAAGGTTCGCTGTTCGGCGATCTTCTTTCGACACATCCCCGTTCCTCAGTGCGCATTGAAGAACTCCAGGCTATGATTCGCGGCATGGGGCAGATCCGCATCGCGGGAGACGGCACCTACCGCGAACGATATCAGCAGATGACGGCCCATCTCCGGTCAATGAATGCCGTATACGCGGACTATTACGATCGCGCGGCCAATGCGCTGCAGAAGAATAATCCGGCGCAGGCCGAGATGCTTATTCGCCAGGCTCTGGCGGTTACGCCAAATCAACCGCCATTTCACGCGCTGCATGGCTTCATACGCATCAATCAGCGCGACTATGCCGCTGCCGAGCAGAGTTTCCAGGAAGCGCTGCGGCATGACGGAAACTATCAGCCCGCTTATCGCGGCCTCGGCGCGATATCCTATTTTCGGAACGATTACCCGGCAAGCACTGCCTATCTGCAAAAGAGCATTGCTCTCTTCCCGCAGGATATCTTTTCCCGCTATTTTCTCGGCATGAATTATTTCAGGACAAAGAACTACCGGGCTGCCATCCCGCATCTGCAGATATTCGCTCAGGCCCAGCCCAAGCATCCTGAAATCCACGGCATTCTTGGCGTTTCGTTCGATCAGATTGGAGATGCGGCATCCGCGTATCAGGCATACACGTTGCAGACAAAGGTCGCGCCCGACAGCGAGATTGGCAAACATTCTGCGCAGCGGGCCTCCGCGCTGCGCTCAGCATACGATAACTCACAGAAAAAACGGTAATCGCATTCTTGTTTTTTCAGCAGTTCGTGAACGGCCTGACGCCCTGCATCCGGAAGAGATCTTCCGCTGCCGTTCCCTGCTGCTTGAGCTATAATATGGAATGATCACACGTGCCCATCTCCTCATCGACGGACGAGTTCAGGGCGTTGCCTACCGCTACTTCACGCAGAATGTTGCTGAAAGACTCGGCCTGACGGGTTGGGTGAGAAATCTCCCCGACGGGCGGGTTGAGGCTGTTTTTGAAGGCGAACGAAGCGCTGTCGAACTGGCAATCCAGAAATGTTCGGACGGTCCGCCGTTTGCCCGCGTTACGCATGTTCAGGTAACCTGGGAAGACAGACTTGAGGGACTGACATCTTTTGAAATTAGTCGATAACCTGCCCATGCAGGCAGATTCTTCACGAGAATCAGAGGCGAACATGCTGACTGAATTCGAATACAAGATTGCTGCCGGCAAAAATATTAATCGGCAAGATGCCCGCCGCATCACAGCACTTCCCCTGTCAGTTCTTCCGGAACTGATTGCCTCCGCTAACCGCCTGCGCATGCGTCGCAGCGATGATACTGTTGAACTCTGCGCGATTGTCAATGCCAAATCCGGCCTCTGCCCCGAACACTGCGCCTATTGCGCCCAATCCGCTAGGAGCAAAACCGGCGTGCCGGTCTATCCGTTAATTTCCCGCGCAGAAGCTCGTGAAAAGGCCCTGCGGGCAAAAGACGCCGGGGTTGTGCGATTCAGCATTGTCACCAGTGGAAGAAAGCCGACAAAAAATGAGCTCAGAGAAATGGCGTTTATGATGTCGGACATCCGCTCTCTCGGTCTGCATCCCTGCGCTTCGCTGGGGCTGCTCGACAGCGATGAACTCGGATTTCTGCGTGATGCCGGGCTGGAACGCTATCACTGTAACATTGAAACTTCCGAGCGATTTTTTCCCTTTGTCTGCACTGCTCATACGTTCAGTGACAAGGTGAATACCATTGAGGCGGCGCAATCAGTCGGCATGTCTGTTTGCTCAGGAGGCATCGTCGGCATGGGCGAGACATGGCATGACCGCATCGACATGGCGCTGACGCTCAGAAAGCTGGATATCGATTCTGTTCCGCTCAATTTTCTGAACCCGATTACGGGAACGCCACTCGGAAGTCGGCAGCCGATGCATCCCTTCGATGCGTTGAAAACAATCAGCCTTTTCCGCTTTCTTCTGCCTGACAAGGCGATTCGCGTCTGCGGCGGCCGCATCACTACGCTTGGCGAGTTCGCCGCGATGATCTTTATGGCAGGAGCTGACGCTTTGATGACAGGAGATTATCTGACCACACAGGGGCGGTCGTATGCCGACGATCTGCATCTGCTGAAAGTGCATGAGCTTCAGCCCTTGAGGCATGAGCGGTAGCAGGTGCATTGTTTCACTTGTTCAGGCATCTTTCTTTTGTCTTTTGGATTGATGACGATACTGTCAACTCTTTTCTGTAAAAACTCTCAAGGGCACAATCCTCCATGCTTTGCGCGAAACCATTTTTACGCAGCGACCTCATGAAGTCTTGATGACCTGATCGTGGCGAGTATGGCGCATGCCTCCTTTTCGACCCCTTTTTCACGACAAAAGATGTTGGCAAGGGAAACGGCCTCGGGCTCGCGGTTGTATACAGAATTGTCAAACAGCATGAAGGCGCCGTAACCGTATACAGTGAGCAGAGCGTGGGAACCACGTTCCGCCTCTATCTTCCGCTGCTCGGGGAACTGCGTGAAAAACTTGAGACCGCTCCTGCCATAATACTGCAGGTTGGCGGCAGTGAGATGATACTGCTGGTTGAGGACGACACTGATGTTCAGGTCTCACTGCAACGTCTGCTGGAAGCGTTCGGCTACCATGTTCTGGCGTTCGGCGACTCCGACGAGGCGATTGAAGCGTTTCGCGGGCAATCGGATGAAATAGATCTCATTATCCTCGACGTCATCATGCCGGGTAAAAGCGGCATCGTCGTTCTTGATGAGATGCTTCGAATTAAGCCGTCGGTGAAATCACTCTTCCTCAGCGGCTATCCTGCCGACTTCCTGCGCAAAAAGGGCGTTCACGCGGACAATTTCAATCTGGTGATGAAGCCGGTGATTCCCGCGGAACTCGCGGCACGAATCCGCGCGGTTATCTCCGCGTAACAGGCTATTCAGAGCCATTTTCTCTTTCTGAACGCAACCAGCATCACAAGCGCAATCACGATCATGATGGTCCAAATCAACGGATATCCCCACTGCCACTCCAATTCCGGCATATGCTTGAAATTCATGCCGTAGACCCCCGCCAGAAAGGTCAATGGCATGAAGATAGTCGCGATGATGGTCAGCACCTTCATCACTTCGTTCAGCCGGTTGCTCATGCTGGAGAGGTAGATGTCGAGCATGCCGGAGAGCATTTCCCGATACGTCTCAAGAGTATCAATGGCATGGATGGTATGGTCATAGACATCCTTGAGATAGAGCCTCGTGCCGTCAGTGATAAAGGGTGAATCTCCCCGGGCAAAGCTGTTGATCACTTCCCGGAGAGGCCAGACCGCTCTCCTCAGAAAAAGGGCGTCACCGCGGAGGGTATGGATCATGCGCAGGGTCTTGCGGGTCGGGTTGGTGACCAGTTCATTTTCAAGAAGCTCGATGCGCTCTCCCATCTGATCGAGTACGACAAAATAGTTATCGACGATGGTGTCCAGCAGCGTGTAGGCGAGATAGTCCGCTCCCATTTTTCTGATGCGCCCCTTGTCCTCCCGGAGCCGCATCCGCACTGAATCAAAGACATCTCCCGCAACACCCTCCTGGAACGTAAGGACATATCGCTGGGACAACACGATACTGACCTGTTCCGCTTTCACCTTCAGGACCGTCGGATCATAGCGCAGCATGCGGAGGACGACGTAGAGGTACTCGTCATAGTCTTCATACTTCGGCCTTTGGTCGGTACTCAACACATCCTCAAGAACAAGCGGATGCAGGGAAAAGCAGCTGCCAAGGTGCGCCATGAGTTCGGCATCATGCAGGCCATCGACATTCAGCCAGGTAACAGTCTGTTTTTCGGGCAACGCAAGGCAAGCATCCATTGCGGCGAGCTGGCTTTCAAAGAACGAGGCTGCGTCGTACTCCATAAGAGAGATCTTCACCTCGCCGATCTTGCGCTCCCCGGTGTGTACCAGCGAGCCCGGCGGCAACCCCGCTTTTTTTGCCCTGCCGCGCATATTTTTCTGCATGATTATCGCGCTCCTTTCTGTGATGCCGACGGGCTGCCGAACACCACCGTCCAGTAACAGCTGCCATAGATGCCGGGCTGACGCACTCCGGCTATCCCGAACTCCCGATAATCAACAGACAGCATGATGCGGGCATGCTGCGGACTCCGAAGCCAGAGCGCGATCATCTCTCCGGGACTGCAGAGATGTTCCCTGCCGATAATTTCCCCATACGCCTTCCACAGATAGCCGTACTGCTCAATGCGATCTTTGACGGTATCTCCTGATGTTCCGGCATGATCCAGAAAGTCGCCCTTCGCCATAGCGGCTGAATGCCGGTATGCGGCCGATGACAATGCAGGATGAACAGACAGCATCTGCAGTTTTTTCGCTGACCTCTGCTCGTTGATAAGCCCGGCAAGAACCGCTTCCTTTGCCTGCATATCATCGGCGACCGAAAGTGAAACGACCGAAAATATTGCCAGAACAGAGAAAGCCAAAAAGAGACTGACCCTGAAATACACTGCACAATCCATACGCCCCCCGCTTCTTGCTCTTTCCTTTATCTTACCTGATTCTACACCGCCCGCAGCGCTTCCACAATATTCATGCGCGACGCCCGCACTGCAGGCAAAAAACCTCCGACAAACCCCATGATGAGTGAAAAAATCAGCGCCTGAATGGCAATCCGCGGCGTGAGGGTGAATGAAAACGCGAGTTCAGAAAAAGTCTGCCAATTCATGGTCGATATGGTTATCAGCTGCATGAACGACGCGAGAAAGACGCCAATGCAGCCGCCAACCAGTCCGAGCAGCAATGATTCCATGAGGAATGCGGTGAGAATACTTCCCCGCCGGAACCCGAGCGCCCGCAGGGTGCCTATTTCGGCAGTTCTGCTGGCAACCGCAGCATACATGGTAATCATGGCTCCAATGATAGCACCAAACGAAAAAATGGTGGTAAGGGAAAGACCGAGTATTGTCAGGAATTTCGCCATCATTTCGGACTGCTCCTTATAGTAGACTGACTCCCGCCTGATTTCGACCGTCAGTCTCGGTTCACTCTCAAGGCGCTGTTTCATGCTGTCAAATGCTGCCGCGTCCCGCAGCGCGAAAATGACCGACGAGTATGCCGGGCGCCGGAAAGCCTGCATAAGTTGATCGGCATCGCCCCAAAGCTCGGAATTAAACCCGGTCTTTCCGGCGTCGAATATGCCGACAACCATCCAGTCACGCATGCCGAAGCGCAGTGTTTCACCGATACCGCCGCCCTGAAATCGCCCGGCGATGCTCGTTCCGGCAATGACTTCAGCAGAGCCGGGACGCGGCAAACGACCTGCAATCAGCTTAACCTGCGGGCGAAGCGCGAGTGACTGGTCGCCGATTCCCCTGATAACGACATTGGCCGGTTTATCGGTTTCCCGTTTCAGAAGACTGATAAGCACAACAATCTCTTTTGCGAGCATGCGCCTGCCGTCCGGACCAATCGCGACTTCCGGCTGTGTCTCGATAAGGGCTGCCTGATCCCTGTCCACTCCGCTCTGAACTTCAGTGCCGGCACCCTTTCTGATTGCAAGGATATTATTCCACGAACCGGTCTCCACCAGCGTCTCCTTCAGACCTTCGGCAAGCATGAGAATGGCCGCAAACACAAAGACGACAAGCGCCATGCCACCCGCGGTAAGAACCGTCGTAAGCCGCCGTGTCCAGAGATTCCTGAAGCTGTAGGAGACGGGAATCACATCAGAGCTCGGACGAGCGGAAGAACAGAAATATGCCTTCCCTCTTCATCTTTGATATACTTTCCACCTTCCGAACTTCCGAACTGTCGCACGTTCATCACCCGATCCGCCGCAGTCCATCGGCTATGCGGATGGTGACTGCCCGCCACGTCGGGATGACCGCGGCAACCGTGCCGACAAGAAGACCCGCCGCGCAGTCAAGCAGAATCGTGTCGCGTTCAACCCGGAATACCGGCAGAAACTGGCTCAGCTCATCGCCAAATGCCTGAGCAACCGGGAAGGTGAGCAGAATGCCAAGCGCCGTGCCGCTCATCGCAATGACGTATGATTCACCGAAGATAAGCCCGGCAATGTGATACGTCCTAAAGCCGAGTGTTTTGAAAACAGCGTATTCACCGATCCTCTCACGCGCGGTCATGGCCATGGTGTTTGCCGTAACCGCCAGGATGATGATGATGACTACAAAAGATACAGCCTGAATCGCGATCACAATTGCATCGGTCATCGCGACAAAGCTCATGTTGAACGCCCGCTCCGTTTCGGTCAGCGTTTCCGCGAGTGAATTCCGGAACGATTGGTCAACCGCAACGGAAACCGGCGCGGCGAGCGAGGGATTCGCAATTCCGATCATGTAGAAACCGACGGTATCGGCCCGGCCCGGCATGGTTTTTTTGAGGCTTTCATTCAGGTAATCCCAATGGAAAAAGAACTGTGTCTCATCCGTCCCCTTATCCCTGCCGCGGTATATTCCCTTCAGAACAAATTCCCAGTTGCCGGGAAAGATGGTCCCTTTCAGGGTGATGGAATCTCCTATCTTCCATCTATATTTCTCAGCCAGTTTTCGTCCGGCTACCGCCGCCTTCCGATCACGAACAACCGCCGACAATTGTTCCGGAGGGAGATGAAATTCCGGATACAGCTCAAGATAGGTCTTTGGATCAACAGCAAAGTTCGGGAAAAAATTCTTTTCCTCGATGTAGATGCCGCCAAACCAGTTTCCCCAGGAAACCATTTTGACCCCGTCTATCTGCCGGATTTTCTCCTTATACGCCATCGGGAGCGGAAAGACGAGGGATATGGAATTGCGTGTGACCAGGCGATTGGCTGACGAGGCTTCAACCCCGGCATACCATGCGGTGATCACCGTCCGGAGCAGCCCGAACGCGAGTATGGCGACGGTGATGCCGAGGATCGTCAGACCCGTGCGGAGTTTATGGCGGAAGGCATTTCTAATCAGGAGCTTGATGATGTGCATTCAGGATACCTTTTTCGAGATTCAGCACGGAACGCGCGCGCTTCGCCGCCCGAGGATCATGCGTGACCATGATGATAGTCTTGCCTGACTCACGGTTCAGCCGGTCCATCAGATTCAGAATATCTTCAGCGGATTTCCGGTCGAGGTCGCCCGTCGGTTCATCGGCAACAAGAATCGTCGGATCGGTCACCACAGCCCGTGCGATTGCCACACGTTGCTGCTGTCCGCCGGAAAGCTGCGCCGGATAATGGTCCATGCGGTCGGAAAGATTGACGACCTCAAGCGCCATTTCGACATGCGCGCGCCGGTCGCTCTTTGAAAGACCGGTAAGAAGCAGCGGCAATTCGACGTTCTCATATGCGGAGAGCACCGGGATAAGATTATAAAACTGAAAGACAAACCCGACATGCGTCGCGCGCCATCGGGCAAGGTCTGTCTCCGCGAGCCCCGTGATGTCGACGCCCCCGATTCTTATGGTGCCCGCATCGACCGAATCAATACCTGCGATGAGATTAAGGAGGGTACTCTTGCCGGAACCGGACGGTCCCATGAGCGCAAGGAATTCACCTTCGCTGATATCGAAGGTAATATCCTCGAGCACCGGCACAATCTGGCTGCCACGGCGATACGACTTCGAGACATGTTCAATCGAAACAATCGGGTCTGACATCTCGCGCCACTATTTGTCTACAGCCTTGATACGGACACCGTCGCGAGCCGAACCGGTCGGTTTGGCAACGATTTTTTCGCCAGCCTTCACGCCTGAGATAACTTCTACATAATCGCCAAGGCGCGATCCCAGAGTCACCGGAGTTTCAACAGCTCGTCCTTCACGAACGACAAAGACAGATGTCCTCTCTCCCTTTGTTATCAGCGAGGCAGGCCGTAGAACCGTCCGGGGCTGCTCTTCGCCCGCCGCTACCTGACGCTCAAGAAAAGCTACCTTTGCGCTCATTTCCGGCAGAATACGGGGATCAATCACATCGAAACGAACTTTTACCATGACCGACGCCTTTGTTCTGTCAGCGGTCGGAAGAATCATGTACACAGCACCCCGAAATCGCTTGTCCGGGAGAGCGTCAAGCAGAATCTCACACGGCTGACCGATTTTCACCTTTTCGATGTTCGACTCGGAGACATCCACCTCAACCTGCAGCGAACTCATATCCGCAATGGTGACAACCGCGGCTTTGGCGCTCGCTGCCGCGCTCAGCGGAGAGACGATATCTCCGATATCGGCATTTTTTGTCAGCACCACCGCGTCGAACGGTGCCCGAATAACCGAATAATCCACTGAAACCTGAGCGGCCTGGAGGCCGGCTTCTGACAAGGCAACTCCGGCGACGGCCCGTTTGAACCGGGCTTCGGCCGCATCAAAGTCAGCTTTTGATATAAACTCTGATTTCAAAAGCTCCAGCGCCCGCGCATACTGTTGCTGCGCATCCACACGCTCGGCGCGCGCCTGCTCAAGCACCGCTGCTGCCTGATTCCGTGCCGCCGCCGTATCCTCGGCTTCGAGTCGCGCGAGAATCTGTCCTCTTTGAATACGGCTCCCCTCTTCCACCCTGAGATCTATCAGGCGGCCGGTTATCTTTGCGGCAACTGCCGCCTTGCGCTGCGCAACAACGTACCCGCTGGCATTCAGCAACGCAAACGATTGTGAAGGATAGAGCTGGGATATGGTTACCACTTCAGTTTGTATCGAAGGCGAAAGGATGCCGGTGAAAACGAGAACGCCAATGGTCAGAAGAAGAACAACTGCAGCAACCAGATAGTGTTTTCTTGATAGGCGCCCGCGCGCGGACGGCGCGACAGAAGCCTTGTCGATTTTAAGTTTTGCAAGATCAGTGGGTTCCATGCCTGGCTCCTCGGAGTGCGTAAGCAATATCGATACTGGCTCGTATCGGCGTATTATAGCATTCCGGAGATGCGAAGCTCAGTTCTCCGTCGCTTCGGAAGCCGCTTCACGCCGTGCGGCAAGAATGCTTCTGATATGCCGCCACAACTCTTCCCTGCCCTCTCCGGTCTCGCTGGAATAGATCAGCGCCGGACACTGAGGAGGCAGATTCAGTCCTTTCCGGATGGCGGCCATATGAACGGCTCGCCTGCCACGCGTTATCTTATCCGCCTTCGTGCCGACAACAACATACGGGATGCTCAGACTGGTCAGCCATTCCGCGGCATCCTTGTCATTCTTCATCGGTTCATGACGCAGGTCAATCAGATGTACAATGAGAGCCAGCCGGTCGCGATCCCGGAGATAGTTGTAGATAAACGATCCCCACTCTTTCCTCTTCGCCTGCGATGTCGCGGCATATCCATAGCCCGGGAGATCGACCAGATAGAGCTTATCATTCACTTCAAAGAAATTAATCGTCTGCGTCTTGCCGGGCGTGTTGCTGGTCCGCGCGAGCGCCTTGCGGGAGCACAACGAATTGATTAAAGACGATTTTCCGACATTGGAACGACCCGCCAGCGCGATCTCCGGAAGCCCGGTGTCAGGATACTGTTTCGGCCCGACCGCACTGACGATGCACTGTGCTGTAATGATTTTCATCGCATTATCCTGAACAAGAGATGACGAATAGACATCACGAATTGTACCATGCCGGAGGATGCAACAATGTTCGCTGTCCACCTTTATTCATAAACTGAGGGAGAAGACTGACAGCGCACAGCTCACTGCCTGAGTCAGATGTTCCCCATGAAGCCCGCACTCAGGTAAGATATGACCATGTGGAATGTGCGGATGCGGGCATCTCGGAAAGGCTCGAAGAATCAACCTGAACTCCATATTTCAGGCGCAGAGACAATCTGCCGGGCGAATGAGATTGACCGGACGGCATCACGCTTTCTTCAGCGGGCAATGACCCATCCGCGTGGTCGTCCCGACCGGGTTGTTCTGACTATCGAAGATCTTCCGCACGATATCAAAAGCATTCCTATGCTGGATGTGCAGACGATTGATGTTCTGAATCCTGAGGAGGCGTGGCAGTTAATCGCTGCCACCCTTTCCCTTCTCGCGGTTTCGAGCGCAGCCGAGAAAGCGGCACGGAGAGTTCTCACCGGAAAGCGGCAGATGCGGGGAGCTGCTCTTATAGACGCAGAGACCGGAAAGCGCCTCGAGCCTGACCGGGAGCGCGGAATCAGGGTTTCCAGGCTTGGCATCGATCCTGATTCGCAAACACCAATAAGGCGCATGCTGAACCGTCGGAAAATCAATTCGGACACTGTTCGTGAAGCGCTCACCCTTGCCTCAAAAGTTGCCGGGCATCCGTTGATTATTGCTGAGATCTGCATTTCCGACGACCCTGACTACACAACCGGCTATATTGCCGCCCGCTCCCTTGGCTACCTGAGAGTTCCCAACATCAAGCCGATGGGAGCCCCGCACGGCGGGCGCGTTTTCTTTCTCAAGCCGGTCAGTGACGTTGCAAAGGTGATCAATTATCTGCAGCGGGAAGCAGTATTAATCACATGCCGGAAGCAAAAAAACAGCAAGCATAACAGCTGATGAAACGTGTGGTCTACCTCATCGGCAATCCGATAGCCGGCGGCAGCGCCGAACGGGAAATACGGAATGCGCGGAAGCTCCTCACCGCGGAGGGCTATGAGGTTGCGCTGCACCTAACGACACGGAAAGGCGATGCCGAGCATTTTGCGCGCGCGATTCGGGAAAAATCAGATGCTGCTCAAATTCCGATGGTCATTGCGGCAGGCGGCGATGGCACGCTCAATGAAGTAGCAAACGGACTGGCCGGTTCTCTCGTGCCGATGGCCGTTCTGCCCCTCGGAACCACATCCGTGCTGGCGCGTGAAATCGGCATCCGGTTGGGCGATACTGCCACGGCTCTTCACTATGCCCTCACAACAGCGCCCCGACCCGCTGCACTGGGGCGGCTTGTCTTTCCCGACGGCAGAATCCGCTTTTTTTTGCTGATGGCCGGTATCGGATTTGACGGAGAAGTGGTCTGCAGAATGAATCCCGCGGTAAAACGCTGGTTTGGAAAAGGCGCATATGCGCTCAGCACCGTCAGAACCGTACTCAAGTACCAACCAAATTCCCTCGCCATTACATACACACGGTCAGACGGTTCAGTTGCCGAAATAAGCGGCACGTCGGTCATTGTCAGTAATGCCTCGCGGTACGGAGGAGACTTTGTCATAACGCCGGGCGCTGACATCACGGCGCCATTTCTGAAGCTTATGGTCGCTCAATCCGCATGTCCCGCTGATTTCCTGAGATTGCTCGCCGCGATAGGCACTGGAAAGAAGATACCCGGAGCGCTCTACGAGACGGTCACATCGGTACGGATTGACGGGGAGGCTCCAATGCAGATCGACGGAGACTATGCGGGCACCACGCCTGTTGTCATAGACGTGGTGCCCGACAGCTTGCAGCTTGTTATGCGGGGTTAGCGCTTACTCAGCCTTCGGCTCCCCGGCAGCTGCCGGCGGCGCGAAGCAGGCCTCTTCCTTCTCGAGCCTCGCCCAGTATGCATCAACATGATCCTGAGCTGCTTTCAGCATCCACTCGTTTTCGGGAGCGAACATGTGCTTGAACCGGCCCTGCGGCTTGAGGAAGTCGACAAGCGGCTTCTTCTCGCGCGGTCTCTGGGTGATTTTCGTCACGCCGTTTTCGATCTCAAAGAGCGGCCAGTAGCAGGTTTCAACCGCGAGCTTGGCCAGCTTGATCGCGTCGTCGCTCTGGCTTCTCCAGCCGCGGTTGCACGGAGCGATGATATTGATGAACTTGGGGCCTTTGATCTCATGCGCCTTGCGAATCTTCTTCATCAAATCTCCCCAGTGGCTCGGCGAGCATTGCGCCACATACGGAACGCCATGGGCGGCAATAATCTTCGTCATATCCTTGCGCTGCTGCAGCTTGCCGGGGATGTGGCTGCCGACCGGGCAGGTGGTGGTGTCGGCGCCGAACGGGGTCGCGGACGAACGCTGAATGCCCGTATTCATGTATGCGCCGTTGTCATAGCAGATATAGGTCATGTCATGGCCGCGCTCCATGGCGCCCGAAAGGCTCTGCAGGCCGATATCATAGGTGCCGCCGTCGCCCGAGAACGAGACGAACTTTATCTCCTCGCTGATCTTGCCCTGCTTCTTCAGCGAACGATACATGGTCTCGACGCCGGAGATGCTGGCAGCGGCGTTTTCAAACGCGGTGTGAATCCACGGGATCTTCCACGCGGTGTATTCCGAGATGCAGGACGAAACTTCCAGACAACCGGTGGAATTTGAAGCGATAACCGGGTAATCGGTGGCCAGAAGGACCATCTTGACGACGGTTGGCGCGCCGCATCCGGCACACAGTCGGTGACCCGGCGTAAAGAGTTCTTCTTTCCTGGACAGTTCTTTTAAGGTCAATGGTGTCGCCATATTACCCCCTCACTCCGATGTATTCTTTGATGGACTTAACCTTGCCGTCCTTGGCGATCTGGATAAGTTCGTTGATCGTGTACTCAGCCTGATCCGGCATGTAGTCGCGGCCGCCAAGACCGTAGATCTTGTTGATCATAATCGGCCTCTGCTGATACGGATACAGCGCGTTCGAGATGTCCGCAAACAGCGGACCGTAGGAACCGCCGAAACAGTCGGCGCGATCGAGTACGGCCAGCGCCTTGACATGCCTGAGGGCTTCGCAAATCTGTTCATAAGGAAAAGGTCTGTACATGCGCGGCTTCAGAATGCCGACCTTGATTCCCTTCTCGCGGTATGCATCCACAACATCCTTGGTGGTTCCGGCGGCGGAACTCATGACCACAACGGCGATTTCCGCATCTTCAAGCCTGTAGCTCTCAAAAAGGCCGTACTTTCTGCCGGATATCTTTTCAAACTCCGCGGCGACTTCAAGGACAACGCCCGGCACCTTGGCCATGACCGCGTCATGCGCCTTGCGGAACTCCATGTACAGGTCGGTCAGAATCAGCGGACCGATGCTCTTCGGATTCTTGATGTCGAGCAGGGGGTTGACTGCCTTGTATTCACCGACAAAAGCGCGGGCTGCCTCATCATCCACGGTCTCCATGGTCTCTATCGAGTGACTGGTGATAAATCCGTCGAGCCCGACCATGACCGGCAGTCTGATGTCGAGATGCTCTGCGACACGAAATGCCATGAGCATATTGTCAAACGCTTCCTGGGCATTTTCAGAGTAAAAGTGAATCCAGCCGCAGTCGCGCATGCCCATACCGTCGGAATGGTCTCCGTGAATGTTCAGCGGCGCGGCAAGCGCCCTGTTGGCAACACCCATGATGATCGGCAGACGAAGGCCCGACGCCACAAAGAGCATCTCCCACATCAGGGCAATCCCCTGCGACGCAGACGCCGTCGCCACGCGACCGCCTGCTGCTGCCGCGCCGATGCAGGCACTCATCGCGCTGTGTTCGGATTCAGCAAGAACCATCTCTGTCTTCACTTCGCAGTTCGAAACAAAGCTGGTAAAACGCTGCATGATGTCAGTTGCCGGCGTGATAGGATAGGCGCCGCACACGTCCGGGTTTGCGATGCGCATTGCCTGGGCAACTGCTTCGTTACCGGTAATAGCAACTCTCTTACCCATTATTTGCCCTCCTGTTCCATAACGATTGCCTTCTGGCCTTTTTTGCCGGGGCATTCGAGGGCACAGATACCGCACCCTTTGCAGTAATCGAAATCAAACTGCTCACGCTTGCCATCCTTGACCTTGACGGACATATCAGGACAGTAGACCCAACAGAGCAGACAGTGAATGCAGTTTTCCTCAATCCACTTCGGCTTCATGGCTCGCCAGGAACCGGTCTTGAACTTCCGGGCGCTGCCTGCCTCAAGAACTACAGCGCCGGGAGTAATTTCTTTCCATGTTTTCATCCTTCTTTTACCTCCGAATACCCGCGTTTGACTGCCTCGAGATTGCCGTCGATGATCTTCCGGGAGAACTTCTTGCCAAAGCTCTTCTCGACATCTTCCAGCACCGATTCGAGCGGAAGCAGTTTGGAAGCCATGGTTACCGCGCCAATCATCGGCGCATTCGGCATCTGGCGGCCGATAGTCTCAACCGCAATCGTGCTTGCATCGACCGTTATGACTCTCTGGGTCGGCTTCGCCTTGAGTTTCTCGCGAATCTCTTTCGGGTCTTTGCGGGTGTTGACGATAAAAGCCGCGTTTTCCAGAGCACCCTCAGTGACATCAATTGAGTCCAGAAGCGTTGAATCGACGACCGCAACGAAGCCCGGATTCTTGACCGGACAATGCGTCCGAAGCTCCTTGTCGCTGATCCTGTTGAACGCCCTGAGCGGAGCGCCCGCTCTTTCCGGACCATATTCAGGGAAGGCCTGCACATCACGGCCTCCGCTGAGACATGCATCAGCGAAGACCTTGGCTGCAGTAACAGTGCCTTGCCCGCCTCTGCCATGCCATCTGATTTCTACATTCTCTGCCATGGTTCCCTCCTTGCGTAGTGCATATCGTAAGACGATATGTCTGTTAAACCATTGAAAATAGACCATTTTTAAAACAATGTTATTCTACCAGAAACAAACAATCACCAACAACTGAAAAATACTTATACGGCGTATTTCGAGCATTTATTCCCTAATTGATAAGGTCTGGAGAAACTATGCTGCATTCAACAAATGCTAGGCTGGCGTCCCTTCCAAAAAGCCTGACTTCGAAAAGGAACACTTGCCGCTTATTATAATATTTTATGCATACTATTATTTATTTTTATCCAGAAATTGTCAATAGAGCCTGCAACTGGACAGTAAGGCTCTGTATTCCTGTCTGTTTTCTTCATTCCGGCGGTTGTCCTGCAAGGGATGTCCAGAATCCTTCCCGTTTAAGCAAGCTTGAAACTAACAGGAAAGACTCCCGACAAGCGAGAGTGACACCAAAGGACAAAAGCTAATGACAATTCCGGGTTTGTCTTTTGAAAAGACAGGGACCTGCCTGTCAACACTGCTCCTGTGCGAACGGGTTAGGCCAGCATGATAAAAATCAAGAAGGTGTAACGGCAAAAACCATCCCCCCCGATACAAAGAACGGAGTGACTCTATCCGCGGTTGAACAGCGGGATATAGTGCTTTTTCCCCTTCAGAGAGGTAACGAATGATGGCCTGATAATACGACCCTGCACGATCTCTTCAATGCGGTGCGCGGACCATCCAGACACACGCGCCATCGCAAAAATCGGGGTGAACAGTTCAGTCGGAATGCCCATGCATTTATACACAAAGCCGGAATAGAAGTCCACATTGATACAGACTGTTTTTCCTTTTTTTGCTTTCACCAGCTTGGGCGCGACCCTGGCAATGCGCCTGAAAAGGTCAAACTCGGCCTCCCTGCCCGCTTTCGCGGCAAGTTCTCCGGCCGTCTCCTCCAGAAATACCGCCCGGGGGTCAGATACGGTGTAGACAGCATGACCGACGCCGTAAATCTTGCCGGACCTGTCCCCGGCCTTCTTGTCGAGAATCGCCTCCAGATAAGCGGCAACTTCATCGTCACTCTGCCAGTCCTTCACCTTCTTCTTGATTTCGGACATCATGCGCATGACAGCTTCGTTTGCGCCGCCATGCAGGTGGCCGGACAGTGACCCGATCCCCGCACAGATCGCCATATAGGAGTTTGCACCCGAGGACGACACGCAGCGCGTTGAGAATGTCGAGTTGTTGCCGCCGCCGTGCTCGGCATGGAAGATAAGCATGGTATCAAAAAGCTCAACCGTCTCCTGATCCGGCCGTTTGCCCAGCAGCAGCGTAAGAAACGTTTCAGCGGTGCTCCATTCGGGATCAGGGTCCTTGAGCTTCCTGATATCCCCCTTCTCCATGGATGTCGCCAAATAATTGTATGCGATTATCGTCGGAAACTTTGCGATGAGATCAATGCACTGGCGGGTCACATCGCCGATATCGGTAGAGTTCGGATTTTTATCGAAAAGATGCATTGCCGAGACAATCGTATGAAGCGCACCCATCATATCGTCATGCTTGGGTTGCGCAAGAATGAAGTTCTTTACCTCAGACGGCAGGGTCCGGCGCTTACCCAAAAGCTGCGAAAACGCCTTGAGGTCGCGCCTGTTGGGCAGTGTTCCGGTCAGCAGCAGATATACCGTCTCCTCAAAGCCGAGGCGCTGCTCGATCTGCTTCTGACGGACAAGATCAACCATATCGTATCCGCAATAAAGCAGTCTTCCGGGGACAGGCTTCACATGGACTGTGCCGTCGCCATGGTCTACTTTTTCATAGCCGATAACCTGGCCCTTGCTCGTGATACCAACAAAGACGCCTGTCCCATCTTCATTTCTCAATCCAAGCTTGATCTGCTTTTCCTTGATAAGCTTCGGATCGACCTTGTCATGCAGCAGCGCGAGTTCCTGTACTTTCTTGAGTACCGCATCCATAAAGTGCATCTCCCGTTCAAGTATTTGTAAGGATAGCTGATGAAAATATCATTGTGAAACAATATAGTCGTCTATGATACCACAATTCTGATGCTCCATTATTGCCTCAGCCGGAACAACAACTGCGTTCGGATTGGCCAACATGCTCCATTCATATCAGTGTGGCGCTGAGCAGTTCAGTATTCGGCGCACAGCTCCTGGCATATGCTAGGATAGATGGCAGCAATGAGGATAGTGATGACAATAGTACCTGTTCCGGAATCTGACGACGAGCTGCTGGCGCAATGCGATGTTGAGACGTTTCGCGCAGGAGGAAAAGGCGGACAGCATGTCAACAAGACGTTCAGCGCGGTTCGGCTCAGGCATCGGCCGTCCGGCCTTGTTGTCACATGCCAGGACGAGCGCAGTCAATACCGGAACAAAATGATCTGCCTGGAGAGGATTCGCCGGAAACTTGCAAGGCTGAACTACCGCCCGCCAAGACGAATACCGACAAAGGAACCTGCGCGAGTGAAGACGCACATTCGCGAATCAAAAATCAGGGAAGCCCTCAAAAAACAGCTTCGTCGAAAAGTCGCTGAATCATGAGCATCCTGATGTCGGCGGAAAAGTCATTTTTTGATTATTTCCGCAATGCCCGGCTTCGCGCGCTCTGACGCCAGCAATGCTCCAAGCTGGACCCAAACCAGCTGATACAATATCGCCTACCAGAAAGAGCACCACGGCAGCGCTGAATGCCGCCCTGAGCGTCAGCCCAAGCCGGTATTCTGCTTTCACCCGGGCTGACCAGATCAGAATCAAGAAAAACAGCATGGCCAGACACACAAGATAGAACCCGATCTGGCCAAGGTTCAGACCATACCAATATGCAAGCGCCATCAACGGCACAAAGAAAATCGCCGGCAACAGAATATATTTCAGCTGCCCACCCATTCCGCTATCGCTCGACAGATGCTCCCTGAAGCTCCGCAAGGGCTTCACCGGCAACCTGGGCTCCGTGATAGGCTATCAGCTTCGGCCAGTCACGCAGCCGTGAAAGCAGTTGCGCATTGAATACGGCAATCAGCTTTTCCTGCGCCAGTGAGGATGCGTGGTGCGATGAGTATGCGGCAGCCCGCTCACGATACCGTTCCCAGAACCCTTCGGCATGAAAAGCACGGTCGCTCCCTGACATAGCCTCCGTCAGCAGCATACGCAGATGGGTGAACACACGCTCAGCCGTGTCTGGATCTCGCTCGTTGCGAATGTGATGTTCCACAACAAAAAAAAGTAGATAGAATAACTCCTCCTTCACAGCCGGAAACCCGCCTGCGTCATGACTGTGGATATCACGGTAAAACTGAATGGAATAATTCTGGACCATGTGGAGAAATCTCCGGGCAAAATCAGGCAGTGTGTCGGGAAGTGCCGCATCAGGCACGCGCGCTGAAATGAATGCCAGAAGCGGCTCCTTCTTTTTTTTCAGAAAATCGAGGATTCCCATCTCATTCAGCACGGCCGGAACAGCACAGCCTCGACCTCCTTCAGCATTGCCAGCCCCTTCACTTCGCCTGAAAGCAACGGCATCATCGTAATGGCTGACGGCCCGAACTCATCCCGCAGCATCTGAACATAGGGCTGCTGCATTTTTTTCCGGCAGTTCAGAAACTCGGAATCGCACGTTTCGAGCACCCCGTTCACTACAATGCGGCGAACCTTGAGGCCGTGTTGGGCAAGCTCCCGGATAACGCGTCTGCTCTGATATACGCCGAGAGCTTCAGGAATGGTAACGACAACAAACTCGACCTGCGCCGGATCGGTAAAAAAACGCATAACCTCCTCCGACAACTCGCTCCACTGGGCAATCAAGTCGAGAAAAGGCGATTTTGAAACACCGAGCATGTCCTGCGCCTTGAAATAGAAACGCGGCGCGGTGCGCAGATGCCGGAGAAAGCGGCCTGGCAGGTTCAGGAGTCTCAGCGTATCGCCGGCAGGGGCGGTATCCCAGACAACCATGTCATACCGGCCGCTCCGCACATGCTCAAGAATGAAGTCAAGCATGAACTCTTCCTGAATGCCGGGGGCCATGCCAACATAGTCGATCAGGTCATCGTAGGGCATATCAACGACCGCTGAGGCGACCTGATATATCTGCGGCCCGAACTTTTCTTTCCAGCGGAGCATGACTTCATCAAGTCCGACCTCAAGCGCCGACAAATTGTCAACACCGGGGACCGGCGTCTCTTTCGGACCAATCTCCGTTTCAAAAATATCGGAAAGCGACGGAGTGAGATCGCTCGAAATCAGCAGCGTGCGCCTGCCCGAAAGCGCGTAATGCAGTGCGGCAGCCGACGACGACGTCGACTTTCCTACGCCTCCCTTGCCGCCGAACATAAGCACCCTTTTCTCTTCTGCATCCAGTGGCGCCAGTGACATATCCTGTTTTGCCTTGCCTTGTATGAATTTGAAAGAAATAGAATACGCAAAACAGAACGGAAAGCTCAAATGATCTCCCTCTTCCGGAAACCGAAAAACGTTATGAGGCGAAGCAGGACACGCAGGTTTTGACTATTTCCGGACGGCATCCGGACTCAGACGCAAGCGGCGCCTGACTGGCTGGGCAGGAGATGTATTTTCACCATGCCCGGACAAGCCGGCGCCGCCGCAAGCCTTACGGGATGCTATTTTTTGAAAACAGAGAAGAACTTATCCATCGCGCCCTTGCTCATTTGTGAAGCAGCATCAAACTCACCTGCGTCAAGCCAGATACCGTCGCACTCCGCGCATTTATCCACCGTAACGCCTTTGAATTCAATCTCGAACAGATCCACACCGCACTTAGGGCATTTCATAAAGTGGAGTTCTTTGAGTCGCTTCTTTTCGGTTTTGGACAGACCCTTCAGCTTTTCCTCTTCCGCTTTTTTCAGGCGCTCGATTTCCTGTCTCTTGATGTATTCTTCTTCCTGGGCTGTAGACTTCACCGGCATCGCAAACCTCCAATTATTGTATTCACTGTGCTGACGCACAGCCACTGGCTTCCTCAGATCCCCCGCATACAAGGACACAGCAGAGAGAGACAATAGCCAATACGCCATTGCCCCAATGCTACAATCATAGCCATATTACCGCCGGGGCGTCAAGTTGCGTTCATGCTGTTCGTTATGCCCTTGGAGACAGCCGGCAGAGCGGCATTTCCGAGAAACCAGACCGAGCAGAAAAAAAATGGCGCGTCATTGATTTCATTGCGTGAATACTCACTTCCCCAGCATCTTCTGAATATTCGCAAAGAAATCTTCCGCTGTCTTATCCGGATTGTCCGATCCGTCATCGGCAAACCTGCTGACATTTCGTATAACGTCTCCTGGCATTTCCTCCAGAAAACGTGAGGGATTCGAAGGTGCGGCTTTCCCGTATTTCACCCGATGCCGGGCATGGGTGATGAAGAGTTCCTTCATCGCGCGCGTAATGCCGACATAAAAAAGGCGTCGTTCTTCCTCGACATCGCTAGCAGATTTTTTATGAGGAAGAATACCCTCCTCAACGCCAACGATGAAGACCACCGGAAACTCCAGCCCCTTGGAGGAGTGGAAGGAAATGAGCGTAACTCCGAAGGTGTTTTTCTCCTCTTTCTGCTCGAGCATGTCGGTCAGCGCCAGCGCCTCGAGAAAGCCGTGCAGGTTCGGCGCTTTTTCTTCTTTTTCGTGTCGTGCCAGTAAAGAGATAAAATCCTCATATCCCTCGATTCTCCTGAGAACCGCCTGCGGGTTTTTATGCAGATCGTGGAGATGCTCGCGATAGTCAATCTCATCGATAAGGTCTCTGAATGCCGCATGCATGTCCCTGCGCTGTGCAAAGCGCACTGAATACCGCTCGATTAAATCCGCGAGACCGCGGGCATTTTTTTTCAGCATCCCTCCGAGCTCCGGAACTTCACCCGACCGCCTGAATGCATCAAGCAGAGGCATTTTGTGCTCCTGCGCGAAAGCCGCCAGTTTGCCGAGCGCGCCCGGGCCGAGCCCGCGCTTCGGCACATTCGCCACCCGCAGCAGACTGAGATCGTCCCGCTGATTCGCGCAGATTTTCAGATAGGATGCGAGGTCCTTTATCTCGCGATGGTCGAAATAGCTCGTACCGCCCACAACGGTATACGGAATGCGCTTGCGCCGGAACGCCTCCTCAAACGGCCGTGAAAAAAGGTTTGCACGATAGAGAATCGCGACATCGCCGTAGGAGATATTTCGCTCAAATTTCAGCAGTTCGATGCGGTCCGCAACCCACTGCGCCTCGTCGTCGGTGTCATCAGCCCGAAAGACTTTTACCCTGGGTCCGCTGCCCTGCTCGGTCCAGAGCGACTTTTCCATCCGTTTCCTGTTGTTCCTGATAACGCCATTTGCGGCTTCCAGGATATTGCCGAACGAACGGTAATTCTGCTCAAGACGCACGACGACGGTTCCGGGAAAATCGCGCTCAAAGTCGAGAATATTGCCGAGGTTCGCCCCGCGCCACCCGTAGATGGACTGATCGTCGTCGCCGACAGCGCAAAGGTTCTTATGCTTTCCGGCCAGCAGGCTCACAAGACCGTACTGAACTCGGTTGGTGTCCTGATATTCATCAACCATAATGTAACGAAACCTCTCCTGGTAGTTCCGGAGCACATCTGGATGCTCCCTGAAAAGCTGAAGCGTGTGCAACAAAAGATCGTCGAAATCCACCGCGTTCAGCGTCTTCATCGCCTCGCGGTATTTCGGATAGACCGCATCGGAGACCGCTTCGATGTCGTCAGGCTCATCTTTCTTTGGTGAGCGCGGCAACGGCATATCGTTCTTGGCCATGCTGATGCGCTCAAGAATGATCTCCGGCTTGAAGCTCTTGTCCTCATGGCGTATTTCCGAAAGCAGGTTTCTGATGAGCGAGTGCTGGTCGGACACATCGTAAATGGTAAAGTCGCGACGGAATCCGAGCTTGTCGATCTCGCGCCGGAGGATATTCATGCAGAGCGAATGAAAGGTTGAGATAAGCGGGGGTCTCGTGCCGTTCGCCTTCAGCATGACCGCAACGCGTTCCCGCATCTCTTTGGCAGCCTTGTTGGTAAAGGTGACGGCCAGAACCGCTTCCGGCGGAATGCCCTGTGACAGCAGCCAGGCGACACGCGTAGTAATGACCCGTGTTTTGCCTGACCCGGCACCCGCCAGAATGAGGAGCGGTCCGTCCGTATGCAGGACAGCTTCACGCTGACGCGGATTCAGCCGGCTGATATGTTTTGCTATGTCCATCAATTAATCTCCGTCAACGGGTATCAGGGCCTGACAAGACCTCCGGCAGAAGAAACACCTCCTGCAATGAGCACAACAGAGGGAGTCAGCGACGAAAAACAGAAAGATACGAACCGGCCGGTTTGCCGGGAGGAACCAATGAAAAGCGGCTTTTGAAGGTCATCCTTCGCTGCTGCGGCGAGGTCTGCTTCCTTCGTAAAGATCGTACTTCAGGAGTCTGCATTCGATTGTGCTGTTGAAAAACACCGTGCGGCGCGATGCCTTCAGCCCGATCTTCTTTGCCAGATCGAGATTGCCCGTGAAGACATAGCCGGTGTACCCCTTGCACTTCTGCTTCAGAAAATCGCCTATCGCCTTGTAGGTGAATTCAAGCTCATGCATCCTGCCGAGGCGGTCACCATACTCCGGGTTGATCAGCACAGTGCCGCCTCCTTCAGGAACGGCGGTTTCCCGAAAGTCGCAGACTCCAAACTCGATAAGGTGCTCGACACCCGCGGTTGCCGCGTTCTTTTTTGCAGCCTGCACCGCGGCGGGGTTGCTGTCTGTGGCAATGATTTTTCCGTGCAGGTTTTTCTTTGCCCCTTCCCTGGCTCCGCGGCGCAGGGCTTCCCAATCATCTTTGACAAAGCCTTTCAGGTGCATGAACCCAAAGTTGCCGCGCAGAATACCCGGGGCGCGGTTCAGCGCAAAAAGTGCCGCTTCAATAGCGAGCGTGCCGCTGCCGCACATCGGATTTATGAAATTGCCATCACCTGTCCAGCCGGACTCCATTATCACGGCAGCGGCCAGCGTTTCCTGCATCGGCGCCTTCATCGGAATCCTCCGGTAGTCACGCTGCGCAAGCGGCTCCCCGGAAGTATCGAGATACACGCTGCATTCATCGCCCTTCCAGTAGAGAAAAACCACCGCGCCATTCATCTCGGAGCCGGAATCGGGTCGTTTGCCGGTCGCGTTTCGCATCCGGTCAACAACAGCGTCCTTGCACTTCACATTGGCGAATAACGGATTGGCTATCGTCGGGTTGTCCACCGAAGAATGGACCGAGAGATATTCATTCTCATCAAGATAGTCCTCCCATGCAATCTCCGACGCGGCCGAGTATAACTCATTCGCATCGTGCGCGGGAAACGTTGCAAGATGACAGAGCACCCGGTGCCCTGTCCGCAGAGAAAGATTGAGCACCATGGTATCCGCAACGGAGCCCTTCGTCTCGACGCCGGCAACAGACTCGGCAACGACGGGGAACCCGAGGGCTGCAAGCTCTGTTTTCAGATATGGCGGGAGCCCCTTTGGACAGGTGATAAGAATGCGGTTATTCTGCATTCGGCCGGCTCTGCGGTGCTGATGGCCCAGTGCCAGGCTTCCTGCGTCTGCGCCCGCGCTTGATCTTCTCCTGTCCGCCATCAGCGACAGCGGGAGCAGCCGTCACCGGAGGAACCGTCTTTGCCTGATGCGTCCTCCGTCCGGTTCGTTCCTTCGTCTCGGGACGTCCTTTCCGGGCATGAAGCGGTTTTACGTAAGGACTGCGCGGTGGTCTCTTGTAATCGGTCACAATCATTTCGTCGGTTATGGGTGACACCGGGATTTTTTGTTTGATATAGGCTTCTATCTCGGGCAACGCGAGGATGTAATCTTCGCATGCGAGGGTTATCGCGGCGCCCTCCGCTCCCGCGCGCGCCGTTCTGCCGATGCGATGCACATAGTCCTGCGGATCCTGCGGGAGGTCATAATTGATGACATGCGTCACGTCGTCGATATGTATCCCCCTGCTCGCCACATCGGAGGCGATGAGAACCGGAAACGCGCCCTCCTTGAACCCCGCGAGAACGCTCAGCCGTTTTTTCTGCGGAACATCGCCGGTAATAGCTTCCGACCTGATGCCGTTTGCATCCAGTTTGCGGTGCAACCGCTCAGCAGTACTCTTCATATTGCAGAAAACAAGGTAGCGCCCAGCAGGCCCCCCCCGTATCAGCCAGAGCAGGAGGCCGAACTTTTCCTTTTTGCCGACATGGTATATCATCTGTTCGACCCGCTCCACCGTCACCTGTTCGGGCGTAATCTCATACCGCTCGGGCATGTTCATGTATTCGTGCGCAAGCTCCATGACACGATGCGAAAGGGTCGCGGAGAAGAGCATCGACTGGCGCTGATCATAAGGCGCCATGCGTTTCAGCAGAAACCGCAGGTCGCTGATAAACCCCATGTCGAACATGCGATCCGCCTCGTCGATCACCAAAAACTGCGTCTTTCTGAGACTGTAGACCTTCTGTTTCAGATAATCGATAAGGCGGCCGGGCGTGCCGACCAGCATATCGACACCCTGTGAAAGATCGGTGCGCTGCTTGTTGTAGTCGATACCGCCGTAAACCGGAACAATGCGGAAGCCGGTCGATCCCCCGATGACCCGCGCTTCTTCATAGATTTGAATAACGAGTTCGCGGGTCGGCGCAACAACAAGCACCCGCGGAGAGGGGCCGATGCCCGGATGCGGCATGGTCAGCATGCGCGAGAAGATTGCTATCAGGAACGCCGCCGTCTTTCCGGTGCCGGTCTGCGCCTGAGCCGCGATATCTTTTCCCTGCAAGGCTTCCGGCAGCGTCAGCGCCTGCACCGGGGTGCATTCGGTAAATCCGGCTGCTCTGATGCCTTTGCGGACAGCCTCGGGGAGAGCTAATTCGTCAAATTTCATGGGTTCACTTTCTTTTCAGCTGACAGAGTTGCGGGACATGATCAAAATGTCCTGTCTGAAATTATAAACGACCGGGTCAGAAATTAGCTATATATCTCAATAGACTGGGCGTATTCTTCGCTCTGTACTTTCTTGAGGCGTAGTCTGAATTCGTCATTTTTCTTCCATCCCGAACCATTTCTCATGGATTTTCCGGTACTCTGACGATCCGACAAAAATGGTGATTTCCTTGTTGAGACGCTGCACAAGATTGAGGTCTCCTTTTCGCACCGCAATCGCCCTCCGGACAACGCCAACAGGGTGCCCGACCGTCTTGATTTTGGTCTCAATGCCAGCATCTTTCAGCATTCCACGCACACGCTCGGCGGATGCGGTAAAAGCGTCAATCCGCAGTTCCAGCAGCGCCGTGATGACCTCCTGATAGCCCGGATACAGTTCTATCGATATTCCTTCTGTTTTTCTCAAATACCCGACCGCCGCGCTTGCCCTGACAGCGCCGACTATCATTCCGGGAGCGAGTTCCTGAATTTTCACATCGTCCGATCTGACAAAAATGAGCAACGGAATCGATTCATACGGTTCAGTGAAGTCGAATATCTTTTTGCGCTCATCGCTGATGGCAACACTGGGCGTCAAAGCGGCATTTTCATTCTCGAATTTCATGACAAGTTCTGCATAAGTCGGGACGAACACATGCTTCACCTTCAGGCCGGCTTTTTTTGCAAGTACATTCATAATCTCGACCTGAAAGCCCGAAATGGCACCGGTTTGTGCATCCAGGAAACTGAGCGGTCTGCCGTAATCCTGCACAACAGAGAGAAGAACCGGTTCCAGATCATCAGTGGCGGCACAGGCGAATGCGGGCACGAACAGTATCAGGCATACCAGGAATGCAGTAATGACTGTACGCTGCTTCATTACCGTGAGCCTCACTGATGATGCGCCCTTCATCTCACCACACCATCTCCGCATGCAGCGAGTATAACAAAAGAGAGGCGAAGGCCGGAGCCCTCGCCTTTGCCTGGACTGCTGCATCGCGGAAATCTGCTAGCGAATATCGCCGTGATAATCCTGCAACGACTTCACCTCACTGCCCCGTGAACGGAATGCTTCGATTCCGCGGGCGGCGGCAACCGCGGCGGCGAGGGTCGTGAGGTACGGAATCTTGTGTTTGATTGCGGCTTTCCTGATGTATGAGTCGTCATTCTGACTGAGCCGGCCGCCCGGCGTGTTGATGACGAGCTGCACCTGACGATTCTTGATAGCATCCACGACGTTGGGCCGTCCCTCATGCATTTTATCGATTCTCTCAGCCTGCACGCCATGCTCCGCGAGCAGTTTGTGAGTTCCCTGCGTTGCCATGATTTTGAAGCCGAGCGTCCCAAATCGTTTCGCGACCTGCAATGCCGCCTGCTTGTCGGCATCCGCAACCGTAATGAGAACCGCGCCTTCGGTGGGAAGCGCCTGCAGCGCCCCCTCCTGCGCCTTGAAGTATGCGACGCCGAAGCTGTCGGCAAGTCCGAGCACTTCTCCCGTTGACCGCATTTCGGGACCGAGCACCGGATCGACTTCCGGAAACATCGAGAAGGGAAACACCGACTCTTTCACGCCGAAGTACGGCACATGCTTAAGGCTGAGATCCAGTTCCGCCAGCCTGCCGCCAAGCATCATTGCGGTAGCCATGCGCGTCATCGGAATGTTGCAGACCTTCGAAACGAGCGGCACCGTGCGCGACGCCCGGGGGTTCGCTTCGAGCACATAGACAACGTCATCCGCAATCGCGTACTGCATGTTCATGAGGCCGACGACATTCAACTCCACCGCGATCGTCCGGGTGGCGTCACGGATGGTTTCGAGATGCTTCGCCGGGATGCTGACAGGCGGAATGACGCACGCGGAGTCGCCGGAATGAATGCCCGCGAGCTCAATATGCTCCATGACTGCGGGAACAAAAGCATCAGAGCCGTCGGCAATGGCGTCGGCTTCCGCTTCGATGGCATTGGAGAGAAACTTGTCGATAAGAATCGGTCGCTCCGGCGTCACACCGACCGCTTTTGCGACATAGTGGGACAGCATCTCTGAATCGTGGACGATTTCCATGCCGCGGCCTCCGAGCACATAGGAAGGCCGGACCATGAGAGGATACCCTATTCTTTCGGCAACGGCGAGCGCCTCCGGCAGGGTGCTCGCCATGCCGGCGTCCGGCATGGGAATGCCGATTTTTTTCATCATCTGCCGGAAACGGTCGCGGTCTTCCGCGAGGTCGATCATGTCAACCGACGTGCCGATGATTTTTACGCCTGCCTCAGCAAGCTGTCGTGCTATATTCAGCGGCGTCTGGCCGCCGAACTGCACGACCGCGCCTTCAGGCTTTTCCTTTTCATAAATACTGAGCACATCCTCTACCGTTATCGGATCAAAGTAGAGCTTGTCCGCTGTGTCGTAGTCGGTCGAAACGGTTTCCGGATTGCAGTTGACCATGATGGTTTCATAGCCGAGCTCTTTCAGGGCGAATACCGCATGAACACAGCAATAGTCGAACTCAATGCCCTGACCGATGCGGTTGGGGCCGCCGCCGATAACCATAATCTTCCTGCGGCCGCTTACCGGAACTTCATCAGGCGCGTTGTAGGTCGAGTAGTAATACGCCGCATGTTCGACGCCGCTCACCGGCACGGTGTTCCATGCCTGATGAAGGCCGAGCGACTTTCTCCGCTCGCGAATCTCAGCCTCGGGCAGCTCCAGCAGCTGACTAAGGTAGCGGTCCGCGAAACCGTCTTTTTTTGCCTGCACGAGCAGCTCGTCCGGAAGATGTTTCCCCCTGAACCGCAGGATCGTTTCTTCGAGATCGACCAGTTCCTTCATCTGCTGAATAAACCACGCCTTGATATGGGTTTTTCTGTGGAGTTCGCTGATATCGGCTCCCTTGCGTAGGGCTTCGTACATGATGAACTGCCGCTCGCTCGTCGCCTCGGCAAGCATCTCCATCAGCTCGGAGAGTGACCGCCTGTTGAAGTCCTTCGCGAACCCGAGGCCGGAGCGCCCGATTTCGAGCGACCGTATCGCTTTCTGCAACGCTTCCTTGTAATTCTTGCCGATACTCATCACCTCGCCGACCGCGCGCATCTGCGTGCCGAGACGGTCTTCAACGCCGACGAATTTTTCGAATGCCCAGCGCGCGAACTTCACCACCACATAATCGCCATACGGCGTGTATTTTTCGAGTGTCCCTCCACGCCAGTACGGGATTTCATCAAGCGTCAGCCCTGCGGCGAGCAGCGATGATATGCGGGCAATCGGAAACCCGGTCGCCTTCGATGCAAGCGCCGACGAGCGGGATGTGCGGGGGTTGATTTCGATCACCACAACATCGCCGGTCGCCGGATTGTGCGCGAACTGAACATTGGTGCCGCCGATGACCTGAATGGCGTCAACAATCGCATATGAGTACCTCTGCAGCTTCTCCTGCAAGGCAGGAGCTATCGTGAGCATGGGAGCCGTGCAGAACGAGTCGCCGGTATGCACGCCCATGGCATCGACATTTTCGATAAAACAGACTGTTATTTTCCGGTTTTTCTCATCACGGACAACTTCGAGTTCGAGCTCTTCCCAGCCGAGCACCGACTGTTCGACCAGAATCTGCCCGACAGGGCTCGCCGAAAGACCGCGGCTCGCAACCGTGGCAAGCTCCTCAAGATTGTACACCAGCCCGCCGCCGGTGCCGCCCATGGTATATGCCGGCCGGATGACAACCGGAAAACCGAGCCGGCCGGCGATCGCTTCCGCCTCCTCCACACTGTATGCCGGCTCGCTCTTCGGCATCGGAATACCGAGGCGATCCATCTCCTGCTTGAACGCGATGCGGTCCTCGCCGCGCTCGATCGCGTCGGCCTGCACCCCGATTATCTTCACGTCGTGTTTCCCGAGGATGCCGCGGCGGTGCAGCTCTGCGGTGAGGTTCAGGCCGGTCTGCCCGCCGAGATTCGGCAGCACCGCGTCAGGGCGCTCTTTTTCGATGATTTTTTCGATTGCGGCAACGGTCAGCGGCTCGATATATGTAGCGTCGGCCATGCCGGGGTCGGTCATAATCGTTGCCGGATTGGAGTTCACCAGAACGACCTTGTAGCCGAGACTTCTCAGCGCCTTGCACGCCTGCGTTCCCGAATAGTCGAACTCGCACGCCTGTCCGATAATAATGGGGCCCGAACCGATGATTAAAACTTTCCTGATGTCTTCGCGTCTTGGCATAGCGCCTCCCATAAAATTAAGTATGGCTTGTCGAAAAAAGCAAATCAGCAAAGTATAGAGCGAATTCAGGGGTATTCGTCAAGAAGAATCAGGCGGATGTTCAGTGGTGCTGAATTTCTGACCTTCTCCGGTTGGACATCAGGCTGCGGGCACCGGGCAGGAAATGGGTTTTTTTCTGGAAATCCTCCGGTGACACGGAAGAATGCTTGCAAATTTTCTTGCAATGTCTATAATAATGCTAATGAGGCAGTTGAGCCGCCGCGAAGCGGTCGGTTTCGAACTCCTGGTTCTTCGCCCGAGCGGAGCGAGGGTGACAGGAGTTCCGGCTCAACTGCCTCATTCTTCCCCGAGCGGAGCGAGGGGAAGAATTAATAACTATCATTTCGGGAGACTTTCATCAGGACCTTTTATTCAGAATAAAGCAGGAGATCACGTTCCTTCGGCAGCAGCTTTCGTTATCGATTGCCGATAAAACAAAAAAAGGAGAGAAAATACCTGCTGAAGAATCTTTCGATCAAGGCAAGGATGCTGGCCGGGTTCAGTGTCGTACTTCTGCTTTGCGTAACGATCTCGCTGTCGTCGGTCTCCGAGACCATCAGTTCCGACATCCAGAACATCGCTGAGGGATCCAAAGAGGTATCATCGGGCGGCGAGCAGATTGCCCGGTCGTCATCCGATCTTGCCCGGCTGGCGACGGAACTGCAGACAGTGGTGGGGAAATTCAAGGTGTAGCGCTTTCGCCCGACACATAATTTATGCGAATAAGCCTGAATATCAAGTTTGCGCTTGCGACTACCGCACTGTTTCTTCTGTGCGCAGTCGGGGCTGCGTGGCATACGAGCGCGAAGATCGAGGAACTGCTCCTGCACTACATCGAGCTGGATCACTCCTCGCAGGCCGAACATATTGCAGCGAACCTCGACCGTCAGTTGCTGCTGCACCGGCAGGCGCTCATAAACAAGTCATCGCATGTCGGCCGCTGGCATGTGCAGGATCCCCGCGCGGCGCATGCCTTGCTTCACGAAAGCGCCGCGCTCAAAACGCTCTTCCCCGGCGGCGTGTACCTTTTTGCTCCGGACGGAACCCTTGTGGCAGAATCTCCCTTCGAGCCCGGGCGGACGATGCAAAACTACGCGTTCAGGGATTATTTCAGGGACACGCTCAGGCGCGGGGAGTCGGTCATCTCCTCCCCCTTCATGTCCCTGGACGGCAGAAGCCGTCCGCTTATTATAATAACCGCACCTGTCTTCGCGAAAAACGGAGACCTGACGGCGATGCTCGGCGGCGCCATTGATCTGAAAGCGGACAGTCTCTTCTCAATCATCAGCGATACGAAGCTACCGAACAGAGGGTACTTTTCCCTTCTCGCCGACGACGGAACAGTCATCACGCATGGGGACGCGTCACAGATTATGACAAAAATGGATGCCTCGCTTTTCGCCGCGCTCAGCGCGAATGCCTCGGCTGACAAAAGCGTCACGATATCCCGTAAAAACCATCTGGGCATGGAGGTTATATCGACCGTAAGGCGGCTGCAGTCAACGGGCTGGATTCTGACGGTGAATTCTGAGAAGGATGCCGTGTATGAACCGGTTCACCGGACCAGGCAGGCGTTTCTGGCAGTCGTCGCCATAGGCAGCCCGCTGATGGTTTTCCTGCTCATAGCGCTGTCGTACATACTTACCGCCCCCCTGCGCTCAATGACCCGTCAGGTGCGGAGAATTCAGGACGCCGCGGACGATTCACAGCGGGTTTCAATCAGCTCCCGCGACGAGGTGACGGACCTTGCCGCCGCGACGAACGCCATGCTCAATACCATCGCGGAGTCGCAGCGTCTCATCCGGGAGAAAGAGCAGTTATTTCTCACCTGGTTCGGCAGATCAAAAGACGCGATCGTCCTGCTGAACGAGCGGTGGCAGGTTCTCGATCTCAATGAAGCCGGACGCCTGCAGTTCGGAATGCCGAAACACGACAGCCTCGGTTTTGCAGACATGGTTCCTGATTCCTTTCATGCGATTCAGAAGGCAATGAGCATGCAGGGTTATCTGAAAGACCTTGAACTGCAGGTACATCATGGCGACGGCTCTTCGTCGATTACCATATTTTCCTGCGAGATCGTTCAGGAGCAGGATGCAATTCCCCTGAAGTATATGGGTATTTTCAGGGATATCACTGACAAGGTGAAGCTGACGCAGCAACTCCAGCACGCGCAGAAGATGGAAGCAGTCGGCCGGATAGCCGGCGGCGTCGCGCACGATTTCAACAACCTGCTCTGCGCCATGGTCGGATTCTGCTCGCTCGCGAAAATGAAAATAGCTGACAATGATCCGGCCTGGGCGTATCTCACCAAAATCGAGGCCTTGACGGATCGGGGGGCGAGCCTCACGAAAAACCTTCTGCTCTTCAGCAGGAGACAGCCGCCGGTCGTCAGGCCGATCAGCGTGAATCAGACGCTCGGTACCCTGAGCGGCTTTCTGCACAGGGTTATCGGCGAGGACATCCGGCTGGAGATCCATCTTGCCGACACTGACATCGCTGTTTCAGCCGACGCAGGCCAGATCGAACAGGTGCTGATGAATCTCGCGACCAATGCGCGCGACGCCATGCCCGGCGGCGGCAGACTTACGATCAGTGTCTCTCCGTTTCATATAGACCATGATTTCATTCGCGCGCACGGCTATGGCGAATCGGGGATGTATGCCGCCCTATCCGTGGAAGACACCGGCGCGGGCATGGATGACAAAACCAGAGAGAAGATATTCGAGCCGTTCTTTACGACAAAGGAAACAGGAAAGGGAACCGGCCTCGGCATGGCGATTGCGTACGGCATCGTGAAGCAGCACAGGGGATTTATCAACGTCTACAGTGAAGTGGGCAAAGGCACGACATTCAGAATCCTTCTGCCCGCAGCGGCTCAGCAGGAAGCCCGCAGCACAGAGGCGGCGGACATTCCTTATGAGCGCGGCACTGAATGGATACTCCTGGCGGAAGATGACGCGACACTCAGGGAGGTGATGCGAACAGTCCTGACAGAGCATGGATACTATGTCATTGAGGCTGCCGACGGCCGTCAGGCAGTCGATATTTTTGAGCAGAACAGGGACAGAATACATCTTGTTCTCATAGATGTCATCATGCCGGAGATGAGCGGCAGGGAAGCCTCCGACAAGATCAGGAAAATGAAGCCTGATGTGAAAGTATTGTTTATCAGCGGATACACGGCCGATCATCTCAGTGCCAAAGGCATCCTTGAAGAGGAAATGCACTATGTCTCGAAACCGATATCCCCCAGGAAGCTTCTGCGGAAGATTCGGGAAGTCCTCTCCGCCTGAGCGGAACCGTGCGTCCTGCCTCGCCCAATGACAATTTTCGGTTCATGAACTGACGGATACGGCGGGCTTCTTCTCTCAGCGTTACTGAAACAGTCTCTGACACTCCTCAATAATCGCGGAGAGTTCTTCCTGAGTGATATTTTCGACGATGATGCTGCCGGAAGAATCGCGCTGCAGCGCGGCTATCCCCGGAAACTGTTTTTCCAGAAGCCTGATCTCGACGGCCTGCTTTCTCGCGGTGTCAAGGAGGCGGCGGTTCTCGGCTTCAAGATCGTACTTGTCTATTGCCGCCCGAACAGACAGGACAAGTTCCGTATTGTCCCAGGGCTTTCTGAAAAAGCGCCAGATTTCTCCGTGATTGATCGCCTTCATCGCCGCATCAAGACCGGCATGCCCCGCCAGCATCATCCGTATGATGTGGGGGTATTGCCGCTTTACCATGGTGAGCAGCTCTGCGCCGGTCGTGCCGGGCATGCGCTCATCGGAAATGATGACCTTCACCGGAAAGCTTTTCAGAATCGCAAGCGCCTCATCGGCGCCCGATGCAGTGAGCACCTCGAAGGGTTCATCGAGAAAGACCCGCTTCAGCGACTGCAGGACCCCCGGCTCGTCGTCAACCGCCAGGATGCGGTTGCCGCTCATACGCCTCTTTCGCTAACGGCTTCGGCCCGAAAGAGAACGAACCGCCCGGCCGCCGCCTTCAGTGGCGCAAGCTGCTGAAGCTCGGCATTATTTTTCACCGTCACGTCTTCACCTTCATCGCCACAAGAATCCCCGTCTTCAGCGGATCGACAGCATGGTAGCGCTGCAGCACCCCGATCGTCTTGGCTGTCAGCACAACGCCCTTGCTCAGAAGAAGCAGGCCTGTTCCGCTCCTGATGTCGCGGATTACGGTCATTCCTTCTTCAAGCCGATCACAGGGCAATTCCGCCTCGATGGTCTCCTCCTGAGACTCGACTTTCATATAGACCGATCGGACCGACGCGGCAAGCGCTTCATACAGGTCAGGGTCGAGCTGAACCCTCAGCATGCCCGTTATCTTGCCGAGCATGCCGTCAATCGCCCGCTCGTCCTGCGCGGTCCGGTGCATCATCCAGTCGCACTTGTCGGCCATGGCGATAATCCGCGCGCCGAGCGGAATGGCTTCGCCGGCAAGCCTGTCAGGAAAGCCGGTTCCGTTATACAGCTCATGATGGTGGCGGATGCAGAGCCCGACGTCCCGGAATTCCTCCACAGCCGTCACGATAGCCTGCCCTCTTACGGGATGCTGAAAAAACTCGCGCACATCGTCCTGCGACATGTCCTTCGGATTTTTCAGCAGCGCCATATCGGGAGTCCTGAGCGCCCCGATGTCATGCAGCTGCGCCGCGACCTTCACCATTTCTGCGGGTTTGCGTTCAAGCTTCATCACCTTCACCATTTCCCCGACAAGTGCGGCCACCTGCCGGGAATGCCTGAAGAGCAGCGTGTCGCGGAGTTCGATAATGCCGAGAAATGCCGTGATCATTTCCCGGAATGTCTTTTGCTGCCTCTCCGTCAGCAGCTGCAGTTCCTTGTTGCGTTTCGTCAGATCGATTGTCTGCTGCTGCACGTACAACTCAAGCTCGGAACCCCACTTTTTGAGCTCATCGTTCTGCTGTATCGTCAGCGCGGTCAGACGCCGGTTTTCGGCGGCGAGACAGTAGCGATCAAGCGCATCATGCACTGCATGCACAAGATCTTCGTCGTTCCACGGCTTTGTGATATAGCGGAAGGCTCCGCCCTTGTTGATCGCATCCATTGCCGCCGAGACATCCGCATATCCGGTCAGAATCATGCGAACAGCGTCAGGCTGTATTTCGCACGATTTTGCCAGAAACTCAGCGCCGATCATGCCCGGCATCTTCTGGTCCGAGACAATGACCGCAACGGGATGCTCTTTCAGGACTTCCAGCCCCGCCTGCCCTGAGCCTGCGGTCAGAATCGTGAAGGACTCATCGAGAAACAGCCTCGTCAGCGACTTGAGCACATTCTCCTCGTCGTCGACAAACAGAACCGCAAACTTGTCGGCATTCAATTCACTTGTCACACGATCCTCCCATCCAGGCAATAAAATAATCGGCCAGTTCCGGATCGAACCATGCCGAGCGGCCTTCGCAAATAATGTTCATGGCATCCTTTTTCTGCATCGCCGTCCGGTAAGGCCGGTCGGTCGTAACGGCATCATAGACGTCGGCAATCGCAAGAATTCTCGCGCCCAGCGGGATTGCCCCGCCCGAAATACCATGCGGATATCCGCTGCCGTCGTATTTCTCGTGATGGTGAAGAATGGCGTTCACCACAACATCAGGGAGGGCGGCCTTTCTGGCTACGTCGGCTCCCCATTCACTGTGTTTGCGCACGACAAGCATCATCTCCTCGGTCAGCCGGCCAGGATAGTTCAGAATCTCTTCCGGCACGCCGATCTTTCCGCAGTCATGCAGCCAGCTCGCATATTTGATATTCTTCAGCTCTTCTCCTGCAAGCCCTGCAGCGGCGGCTATCGCAAGGGCATACTGCGCCACATTTTCACAATGTCCGCGCGTATAATGGTCCTTGAGCTCAATGGTCTGCGCCAGGGAAAGAAGCTTGGCTTCATCGGCGGATTTGAGGGCAGACACAATGCCGTGTTCACGCACCCCTTCGAGAACGGTCTTTCGCAGGTATTCATTGTCCCACGGCTTGGTCAGGAAGCGGAAGACGCCGCCGCGGTTGATCGCATCCATCGCCGCCTGCATATCCGCGTAGCCGGTCATGAGAATGCGGGTCGTGTCGGGAGCAAGCAGCCTGGCCTGCTCAAGGAACTGAATGCCGTTCATGCCCGGCATCATGTTGTCCGATACGATCACCGCAACCTCGCACCCCCGCAAAACAGCCAGGCCCTCGGCGCCGCTGCCCGCCGTCACCACCTCGACCTGCTCCTCCAGAAAAATCCGGCGTACAGCGGAAAGCACCCCCGGCTCATCGTCGACAAACAGCACCACCGGCGTCACAGCGTTTCGTCCTCAGGGATAAAGACCAGAATGAATCCGTCCTGCTCATGTGCGCCGAGCAGCCTCGAACCGATGAGCCGCCCCGGAACATTCTTGATCGTTACACGGTCAAATGCCAGCCCCCCCTGCCGGATCCGATCAAGCAGCGGCAGCACCCCCGGCATGAAACCGGTTACGTTCTGCCCGAGCTGGCTGTAATCCCACCCCGTGAGGCGAAACCACTCCTCATTCGCCTGCACCACCGCCCCCTCGCTGTCCAGCCCGAGCACGCCGACCGGAATAGCGTCGATAATATTCTGAAAGCTCCGGAGCATCTGGCCGCGCTGCTCAAGGCTGCTCGTCCGCTCCGCCAGCAGACGGTTCAGCTCCGCATTCTTGCGGGTCAGCTCATCGCTCAGCTCGCGGTTGCTCTTCGCAAGGAAATAACGTTCAATCGCATGGCCGATTGTTATCCTGATTTCGTCGTCGTTCCACGGCTTCGGGATAAATTTGTAAATCTGGCCATCATTGATTGCCGAGACGATAGCCGCGGTGTCCGCATAGCCGGACAGAACTATCCTCACCGTATCCGGCCACTTTTTGTTCACCTCCCGAAGGAATTCGACGCCGTTCATTGCCGGCATCCGGTAGTCGGAAATAATAATCTGGGCATGTTCACGCTCCTGCAGCGCAAGGCCGTCCGCTCCGGAGTTCGCCGTCAGAACTTCATACTCATCATCAAGGAACAGGCGCCTTAGCGCATTCAGCACATTCTGCTCGTCGTCAACACAGAGAATCTTGATCGGTTCATCCATGTTTTTTACCCCTCCACAACCGGTATGGTTACCGTGAACATTGTACCTTTCCCCTCTTCGCTCTGCACGGTTATCTCGCCGTCATGCTTCTTCACAATGTCGTAGGCTATGCTCAGACCAAGGCCGGTTCCCTTGCCGACGTCCTTGGTCGTAAAGAACGGATCAAAGATGCGTCCGATTTTTTCGGGCGGAATGCCGGTGCCGGTGTCGCTGATGGCGATAAAGATGTTCCCCTGTCCGGCCCGCGTTCGTATCCGTATCTCTCCCCGTTCCGGAATCGCCTGCGCCGCGTTGATCAGCATGTTCATGAAAACCTGGTTCAGCTGGCCAGGATTGCATTTCGTCAGCGGTATGTCTCCGAAGTCCCTGTGAACCGCCGCCTTGTATTTTATCTCGTTCCAGACAATATTGATCGTGCTCTCCAGCCCGGCGTTGATGTCCGCCATCGTGCTCTCCGCCTCGTCAATCCGGGAGAATCCTTTCAGATCCTGCACGATGCGCTTCACCCGCTCCGCTCCGTCAAGGGATTCGCTGATGAGGTTCTCCATGTCGTCCCTTATATAATCTATTTTAGCCGCCCTGCTGCTGCTGTTCAGTTCCTCTCTGATTGATGCCGCTTCAGGAACCCGGGCGAAAACTTTTTCAAGCACGTCAGCCTGCACCTGTATGAACGAGGACATTCTGTGCGAATACTTCCGCAGCGTCCCGAGATTGCTGATGATGAATCCGACCGGATTGTTGATTTCATGGGCAACTCCCGCCGCAAGCTGCCCGATGGACGACATCTTTTCCTGCTGCAGCAGCTGCGACTGAAGAGCCTTCAAGTCCGCGTAAGCCGACTGCAATTGCCGGTTTTTTGCCTCAATAAGGCCTTTTTCTTCCTCCTGCAGCCGAAGAAGGCGCTCTTCAATCTCCTTCTTCCAGGTAATGTCGTAGCAGGAGCCGATGAATCCGGAAAACGTCCCGTCAATGTCGTTGAATGCCCTGCCGACCGCAACCATCCAGCGATACATTCCGTCACTGCGGCGAAGGCGGAACTCCGCCTCAAATGGCATGCGTGCATGAAAAACATGACGATAGCTGCTCAGAAAGGCCTCGCGGTCATCCGGGTGAATCTGCTCTGTCCATCCATAGCCGGCTTCCTGCTCAAATGTCCTGCCGGTAAATTCAAGCCAGGTCCTGTTGAAGAAATTGAAGAGGCTGTCCGTGCCCGATTGCCATATGAGGGCTGGAAACCCCTCAAACAGGGTAAGGTAAAAATCGCGGGATCTCTTCAAAGCCTCCTCTGTCTTTTTTCTTCGTGTTATATCTCTGACTGACCCCATAATACGGACAGGATCGCCTTTCTCATCAAGAACAGCTTCGGCCTCATTCCTGATAAAAACAACCCCGGTATCCGGGCGGCATATGCGATGTTCAATATCGTAACCTGTTTTTTTCTCCAGGGCTTCATCCAGAGCGTTTCTGAAAACCGCCCTGTCTTCCGGATGGATAAAGTGCGCGAAAGCGTCGAGCGTGCCGTCAAACCCGCGCAACTCCAGTCCGAAAATGCGATACATTTCATCCGACCAGGACATTGTGCCGGACGGAAGCTCGAGCTGCCAGTGCCCCATGTGCGTCATAGCTTCAGCCTTCGCATACCGGGCTTCGCTCTGCCGTAACGCATCCGTTTTTTCGACCATCCCTGTTATCATCGTGTTGAAGGCGTCGGACAGCGTTTCTATTTCATCGCCCGTCCTGCTCCGGAAGAGCATTTCGCCGTTCATTTTCCCGGGCAGGTGCTTCACATGTTCCGCAAATGCGACCAGCGGCTGCGTGAGGCGCTTCATCAAAAGCCATACAACCGTCATTGTTATGACGACAACTCCCACAATAAGGAAGTAGAAAATGTTCCGTGCTTGATGCAAAGGTGCATACGCTGTTTCTATCGGATAATTTGAAGCAACAATCCAGTCGACTTTTTTCATATGCTTGAAGCTTGCAAGCACATACAGCCCCTTTGAAGTGACAGTCTCTTCAGTCCCTTCAAATCCTGCCAGCGCCGCGTCAAACAGCCTGTTTGCGCCGACGGGAACGTCTTTTTGTCCGATTATCGAGACATCCGGATGAATAATCATCGTCCTGTCTTTCGCGTAAACATATGTATATCCCGTCCTCCCCACCTTTATCCCGCGCAATTTGGCAAAATACGAATTATCAAGCAGGGAAACGCTCCCGCACAGGACTGCGGCAACCTCTCCGTCCCTCCCGAAAACAGGCGCTGTAAAGGTGATGACAGGATAATTTTCCATTTCTGAGGCGGAGTGCGGCGAAGAAACATACGGCTTCCCTGTTGCCGCTGTTTTCTGGAAATAGTCATGAGAAGAATAATCCTGCCCGCGCCTGCCGAACACGTCAGGATGCTCGGCAATCAGATGTCCGGACGATGATAAAACGGCGACCGCATTATCAAAAAGAAAGGCGGCATCCAGCCTGCTGTCAAGATACCGCTGCGCCTTTTGCGGGTTCTGCACCGCTTCCGGAGGAAAGGTCTTCGCCATTCCGACAAGATCGTTTTGCAGGTCATTGATTTTTTCATCAAACTCGTCGGCAAGGCGGGAGACAAAGGTATACTGCGCTTCAAAAATAGACTGTTTTATCCTGCTTTCAAAAAAAGCAATCGCAAAAAAAGCGGAGCCGGTCATAAGGCACGCGACAATGAGACAGACCGCTGCCGTCATCTTGGTTTTGAGGCTGGCTCTCAGCACTATAGTCTCCCGCCCGGCTTCACAGTCTACTGTACAACAGGGATACACACCGTAAACGTCGTTCCTTCGCCCGGCTCGCTCTGCACGGTTATCTCGCCGTCATGCTTCTTCACAATGTCGTAGGCGATGCTCAGCCCCAGGCCGGTCCCCTTGCCCACCTCCTTGGTCGTAAAGAACGGATCAAAGATGCGTCCGATTTTTTCGGGCGGAATGCCGGTGCCGGTGTCGCTGATGGCGATAAAGATGTTCCCCTGTCCGGCCCGCGTTCGTATCCGTATCTCTCCCCGTTCCGGAATCGCCTGCGCCGCGTTGATCAGCATGTTCATGAAAACCTGGTTCAGCTGGCCAGGATTGCATTTCGTCAGCGGTATGTCTCCGAAGTCCCTGTGAACCGCCGCCTTGTATTTTATCTCGTTCCAGACAATATTGATCGTGCTCTCCAGCCCGGCGTTGATGTCCGCCATCGTGCTCTCCGCCTCGTCAATCCGCGAGAATCCTTTCAGATCCTGCACAATGCGCTTCACCCGCTCCGCTCCGTCAAGGGATTCAGCCAGCAGGCTGCCGGCATCTCCCAGCACAAAATCTATCTTCAGACCGGCGCGCTCAGCCTTTACCGCGTTCAGGCTTTCCGCGACAGAGGACGGCGAGGCTGCCACATCTTGCAGGGCGGCTTGCTGCGTGTTGATAAAGCCATGAAGCCGCTCGATGTACTTTCTGAGGGTATTCAGGTTGCTCATAATAAAGCCCATCGGGTTGTTGATTTCATGGGCAACTCCCGCCGCAAGCTGCCCGATGGACGACATTTTCTCCTGCTGCAGAAGCTGCGACTGAAGCGTCTTCAGGTCCGCGTAAGCCTGTTCGAGCTGCTCTTTTTCCTGCTTCAGCTGCGTCTCGAGCATCTTGCGTTCCGTGACATCTTCCTTGACCGCAATGAAGTGGGTCACCTTTCCGTCTGCATCGCGAATCGGTGATATCGAAGCAGCTTCCCAGAACAGCTCGCCGCTCTTTTTCCGGTTGTGGAACTCTCCCCGCCACTCCCGGCCGGCCAGGATGGTTTCCCAGAGCTCCCGATACCCCTCCGGCGACATCTCGCCAGACTTCAGCACCCGCGGGTTCTGGCCGATTGCCTCCTGCCGGCTGTAGCCGGTTACCGCGCAGAACTTCGGGTTCACATACTCGATAATGCCGTCGATGTCGGTAATGACAATGGACGCCGGGTTCTGCTCCACAGCGCGAAGCAGCTTGCGCAGTTCCGTTTCGGCCCGTCGCTGCTCGGTAATGTCGCGTCCGACGAGCAGAATGCCGTCGAAGTCCTTGATGGGGGTCAGGCGAACGTCCAGCCAGAGTTCGCGGTTCTGTGCCCCCCTGACACGTTGTTCGAACCGCGACTGTTCTCCGCAGACAGCCTGCAAGAGCGCCTTTGAACAGGTCTCGCCGGAGTCGAAGCAGACTGTCTCAAATGCACGACCAATAACCTCGGCAGGACTTCGGAACCCGAACATCTTGGCGCCCGCATCGTTCATGCTCAGAAAACTGCCGTCTGATACAAGGTGCGCGATGCAGTCCTGCGAACTCTCCAGAAACGAGCGGGCGTACTCTTCCGAACACTTCAGCACCTCTTCCAGATGCCGCTCCTCGGTCACGTCGCGCAAAATTACCAGCACAAACACGTCCCCGGCGGCGGATTCGTACAAACTTTGCCGGACATCGAGCAGGTGAAGCGCAGCCGCCGCGTCGAGGGCCTTGAGTTCAGCCCGCACCACGCGCTCCATGCCTGCAAAAAGCAGCGCGGCGCCTTCAGCCAGCACGTTGGCATTATCGTTCCCCAGAAGCTCGCTCTCGCACCGCCACAGGACCTGCTCAGCAGGATGCCCAATGAGTTCAAGAAAATCGTCGTTCACATAAACGATGCGGTTATCGATATCCTTGAGGCATACGGCCCGTCCGAACGCATTCAGCGCACGCACCGCTTCGGCATGAACGCCATGGACTGTCCTTTCTTTTTCGGTCACCGCCCCCCCTTTATCCCGGGATTTTCATGTCGAGCGTACTATCGGTATTCGGATGGTGAAAGCCGTTCCTTTTCCCGGCTCGCTCTGCACCTCAATATCGCCGTTATGTCGTTTCACGATATCGTATGCGATGCTGAGCCCCAGACCGGTTCCCTTTCCGACCGCCTTGGTCGTAAAAAACGGATCGAATATCTTCTGCAGCTTGTCCGGAGGGATGCCGCTGCCGGTGTCCGCGATGCGCACATAGATATTCTTTTCATCAGCCCACGTCTTTACCGTGATGCGCCCCTGGGTCTCCATGGCATGCGCGGCGTTGACCAGCACGTTCATGAATACCTGATTGAGCTGCCCGATGTTGCAGAGCGTCTGCGGCAGTTCGCCGAAGTCGCGCTCCACCGTCGCCTTGCACTTCAATTCACTCCAGACAATATTGATAGTGCTGTCGATTCCGGCATTGATGTCCGCCGCTTTGCTTTCCGTTTCATCCACGCGCGAAAAGCTTTTCAGGTCCTTCACTATGCCCTTCACACGCTCTGCCCCGTCGAGCGATTCGTTGACAAGGGCTTCGATGTCCGGCACCAGATAGTCTATCTTGTTTTCCCTGCGCGCATCTGCGAGTCTCCGGCGAGTCTCGTCCGGAAGCTCCCCCGCGGATGCGTCAACCGCGGCAACGTATGCCTTCAGCCGCTCCGCATACCGGCGCAACGTGTTCAGGTTGCTGCTGATGAACCCGATAGGGTTGTTGATTTCATGCGCAACCCCCGCCGCAAGCTGGCCGATGGACGACATTTTTTCCTGCTGGATCATCTGTGACTGCATGTTTTTGAGCTCCGCGTTGGCACGTTCAAGGGCGATGTTCTGTTCGGACAGGAGAAGATGGCTTTCTTCAAGCGCTCTCCGGGCCCCCCGCATTTCGGTCACATCGAGCAGCCGGATAACCGCCGCGGGCAGTCCCGGAGAGCGGGGCATATAGGAGACCGAAAGATCGTACACGGCGCCGCGGGGGTTGCTATACTCGATCTGCGCCTGCTCGCCGACCACGCAGGTAAAGCCCGCCGCGGCCAGAACCGGCTGCCAGCGTCTCCCCATCAGACGCTCATACGGTTCCCCGGCCAGCTCCGTCATCGCCCGGTTGCACCGGATGATTCTATCCTGCCGGTCAGTCAGCATAATCACATCCGCCACACTGTCCACGGTCGTTTCCCACTCGCGCTTGGCCTGCACGATCGCTGCAATCGTATCGTGCATCATGTCCTGCTCAATCCTCAGTTCCTCAGCCACGCGCAGTGAGACGAGGTTGCGAATCTTTATCATCAGCTCCATCAGATCGATTGGTTTCCTGAGCACATCATTCGCCCCGGCCTTAAGGCATTGAAGGACCGTATCGTGCTGCCCTTCGCCGGTTATGATTATGATCGGGATTGAGGCAGACTGCATATCGGCGCGCAGCTGCGCACAGACATCATCACCCCGCATGCCGGGCATGCTCAGGTCGAGCAGGATGACGTCGGGAGAGGCAGCGGCTGCCTTTACAATGCCGCTCACGCCGTCGCCGGCCTGCTCCGCTTCACAGCCGAAAAAGGCGAGCTGCAGAGCAAGCGACTGCCGGAAATCGGGGTCATCGTCGATAATCAGCGCCGTCCTGCCGCGCAGCAGGTCTGACGGGGCGCCGGCTTTCAGCGGGGCATGCTCAGTCACGATCAAGCTCCCTTCTGACAGCCGCAAATAACTGGCGGGGTTCTATCGGTTTCATCAGGCAATCATGCCCGAGCTGCCCTATCAGCGAGAGTTTGCCTTCATCCGAAATATAGCCGCTCATGAATACAATCCGCATCGCCGGATACTGTTTACGAATGACAAGCCACGCCTCAAGGCCGCCCAGCTCCGGCATGACGACATCGGAAAGGAACAGATCGATTTTCCCCTTCTTCGCATCACAAACCGCGACAGCTTCCGCGCCGTTGCCCGCTTCAAGAACGGTATATCCGCGCATCTCAAGAATGTATTTTGTTACACGGCGCACTACAGCATCGTCTTCCGCAAGCAGAATCGTTTCCGCCCCCCCTGCAACAGGCGCCGCAGCGTTTTCGCCCAGGGTTTCTGGGGCAGCCGTACTGAGCGGCAGGTACAGCAGAAAAGTCGTTCCCGCGCCGGCCGTGCTTTGCACCCGGACAGCGCCGCCATGCTGCTGCATGATGCCGTACACGGAAGCAAGGCCGAGCCCGGTTCCCTTGCCGGCCTCCTTGGTAGTAAAGAACGGATCGAAAACTTTACACAGATCTTCCGGGGCGATGCCGGTGCCGGTGTCGCTCACCCGAATCAGCGCGTAGTCGCCCGGCACAAGCCCCTCGACCTCATGGCCGGCAAGGCTGATTCTTTCGGTCTCGACAGTCAGCGTGCCGCCGTCCGGCATGGCATCGCGGGCATTAATCGCCAGGTTCATGAACACCTGCTCCATCTGCCCGGCATCTGCCTGCACCGGCAGCGGCACCGTTGCGTCTCGCACAATAAGCGTTACGTCTTCACCGATCAGCCTCCGCAGAAGTTTCATGACAGCCTCGACAATGCGGTTGAGGTCAATCGGCTTCATCGTCATTGCCTGACAGCGGCTGAACGCAAGCAGTCCCTTGGTAAGGGCGGCGGCGCGGTCGACCAGCGCGATAATCTGCTGGAGCGTGCTTCGCTCGCTGTCGCTGGCCTTTCCGCCCAAAAGCGGAAGTGAAGCAAAGCCGAGAATGGCTGAGAGGATGTTGTTGAAATCATGCGCTATGCCGCCCGCAAGCCGTCCGACCGCCTCCATTTTTTGCGCCTGCCGCAGCTGCTCCTGCAATTGACGTTGCTCGGTCACATCGCGCAGGATGCCCTCCGTGGCGACAGGTTCGCCGCGGTCGTTTCTTACCAGACTGGCGGTCACCTCGACCTCGCGGATTTTCCCTGCGGCGGTGCGCGCCCGGAACGGATAATGCATTATCTCTCCCTTTTCCTGAAGCAGGGCAAGGTAGACGGAACGGTCAAGGGGGTTTTCCCAGAAATCAATCTTGGCCCTGCCGATCAGTTCGCCCGGCGTTGCGAGCCCCGCAATGCGGGCCATGGCCTGATTGGCGCGTTCAATCCGCCCATCGGCTCCTGTCCGGAACACTCCGTCCAGCGAAGACTCAAACAGGTTCCGGAATTCCCGTTCGCTCTCCGCAAGTCGCGCTTCCGCGCGGCTTCGCAAGACAACCTTCCATACGTCGTCCATGAAGAGCTGCACCTGTCTGACATCGAACTCAGTGTACGACGTTTCCTTGTTCGCTACGCTGACAGCGGCGACGATGCGCTTCCCTTCGTCGAAAACCGGCAGTCCCACATAACGCGTCACCGGGAAATGGCCCTCCGGCAAGCCTCTGCTGCCCGGCGCGGCGGCATAGTCGTTATGGATAACCACATCGCGCTTCCGTATGCTGTCGGCCCAGATGCCGACGCGCTCAAGCGGGTAGTGCTGGCTTTCGGGCGTTTTGCACTGCCCCTTAACCGCGGCAGACCATGCTATCTGCGTTATCGTTTCCAAGTCTTCGTCATACAGGTGGAAGCACCCTGCCGTGCTTCCGGAAAGAAAGACAACCGCCTCCAGCGCCAATTCAAAGAGTTCCTGTTCGGAAGCATTCCGCATGTTCGTCATTTCCAGGAGCAGGGCAAGCCGGTCTTCGTCGCGATGCCGCTCGTCCGACAGTTGCATCTGAAGAGTAACGTCCATGATTGTCCCGGACGCGCCGCAATGTTGTCCCTTCTCATCCCGGATCGCCTGCCCGATAAGGCGCAGATGCTTCTGCCCGCCGCTCCGCAGCGCCACCCTGAAGTCGTCATCAACAATGCCCGCGCCCGCAGAAAAAAGCGTTTCAACGATTCTTCTGAGCCTCCCGGCGTCCGCCGGGTGAGCCATGGAACATATCTCCTCAAAGTTGAGGGGGGGGGCGTACTCAGGGGTCTCAAAAATCCGGTAGAGCCCGCCGGACCAGAACATGCCGCCGGTATCGGCATCGACCTGAAAGCTGCCGATATGCGCCAGATGCTCCGTATCGGACAGCAGCGCCTCGGTCTTGCGCAGCCCGTCGAACATAACCTTTCGTTCGGATATGTCGTGCATCATATGAACGGCTCCGACAAGCTCGCCGGAGTCGTCCCGGAGCGGTTCGGCGCTAACCTCGAACCAGCGGCCTTCTAACTGCATTTCAAATTCTGCGCTTCGGCCTGTCTCCTGCATGGTGACGAACGGACATCCGGAAACGGGAGAGGAACTCGCATGAAAAAGCTCATAACAATGGCGGCCCAGAATCTGCTCCGCCGGGAGGTTCAGATGCTTCATGGTCGAGCGGTTGCACTGCACGACCCTCTGCTGAAGATCGAACACCACTAATGCATTGCTGACTGCATCAAAGGTGGTCTGCCAGCGTCCGGCGGCATCACGGAGAAGCTTCTCCGCGGACTTGCGTTCCGATATGTCGCGGATAATGGCCCACATGCTTTTGGGCGAACCGTCGGGGTGGCGGCTCAGATAGGCGCGGAGTCCTATCGGCGCAATGCTGCCGTCTTTGCGCCGGTACTCCTTTTCATACTGATCGGAATATCCGCGCGGCAGGACCTGCTGCCGGATAATTCCTTCCTCGAAAGCATGCCACTTCTCAGGGGTGAGTTCAATGTAGGTAAATCCGCCGATCTCTTCGGCGTCATAGCCGGTCAACTGGAGAAATGCCTGATTCCAGCGAATAATCCTGCCGGACATCTCGACTTCGCAAAATGCGTCGAAAATCTGCTCCGCAAACGTTGCAAAATCAGATGATCCCTGAGAGCATGCGTCCCTCGCAGCGCCGGTATGCCCTGCCGGCAAGGGAACGTTTCCGGGGCGCTGAGGGTCATCCGGGGATACGGGCTTTTCTACCATACATGCTCCTTCAGCAAGGGGTTTCTCTCAAACTATAGCACACTTTCAGCGCCACACACATCATGCCGCACTGCGTGATAACCGCTTGTGAAGTGCAGGGCCTTGACGCTGCGGGAACAGCCAGATGCCGTTCGGAGCTTTTTGTGCTATCCTTATCTCAAAAGAAGCGAAGGGAGCAGCGTATGCCTGTTGACCCGACAGCCGGAAAATCGTTTCCTCTCGGACCGAAGGTGACCCCGGACGGAGTGAATTTTTCGCTCTATTCGGATAAAAGCTCGACTGTGGAGCTTCTTTTTTTTGATCATGCAGAGGCTTCCCGGCCCGCGCGGGTCATTACGCTCGATCCCCGCAAAAACAGGACTCACCACTACTGGCACGTCTTTGTGCCGGGCATCGTCAGCGGACAGATATACGGATATCGTGCGTTCGGACCTCACGCGCCGGAATCAGGGCTGCGCTTCGACCACGAAAAAGTCCTGCTCGATCCCTATGCGCGGGGCATTGCGATTCCAGCCCGCTATGATCGATCCGCTGCTTACCGCCCCGGAGACAATACCCCTTTTGCGATGAAAAGCGTTGTCGCCGATTTGTCCGCATACGACTGGCAAGGCGATGAGCCGCTGCGGCGGGCTTTTTCAAAGACGATTATTTATGAACTGCATGTCGGCGGATTCACGATGAATCCGAACTCCGGCGTTGCGCCCGAAAAACGCGGGACATTCGCCGGTCTTGTCGAAAAGATTCCCTATCTGCAGAATCTCGGGATAACTGCGGTAGAGCTTCTGCCGACCTATCAGTTCGACCGGCAGGATGCGCCCCCCGGCCTTCTGAACTACTGGGGATACAGCCCCATATCCTTTTTCACGCCGCACCGGCAGTACAGCTCCCGGCAGGATCTGCTCGGCCCGCTTGATGAGTTTCGCGACATGGTGAAAGCCCTCCACCGCGCCGGCATCGAAGTCATACTCGATGTCGTCTACAATCACACGGCTGAAGGGGATGCGAACGGCCCGACGTTCTGCTATCGCGGCATCGCCAATGACACCTACTATATTCTGGAACCGGACAGTGCCGGATATACGAACTTCAGCGGGTGCGGCAACACGCTGAATGCGAACCACGCTGTTGTCAGAAAGCTGATACTCGACAGCCTCCGCTTCTGGGTAAGCGAGATGCATGTCGACGGATTTCGCTTTGACCTCGCCTCGATTCTCTCCCGCGATGAAGACGGCAATCCTCTGCAAAACCCGCCGGTCGTGCTTTCAATAGATTCCGATCCGGTTCTGGCCGGGACCAAGCTTATTGCCGAGGCATGGGATGCCGCCGGGCTCTATCAGGTCGGAAACTTTGTCGGTGAATTCTGGCAGGAGTGGAACGGGCAGTTTCGCGACGATGTGAGAGGCTTTTTCCGCGGAGAGCCGGGTACTGTGTCGCGCCTTGCCGCCCGCCTTTTCGGCAGTCCCGATATATACGGGCACGAAGAGCGCGGCCCGGAACAGAGTATTAATTTCGTCACGTGCCACGACGGCTTTACCCTGAACGACCTTGTTTCCTATAACTATAAGCATAATGATGCGAACCGGGAGAACAGCCGCGACGGCAGCGACGCAAATCTGAGCTGGAACTGCGGCGTTGAAGGACCGTCCGACGACCCCGCAGTGGAGAGCCTGCGAGTCCGCCAGATAAAAAACTTCCTTGCCGCAACGCTGCTCTCGGTCGGAACTCCCATGCTGCTCATGGGCGATGAGATGCGCAGGACACAGCTCGGAAACAACAACGCGTATTGTCACGACAGCGAATTTAACTGGATGGACTGGTCGCTGCTCGAAAAACATGGCGGCATCCATCGCTTCGTGCAATTGCTCATCGCGCAACGGCTGGAAAGCGATCACGCAAGGATAGACCTCGGCTTCAGTCTCAATGAGCTTATCTGGCATGCCGAAGTGCAGTGGCACGGAGTGCGCCTGAACCGGCCCGACTGGAGCGACCACTCGCACAGCATAGCGTTTTCAGTCCGGAGCCTGATGCGCGGCTTCATGTTCCATTGCATGATGAACGCCTACTGGGAGCCACTTGCCTTTGAGCTGCCGCGGGATGAAGCAGGGATGGGCTGGCAGCGTGTCATCGATACTTCGCTGCCGTCTCCCGATGATATTGTTTCCTGGGGCTCGGCGCCGTTCATCAGGCATCATGCGTATACTGTTCAGCCCCGCTCCCTCGTTATGCTCTTTTCCCGCGTTCAGGAGGAACCGGAATCG